>NZ_JAJOMX010000001.1:3740000-4340000 GCF_024699925.1 Mesorhizobium sp. J428
GGCCGTGATCTGGTCCCAGCCGGCCAGGGCGATCTCCGCAATGGCCGCGAGTTCGGCGCGATCCGCTCCGTCACGGGCGCGGATCGCCATGCCACTTTGTACGGTCTGCACAAACCTCGCCAACTTGGTCGTGTCTGCCGTGGCCTGGAGATCCCCGTCGTCCTTTGCTTTGTCGAAACGGGCCTTGAGGAGATCGAAGCCCCCTGCACGGGTGGTTCGCATGAACTCGCCGAGTTCGGAATGTCCTTCGCTGCCCACCGTGGCGAGCGTCGCCATGCATCCATGCGGCAGATCGCAATCGCCACCCGTCATGGCCACGGCGGAATCCTGGAGAAACGCCAGAGCCGCCTCTCGCGCGGTCGTGGCCTTCTGGAAACGGGTCCAGACCAATCCCTGGTAGGTCGTGTAATAGTATTGGAGCGCTTCCGCGTAGAGCGCGTCCTTCGAGCCGAAGGCCGCATAGAGGCTCTTCGTTCCGATCCCCATCGTATCCGTCAGATCAGCGATTGAGGTCGCCTCGTATCCCTTGATCCAGAACAGCCTTGTCGCGGCTGCGAGCGCAGCCAGGCGATCAAATTCCCGCGGCCGACCTCGGGTGGGACCTGTCGGCGTCGGGTGCTCCGGAGAGGTTGGGAATTTATTATGCATCGAACGATGCATAAATCAGTTGACGACGCTTTGCAATGGATCTACAGATTAATGCATCGATCACTGCATAAAAGGAACGATTATGGAATTGCTTGGAAAACGCGCTCTGGTGAACGGTGGCTCACGCGGAATAGGGGCTGCGATCGCGATTGCGCTCGCCGAGAATGGGGCCGATGTCGCGCTTACCTATCAGCGCTCAGCGGATCGGGCTGCGGCGGTGGTTCGGTCGATCGAGGAGAAAGGCCGGCGCGGGCTTGCCATCAAGGCGGATAGTGCCGACCCGAAAGCCATCATTCGTGCCGTCACCGAGACTGTCGAGACGCTTGGAGGTCTTGATATTCTGGTCAACAGCGCTGGCATCGGAACGGCCGGGATGACCGCGGACCTGTCGTTGGCCGACTTACAAGCCATGCTTGATATCAACGTTCGCGCACCAGTCCTCTTCGCCCAGGCAGCGATCCCTCACCTATCGTCAGGAGGCCGGATCGTCTCCATCGGTTCTTCACTTGCCGAGCGTGTTCCATTCCCCGGGGTGACGGCCTACGCCATGTCGAAGTCGGCACTTCTGTCGTTCACACGAGGCCTTTCGCGCGAACTCGGCCCCCAAGGTATTACCGTGAACCTCGTTCTGCCGGGGTCGACTGATACGGAGATGAACCCGGCCAATGGCGAGAATGCCGACTATCAGCGGAGCCTGACGTCACTGGGTCGATTTGGCGAGCCCGGTGAGGTCGCCAGCGCCGTCGCGTTCCTTGCCGGCCCCACCGCAAGTCTGATTACGGGTGCGGTCCTCAATGTGGACGCCGGCTTCAATGCCTGAGCTAGCCCGCCATCTTGGCAAGTCGCCCGGGGTGCCGATCCTGCCGGCACCTTCCGGCCGAACGGACTTGGTTCATTCAAACGACGAAATCGAAACGTCCGAACCGTCCGTCGCCGGTTTCCTTCATGTCGAGGAGAAGTGTCTCGTGAAAGAGGCGATCTCCGACGTTTCCAGCCTCGCCGGGAAAATAAAGCTGGGTGGTGAGGACGCGGCCACCCGGGCTCTGGACCTTGAAATGGAAATGACGCGTTCGGCCGGGATATAGCGCGGGCACGATGGTGTTGAACCACCAGCGCCCCTGCACGTCGGTGAACTGATGTCCGCGAAGGCGGAAGCCAACGCTGTCGTACTCGCCGTTTTCGTCCGCATGCCAGATTTCGACCAGGCATCCGGCGAGAGGCCGGCAGCGCCTATCGAGGACAAATCCGGCAACCGTTATCCGTTCACCGTCCAGGGCGTCTGCATGGAGTTCGCGATTGTGCGGAGAATTCGGCTTGAAGAACGGACCGGCTTCCCGTTCGAGGGTGAGGTCGTCTGCGTCGCGACATTCCAGGGTCAGAGGAAGTTCAGGGCCCGCTTGCGCGAATGCCTTCGCTCGGGCGGCGTGGATCAGAGGCAGGGTTAGAAATGCGATCAACAGGGATCTTCGGCTTGACGGCAAGGTCGGTCTCCAGGTCTCGAACTCAGGGGCATCGCATGCACTGATCGGTCATTGCAGTCGTCGCACGGCGTTGGCCTGCGCCTCCCGGATCAGACCGGAGTACATGTTCTCCTTGCCGGGATACCAGGGCATGGAACCGATCGAGCCGAAGCCGGGGATCGTCTCCATATGAGCGACCATGCGGGCGCGCATGCGTTCGTCGGGAAGCGGCCCGGTCATCGCCTGGACATTGTCGCTCATGTGATCCGGGTTCGACGTGCCGCATAAGTGCGCTGGTGACCGCCGGGTGCGCCATGACCCATTTCAGGAAGAACTGCGCCCAGCTCGTCGCGCCGAACTCCTCGGCGAAACCGGGAAGCGCATGTCCCTCGACCACCTTCATCAGCCGTGCCTTTTCGAGCGGCAGATTGATCAGCACGCCGACGCCCTTGGCGGCGGCCGCAGGAAGCAGGCGGCGCTCGGCATCGCGGTTGAAGATCGAGTAGTTGGTCTGGATGAAATCGACGTCGTCGCGTTCGACGATCGCCAGGAGTTGCTCCTGCGCAGCCGATTCGTGATGGGTCACACCCACATGGCGGATCAGGCCTTCCTTCTTCCAGGACTTCATCAGCGGGACGATGACCGGCGCATTGGTGATGCTGTGGCACTGCATGAGATTGATCGTGTCGCGCCAGGTGCGAAAACGCGACTGCCGGAAGCTCTCGACCGCATGGCTTTCGTCGCCGAGATATTCGCCCGTGGCCCAAACCTTGTTGGCGAGGAACATCTCGCCGGACCCTTCGAACTCGCCCATGAACTGGCCGACGCTGACTTCGGCCGAGCCGTAGAGCGGTGAGGTGTCGACGACGCGGCCGCCGGCTGCGACGTAGCGCTCGAAGACCTGACGAAGCGCGTCGCGGCTGTCGCCGGGCTTCAGGTCGAAGGTCAGGAAGGTGCCGAGGCCGAGGGCGGACACCCGTTCACCGGTGCGGGGAACGGTACGGGTCAGCACCTCGGCGTTGGTTCCGGAGGTCGACGCCGCCGGGCCGGTAGCTTGGGCCTGCGCTGCCACGGTGGTCGGGGCGGCGAGGGCCAGGCCGGTTGCCGTTGCGCCGACCGTGCCGAGAAAGCTGCGACGATTGATGTTTGACGAGGTCATGAGAGGTCTCCTGCTCGGCTGTCGCTGAATTCAGAACTGCCAGTTGGTGGGAACCCACGCGTAGCCGCCATCTGTCTTCAGCATCCGGCCAAGGCCGGGGAAGGGGAAGTGGAAGCCGAGCACCGGAATGCGGTCGGTTGCAGCCCTGTCGAAGATGCGCCGGCGGGAGGCGAGGGCCGTTTCCTTGTCGCGATCGGGTCCGGGCAGCCAGGGATTGTCGACGTTGACGACCGGGTGATAGGCGAGGTCGGCCGTCAGCAGCAGTTGATCGCTGCCAGAGTGGACGAGGAAGGTTGCCATGCCCGGCGTGTGACCGGATGCGACGAGGGTCGTGAGACCCGGCACAATCTCGGCACCGGCTTCATAGAGCTCGACATTATTCATGACTGGCTCGAGGCTGTTCTTGATGTTCGCCGCGAAGCGCAGGCGGAACTCTTCGGGCACCGGCATGTAGGAGAGATCCGGATCGGCGCGGACGAAGAAATCCCAGTCCGCCTTCGGCATGAAGACCGTCGCGCGGGGGAAAGCCCTGCCGCCGTCAGCGGTGCGGAGGTTGCCGACATGGTCTGGATGGGTGTGCGAGATGACGATCGTGTCGATATCTGCCGCGCCCAGGCCAATCGCCGCGAGGTTTTCGAAGATGCGGCCGCCGTTCGGACCCATCGTCTCCCCGGCGCCGGCCTCGATAAGAATCCGCCGCCCGCCGGTTTCGATCAGGAGCGTATTGAGGTTCAGCGTCATATGGTCGGTCGCAAGGAAAGCTTGCCGCAGCACCGCCTCCAGCTCCGCCTCGGGCGCGTCGCTTGCATAGACACGCGGAGGGGCGCCTATGACGCCGTCGCTCAAGACGGTCGCGCTGATCTCGCCGACGCGGAAGCGATAGTGACCGGCATTGCCCCTCAGCGAAGGCGCGGCCTGGGCATTCGCGCTGCCGAAGCCGCCCAAAGCCGGGACGACCATGCTCGATGCACCTGCGACAGCGGACAGCATGATGGCGCGTCTGTTGAGAGTAAAGGCACTCATCGGTTTTCCCTTCTTGCTGCGGCGCGCTCCTGCTCCTTCATTTGCCCCGGGCCGAAAATGGCTGGCGAAGGGAAGCAGGCAGGGCGCGATGTTTAACTCGCACCCACCATGACATCAGACGATTGATCGGATAAGACGTGCAAATGTGATCAGCTTGATTAGGGATACTTCCCAATGAATCCTGTTCGCCTGGACAGCTTTGATGTGTTCGTCTCGATCGTCCGCTGCGGTGGCTTCCGGGCGGCGGCGCTCGAGCGCGGCGTGTCGTCATCGGCGCTGAGCCAAACGGTGAACGCGCTCGAAGAGACCCTGGGCATCCGGCTCCTCAATCGCACGACGAGAAGCGTGTCTCCCACGGAGGCCGGGAAACGTCTCCTTGAGAGGTTGGCGCCCGCGCTGAGCGACATCAGGCTAGCGATCGCGGAAGTCGACGAGTTGAGGGACACTCCGTCCGGAACGCTCCGGATCAATGCCCCCGCGCCAGCGGTCGATCATTTTCTTTGCCCGTTGGCATTCGACTTCATGGATGCCTATCCCGAGGTGAGCATCGAAATCATCAGCGACGCGGCGGTTATCGACATCGTGGAACAGGGCTTCGATGCAGGCGTCAGATTCGGCAAGCAGCTGGCGCAGGACATGATCGCGCTGCCGCTTGGTCCGCCGCTTCGCTATGCGATCGTCGCGTCACCGGATTACGTCGAAAAGCACGGGCAACCGAAGGTACCGCACGATCTCGTCAGTCATGACTGCATCAAGCGGAGATTTCCCGGAGGCACTTTGGTCACCTGGCGATTTGCCGACGGAAACGAAGAGATAGAGCTTACTCCCAAGGGCCGCCTGATGGTCAGTTCGGCGCATAATGAGTTGCAGGCGGCGCTGGCCGGCAAAGGAATAGCCCATATTTTCGATGACTATGCCAAGCCCCATATCCTGAACGGCGGGCTGGTGGAGCTCCTCTCCGATTGGAGCCCGACCTTGCCGCACTGGTTTCTGTATTATCCGAGCCGCCGCCTCCCGAGCGCTACAATGCGCGCGTTTCTCGATTACGTGAGGCGCTACGACTGGCGGGCCCGAACGTGACGGCCCTGCCGTGGCGAAGCTTGGACGGCCTTCGAGGACGTCAGACCTCAGACACCCGACTGTCCAGCCGCTAGAGGCATGCGCGTCGCTTCCGCTGCTTGGGGGGCGTCAGGGCCTTGCGACTGGATCCGCTCGACGGCGCAATACCATGCCGCCGTGATGCAAGGTGTCGGGGTCCACGAAGTCGCCGTCGGCGGTGAAGCCGGTGTCGTCCCAATATTCGATATGCGTGCCGGTCACCTCGTAACGGCCTTCATAGGCGCGCTCGCGTGAGCCGCGCGCTTCGACATAGCGGCCGTTGGGCAGGAGCTCGTGGCGGACACGACCATCGTCGGTCACCCACATGCCGGCATAGGGATGGTTGGTTCGCAAGGCGGGCTCCTCGGCATGTACGGATGGGCTCAAGAGTGTGGCGGTCATCAGGACTGCAAATGCATGTCGCATGGTCGGGCTCCTGGATGTCACTCTGCTGACCGGAAGCTAAAGACGACTGGAAAGGATGACAATTTGCCTAATCGTGAATAGGTCGGTAATCTCACATTACCAATGGCTGCCGATCTCACGGGCATCTCTGTCTTTCTGGCCGTCGCGGAGATGCGAAGCTTCCGCGCGGCCGCCGAGCATGTGGGTGTGACGCGCCCGGCGGTAAGCCAGGCCATCCGTCGCCTCGAAGATCGCCTTGGCGTCGCGCTGATCCAGCGCACGACGCGAAGCGTCAGCCTTACCGAGGCCGGCGAGCAGCTTTTCCAGCGCGTGGCGCCGGCCATTGCGGAAGTCGGCCTGGCCTTGGACGCCGCGGCGGATCGGGACATCGCGCCGAGCGGCCTTTTGCGGCTCGCGGTATCCTCGATCGCGGAACGGTTCATCTCGGGACCGCTGCTGGTCGGCTTCGCGGACGCCTATCCGGCAGTCCGGATCGATGTGACGGTGACGGACGAGGAATTCGACATCGTGGCGGAGGGCTATGATGCCGGGGTGCGGCTTGGCGAGGTGATCGACCAGGATATGATCGCCATCCCGGTGTCGGGCGAGCAGCGCCAGACCGTGGTCGCCGCACCTGCCTACATAGAGCGCTTCGGGAAGCCTTCGCATCCGTCCGAGCTCGCGCAGCATCGCTGCATCGGCTGGCGTCCCGCACCCCAGACGGCACCTTACCGCTGGGAATTCGGCGAAGAAGGGCGCGAATACGACGTCTCCGTCAATCCGGAGATCACCACCAACGACATGTGGCTGATGATCCGTACGGCCTGCGCGGGCGGAGGGATAACCTTTGGCATGGAGGAGACCTTCAGGCCCTATGTCTCATCCGGCCAGTTGGTGCCTCTGCTCGAAGACTATTGCCCGCCCTTTGCAGGCTTTTTCCTATATTTCCCCAACCGTCGGAACCTTGCCCCGAAGCTTCGGGCCCTGGTCGACCATGTGAAGCGGTGGCGATAGCGACAGGGGATTGCCGGGGCAGCTCCGGCGATTCGACGGCGACCCGCTCAACTGTCTAACTGCACGATCGTTGTCATCACGGTCACGACGCGTATCAGCCAGCAGGCCAGGCTCGTTCAGTTTCGGGGACGCGCGATCACCAGATAGCCGTAGCCCAGGTCGGCGGGCAGCGCGCTGCATGCCAGGTCGTCGATCAGCGCCAGCGTTTTCGATTTCGTGACGACGGTCTCCGGCAGCATGCTTTCGCTCGTCATCCGCTCGATCACATAGCCCGCCTCGGTAAGATCGGCCTGGATCTCGCCCCCGTGGAAAAGGTGGTAGAAAAGCGGAACGGTGCCTGCGTCGGACACCCGTTCGTACTGGATGTCACCTTCTTCGAATTCTCCGGCCTGCACGCGGGGTGCATATCGGGCTTGCTCGGCCCGAAAACGCCGCATCGCATTGGGCAGACCGAGAACCAGGTGGCCATGCGGCAATAGCGCGTCGCGCAGTTCCAGGAGCAGCGCCATGCGCCGAGAGCGCCCGGCCACATGGCCCAGCACACCGAAGCCCAGCAAGGCGACGTTGAAACCACCATCCTCGCTGACCTCGGTGCGATAAATCGCATCGCCGGGCTCGCATATCACGACACGGTCGGCGAGGTTCATGTCGCGCGCGCGATTCGCCAGGGTGACGCGTGCGGTGGTGCTGATGTCGACGGCGACGACGTGAGCCGCGTGCGATTTCGCCAGGCTAAGGCAATAGCGTCCCTCGCCGGCACCGTAGTCGAGAAGGCGGCCCTCGATGGGAAGAAGCTGTTCCAGCGTGCGCAGGGTTCGCCTGTTCGGCCGGGGGTAACGCGACTGGTAGAGGCCGGAGGCGAAATAGGTGTCATAGCTCTTGCCTATGTCGACCTTCTCGCCGCCGCCCGGTTTCGCGTCCGCGCGAGGCGGCGTCGCGGGTATGCCGGCCTCATCCTGAGGCAAAGGCGTTCGCTGGGGCCGAGGCCTGGTAGTCTTCATCGCCGTTGTCCGCCCTCTTCAATCCTTGAATGTCAGGCGCAGCTCGGCTTGGTTGCCCACCGTTCGCGTCCGGACGCCGTCGGCAAGGCGATTGATGAGATAGCCGGCCATGTGGCGCGGGGCATCGACATCCTCGATCATCTCTTCCGCGCTCGGGCGCCGGTTGGAGAGTTCCGAAAGCGTCCCCTTGTAGCGAACGAAGATCGTCAGGTTGTGCTCGTCCAGCTTGGTTTCGATCTCGACCGTCTCGCAGTCGTCGGCGAGCATGTGGTTGTCCATCAACAATTCGAAGGTCTGCCAGGAGGCGAGTTCGGCTCGCTTGATCGACTCGTGACGTGCCCCCCAGATGCGGCCCTGGCTTTCGATGAATTCGATCATTTCGTCGAAATGCGTCGAGGCAACCGTGAAGACCCTGCGTGTCCGGCGACCGATGCCGATGCGGAAAATGGACTGGAGGATCACCGCCAAAGTCAGCACGAGCGCGAACTGGGAAAAATCGAAATAGCGGGCGACCGGGAGCATGTTGTCCAGGCTTTCCCGGATATCGCCATAGGTCAGGAAGACAAGCATCGGTATACCGATGGCGAGCGTGCGGCGGTTGTCCAGCATCCGCAAGCCGATCATCTGGATGCCGCCGATCGTGGCGAAGGACGAGAGAAACAGGAAAAGTGCGCCGAGCACTTCGGGCGGCAGGATCATCCACGCGACGATGATCTTGGGGCAAAGGGCAATCACGAGCAGCAGGCCCGCGGTCCAGGCGGCGAGATGGCGGCTGGTGCAACCAGAAGCAAGCGCCAGGCTCGCCGCGCCGCCGCTGGCGACCATCGGCAGCGCGTTGATGGCCGAGGCGAATATCTGCGCCAGCCCTTCGGCGCGCACGCCGCGACCGATGGACTCGAAATCCGGTCGCGAGAAGTCGGCGTCGTTGAAGCGCTGCGCCGCGATCTGCACTCCCATGGAGGTCAGCGACAGCGAAAAGCCGGTCACGATGGCCGGCACCAACAAGTCCGGGTCGAACTGCCAGCCGAACTGCTGCAGGGAGGGCAGGCGAAAGAAGCTGGCGTTGTTGAAAACCGCGAGATCGGAGGGCAGCACGATGCCGGCCGCAAAACTGAGAAGGAGGCCGACGCCCAACCCGGTGACGGTGGCGAACAAGCGAAGAGTGCCCTTCACCCAGACATTGCAGATGACCATCACCGCCAGCGTCGCTGCCGCGATGCCGATACGCTGGGGGGAGGGGCCAGCCCCGTCATCCACGGAGAAAATCAGCTTCAGCCCGATCACGCCAATGCCGGAACCGATCAACAACATGGCAAGGCCGGCCACTTCCACCGTGAAGATCGCCTTCAGGCGTCGGATGATGAAGCTGAAAATGATCATCGACAGGCCGCAGATCCCGAACATGCCGAAGCCACCGGGAAGCCCCGATGTCGCCGTGGCGAGGGCAAGGATCGGCAATACGGAGGTCGTGCCCTGGACGGGAAGAAATATGCCGGCGCCGATGCCGAAGCGGCCAAGCGACTGGAGAAGCAATGCCGCTGCCGAATAGATCAGGCTGCAGGCCGCGAGATTGAGGAACTGGATGTGATCCATGCCTGTGGTGCGGGCAAACAGGGCGGGCACGGCCATCAGCGCACCGAGGAAGGCGGCCTGCTGCAGTGCCAGGCCGAGTGCGAAGCGCGCGGGCGGCACTTCGTCTATCCAATAGAGAAGAGTGTCCGGACGGCGCATCGACAGTCTTCCAGGCTGGTCGGCGGTTGGGGGCTAACTCACAGGCAACAGGGGGATGCTCTCGCCCGCCCTCGTCTGCCACAGATCTCCTGTCTCGAGGTCGAACCACCAACCGTGCAGTTGCAGTGTTCCTTCATCCACGCGCTCGCGCAGCCACGGATAGGTCAGCAAGTTCTTGAGAGATCCGGCGATCGCCGCCCGTTCCACCAGGAAGGCGTTTTCCCGCAGCAGATCCAGCGAGACTTCGCGTCGTCCGCCTTGGGTATCGGGGTCATTGACGTGCAGCCTGCAGGCATCGATGGCGATTTCCACCCAGTCGTTGATGAAGTCCCGCGCCATACGCTGGCCACTGGCGCCGTTGATCAGCGCCTTGATGCCTCCGCAATGAGCGTGGCCCATCACGACGATGTGGTCGACCTTGAGGTCGCGGACCGCATATTCGATAGCCGCGCCCGTGCCGTGCAGCGAGGGACCCGGCTGATAAGGGGGAACCAGATTGGCGACGTTGCGCACCGTGAACAGTTCACCCGGCTTCGCGCCCGAAAGGATGGCCGGATCCACCCGGCTGTCCGAACACGAGATCATCAGGGTTGCCGGCGCCTGGCCGTCCTCGACGAGCGACTGCATGAGGCCAGCTTCACGCCCGTAATGGCTGGCCTTGAATGCCATGATGCCCGCGGTGAGGTGGCTGATGTCGCGGCAGGAGCAGCCTGGAAGTTGATCTACGCCCACATTCGTCCCCTGTGCCAGTCGTCGGATGAGAGGCCCGTAGACAGAACCGCCATCCTGCCGCAGAGGCAGGTTCGCAGCCTTTGCAGCCAAGACATGGAATGTGGAGAGAAAACGTGAAGATTTTGTTCCGAAGCGCAGCGGAAATCCGGCAGCGTGCCGATAGCCGCTGTTTCGTCACCTTGCCTTGAAACCGGCTCGACGCCGTTACCTGAAGGCAGGCAGCAAGACTATGAGCACCGGCGTTAATTTTCCGCATCGCCGGCGGACTCCGACTCGTCTGCAATGGCCGGCGATGGTCTACCCCCGCCGCGGATCGAAGTTTTGTCGTCCTAACGGAACACTTCGCTTCCAGCTTGCGTGGAATCTTTACCTTTCGGAGACAAGAGACAATTGTCCTTTCCGGGATTCAACAGGAATCAGGTTTGTCATGGGCATCACATTCGAAAGGGTGGGCAACGCGACCGTCGCCAGCCTGCAGGGGCGGCTCGACAGCAGCAACTCTTCCGCTGTCGAGACTGAACTCTTTAGTCAACTGGGCGATGGCGGTTTCGTTCTGGATGTCAGCAAGCTCGACTACATTTCAAGCGCGGGCTTGCGGGTGGTTCTCGTCGTGGCCAAGCGCCTGAAGCAGTCGGGCAGCGCGTTCCTACTGGCTGGCATGCAGCCGCATATCCGGGATGTGTTCGAGATTTCCGGCTTCCTCAGCATTCTCGCCGTGGCGGAGAATCGCGACGAGGCGCTGACGCGCCTCTGATCAGGACTGGCTGCTGCGCGGACCATTGTAGCGGATGACAAGGCAGGTGATGTCATCCGACTGTTCGGCGGCGCCGACGAAATCGCCGACAGCGTTTGTGACATCGGCAAGCACGAGTTCGACGGTCAGCCTATGCGCATCGGTCAGTGCGCTACGCAGACGCGCCTCGGTGAATTCCCTCCCTTCGCCGTCCATCGCCTCCGATATGCCGTCGGTATACAGAAACAGCGTGTCACCCTCCGTCAGGATCACGCTCTTTTCCGCATAATCAAGTCCGGGCGCCACCCCCAATGCTACGCCTCCGGTGCGCGGCAGGTCCTGCACGCTGCCGTCCTGGCGCCGGATGACCATTGGTGGGTTGTGCCCGCCATTGGCATAGGTCAGCGTGCCGGTTTCCGTGTCGAGAATGCCGTAGAAGGTGGTTACGAACAGGTCCATCGGGTTCTGCCCGCACAGCATCGTGTTCGCCGCCGCGAGGCAGGCGCCGGCCGAGCGGTTCTCACGCGCGCTGGACTGCAACACGGTGCGGGAGATCGCCATGAAGAACGCCGCCGGCACACCCTTGCCCGAAACGTCGGCGATCACGATGCCTAGATGGCGGTCGTCTATGGTGAAAAAATCGTAGAAGTCGCCGCCAAGTTCGCGGGCGGGAATCATCGTCGCGTTGCCCGCATAGGAAGGGTGCGCGGGCAGCCCCTGCGGAAGGATTGCGGCCTGAAGGGAGCGTGCCGCATCGAGCTCCGCCTCGACCCGACGTTTGGATTCCTCCAGCAGTCTGTTCTTCTGCTCCAGTTCCGTCGTGCGCGCGCGGACCTGGGCCTCGAGATGTTCCTCGCGAGCCTGGACCTCGATTGCCATGTGCTGGAATACGCGGGCCAGCGTGCCGAGCTCATCGGCCCGCCCGGCAAGCGTGTTCAGGCTTTCCGGGCGAAAGATGCGGCTGTCGATTTGCGTTGCGGCCGCGGTCATTGCGGAGACCGGGCGGGCGATGCGGCCGGCAAACAGTCCGGCGACGCCGACGCCGACCGCAAGCACGAGACCTGCGGCAAGCATGCCGTAGTAGAGATAGTCGAGAAGCATGTCCTCCAGCCGCTGCGTCGACATCGACAGGACGGTTGCGCCAATGGTGATGCCGGCCGTATCGCGGATGGGCGCGGCCACGAGAAGACGACCTTGCCCGAAGTCGAAGTCGGCGGCGGTGCCTTCGATCGCCCTCGCCGCGAGCCTGCCGGCGGCCGCCGGCATGTCGTCGCCCACCGAAGCCATCGATACCTGCGCGTCGTCGAAAACCTGTATCGCCCTTATCCCGTCACGATTGATCAGCGCGGCCAGGAGAACTGGCAGGCTGTTGGCGGCGCGCACCGGGTCGAGAACGGCATCTGGTTGGCCGGCAATCAGCGCCCGCCCGCCGTCCACACGCACGCCGACGTAGCGGACGCCGTCGATCGCTCCGCCGAGCGGCAGGCGGAAGCGGCGGCCGCTCGTCAAGGCATCCAGCGCTGCACGAGGCAGGCCGTCTGGAAGGCTCTCGCCGCTGACCACCGCTCCATAGTCGCCAACGGAACTTGCCAGCACCGTAAGGTCCTTGTCGACGAGCCAAAGCGAGGAGATATTGCCGCGTGCAGCGACTTCCGCGAGCAGGTTTCCGAAGTCCGGACTGGCCTGCGCCGGCATGCTGGCAATGGCGAAAGCCAATGTGGAGAGATCGTCGACAAGGACCGACTGCATCTCCTCCAGCGATATCTCGGTGAGGCGGGCGCTTTCGGCGACAATGCGGGCGACGGCCTGCGCCTGCGCCTCGGCCTGCTCGATGAGCGCGTGTCGTCCGAGCCAGCCGAACACGACGCTGATTGTGATGATCGCCAGCGTGATGCAGGCGGCGACCATGAGGATGAGGCGCCGGGTCAGGGTCACGCCCCGCCTCCGTCGGCGGGCGCCTTGATCTCTTCCTGTATTATGGCGATCGTCCCCAATGTCGCTGCGAGATCGAGTCGGCGTTCGAGCGGAGGGGCACCAGCCATGAGGCGTCGCTCCCCTCGGTGAGGAGATATCCTCTTGATCTTGAACGAGACCGGGTAGGGCTGTCGCAAAGCCAAAGACATTTTGAGGGTAACACGATTCATGCGTTTCGACGCATCCTCTCAGCAGCATCGACGTAATTTATGAACGAGTGTGTTTCAAACTGGAGAGAATTTGCAGTCGGGGTGTTGAGAGGTCCACACATGGCGAGATTTGCGTTGGTTGCGATTGCCTGGACGTTGATGTGCCCAGTCCAGACGGAGGCGGTTCATGCCGGCACGCTGTCGCAAATTGCCGAAAGTGGGGTCATTCGGGCTGGGCATAAGAGCTGACGCCGTACCGTTTGCCTATCTGGCCGAAGACGGCAAACCGGAAGGCTTTTCCGTCGACCTGATAGAGGAGATCCGCGCCGCGGCGGAGGCGCGTCTCGGGCGACCGGTGCGGACGGAACTGAGCCGGGTAACGCCGTCGAATCGCTTGCAGATGGTCGCATCCGGCGCGCTCGATATCGTTTGCGAGATTACGACGCCGACTTGGGACCGTGAGAAGCTCGTGGACTTTTCGGTTCCCTTTTTCAGGGATGGCACCCGTATTCTGGCGTTCCGGGATACGCTGAAAACCACGCCGGACATAAAGGACATGACGATCGGCGTGGCTGAGGGCACGACGACAGGCGATATCCTGACAGAGGCCTTGCCGGGAATGGTGACGCGTGCCTACCCGTCGATGGACGAGGCATTCGCTGCGCTCAGAAGCGGCGAGGTCCAAGGGGTGGCCAATATCGGCATCATCCTGCTCGGCTTGTCGCGAAAGCTGGAACCGGACCGCAGCGTCGTTCTGCTGCCGCGCACCGAGCCCCTGGGCAATGAGACAATGGCCTGCATGCTGCCGCAAGACGACAGCGAGTGGCGGGATTTCGTCAACGCCACCATCATCGGGCTGACGCGTGACCTTGCCGACTATCGCGGCCGCTACATGCAGATTTATGATAAGTGGTTCGGACGCGAGGGCCGACTGGTCTATCCTCTGGACCGGTCGACCCGCGATTATCTGCTGCACGCAAACATCTGGGCGCGATAGGCTCTTGAACCGCAGAGCAGGGGCGGCGGATCAAGGTTCGGTCGCCAAGGGCCGGTCACGTTCAAGCGCCACGCTTGCTGCCGAGCTTGAAATGTTCATGTTTTGTTCTATTCTGTCTTCCGCGATCCTCTGGGAGTTCGCGAAATGGAACAATTGTCGTTCGACCTGCCGTCGCTGCCTCGCGCGACGGTTCACGTGCTCTTCTTCGCGCTGCGGCCTGATGCGGCCGTGAACGCCGAGGTGGATCGATGCCTGCCTATCTGGCGCGGCCGGCTCGGCCTGCGCGGCAAGGTGGTGGCGCCCGCATGCGCCGGCACGTTTCCCTGCTGGTGCTCGGGCCGCGGACGCTGTTGCCGGACGGTCATGTCGAGCGCGTTTGCAGCGCGACGGCCGGTTTCTCCTGCCCGCCGTTCGAAATCCGGTTCGACAGGATCATGGATTTCGGAGGCAGCATCGTCCTGACCGGCGGCAACGGCAATCCGGCGACGGACACTTTCCGGCAGGCCCTCGCGACGCGGCTGCGGAATTTGCTGCCACGGCAGCAGGGCCGGTTCACGGCCCACATGACGCTGCTGCACGACCAGGCGGCCTCCTTCACGACCTCCAGGATCGAGCCGCTGGGCTGGATCGTTCGAGACTTCGTCCTCATCGAGAGCTATCAGGGCGAAGGGTTCCATGCCGAAGCCGGCCGCTGGCCCCTTGCGCACGGTGCGGCCGTCCCTGCAATCGATGCTGTTGCGGCGACTTGACGAGGATCAAGGTCTTTTACCTCGGTGCGGCCCAAAGGAGGAGCAAGACCGACGAGGCCTCCGTTCGGGCGTGCGCGTGGGCGGTCGAGAGAATGCGGGAGAAAGCGAATGATCCTACTCAATGAAACGACCGTCGCCGTGGTCGACGGCGCGAGGCTCCGCCTGTTCCGGAACAGGGGCCATGAACCGCAGATCGATCTCGTGGAACTTGCGGAGCCAGCGATCGCTGCCGAAAACCAGGGCTCGGGCGGGCGCCATCACAGTTCGACCGCCAATCCAGACATGTCCCGTCTTGCCGAGGACAATTTCGCAGCCGCGGCGGCGGACCACCTCAATCGCCAGGTGCTTTCAGGCGAAATCGGCACGCTTTTCGTCATCGCCGATCCGCGGACGCTGGGAGAACTGCGCCGCCACTTCCATGACACGGTGCGCGCGAAGCTCGTCGGGGATCTCGCAAAGGACCTCACGGCGCAGGACAGGCAGGACATCGAGAGGATCCTCGCCAAGGCATAGACGGGTCATTCCAGTCCGCCGACGCCGGGGCATCCGGGGCTCGGGTCAGGGATCGGTGAACAACCCCGCGAAAGGAGATCGCAGCATGAACAGGCGTCGTCTTCTTGGGGCAATGGCCGGACTCGCCGTCCTTGGTGGCGGTGGCGTCTTCGCTTGGAACCGGGCCACCGGATCGCTCGCCGACTACGAGCGCTATGCGGCCCGCCTTCGTGCGCCGCTTTCCGGGAGGCCGGATCTGAAAAACCTCGTCCGTTATGCGACGCTGGCCGCCAACAGCCATAACACGCAGGCCTGGCGGTTCGCCGCGACGCAGACCGCCATCGGCCTCTTGCCGGACGAGAGCCGCCGCACGCCGGTGGTCGATCCGGACGACCATCATCTTTATGTCAGCCTGGGCTGCGCGGCGGAGAACCTCGCCATTGCGGGGCGTGCCGGCGGCTGGCCGGGCGAGCTGCTGGCAGCACCGGGCGACGGCAGTGCGATCGGCTATGATTTCGCGGAAGGCGCAGCGCAGGCCGATCCGCTGTTCGACGCCATCCCGCTGCGCCAGTCGACGCGCGCCGACTATGACGGCCGGCCCGTCGCACCGGCGGATCTGGCAGCGCTCGAGAAGGCAGCCGCCGAGCCCGGCGTCCGGCTGGTGATCCTGACCGAGGAAACGGCGCGGGCGAAACTGCGCGACCTGATCGTCGCCGGCAACGACGCCCAGATGATGGCCCCCGCCTTCGTGGCCGAACTGCTGCAGTGGATCCGCTTCAACCCGCGCGACGCCATGCGCACGGGCGACGGGCTGTTGTCCGCCGCAAGCGGCAGCCCGTCCCTGCCGGGCGCGGTCGGCCGCCGCCTCTTTCCGCTCGTCGCCACGCCGAAGGGCGAGGCGGACCGTTATGCCCGCCAGGCCGCGTCGACCCCCGCCTTCGCCGTGTTCCTCGCCGATCGCGCCGACAGCGGGCACTGGATCGCGGTCGGCCGCGCCTGCCAGCGCATGCTGCTGACGGCGACGACGCTCGGGCTGCGGCACGCCTTCGTCAACCAGCCGGTCGAGGTGGCCGCGTTCAGGTCCGATCTCGCCGCGCTCGCGGGCGAGGCGGGCAGGCGGCCCGACCTCGTTCTGCGGCTCGGCTACGGGCCAACGATGCCGTATTCGCCGCGCCGCCCGGTGGAGGCGGTGCTGGTATAGCGGCCTACTTGCCCGCCTTGATGTGCTCCACCATCTGGGTCACGACAGTGCCCCAGCCGTCGTGGAAGCCCATTTCCTCGTGGCTCTTGCGGGTCTCGTCATTGCCGTGAATGGCGATCGCCTTGTAGCGTGTCCCGCTGCCGGCGGGGGTCAGTTCGAGGACCGCCGTGAAGAACGGCTTGGCCGAGGGGCGGTAGCCAGGCAGCAGCGTGTCGGTGAAGACCAGCCGCTGGTGCGGGACCACCTCGAGGTAGCACCCGACATTCTCGAACTCCTGGCCTTCCGGCGAGCGCATCGTCGAGGCGAAGATGCCGCCGGGGCGCAGGTCGATCTCAACCGAGGTGATCGACCAGGGCTTGGGCACGAACCACTCCTTCAGGCTGGACGGGGTCGTCCACGCCTTCCAGACAAGTTCTACGGGAACGTCGATCTCGCGCTCCAGAACAAGGTCCAGCTTCGGGTCGATCTTGATCACGGACGTCATTCGGCATTCTCCTCTCTGATGGACAAAAGATAATTGTCGAGCCGGTCGAGCCGGCGCTCCCACAGGGTGCGCTGCTTGCCGAGCCAGTCCTCCGCGAGCTTCAACTGCTCGGAGGCGACCTGATAGGTGCGCACGCGGCCTTCCTTGCGCGACCGCACGAGACCGCAATTTTCCAGCACCCTGAGATGTTCCATGAACGAGGGCAGGGCCATCTTGTAGGGCGCGGCGAGTTCCGAGACCGAGGCCTGCCGCGCGCTCAGCCGCTCGATCACGCTGCGCCGCGTCGGATCCGCGAGCGCGCGAAAGATGCCGTCGACCGCGGACGGGCTGGGCATCGATGTGGTCTGCTCCTGCAGCATCTCGGGTGAGGCTCTCCAGCGGCGTCGCGCGCCGCAGGCTGGATACCTCATTAATATACTTAGGTCAAATCCTAAGTGTTGGCTGGTGGCAGCTCACTAAGAAAGTTAGGCACTTGCTAAACTATCGCTTGACGCAAGGCGTCGCTCGCAGATAGTAAAGCATATGCTTAACCAATCGACCGATCTCGACCGTATGTTCCACGCGCTCTCCGACCCCGGCCGCCGGGCGATGCTCGATCGGCTCGTGCGCGGTCCGGCGAGCGTCAAGGACCTGGCGGAGCCTTTGGCGATGAGCCTGCCGGCGGTACTGCAGCATCTCCAGGTGCTCGAGGTCGGCGGACTGGTGACGTCGCAGAAGATCGGCCGGGTGCGCACATGCAGCCTGCGTCCCGATGCGCTGCGCGCGGCGGAGGCCTGGCTCAGCGACCGCCGCGGCATCTGGGAAAGCCGGTTCGACCGGCTGGGCCAGTTCCTTTCCGAACAAGACGATCAATCAGGAGACAGGTCATGAGTGTCACGCATGCGTCCTTCACCATCGAACGCGATTATCCCCAGCCGCCCGCCAGGGTGTTCGCCGGCTATGCAGACCCCGCCGCCAAGCGCCGCTGGCTGATCGAGGGAGAAGGCTTCACGGTGGAAAGCTACCAGCCGGGCTTCGGGGTAGGGGAGGCCGAACATTCAAGCTTCCGCTTCAAGGGCGGCCCGCTGATCACCAACGACACGGTCTACACCGATATCGAGGAGGGACGGCGCATCGTCTTCACCTACTGGATGACGCTGGAGGGCAAGCCGATGTCGACCTCGCTGGTGACGGTGCTGATCGAGCCGAACGGAACAGGCACCAGGATGACCTTCACCGAACAGGGCGCCTACAACGAGGGCTTCGCCGACGTCGCCGGCCGCGAGCAGGGCACGCGCCTTCTGCTCGACGCGCTGGAGCGAGACCTGTCCGCGAACGGCTGAAAAGCGTTGGCACGCATGATGTCCGGAACCAAGGCCGCGGGAGACGGTTTCCCCATCTCTCAACCGCTAGGGAAGGACGAAAAATGGCCCGTGAAGAACAGACCGACAAGACCCCCGCAGAATTGATCGACCGCGCGTGGGATCTCGCCGAGTCGATCGGCATCTGCAACTTCAACACCTGGAACGGCCGCGAGCTCCACTCGCGTCCGATGGATGCCAAGATCGAGCGCGACGAGGAGGCGGTCTATTTCCTCACCGACGTGGAAAGCTACAAGGTCGATGAACTGGAGCGCTTTCCGGTATCGACGCTCTCCTTCGCAGACCCGGACTCGTACAAGTTCGTCACGATGACGGGCAGGGCGAGCGTGTCGAACGACCGGGCAAGGATCAAGGAATTCTGGTCCGACGCCAACAAGATGTGGTGGGATTCGGAAGACGATCCGCGCATCCGTCTCGTCACCTTTATCCCCGACGACGCCGAGATATGGGACAGCCCAGGCAAGGTGATCTCGGGTATCAAGATGCTTACCGCCGCGGTCACCGGCGCCAAGCCGAAGCTCGGCGACCACGCCAAGGTCGCGATGTAACGCCCTCGACATCGGGAGCCCGCTCGGCCACCTTCGCAGGTCGGAGGTGGCCGCATGCATATCAGGGAATTTGCCGTCGAGACGTGGATGAATGCGCACGAGACACGGTGCGCATGGAACCTCGCGGAAACCTGTGTCGCCTCGATCACCGTGCAGGAACTGCTCGACCTTGCCGGCAAGGGCAATTCCTCCCTCGACGACCTTCTGCCGATGAAGCTCACTTACGGCGCCATCGAAGGATCGGAGCGGCTGCGCGAGGCCATCGCCGCGCTCTACGAAACGAAATCGGCCTCCGACGTGCTCGTCACCCACGGCGCGATCGGCGCGAACGCGCTGGTGTATCAGGCGCTTGTAGGCCCGGGTGACGTCATCGTGTCGGTCCTGCCTACCTACCAGCAGCACTATTCGATCCCCGAAAGCCTCGGCGCAGAGGTGCGGCCGCTCTGGCTGCGCGCGGAGGACGGTTTCCTGCCCGATCTCGACCGCTTGCGCGATCTAGCGCGGGGCGCGAAGCTCATCGCACTGACCAACCCGAACAATCCGACCGGCGCACTGATCGACCGTTCGATGCTGGAGGAGATCGTCGCGATCGCGCGCGGCGCAGGCGCATGGCTGCTCGCCGACGAGGTCTATCGCGGCGTCGATCAGGAGGGCGACGGCTTCACCGCCTCTCTCGCCGACCTCTACGAGAAGGGCATCTCGACCGGCTCGATGTCGAAGGCCTATGCGCTGGCGGGCCTGAGGCTCGGCTGGATCGTCGCTCCGAAGGAAGTCCTCTCGGCCGCGATGATCCATCGCGACTACAATACGATCAGCGTCTCGATGATCGACGACCATCTCGCCGCCCTTGCGCTGGAAGCGCGCGACCGCGTCTTGGCGCGCAGCCGCGACATCACTCGTGGCAACCTCGCCATCCTGTCCGACTGGGTCGCCGCCGAGCCGCTGATTTCCTGGGTCAGGCCGCGCTCCGGCACCACCGCCTTGCTCTGCTACGACCTGGACATGTCCTCGGTCGAGTTCTGCTCGCGCCTGCTCGACGAGACCGGCGTACTCCTTGTCCCCGGCTCCGCCTTCGACATGGACGGACACGTCCGCATCGGCTACGCCAACGCCCCGGACATCCTGCGCGAGGGACTCGCGCGCACCTCGATATTCCTGAAAGGGCTTTGATCTTGGCTGCCACGCTCTACGGCTTCAAATCCTGCAGCACCGTCAAGTCGGCGCGCAAATGGCTCGACGACCATGGAGTCGAGCACAGCTTTTTCGACTACCGCGTCGACAAGCTCGACCCGAAGGTGGTGGACGACTGGTTCAAGCGGGCCGGGTGGGAGGCGGTGTTCAACCGCAACTCCACCACCTTCAAGGAACTGCCCGAGGCCGAGAAGGAGGGAATCGACGCGAAGAAAGCCCGCGCCATGATCCTCGCCGAGACCAACCTCATCAAGCGCCCGGTGCTCGACACCGGCAAGGCCCTGCTCTTCGGCTTCAAGGCCAACGCCTACGCGGGAGCTACGGGGAAGTAGCTTGCCTCGGAACCATGCCATCGCGGTCTTCTGGTCGGACGCAGACAAGGCGTGGATAGCCGATGCGCCGAACCTCAAGCCCTGCTCGGCCTTCGGTGCGACGCCAGAGGAGGCGGTGAGCGAGCTGCGGGCCGCGATGGCTGCGTGGATCGAGACGGCCAAGGCAAACGGCATGCCGCTGCCTGAGCCATTGTTTCGACAGGCACTGCCTGCCGCCGAGTAGCTACCGAGTAGCTACGCCCACTCGCCCTTGCGGAACACCGGCTCGCGGCGGCCGTCGACATGCATGCCGTCGATGTCTACCTCGTCCGAGCCGATCATCCAGTCGATGTGGATGAAGCTCTTGTTGCCGCCGCGTGCCGCGATCTCTTCCGCCGAAAGATTCGCGCCGTCGATGAAGCACTTCGAATAGCACTGGCCGAGCGCGATGTGGCAGGCGGCGTTCTCGTCGAACAATGTGTTGTAGAACAGGAGCCCGCTTTTCGAAATCGGCGAGGAGTGCGGCACCAGCGCGACTTCGCCGAGCCGCGAGGCGCCTTCGTCGGTCTCCAGCACTTTCCGCAGCACGTCCTCACCGCGCGAGGCCTTCGCCTCGACGATGCGTCCGTCCTCGAAGCGCACTTCGATGTTCTCGATCAGCGTGCCCTGGTGCGACAGGGGCTTGGTGGAGCGCGCGGTGCCCGACACGCGCCTTGCATGCGGAGTGGTGAACACCTCCTCGGTCGGGATGTTGGGATTGCAGGTGATGCCATTCTTTGCCGTCGAGGCGCCGCCCTGCCATTCGTGCCCGTCGGCCAGCCCGACGACGAGATCGGTTCCGGGTCCCTTGAAATGCAGCGCGGAAAAGTTCCGGCCGTTGAGCCAGGCTGTGCGCTCGGCGAGCTGGGCGTTGTGCGCCTTCCATTCGGCTACCGGATCGTCGCGGTCGACCCGGCTCGCCGCGAAGATCGCATGCGCCAGCTTGGCCACCGCCATCTCCTCGCTGTCCTGCGGAAAGACGAGCTTCGCCCAGCTCGGCCCGGGATAGGCGACAATGTTCCAGTTGATGTCGAAACCGGCGATCTTCTCCAGCGCCGGCTGGTAGGCGATCGAGTTCGCCTTGTTGGCGCGAGCGACCTTGGACGGGTCCTCGCCCGACAAGAGCATCGGATTGTCGCCGACGATGGCAAGCCGCGCGGCATTGCCGGAGAACGCCTTCGCCATGCCCTCGTAGAGCCAGCTCGACGCCCGGTCGAAGCTCTCGTCTGGCGCGTTTTGGTAGCGCGAAAGCGTGATTTCTTCGTCGGAGAGGAACGGCGTTACCAGTCCCGCGCCTGCCTTGTAGGCGTGGTCGACGATGCGCCGCACCAAAGGCAGCGCCGACACCGGCGCGGTCATCACCAGATCCTGGCCAGGTTCCAGTCTGAGGCCCACCTTCACCGCGACTTCGGCGAGGCGGTCGAGGTGGGCGGGATCGATGATGGCGTGATTGTAGGGATAGTCCATGTCGCACATCCTGGCTGGGGATCGGTCACCCGGATGTGCGACGTCTCGGCCCCGATCGCAAGGGTGAAATGCGCGTCGCCGGTCAGCCCAGCCCGAAGAAGGACAGCACCGCGAGCACGACCACGATCAGGCCGATGAGGTAGATGATGCCATTCATGTGCTCTCTCCATGTGGTGGTGTTTCGGTTTTCCAACTGCCTTCCTTTGAAATCGTTCCCCCGCCGCACGGCCGCTATGCGCTCTGGACCAGTGCTTTTGCGTTGCAACATGCGCGTCTCCAGCTAGGTTGCGCGTCGATGCCGACCTCCTCCGTCTCGCCCTATCGCTACGCCCTCGGCGGCATGATCGGCATGGCCGCTGGCATGGGCATCGGCCGCTTCATCTACACGCCGCTGCTTCCCGGCATGATGGAGGAACTCGGCCAGTCGGCGTCGGATGCCGGCCTGATCGCATCGGCCAACTTCCTCGGCTATCTCGTCGGCGCCGTGCTTGCCGCCGGCGGCTGGGCGCAGGGCCGTGAACGCGTGCTGATGCTGGTCGGCGTCGGCGGCACCGCCGTGCTCGCGGCGCTGATGGCGCTCACCGACAATCTTTTCGCCTTCATGGCGATCCGCTTCCTGGCCGGGGTGGCGAGCGCCTTCATGCTCGTCTTCCTGGCGACGATCGTCTTCGGCCATCTCGCCAGAGCCGGCCGGACTGACCTTCAGGCGCTACATTTCGGCGGCGTCGGGATCGGCATCGCCGTTTCCGCGATAGCCAGCGGCGCGATGGTGATGTGGCATGCGCCCTGGCAGGCGGGCTGGATCTCCGCCGCGGTCCTGTCTGCGCTCAGCTTCGTGGCTGTCCTCCTTCTTGTGCCAGACGGCCCCGTCGCCGCGGCCGAGGCGGGGCGGGAGCCGCCGCTGCCGAAAAGCCCGGCGCTGCGGCGGATGATCCTGTCTTACGGTCTGTTCGGCTTCGGCTATGTCGTCACCGCCACCTTCCTGGTCGCCATCGTGCGGGCGGGCGAGGGCGGGCGCCTGTTCGAATCCGTAGTCTGGCTGGTCACCGGCCTGTCTATCATCGCCTCGACCTGGTTCTGGAATGCCGCGGCCTCCCGCCTTGGCGCAACCACCGCCTATGCCGTCGGCATGCTCGTCGAGGCGGCGGGCGTGATCGCGAGCGTGGCGATCGGCGGCTATGCCGGCCCGCTCATTGCAGCGGTGCTGCTCGGCGGCACTTTCGTCGCCGTGACGGCCATCGGCCTTCAGATCGCCCGCCGGCTGGCCGACGCCTCGCCGCGCAAGGGGCTGGCGATGATGACGGCGGCCTTCGGCGTCGGCCAGATCCTCGGCCCCATCGTCGCCGGCTACCTTGCCGACATGACCGGGTCCTATGCCTGGCCTTCGGCCGTGGCGGCGCTGGTCCTCGTCGCCTGCGCCTTCCTCGCCTGGGATGCCGGGCGCCGCACCGGCGTCAGGTGACAGAGACGGCGCTTCTCGCGTGACCAAAACGTAATGATTGCGGCCATTCCAATCGCCGCATTCTTGTGACTTGATGCGACCACCGAATCCGCAGTCACAAGGATTTCCCGCCCGTGTTCGTATCGTTCTTTCCCAAGCCGAAGCTGTTTTTTATCAGCGCTGTCGGCTGGGCTGCAGTCATGATCCTGGCGTGGTACTTTGCCGGTGAACAACTCGGCGCGGCCCTTTGGCCAGCGGTAGCTGATGCCGAAGCCGCTCGCCTCCTAAATCCGCTGCGGTTCATCACCGCACCGTTTATCTGGTTCTATGTCTACTTCTGGCTAGGGGTTCTGCTCTTTTATCTGTTTTGGCGCTGGTACTCGCCGCATCCGTGGTTGAACTGGTCCGTTCTCGGGACTGCCTTGATCATCTTCGCGGCTTATTTCAACGTTCAGGTTTCGGTTGCTTTGAACGATTGGCGTGGCCCGTTCTACGACTTGATCGTCAAGGCGTTGACCCCACCTGCCTCCGTCGAGCTTGCAGATGTCTATAGTGGTGCCGGATCGTTCTTGGCCCTGGCTTTGGTGGGAATAACCGTCAGTGTATTGAGCATATTTTTCTCCAAGCACTACATTTTCCGGTGGCGCACCGCGATGAACGACTTCTACGTCGCCAATTGGGAGCGCTTGCGCCGTATCGAAGGCGCATCCCAACGTGTTCAAGAAGACACGATGCGATTCTCCGAGATCATGCAAAGCATGGGGGACAAGTTCGTGGATTCGATCATGACCTTGATCGCCTTCACGCCGCAGCTGATACTCCTCTCGGCGAGCGTCTCGGAGATTCCGATCCTCGGGGCCATTCCTTACCCGCTTGTTTTCGCCGCGATCGGCTGGGCGCTTTTCGGAACTGTGCTTCTGGCTGTCGTGGGTGTCAGGCTTCCCGGACTGGAGTTTAGAAACCAGCGTGTCGAGGCAGCATTCCGCAAGGAACTGGTCTACGGAGAAGACGATCCGACGCGAGCACAGCCGATCACGTTGACCGAGCTGTTCGCAAATGTGCGTCGCAACTATTTCACCCTTTATGCGCACTACGTCTATTTCGACGTGACGCGTTACCTCTACCTTCAGACCGACGTGATCTTCGCGACGCTTATCCTGGCTCCTTCGATTGCCGCCGCCAAGTTCTCGTTTGGTGTGTATCAGCAGATCGTATCGGCCTTCACCCAGGTCACGAACTCGTTCCAATATCTGGTGAATTCTTGGCCGACGATCGTGACGCTGATCTCGATCTACAAGCGCCTTCGCGCTTTTGAAGCCACGCTTGACGGCGAGGCTCTGCCCGAGATTGACCGGCGCTATCTCGAGCGTGAGGCGGCGGGAATGAAGCCGGAAGACCAGCCGGCGTCTTAAGATCAGCCGCCGGCGGCGGCCGTGTCGACCGGTCGGGGCGGATTGGCGCGGAGCCAGTCCGCGTAGGATACGCAGGCGACGTCCGGCCTGACGCAGACCTCGCGCGCGAAGCGTTCGAGCGCAGTCCAGTAGGCGCCGCCGTTCATCGGCTGGAAGTGGAAGCCGATCTGCAGCGGCGTGCGCGCGCCGCCAAGTTCCGCCTCGAAGGCGCCCTTGAAGGCCTGGTAGGTGCGTTCGGCGAACTCCTCGGCCTGGCTCGCGCGCTCGAACCCGCCCGAGTGGCGGACGAAGAGATTGTAGTCCATCGCGATGATGCGCCGGCCCTTCGGTCCCTCGGGGATCATCGGCAGGGCGAATTCGGTGAGCGCGGCGCGCCGCAGCGGCGCTTGCGGCCCGCGCGATACGCCGCTCGCATCGTAGGCGAAACCGGCCTCGGCGAGAGCCGGCGCGAGGCCGGCCGAGGTCGAGAGGTAGGGCACGCGGAAGCCCTTGAAGCCGTGCCGGACGAAGTCGTCCCAGCCGGCCGGCGCGTTTCCGCCGCTGGCGGTCCAGGCCTTGGCCATTACCTTGCCGAATGTGTTGAACTCGGCGGTCCAGTCGGCTTGCGACCAGTCCTTGCCGTCGAAATGGCCGCAGGCGTGGCTCGCTATGTCATGGCCCGACTGGTAGGCCGCCCAGACATGGCCGAGCCGCGCCTGGACGTCGGCGGCGGTGTCGCCGAAGCCGACATTGGAGCGGCCGGCGCGCTTGCCGGGCGCCTGGTAGCCCGCTTTCGCCTCGGTGGGGATGAAGTAGACGCAGGACAGGAAATAGGTGAAGCGCGCACCCGTCTCGTCGGCGAGCTTCAGGCTGCGCTCCCACAGCGCGTTGTCCTTCGCGCCGTCGAAGGAGATGATGACATATTGCGGGGAGGGGCCTGCCGCAGCCGCAGTCGCGAGAGACACTGCGAGCGCCGAGACACAGGAACGCACCAAAGACTTCATACCCGACCCGCACTTTTCGTCGTGCGGTCGGTAGCCCGAGAATATGGCGGCGGCGCGGAGAGAGGGCGGCGATCCGCCGGCATGGTTAATGGCGGTGGCCTCCGGCGATAAGCGCGCAGTTTCAGCTCGCGCGAGATTGTCGACCGCAGCGGATTTTTCGGCGGACGGAAGCGGGATCGGTCTGAGGCGTTCACCTGTCCTGCACGGGGCAGGACAGGTGCTTCTCAGGACGTGTCGCAGAACTCGACCGGGTACGGCGGCGGCGATGGCGCGCCTCTCGATGAGCGCGCCCAAGCCATGGATCGCGCCACCCTCATTGCCAGCCTCGTCGGAGGCCTGACCCCGGTGCAGGAACGACAGACGGCGCAGATGCGCCGCGATGGCCTGCATGTAGAGCCCGAATGCCCTGAGTGAATCGGCAATATCCTCGGCATCGAAGGGATTGCTGCCGAAGCCGGCCGGCATCATGACGGGCGTCCAAGGCCTGCGTGCGGCGCTGCGGAGCGTGCCTTCGACATAGGCGCTAAGCAACGCATGCGCCTGCCAGGCGGCCCACAGCACGCACCAGCGGACCCAGAACGACCGGCTGGCGGCCTGTTCGGCCATGTCGGCGATCGAGAACAGGCGCATGACGATCCTCGCCTTTAGCGCCTGTTCCCTCCCTGCCTTCGCCCTCCAGCCCATCGCCGGCTCCTTTCATCGCAGCCAGTGTGGTGCATGTCTGGAAGGGTGGGGATGAAAAAAGTTGGCGGTCGTGAGAATCTCGAAGCGGGGCAAGAGGTTGGCGAGGGAAGGGGCGGAAATCGGTCCATCGGATCACGTGCCAGAACTGACCGCTCTGGCTCTTCTCAAGACAGCGCACACCGTCCGCGATCGTCATCCCGGCGACCGGAGGTCAGCCGGGATCGATTGACCTTGGCGGGTTGGCGCTGACCCTTTCTGCGATCGCGAGGGTGTTTTCGGCGTGTAACCGGAGAGAGGAATGGATCCCGGGTCGCCTCCGGCGCCCGGGAAGACGGGCCGCAGGGGGGGCGTCGCACAGAGCGAGCGAGACAGGCGGTTCGCCCCGGCACGGACCATGCAGAGCATGGTGGGGGGCGTTGGGTCTGATCGGATACTCGCCCGCGGTGCGCAGTTCTCTCGCCGTCCCGGCATCTCACCGGCCGGCAGGTTCGCCGCACGAGCCGGCGCGTCGCAGCCATAATTTCCCCGTCGCCCTTCCATAGCGGCGGATTTCGGCTAATAAGGCCGCTCTGAACGCGCGTCAGCGCGCCCTGAAGCCACGGTAGGCAGATGTCCGACGACAGTTTCATCCGCGAAGTCAACGAAGAGATCCGCCAGGAGCAGGCGAGGGCCATCTGGGACCGTTTCGGGCCGATGCTGATCGGCGCCGCCGTTCTCGTGGTCCTCGGCACGGCGGCCTGGGTCGGCTACGACTACTGGCGCACCCAGACGGCGAACGCCTCGGGCGACCGGTTCTCGCAGGCGCTGTCGCTCGCCAATGCCGGCAAGAACGACGAGGCGATCGCGGCGCTCGAGGCGCTGGAGGCCGACGGCTACGGCGCCTATCCGCTGCTCGCCCGCATGCGTGCCGCCACGGTGCTTGTCGACAAGGGCGATTTCGACGGCGCGGTGAAGCAGTTCGACGAGGTCGCTGCCGACGGCTCGATCCCCGGCTCGATCCGCGACATGGCGCGGCTGCGCGCGGCGCTGATCCTGGTCGACCATGGCACGCAGGCGGACGTCGCCTCGCGCGTCGAGGCGCTGACCGCCGAGACCAATCCGCTGCGCCACTCGGCCCGCGAGGCGCTGGCGCTCGTCGCCTGGAAGGAGGGCAGGTTCGCCGACGCGCTGACTCTGTTCGACCAGATCGCCGCCGATTCCGCCGCCCCGCGCAACAACCGCGAGCGCGCCACCCTGATGTCCGAACTGATCCGCAGTTCGGGTTCTGCGTCCTGACGCGCCCATGACCTACACCGTCGCCATTGTCGGCCGTCCCAATGTCGGCAAGTCGACGCTGTTCAACCGCCTCGTCGGCAAGCGTCTGGCGCTGGTGGACGACACGCCGGGCGTGACGCGCGACCGGCGCCGCCACGACGCCAAGCTCTACGACCTCTATTTCGACGTCATCGACACGGCCGGCCTGGAGGTCGCCGACAAATCCTCGCTCGCGGGGCGGATGACCGCCGGCACCGAGAAGGCGCTCGAAGAGGCGGATCTCGTCTTCTTCATCATCGATTCGAAGGCGGGCGTGACGCCCGACGACCGCACCTTTGCCGACGTCGCCCGCCGCTCGGGCAAGCCGGTGATTCTCGTCGCCAACAAGGCCGAGGCGCGCGGCGCGGAAGGCGGCATGCTGGAAGGCTGGGAACTCGGCCTCGGCGAGCCGGTGCCGATCTCCGCCGAGCACGGGCTGGGCCTGCCCGACCTGCGCGACGCGGTGATCGCGGCACTCGGCGAGGAGCGTGCGCTGGGCGAGGACGAGGCGGAGCTCGATCCGCTCGACGATGCGCCGCTGATCGGCGAGGATATTGCCGACCCGGATGCGGAAGAAATCCCCGCCTACGACGCGACCAAGCCGATGCGCATCGCCGTCATCGGCCGCCCCAACGCGGGCAAGTCGACGCTCATCAATGCGCTGATCGGCGAGGAGCGGTTGCTGACCGGCCCGGAGGCCGGCATCACGCGCGATTCGATCTCGGTCGAATGGGAGTATGCCGGCCGCAAGCTCAAGCTGTTCGACACGGCCGGCATGCGCCGCAAGGCCAAGGTGCAGGAGAAGCTCGAAGTGCTGTCGGTGCAGGACGGCCTGCGTGCCATCCGCTTCGCCGAGGTCGTGATCATCGTGCTCGACGCGACGATCCCCTTCGAGAAGCAGGACCTGCAACTGGCCGACCTGATCGTGCGCGAGGGCAGGGCGCCCGTCATCGCCTTCAACAAGTGGGACCTGATCGACAGCCCGCAGCAGACTCTGGCCGAACTGCGCGAGAAGACCGAGCGGCTTTTGCCGCAGGTGCGCGGCATTCAGGCGGTGCCGGTGTCGGCCGAGACCGGGCGCGGGCTCGACAAGCTGATGCAGGCCGTGATGGCCACGCACGAGACCTGGAACATTCGTATTTCGACCGGCCGTCTTAACCGTTGGCTGGAGGGCATTCTGGCGCACCACCCGCCGCCGGCCATCGCCGGACGCCGGCTGAAGATCAAATACATCACCCAGGCGAAGACGCGCCCGCCGGGCTTCGTGTTGTCCGTCACCCGGTCGGACGCCTTCCCGCAATCCTATTTGCGCTATCTGATCAACGGCTTGCGCGAGACGTTCGGTATCCGAGGCGTGCCGGTGCGCATGGTGCTGCGCGAGACGGACAACCCGTTTGCGGGCCGGGCGAAGAAGCGCGGCTGAAACCACATTCCTGCTTTCGGGCCGCCTTATTGCCGTCCCGACGCGGCTGTTAACCGCCCATCAAGGTTAATGCATCACCTTGGCCTTCAAGTTGAGTGATGTCGCGTCCTGGAGAGTGCTTGTGCTTCGTCGGAAGGTTTCTGTGCGTCGTTCGCCGCTCGTGGGCAAACGCAATCTGACGTCCCCCATCCTTGTCGGTCTTGCGCTGTGGCTCGGCTTCCCGACCATCGCGGCCAAGCAGGACATGACCAGTCTGATCTCGGGCGGCGATTCGGGGGCTGCCCGCTGGGGCGCTTTCGTCGAGCGCGCGGTCGCGGGCTCGGTCCATCAGGGCGAGATGAAGTTCACCGACGCGATGCCCACCGGTTCGATCTCGGGGGCGGGCGTGCGCACCGCAGAGCTCGGCGCCGTCGCCTTCCGTGGCAAGACGGAAGCGAGCGACACGCCGGACGAGGCGCGCATCCACCGCGCCGACAAGCAGGGCCGCATCCTCAAGGTCGCCCCGGTCGCCCCGCCCAAGGCCTTCAACGCCGGCTCGGTGTTCGAGCGCCAGAGCTGGCTGCGTCCCGTCGTCGGCGGCACGGAGGCGATGGCCTTCGTCAAGCCGGAGATCAAGGGCAAGGAGATCGAGATCGCCAGCGCCTTCTATGTGCGCCAGGAGAAGAGGAAGGACCCCGGCGTGCCGGCGATGCTCGCCTCGCTGGTCAACAACGACAAGGCCGACATCCTGGCCACCGCCTATGCGCCCGCCAAGCCCGACTACGCCAAGGCCTCGCCCTTCGCGAGCCTGCTGAAGGAGGAAGACCCCAACGCCGGCCGCTTCGTGCCGCCGATGGCGCCGGGCGACCATGCCTGGATGAAGGAGCCGCTGCCGGCGCACGTCTTCACGTCGGCCGAGCAGAAGTGCCTTGCGACCGCGATCTATTTCGAGGCGCGCGGCGAGAGCCTGCGCGGCCAGGCCGCTGTCGCCCAAGTCGTGCTCAACCGCGTCCGCAACCCGACCTATCCGGGCACGGTCTGCGGCGTCGTCTACCAGAACTCCAGCTGGCGCAACCGCTGCCAGTTCTCCTTCGCCTGCGACGGCATCCCGGATCGCGTGCTGAGCCCTGCCGCCTACAAGACCGCCGAGGAGATCGCCATGGCGGTCACCGCCGGCAAGATCTTCATCGAGGAGGTCGGCTCCTCGACGCATTACTATGCGCAATATGTCAGCCCGCGCTGGGCGCGCTCGATGGAGAAGATGAAGAAGATCGGCCTGCACATCTTCTACCGCACCTATGGCGGCGGCTGGAGCTGAGCCCGCGCCTCGGATGAGGCGTCCGTGTGCCCCCGTGTGGCGCGGATTCGGCACATGCGCGTCCGCAAATGCTCCGGGCGGTTTGTCGCACCGGATCAAGTGGCTGATTTTCCTCACTAAAATACATACACAACCAATCGCTTCCCCGGCTTGACTGGGGGGAGGCCCCTAACTATGTTGCGGCCGACTTTAAAGCGGGCTGCGGGGTGTGGCAGGCCGGACGGGGAGGTTGCGGTGGCCGGACCGAAAAGGCCAGTCGAAACCGGTGGCTCCGGACCAGGACTTCCACCCACGGGGCACCGTGAAGGCGATCTCGACAAGCGTATGCGCGACCTCGAGGCGGCGATCGCGGCGCGGCGACCCGAAAGGAAGCCCGACGGTCCCGCGGCGCAGACTGGCGGCATGTCCGGAATGGGCTACGCGCTGCGTCTGTCGAGCGAGTTCATCGCCGGCGTGGTCGTCGGAGCGGCGATCGGCTGGATCGTCGACAGGATGGCGGGGACGTCCCCCTGGGGGCTGATCGTCTTTCTGTTTCTCGGCTTCGGCGCCGGGGTGTTGAACATTCTTCGTTCGGCGGGTCTCATCGCCGAGCACAAGATCCGGAAGCCGGACGGCGACGGATCGAAAGACACGTAAAGAGCGCCATTCGGCGCACGAAGGACGAGGGCAAAGGTGGCAAACGATCCCATCCACCAGTTCGTGATCAACGAGATCGTGCCGATCGATATCGCCGGCATGAACTTCTCGTTCACAAATTCCTCGCTGTTCATGGTCGCGACCGCCGTCGGCGCGGCCGCCTTCCTCTACCTGACGACGTCGAGCCGCGGCCTGATTCCGAGCCGCATGCAGTCGATCTCGGAAATGTCCTACGAGTTCATCGCCAACATGCTGCGCGACGCCGCCGGCACGGCTGGGATGAGGTTTTTCCCGCTCGTCTTCTCGCTGTTCATGTTCATCCTCGTGGCGAACCTGTTCGGCATGTTCCCCTACTTCTTCACCTTCACCAGCCACATCATCGTCACCTTCGCGCTGGCGATGCTGGTGATCCTGACGGTGGTGGGCTACGGCTTCTACAAGCACGGCTTCGGCTTCCTGAAGCTGTTCGTGCCGCATGGGGTGCCCGGCATCCTGGTGCCGCTGGTCGTGGCGATCGAGGTGATCTCGTTCCTGTCGCGTCCGATCAGCCTCTCCGTCCGTCTCTTCGCCAACATGCTGGCCGGCCACATCACGCTGAAGGTGTTCGCGGGCTTCGTGACCTCGCTGTCGGCGATGGGTGCCGCAGGCGTTGCCGGCGCCGTGCTGCCGCTCGCCATGACCGTGGCGCTGACCGGTCTCGAATTTCTCGTCGCCTTCCTGCAGGCCTACGTCTTCGCGGTGCTGACCTGCATGTATCTCAACGACGCCATCCATCCGGGACACTAAGGACCGGGACCCTGTCACCGGCGGGCAGCCGCCAGAACACGACATCCTCGATACCTACCCAAGGAGTTTTGAAATGGACGCAGAAGCAGCTCGTTACATCGGCGCAGGCATCGCATGCCTCGGCATGGGCGGCGCAGGCATCGGCCTGGGCTCGATCTTCGGCAACTACCTGGCGGGCGCGCTGCGCAATCCGTCGGCTGCTGACGGCCAGTTCGGCCGCCTGATCTTCGGCTTCGCCGTGACGGAAGCTCTGGGCATCTTCTCGCTGCTCATCGCGCTGCTCGCGCTGTTCGGCTGATCGAAGACGAAACCGGGCCGGGCCGCCCTCGCGCGGCCTGTCCGGCATAGGGGAATTACATGTTCGTGACACCTGGCTACGCGCAGGAACACGCTCCCGCCTCGGGCACGACCCAAGGCGGCGATGCGCATGGTGCTGCGGAAGGCGCTGCCCATACCGAGGCTCCGGCGGGCGGCGAACACGGCAAGGCCGGCTTCCCGCCGTTCGAGCCGACCTATTTCCCCTCGCAGTTACTCTGGCTGGCGATCACGTTCGGCCTGTTCTACCTCTTCCTCAAGAAGGTGGTGCTGCCGCGCATCGGCGGCATCCTCGAGGTGCGCCGCGACCGGATCGCGCATGATCTGGACACGGCCGCCCGCCTGAAGGAGGACGCCGACGCCGCCATTGCCGCCTATGAGCAGGAACTGGCCGACGCAAGGGCGAAGTCCAACAAGATCGCCAACGATGCCCGCGACGCGGCGAAGGCGGAAGCCGACGCCGAGCGCAAGCAGGTCGAGGCCCAGCTCAACACGCGGCTGGCCGACGCCGAGACCCGCATCGCCCAGGTTCGCGCCTCGGCGATGAAGGATGTCGGCGCGATCGCCGAGGAGACCGCCGCCGCGATCGTCCAGTCGCTGGTCGGCTCCGCCGACAAGGCTGCGGTCGCCGCCGCGGTCAAGTCGGCCGAATAGGAGACGCGCCATGGACGCCACATTCTGGGCAACAGTCGGCCTCGTCATCTTTCTCGCGATCGTCGTCTATCTCAAGGTTCCGGGCATGATCGCCGGCCAGCTCGACAGCCGAGCCGACAAGATCCGCGACGAGCTGGAAGAGGCGCGCAAGCTGCGCGAGGAGGCACAGCAGCTGCTCGCCGAATACCAGCGCAAGCGCAAGGAATCGGAAGCCGAGGCCGCGAGCATCGTCGACGCCGCCAAGCGCGAGGCGAAGATCCTGGCAGCCGACGCGAAGACGAAGACCGAGGAATACGTCGCCCGCCGCACCGCCTTTGCCGAGCAGAAGATCGCCCAGGCCGAACGCGACGCGATCGCCGAGGTCCGCGGCCGTGCCGTCGACATCGCCATCGAGGCGGCGCGCAAGGTGCTCGGCGACAAGGTCGACGCCAAGGCCGCCGGCCAGCTCTTCCAGGCCTCGGTCGACGCGGTCAAGACCAAGCTCAACTGAGGGCGGACAGGCTCCACGAATTGCGGCCCTGGGCAATGCCCGGGGCCGTTTTCGTTTGAGTGCACCGCGTTGCTCCGTCATTCCGGGGCCGCGTAGCGGAACCCGGAATCCAGATCGCCGGCTTTGTCCCGTCCAGGTCTCTAATTGCAACATTGCTGCCCTGGATTCCGGGTTCCGCTGCGCGGCCCCGGAATGACGGCGCATGCGTATCAACGACTTCGATATTCAATTCTCCAGAGCCCTCTACGCCGCCTTGAACGGGGAGAAGGACATGCGGTGCAGGCCGGGCAGGGGGCCGTGGGTGTTGATGCCGGCGAAATGCACCTCCGTGGCGTAGCCGGCGTGGCGCTCGAAGCCGTAGGCGGGGTGGATCGTGCCGCAATGGGCGAGCATGCGGTCGCGGGTGACCTTGGCGACGATCGAGGCAGCTGCAATCGACTGCGAGCGCTGGTCGCCCTTGACCAGCGCCTGGCCCTCGCAGGCGAGGCCCGGCGGGATGTCGCGCCCGTCGGCGAGCACCAGCAGCGGCGGCAGCGAAAGGGCGGCGACCGCGCGGCGCATCGCCTCCAGGCTCGCCTTGCGGATGTCGCTGCGGTCGATCGAGACGGCGCAGACCGAGGCGACGCCGACCGAGATCGCCGAGCCGATGATGGTGAGATAGACCCGCTCGCGGGCCTCCAGTGTCATGCGCTTGGAATCGTCGAGGCCATCGGGGATGGCGTCGGGGTCGAGGATGACCGCCGCTGCCACCACGGGACCTGCGAGCGGCCCGCGGCCGGCCTCGTCGGTGCCCGCCACCGGCCATACGCCGCGCTTGCGCGAACGCCGCTCCACGCTGAAGTCGGGCTTCAGCGGGATGTCGAAAAGAAGCGGAGAATCGGAACGCGGGCGAGCCATATTGCGGCGAGACTCGCACCGCGTCCGATTCTCCGCAAGGCCTTCCGGTGGGGGAACCGGCAAGGCGCCGTCCGAGGCGGGGACAACGTCGGACGGGAAGAGGATCGGGACGCGCAGGCTCTCTCAGAGCAGCATCAGTTGCTCCCCCTTGGCGTTGGGAGCCTTGAACAGGTCGGTGCGCAGGGGGCGCTTCTCGACGTTGAGGCCGAGCCGCTTGGCCGTCATCTCGAAGCGGCGGCCGATCTGCCAGGCATAGGGACCGGTGCCCTTCATCCGCTTGCCCCACTCCGAATCGTAGTCCTTGCCGTCGCGCATCGAGCGGATCAGCGAGGTCACGTGGCGGTAGCGGTCGGGATAGTGGCGCAGCAGCCATTCCTTGAAGACCGGGCTCACCTCCAGCGGCAGGCGCAGGATGATGTAGCCGGCCTCCTTCGCGCCCGCATGCGCGACCGATTCCAGGATCCGCTCGATCTCGTGGTCGGTCAGGCCCGGCACGACCGGCGCGACCATGGCCGAGACCGGGATGCCGGCCTCAGACAGCGCGCGCAGCGCCTCCAGCCGGCGCGACGGCGTCGCCGCGCGCGGCTCCATCGTGCGGGCGAGCTTCGGGTCGAGCGTGGTGACCGAGAGCGCGACCTTGGCGAGACCCTTCTCGGCCATGCGGCCGAGGATGTCCGCGTCGCGCATCACCAGCGCCGACTTGGTGACGATGCCGACCGGATGGTTGAACGCCTCCAGCACCTCCAGGACCTCGCGCATGATGCGCCATTTCTTCTCGATCGGCTGGTAGGGGTCGGTGTTGGTGCCGATCGCGATCGTGCGCGGCTTGTAACCTTCCTTCGACAGCTCCTTTTCGAGCAGGCGCGCGGCATCCGGCTTGGCGAACAGCTTGGATTCGAAGTCGAGACCCGGCGACAGGCCCATATAGGCGTGCGTCGGGCGGGCGAAGCAGTAGACGCAGCCGTGCTCGCAGCCGCGATAGGGGTTGATCGAGCGATCGAAGGAGATGTCCGGCGACTCGTTGCGCGTGATGATCGCGCGCGGCTTCTCCACCTGCACCTCGGTCTTGAAGGCCGGCAACTCGTCCAGCGAGGACCAGCCGTCGTCGAACACGTGCCGCGACAGGGGCTCGTAGCGGCCCGACGGATTGATGCCGGCCGCACGGCCGCGTCGCCGGTCGTCGCCGACGCGCAGTCCGCTCTGGTCGATGATGGCATTGGCCATCGCAGCCCTTCCTTCCGTGAAGGCTGCAATATCGGCGCTGCGAATCTGTTCCATGGCGGCGTTTCCGTAAGAGAATCGGCTGGCGAATCGTCTCTGCGATGAAATTATTCCTACGTCGGCGTCGGGAACAAAGCAAGAACAAACATCGCCGCGTCGCACAACTGGCCTTTGAGCCGGCTTTACGCTAAGCGAACCTGATGCTCACGGTGCTGATCGAGACGCATAACGACGAGGAGGGGCTCGCGCGCACGCTAAGCTCGCTTGTGGCGGGCTCGGTGGAGGGCGTCGTGCGCGAGGTTCTGGTCCACGATCGCGGCTCGACCGACCAGACGGCCTATGTGGCCGATCATGCCGGCTGCGGCATGATTGCCGAGGGCGAGCTCGCGGCGGGGCTGCGTCGCGCGCGCGGCGACTGGCTCATGGTGCTGGAACCGGGCGCCCGCCTGACGGAGGGCTGGACGGAGGCGGTGATGCTGCACATGTCGAGCGGCACGACGCCGGCCCGCTTCTCGCGCTCGCGCATCGGCCGGCCGCGCTTCCTGGCGCGCCTGTTCTCGACCAGGCGCCCCTTCGCCGACGGGCTGGTCATCACCAAGCGGCAGGCGCTGGCGCTGCTGAAGGGGGGGCGGCGACCTCGCCTCGATCACCCGCGGCCTGTCGACCAGGCGGATCGCGGCGGAGATTATTGCCTCGCCGAAGAGGTAGGGGTGTCTCCCGCGCTACCGTCATCCCGGGCGCCAAAGGCGACCTGAGACCCATTGACCGTCGGGAGAAAGGCGCTGATCACCTCACCTAGGCCGGGTTTTTTCGGCGTGTAACCTGAGAGAAGAATGGATCCCCGGTCGCCTTCCGCGCCCGGGATGACGATCGCGCTGGAGGCAATGCCCCTAGAATGGCGAAAACAGAGATGGTTCCATTGCCTGTGTCGCGGAAGTGGGATTTGCTTTTCCCATGCCAGGGCACGTCTACATCATGGCCTCGCGAAAGCACGGCACGCTCTACACCGGCGTGACCTCGGATCTTACCGCAGGGTCCAGGAGCACCGGGAGGGCGATATCGCGGGGTTCACACAGCGATATGACGTGAAGCGGCTGGTCTGGCACCGCTTCTATCACGACATCGAGGATGCCATCGCCGACGAGAAGCGCATCAAGCGATGGCGCAGGAAGTGGAAGCTCGAACTGATCGAGGCGCAGAATCCGGCGTGGATGGATCTCTTCGATGAGACTTCACTGTAGGCGACGTTCAAACCTGCCGCCGTCATCCCGGGCGCCGAAGGCGACCCGGGATCTATTGACCGCCGAGAGAAAGGCGCTGCCAATCTTGCCACGGATTCGGGTGTTCTCAGTGTGTAACCGGAGAGAGCAATGGATCCCGGGTCGCCTTCGGCGCCCGGGATGACGATCGCACAGGGAGACAAGGCGTACGGGTTGACGCCCAGAGCGTGTCTTACCCCTTGCCCCCGCGCCTCAAATGCTCGTCCAGCCGCGGCATGATTTCCACGAAGTTGCAGGGCATGTGGCGGTAGTCGAGCTGGGCCTTGATGATGCCGTCCCAGGCGTCCTTGCAGGCGCCGGGGGAGCCGGGGAGGACGAAGACGAAGGTGGCGTTGACGACGCCGCCGGTGGCCCGCGACTGGATCGTGGAGGTGCCGATCTTGTCGTAGGAGATGCGGTGGAAGACTTCCGAGAAGCCGTCCATGCGCTTCTCGAAGATAGGCTCCAGCGCCTCAGGCGTGACGTCGCGGCCGGTGAAGCCGGTGCCGCCGGTGGTGATGACCACGTCGATGCGCTCGTCCTTCGACCAGCCGAGCACCCTGTCGGCGATCAGCGCCTTGTCGTCGGTGACGATCGCGCGGTCGACCAGCACGTGGCCGGCTTCCGTAATACGGTCGGCGAGCGTCTGGCCCGATTTGTCGTCGGCCAGCGTGCGGGTGTCGGAGACGGTCAGCACCGCGATGCCGACCGGGATGAAGGGGCGGGATTCGTCGATGCGGCTCATGCGGGCATCTCCCCCGAGATGGTGTTGCGCGTCGCCGCAACGAACCAGCCCGGCCTGCGCTTGCGGATCTCGCTCGCCGCGCGCTTGGCGAGGTTGCCGCTCTCGAACAGGCCGAAGCACGTGGCGCCCGAGCCGGACATGCGCACGAAGTGCGCGCCGGCCTTGCGAAGCGCGGCGAGCGTCTCGCCGATGGCCGGCTCCAGCGCGCGCGCCGGCGCTTCGAGGTCGTTGCGGGTGGTCTCCAGCCAATTGCACAGCGTGTGGAAGTCGAGCCGGGCGGGCAACGGGGGCAGCGGTTCGCTGTCGCGACTGATAAGTGCCGCAAAGACCGCCGCCGTCGAAACGGCGACGCCGGGATTGGCGAGCACGATGCCGAGGCCCGGGAAGCCGTCGACGGCCACGATCTCCTCGCCGATGCCTCGCGCCAGAAGCGGCCGGGCGGCGAGGCACATAGGCACGTCGGCGCCGAGGCCGAGGCCGATGCGGGCGAGGCGGTTTTCGTCGGGGGACAGGTCCCAGAGCCGCGCAAGGCCGCGCAGCACGGCGGCCGCGTCGCTCGACCCGCCACCCACGCCGGAGGCGACCGGCAGGTTCTTCTCCAGCGTGATGTGAACGGGGTCGCGCCTGCCGAACTCGGCGCGCATCGCCTTCAGCGCGCGCAGGACGAGATTGCCGTCGTCGACCGGCAACCCGTCGGCATAGGGGCCGGTGATCTCGAACCGGTCCTCGTCCGAGGGGGCGATCGTCACGCGGTCGCCGAAGCGGGTGAATGCGACGAGGCTGTCGAGGAGATGGTAGCCGTCAGGCCGCCGGCCCGTGACGTGCAAGGCGAGATTGAGCTTGGCCGGCGCGAGGACGGCCGTCATGTCCTGGATCAAGGCTGATGTCAGTCTTTGGCGACGCGGTATTCGCCGGTGACGGGATCCTTGACCAGCGTTCCGGTCGCCCTGTTCTTCGCTTCCTGCTCGGCCCGGCGCAGCCGCGCCGAAACGCGTTCCGCCTCGCGGATGAAGGAGCGATAGCCGACATAGGCGACGACGCCGACGACGATGAGCAGGATCAGTTGCGGCATGTCCTTGGCGCCTCCTCAGCGCAGACACAGACCAGTTTCATGCCGGCACCGGCCGGCGTTCCGAAGCATACTATGCCCGTTTCGCGGCAGATCAAAGGCCGAACCGCGCCCAGAGCGCGCGTTCGCTTGCCGCATCCGCGATTCCTTGCGCCGCAGAGGCGGCGATGTCCTGCGTTCCGCGACCCGAGAGGCTTCCGCCCAGGAGCCCGATCCGGCGGCCGAACAGCCCGCGCTGCGGCGAGATCAGCTTGAGGCGCACCTTGTCGCCGTAGCGCTCGCGCAGGAAGCCGCGCATGTCGCCCAGCGCGTCGACGAGGCCGAGCACGAGGCCGCGCTTGCCCGACCAGAACAGGCCGGTGAACAGGTCCGGATCGTCGGCGAGCTTTACCCCGCGCCGGTCCTTGACGAGATCGATGAAGGTCTCGTGCACTTCGAGCTGGAGTTCCTTCAGCTTCTGGACGTCCTCGGGGCGCTCCTCGCGGAAGGGATCGAGGACCGCCTTGTTGCGGCCGGCGGTGTGGACGCGCCGCTCGACGCCGATCTTCTTCAGGAGCTCCGGGAAGCCGAACGAGGCCGAGACGACGCCGATCGAGCCGACGATCGAGGACGGGTCGGCGATGATCTCGTCGCCGGCCACCGCGATCATGTAGCCGCCGGAGGCGGCGACGTCCTCGACGAAGACGAGCACGCGCTTGTTCTTCTCCTCGGCGAGGTCGCGGATGCGTTTGTAGATCAGCCGCGACTGCACCGGAGAGCCGCCGGGCGAGTTGATGGAGATCGCCACCGCCGGCGCGTTCTTGAACGCGAACGCCTTCTCGATCAGCCCCGCGGTTGAGGCCAGCGACAGCGAGGGCCTGAACTGGCCGCCGCCCGCCATGATCGTGCCCTGCAGGCGGATGACGGGGATAGTCACCACGTCGGATCGCATGGACGAGGGCAGCAGGCGCTTGAGAAAGCTGAACACAGGCGGGAGACTCCGGTTTTCTTCGATGTAGGGAGCGGACGCGAAAGCGCAATGGCGGCAGGGCTCAGTCGCCGAACAGGCTCGCCTGCCCGTTGACGATCGCATCGGCGCGGGCGGAGAGGGCGTTTCCCTGCGCCGCGTGCAGCACCAAGGGCGGCAGGAGTGTCAGCGCGGCGCGCGATCCGCGCTTGCCGCGCACGACGATGCGGATCGCCGGCTCCTCCGGGCGCGGATGGACCGGCACGATCTCGGCCCCGCCGAGCCGGCCTTCGAAGGCCGACAGGATCTGCGGCAGCGACACCGGCCGCGCAATGATCGCGACCATGCCGCGCGGCTTCACGATGGCGGCGGCGGTGCGGACCCACGCCTCGATCGTGCCGGCCTGCATGACATGGGCGGATCGGCGCAGGCCGTCGGGCGTGGCGCGATCACGCGGCGCGTTGAAGGGCGGGTTCATGATCGCGGCATCGAAGGAATTGTCCGCGAGCCCGGCCGCCGCGCGCGCCTTGCCGGCAAGCTCGACGTCGACGGCGAGGATCTTAGCGCGACCGGAGAGGACCGCGTTTTCGGCCAGGGCAAGCGTCAGCTGCGCCGCCTCCAACATCGCCGGCTCGCGTTCCACCAGCGTCGCGCGGGCGCCGGGGCAGCGGGAGAGCACGGCAAGGGCGGCGGCACCCGCTCCGGCGCCGAGATCGGCGAGGCCGCCGGCAAAGCCGCCCGGAACAGCGGCCGCCAGCACCAGCGCGTCCATGCCGGCGCGGTGGCCGTCCCGCGGCTGCACGAGGTGGAAGGCGCCGCGATGGAAGGCGTCGAGCGTGTGGCCGGCGGGCAGCAAGGGCGGCGTCACGTCTCAGGCGTCGCGGATTTCGTCGGCGACGCCGGCTTCGGCGAGAAGCGTGCGGGCCTCGTCCAGGCGGCCTTCCTCGACCATGACCCGGCGCTGCAGGATGCCGATAGAGCCTTCCGTCATCGACATGTTCTGGTCGGCGACGAAGAAGATGATGCCGGCATCGCGCAGCAGCGCCTCGATGAAGGAGATGACGACGGGGTCGTTGGTGCGGACGAGTTCGATCATGACCAACCGTGGCAGGTGAACGTCCGGAGGTAAAGCCCGGACGGTCAGCCGAGTTCCCTGCGTCTGAAGGCGGCGATGCGCGCGACGAGGTCGACCGGCACCGGCTTGTCCAGCGGAAAGCGGACTGTGCCTCTCTCGTTGACCTCGTAGGGTGCGAGGTCCTCCCGGAACGCCGCGACGAGGTCCTTGCCTGCCGGGTAGAGCGACCAGTGCTTCTTCCAGCCGGCGAAGAAAAGGGCGACGCCGCCGGGCAAGCGATAGGCCGGGATTTGGTAGGAGATCACTTCCTCCGCATCCGGCAGCGCCTCGCGCAGCGTTGCCCTGACGACATCGAGCACCTCCCGGGTAGCCTGTGGCTGCGTGTCGAGATAGGCGTCGACGGTGGCTGGCTTTGTCATCGGCCGATCCTCCTGCCTGCCATCTTGTGGCGCGACATGGCGCGCGTTGCAATCGTCTCGCGGGCGTGGTGCATCGGGCGATGTCCGATCTCGCCGCTTATGCCGGCCTCTTCGCCGTTGCCTTCGTCGCCGCAACCATCCTGCCGGCCCAGTCCGAGGCGGCACTGGTGGCGCTGCTCGTCGCCGGCGCGCAGGAGCCGGTCGCGCTCGTCGCCGTCGCGAGCGTCGGCAATACGTTGGGCGCGGTGGTGAACTGGGCGCTGGGGCGCGGCGTGAGCCGCTTTTCCGGCCGGCGCTGGTTTCCCGTGACGCCGGCCCAACTCGACCGCGCGACCCGCTGGTATGGCCGCTGGGGGCGCTGGAGCCTGCTGTTGAGCTGGGCGCCGGTGGGCGGCGATGCGCTGACGGTCGCGGCCGGCGTGCTGCGCGAACCGCTGTGGAGTTTCGTCCTGCTGGTTGGATTGGCGAAGACGGCGCGCTATGTGGTGCTTGCGGCCGCCACGATGAACTTTGTGTGACCGCATGCGCCGGTTCCGCGCCAATTCGCCGCTTGCCCAATCGGTGACGGCGGACATAGGGTCGCGGCGAAAAATGCCGGGTCTACCGGCCCGAGACGGGAGTATGTCCGTGGGTGTTGTTGTATCGCTCGACGAAGGCAAGAAGACCGCCTCGGTCAAGCCGCTGGTCGAGCTGACGTCGGCCGACATGGCGCGGGTCAATGAGCTGATCCTGTCGAAGGCCGGCTCGAACGTCGAGATGATCCCCGAGATCGCCAACCACCTGATCTCCTCCGGCGGCAAGCGGCTGCGCCCGATGCTCACGCTCGCGGCGGCGCAGATGTTCGGCTATTCCGGCGACGGCCACGTCAAGCTCGCCACCAGCGTCGAGTTCATGCACACGGCCACGCTGCTGCACGACGACGTGGTGGACGAGAGCGACCTGCGCCGCGGCAAGAAGACGGCGCGGATGATCTGGGGCAACCAGGCAAGCGTGCTGGTGGGCGACTTCCTGCTCGGCCAGGCCTTCCGCATGATGGTCGACGTCGGCTCGCTCGACGCGCTCGACATCCTGTCCACCGCCGCTTCCGTCATCGCCGAGGGCGAGGTCTGGCAGCTCGCCGCCGCGAAGAACATGGAGACGACCGAGGACGAATACCTGCAGGTGATCAAGGCGAAGACCGCCGCGCTGTTCTCGGCCGCGGCCGAGGTCGGCCCGGTGATCGCGGGTGCGACGCGGGCCGAGCGCAACGCGCTGCGCTCCTACGGCACCAATCTCGGCCTCGCCTTCCAGCTCGTCGACGACGCGCTGGACTATGGCGGCAATTCCAAGGACCTCGGCAAGAACACCGGCGACGATTTCCGCGAAGGCAAGCTGACCCTGCCGGTGATCCTCGCCTATCGCCGCGGCACGGCGGCGGAACGCGAGTTCTGGAAGGGCGCTATCGAGGACGGCGTCTCGGGCGACGCCGAGCTGGAGAAGGCGACCGGGCTGATGATTCGCCACGGCGCCATCGCTGACACGGTCGGCCGCGCCCGCCATTTCGGCGACATCGCCCGCGACGCGATCGCGCCGCTGAAGGCGACGCCGCAGAAGCAGGCGCTGCTGGAAGTCATCGACTTCTGCATCAGCCGGGTGGTCTGAACCGGACACCGGCGCGGTCGATGCGCAGGTTGAAGCCTGTCCGCAAAAAGGCCATGCTTGGGTGTGATTTGTGCGAAGCTTCACCAGGCGCGCTGAAAGGGTGGCGATGCGGATGAGAAAGTTGGGCTGGCTTGCCTCCGTGGCGCTCGCCGTCGTCGTCGGTGCGACCGCCGCCCCGGCATCCGGACAGACCTCTCCAGAGTCTCTGGGCGTGACCTCGTTCTCCGGAGCCTATCTGGCCGGCCGCGCGGCCGAGGCCGACAACGACCTCGACGCCGCGATCGAATATTACAAGCGCGCGCTGGTCTCGGAGCCCGAAAACCAACCCGTGCAGCAGAGCATCATGCTGGCGCTGATCGCCGACGGCCGGTTCGAGGAGGCGCTGCCCTTTGCCGAGCGGCTGAAGGCCGTGCCCGACGTCGAGCGTTTCTCGCGCGTGGCGCTCGCCGTCGACGCCTTCCGCAAGAAGGACTATGCGGAAGCCGAATACATGCTGAAGCTCAGCCTGTCGTCCGATCTCGACAAGCTGATCGCCGGCGTCATGACCGCCTGGGCCAAGGCCGGGGCCGGCGACGCCAAGGGCGGGATGGAGTATCTCGGCACGCTGGAAGGGCCGCAGTGGTACGGCCTCTTCCTCAACATCCACCGTGCGCTGATCGCCGACTATGCCGGCCTGAAGGACGAGGCCGAGAAGGCCTATGACGAGACGGTGGTGGCCCGCTCCGCCGCCGACGTTGCACCGGAAGCCTATGTCCGGCTGATCGAGGCCTATTCCGGCTTCCTGGCGCGCAAGGGCGACAAGGCCAAGGCGCTCGACGTGCTGCGCCGGGTCGACGAGTTCTCGCCCTCGCGTCCCTCGACGGCCGCGTTGCGCAAGGACATCGTCGGCGGCCGGCCGATCCCGCTGCTGGCACCCACTCCGCAGGAGGGCGCGGCCGAACTGCTGCTCGACGTCGGCAGCGCGCTCAACCGCGGCGGCGGCGAGGCCTTCGTGCGTCTCTACCTCCAGTTCGCCCGGGCGCTGTCGCCGAAGAACGACGCGGTGCTGATCCAGCTCGGCGCGGTGGCGGAGCAGCAGCAGAAGCTGGAAGAGTCGATCAAGTTCTACGGCGAGGTCTCGCCGAAATCGCCGATGAAGCGCATCTCCGAGCTTCAGCTCGGCCTCAACCTCGCCGAGCTGAAGCGCACCGACGAGGCCATCTCGCACCTCGCCAAGCTGATCGAGACGGATCCGTCCGACATGCGCGCCTATCTGGCGCTGGGCGGCACCTATGCCGGCGAGGAGAAGTTCCGCGAGGCAGCCGGCGTCTACGACCGCGCCGTCGCGCAGCTCAAGAATCCGGTGCGGTCCGACTGGAGCGTGTTCTACCAGCGCGGCATCGCCTACGAGCGCCTGAGGGAATGGCCGAAGGCAGAGCCGAACTTCAAGAAGGCGCTGGAACTGTTCCCGAACCAGCCGCAGGTGCTGAACTATCTCGGCTATTCCTGGATCGACATGAACATCAACCTCGAGGAAGGCCTCGAGATGATCAAGAAGGCGGTCGACCTCAGGCCGTCGGACGGGTTCATCATCGATTCGCTCGGCTGGGGCTATTACCGGCTCGGCCGCTACGAGGAGGCGGTGACCGAACTCGAACGCGCGGTTGCGCTGCAGCCCGCCGATCCGGTGCTCAACGACCATCTGGGCGACGCCTACTGGCGCGTCGGCCGCAAGCTGGAGGCGACCTTCCAGTGGTCGCATGCGCGCGACCTGAAGCCCGAGCCGGACATCCTGGCCAAGGTGACCGAGAAGCTTGCCAAGGGCCTGCCGGACGAGCCGCCGCGCGCGATGGCCGCGCTCGACACGAAGCCCGACACAAACACGGCCACGGATGCATCGCCCGCCGACGGTCCGAAGGTCGAGGTCGCGCCGGAGCCTCAGCCGACGCAGCAGGCGGCGGCGCCCGCGGCCCCGGCACAGCCGGGCCAGTCCTATACGGTGGGGCCGGGCCAGTCGCTCTGGTCTATCGCGGTGGACAAGCTCGGCGACGGACAGCGCTTCGGCGAAATCCTCGATCTCAACCCGGCGCTGGGACGCAATCCGAACCTGATCTATCCGGGGCAGGAACTGAAGCTGCCCTGACGGGGCGTTTCGAATCCAGGGCGTAAGCCCCCTCATCCGGCCGCTTCGCGGCCACCGAGCCGGGGCGAGCCGACGGTCTCGCCCGTCCTTCGGACCCCCGAGGGGAGAAGAGGGAGCCAGGCGCTGATGGTTCGGCGGTTTCTTCGGTCCCTCCAAAGGGGAGCCGGGGTCTCACGTCTCCTCTCCCCTCGGGGGAGAGGTCCGCCGAGCGAAGCGGGGGCGGGATGAGGGGGGTGACGCGTATCAGTTGCTGATGCCGTAGCGCGGCTTCACAGGGCAGGCGACCCAGGCGCCGTTTTCGCGCTTGGAGCAGGTGAGCCTGAGCTTCGACAGCTTGCGTTCCGCCGGGTTCTCCTTGACGCAGAGGCAGTTCGCCTCCGACATCCTCAGCACGTCGCAGCCCGGCGTGACGCAGAGATAGCCCGTCACCTCGTCGCGCTCGTTGAAGCCGCCGTCGCGACCGGAGGGAAAGTTCTGCGCCATTGCTGCGGTGGCGCTGGCGGAAAGGCCAATAGCGAGCAGGCCGGCGAAGCCGAACGCGCGGCGGGGGATGTATCTCTGCATTGGGGTCTCCTGTCTGCGCTCAGAGACTGTTTCGAAATTCGCTCTGGCGGCCATCTGATGGCGTTTTCTGCGCTTCCGGTGCTCACTTACCCAAATGTCCGCTCCGCTCGTCGCTGACGCGACCCCGAAACCACCACCAGCTGACTCGCCAGAGCGGATTTCGAAACAGTCTCTCAGCGCGGCGCATCGCACTGCTGCCGGCTCTTCATGTCGGTGCAGGCATAGCGCACGTTCTCGCGCCGCGTCTCGTTCGGATTGAGCTTCTGGCACAGGCAGCTGGTGCCGGGAAGCGCGACCGTGTCGCAGAACGGCGTTACGCAGCGATAGCCGCTGACCGGATCGTAGGCGTCCCCGGCATAGGCCGCGCCGCCCGCGTCCTGCGCGCGAGCGGCCCCTGCCGCGCAGACGGCGAACAGTCCCGCGGTCGCGACGAGTCGAATGATGGTGGCCGGCATGACAATTCTCCCTGCGGTCATTGATCTCATGACACCAACGCTGCGCCCATGCCGTCTCGTTCAGGGCGGCGATCACATTCGCGCGACCGGGCGAGCCTTGACCCCCTGTCGCGCGGGGAATAGGACGGCGCCGACCCTTTTCGCCTGAGAGAGGCTACCCGTGACCGCACTTCAGCAGGCCGGCCACCGCCCGGCCTACATGGACCCGACGCGCTCGTTCCAGGGCCTGATCCTGACGCTGCACGACTATTGGGCGCGCTATGGCTGCGTCGTGTTGCAGCCCTACGACATGGAGGTCGGTGCCGGCACGTTCCATCCGGCCACGACGCTGCGCGCGCTCGGCCCCCGCCCGTGGCGGGCCGCCTATGTGCAGCCCTCGCGCCGACCGAAGGACGGCCGCTACGGCGAGAACCCGAACCGGCTGCAGCACTATTACCAGTACCAGGTGATCCTGAAGCCGAACCCGCCGAACCTGCAGGAGCTCTATCTCGGCTCGCTGGCGGCGATCGGCATCGACCCGCTGCTGCACGACCTGCGCTTCGTCGAGGACGACTGGGAGAGCCCGACGCTGGGCGCCTGGGGGCTGGGCTGGGAGTGCTGGTGCGACGGCATGGAAGTGTCGCAGTTCACCTATTTCCAGCAGGTCTGCGGCATCGAATGCGCGCCTGTGTCGGGCGAACTGACCTACGGCCTCGAGCGGCTGGCGATGTATGTCCAGAACGTCGACAACGTCTACGACCTGAACTTCAACGGGCTCGAAGGCGACGAGAAGGTGACCTACGGCCAGGTGTTCCTGCAGGCCGAGCAGGAATATTCGCGGCACAATTTCGAATACGCCAACACCGAGGCGCTGTTCCGCCACTTCGAGGACGCCGAGCGCGAATGCCAGGCGCTGCTGGCGGCGGGAGCGCCGGTGAGCGCCGATCCTGAGCATTCGCGCGGCTTTGCCACGCTGATCGATACCGGGTCACATTTGACCGGAGATGACAAACGGAAGCATCATCTAATGGTGTTTCCGGCCTACGACCAGTGCATCAAGGCGAGCCACGCCTTCAATCTGCTCGACGCGCGCGGCGTAATCTCGGTCACCGAGCGGCAGAGCTATATTCTGCGCGTGCGCAATCTTGCCAAGGCCTGCGGCGAGGCCTTCCTGCTGACGGATGCCGGCGGCATGGAGAAGGCCGCCTGACATGGCGCGCGAAGCCCTCACCATCCTGCCCCCGGGACGGCCGCTCGTCGGCCGCGCTGCGCCGCCGGGCTCGAAGTCCATCACCAACCGCGCGCTTTTGCTGGCCGGTCTGGCGAAGGGCACGAGCCGGCTGACGGGCGCGCTGAAGAGCGACGACACGCGCTACATGGCAGACGCGCTGCGCGCGATGGGGGTGAGCGTCGCCGAGCCGGACGCGACGAGTTTCGTGGTCGAGAGCTCGGGCGTGCTGAAGGCGCCGGAGAAGCCGCTGTTTCTCGGCAATGCCGGCACCGCGACGCGCTTCCTGACGGCGGCCGCAGCCCTGGTGAACGGCACGGTCGTGGTCGACGGCGACGAGCATATGCGCAAGCGGCCGATCGCGCCGCTGGTGGACGCGATGCGGTCGCTCGGCATCGACGTGTCCGCGCCGACCGGCTGCCCACCGGTGACGGTGCACGGCACGGGCGGCTTCGCGGCCGAAAAGATCCTGATCGATGGCGGGCTTTCCAGCCAGTATGTCTCGGCGCTCCTGATGATGGCGGCGGGCGGCGGCAGGCCGGTGACCGTCGAGCTCACCGGCGAGCATATCGGCGCGCTCGGCTATATCGACCTGACGACGGCGGCCATGACCGCCTTCGGCGCCAGGGTGGAACGGCTGGACGCCATCCGCTGGCGCGTGGAGCCGACCGGATACCGCGCCACCGACTATCTGATCGAGCCTGACGCCTCGGCCGCGACCTATCTCTGGGCGGCGGAAGTGCTGACCGGCGGGGCGATCGACCTCGGCGTGCCGGCGGGCGAGTTCTCGCAGCCGGACGCGAAGTCGCACGAGCTGATCGCCGCCTTCCCGCATATGCCGGCCGTGATCGACGGTTCGCAGATGCAGGACGCGGTGCCGACGCTGGCCGTGCTGGCCGCCTTCAACGACACGCCGGTGCGCTTCACCGGCATCGAAAACCTGCGCGTCAAGGAATGCGACCGCATCCGCGCGCTCTCGACCGGGCTGAACGGCATCCGGCAGGGGCTGGCGACGGAGGAGGGCGACGACCTCGTCGTCGCCTCCGACCCGGCGCTGTCCGGCTCGACCCCGGCGCGCATAAACACCTTCGCCGACCATCGCATCGCCATGAGCTTCGCGCTTGCGGGGCTGAAACTCTCCGACATCACCATCCTCGACCCCGACTGCGTGGGCAAGACGTTCCCGGCCTACTGGGACACGCTCGCCGCGCTCGGTGTCTCCTACAAGGCCTGACCCATGCCGGACCTTCTGCTCGAACTCCGCTCCGAGGAAATCCCCGCCCGCATGCAGCGCAAGGCGGCGGGCGACCTGAAGAAGATGATCACGGACGGTCTGGTCGAGGCCGGGCTGACCTACGAGGCCGCGCGCGAATACTGGACGCCGCGCCGGCTTGCCCTCGACATCCGCGGCGTCACCGCGCGCTCCAAGGACGTGCACGAGGAGATCAAGGGCCCGTCCACGTCTGCGCCCGAACAGGCGATCCAGGGTTTTCTGCGCAAGGCGGGGCTGTCGGACGTCGGCCAGGCGCATGTCCATTCCGATCCGAAGAAGGGTGATTTCTACGTCGCCCACATCTCGAAGCCCGGCCGCGCGGCAGAAGAGGTGATCGCCGAGCTGGTGCCGGCGACGATCCGGAAATTCCCGTGGCCAAAGGAGATGCGCTGGGGCGCGGCGTCGGGGCCGAAGGGCCGCCGCTACGGCAGCGTCGAGGGCAGGGGCGGCGAGGTGCTGCGCTGGGTGCGCCCGCTGCAGTCAATCGTCTGCACCTTCGGGCCGGAGACCGAGGAGCCGGTCGTCGTCTCCTTCGAGGTCGACGGCATCGCGTCGGGCAACGTCACCTACGGCCACCGCTTCCACGCGCCGGGCGCGATCACCGTGCGGCGGTTCGACGACTATGTCTCGAAGCTGGAGGCCGCCAAGGTCGTGCTCGACGCCGAGCGGCGCAAGGAGATCATCCGCTCGGACGCGAAGAACCTTGCCTTCGCGGCCGGGCTGGAATTGGTCGAGGACGACGGCCTGCTGGAGGAGGTCTCGGGCCTCGTCGAATGGCCGGTCGTGCTGATGGGCGAATTCGAGGAGGACTATCTCCAGATTCCGGCTGAGGTCATCCGGCTGACCATCCGGGCGAACCAGAAGTGTTTTGTCTGTGCGCCGCCGGCCGGCGGCCTTTCGGACGGCTTGACGCTGAGTGACGGAAGGCTCTCCAACCGCTTCCTGCTCACCTCAAACATCGAGGCCTCGGACGGCGGCGCCGAGATCGCGCGGGGCAACGGCAAGGTGGTGCGGGCGCGGCTGTCGGACGCGCTGTATTTCTGGCGGACCGACCAGGCGAACCTGCCGGACCTCGACGCGCTGAAGGAGAGCGCGGCGAAGTTCGGGCTGGACCTCGCCAGGCCGCTCGACCAGCGCATGGCGCGCCTCGACCACCTCGGCGTAACGTTCCACGCCAAGCTCGGGACGCAGGGCGAACGAGTCGAGCGCATCGCGCGGCTGGCGGAGGAGATTGCGCCGCTGGTCGGCGCCGATCCGGCGCTCGCCCGCCGCGCGGCGGTGCTGGCCAAGGCCGACCTGCAGACCGAGGTCGTCGGCGAGTTCCCCGAGTTGCAGGGCGCGATGGGGCGGAAATATGCGCAGCTGCAGGGCGAGAATGCGTCCGTTGCGGCTGCGATCGAGGAGCACTACAAGCCGCAGGGGCCGTCGGACTCCATTCCGACCGATCCGGTGTCGATCGCCGTGGCGCTGGCGGACAAGCTGGATGTGCTAACAGGCTTCTGGTTCATCAACGAGAAGCCGACGGGCTCGAAGGATCCTTACGCCCTGAGAAGGGCCGCGCTCGGCGTCATCAGGATCGTGCTGGAAAATGGCCTCGACTTTTCCATCGATCCCGTCAACGACGTGCAGGTGCTGCGCCACCAGATCGGCGCGTCTCCCGCAGCGGCCGAGAAGCTCGGCGCGATCCTGTCGGCGTCGGTTGCCGGCGGCCTGTTCGGCGATCGCGCGCGCGCCTTGATCGCCGACGCCAGGGGCGATGCTCCGGAGTGGCTGCCGCTGGTCGAGCAGCATGACCCGTCGGTCAGCGACGATCTCCGGTCGTTCCTCCAGGATCGGCTGAAGGTCTACCTGCGCGACAGCGGCATGCGCCACGACATCGTCGATGCGGTTATCACGCCGGAAAGCTGCAACCTCCTTGCGATCGTCCGCCGCGTCGAGGCGCTTGGCGCGTTGCTCGAGACCGACGCAGGAAAGAACCTGCTCGCCGGGACAAAGCGCGCGGCGAACATTCTGGCGGCGGAGGAGAAGAAGGGGACGGCGGTCGCCGGCGAGGTCAATCTCGCCCTTTTCCGCCATCCGTCGGAGACGGCGTTGTTCGACGCGGTGAATCAGGCCGAGAGGAAAGCGGCGCAAGCGGTTGGCGAACAGGACTTTTCCGCTGCCATGCGCGCGCTTGCGGCACTGCGTGAGCCAGTTGATTCATTCTTCGAGGATGTTCTCGTGAATGATGAGGATCAGGCCGTGCGGGCAAACCGGCTGGCGCTGCTGGCGCGCATCCGCTCAGTCACCGGCCAGGTCGCCGACTTCTCGAAGATCGCCGGCTGAGGTTCGACGGGCGTCCCTATTGGACGCCCTTGAGCGGGGCGATGCCGTTCGGGGGCGCAGGCGGTTCGGCTGTATCGTCCACGGCCGGTTCGGGCGCCTTCGCCGGCTCTGACCCTGACTTTCGGGCAGGTGAGGACGCCTGTGTCACCGGAACCGTCTCCGGCGTCGAGGCAGCATCGCCGCCGGGGAAGGCGTCTCCCCGGATGCCGCCGCGCATCACCAGCGGCATGCTGGCAAAGAGCGACCGCGCGGGCTTTTCCGGCTTGACCGCGGCGACTTCGAAATCCTCGACCGCGGGCGCGCCCATCGCGGTGACGGAGGCGCTGACAATTGTCTGGGCGACCGGCATGCCGAGGCCGCGCGGCATGGGAGGCGGATAGCGCAGCGCCGGCAGCGTCTCATTGGGCCGGGCCTGGCTCGTCACCGCGGCGGCCGGCCTTGCTGCCGCGGCGATGTCGGGGGCTGTGCCGAGATGCATGACGGATGGAGACACGTCACCATGAAGAGGCAGCGTCACGAAGGACGAGGCGGACGCGCCGGTGGAGGCGGCGATGCCGGCAAAGAGGGCTAAGCAGTAGAGGCGCATCGAGGATCAGGCTCCTGAAGCGGGTATCGGAAAGCTAGGCTAGCCGGGTTAATTTGACGTGAGGTTGCGGAATCGATCGAAACTTTAACGATTGACGCCGTGGCCAGCGGTTGTATGTCGCTCGCGACGAAGGAAGTTTTCCGCACTTGGCGAAGATCATCCCAGCAGACAGCGCCCTCGACGAAGCCGCGGCCACCCTTGCCGCCGGCCAGCTCGTCGCGATCCCGACCGAGACCGTCTACGGGCTCGCCGCCGACGCGACCAATGGCGAGGCGGTGGCGCGCATCTTCGAGGCGAAGGGCCGGCCGCGCTTCAACCCGCTCATCGCTCATGTCGACGGATTTCCGCTCGCCGAGCGCATCGCCGTGTTCGATCCGCTGTCGCGCCGGCTGGCCGAGCACTTCTGGCCCGGCCCGCTGACGCTGGTGCTGCAGCTCGCAGACGCCAGCCCCGTCCACCCGCTCGTCACTGCCGGCCTCGAAACGGTCGCGGTGCGGATGCCGCGCGGCATCGCCCAAAACCTCATTGCGCGGCTCGGCCGGCCGCTGGCCGCGCCGAGCGCCAACTCGTCCGGCAAGGTGAGCGGCACGACGGCACAGGCCGTGGAAGCCGACCTCGGCGCGCGCATCGGCCTGATCGTCGATGCCGGCCCACGCCGGTGGGGCTGGAGTCCACTATTGTGAAGATAGAGAACGGCCGCCCGATGCTCCTGCGGCCCGGCGGGGTGACGGTGGAGGAGATCGAAGCGTTTCTCGGCACGCCGGTGGAACGCTTTTCGGGGAGCGGCATCCAGGCGCCGGGCATGCTGTCGTCACACTATGCGCCCGCTGCCGCCGTCAGGCTCAACGCCGAAGAGGTGCGCGAGGGCGAGGCGCTGCTCGCCTTCGGGCCGAAGCGCGTCGCCGGCGCGGAACGGGTCGTCGCGATGCTAAACCTGTCCGAGGCCGGCGATCTCCGGGAGGCGGCGGCGAACCTCTTTTCCCATATCCAGGCGCTCGACCGCCGGGGCGCGCGCGCCATCGCCGTGGAGCCGGTGCCGCGCCATGGGCTCGGCGAGGCGATCAACGACCGGCTGGCGCGCGCCGCCGCACCGCGCGACGATCCGCCGGGATCAGACTAGGACATACCGATGACCGCGATGCCGGAAGACGCCCTGCTTGATCGTTTCGCCGCCATCGTCGGCCCGGCTCATGCGCTGCGCTCCGAGATCGACATCGCGCCTTACATCACCGAGCCGCGCGGCAGGTATGGCGGCATCGACGCGCCTTGTCCTGCGGCCCGGCAGCGTCGCGGAGGTGAGTGCGATCATGAAGCTCGCCACCGAGACGCGCACGCCGATCGTGCCGCAGGGCGGCAATACCGGCCTCGTCGGCGGCCAGATGCCGGACGGGTCGGGGCGCGAGGTCGTGCTGTCGCTGTCGCGGCTCAACCGCATCCGCGAGATCGACCTGCAGTCCAACACGGTGACGGCCGAGGCGGGCGTGATCCTGCATGCGCTGCGGGAAGCGGCCGACGGGGTGGAGCGCCTCTTCCCGCTCTCGCTCGCCTCGCAGGGCTCCTGCGAGATCGGCGGCAACCTGTCGTCCAATGCGGGCGGCGTCGGCGCGCTTGCCTACGGCGTCGCGCGCGATCTCTGCCTCGGCCTCGAAGTCGTGCTGCCCACCGGCGAGGTGCTGGACGACCTGCGCAAGCTGAAGAAGGACAATACCGGCTACGACCTGAAGGACCTGTTCGTCGGCGCGGAAGGCACGCTCGGCGTCATCACCGCCGCCGTGCTGAAGCTGTTCCCGAAGCCGAAGGGCAGGGAGGTGGCCTGGATCGCGGTGGAAGCGCCGGACCAGGCGCTGGTGCTGTTTGGGATGGCTGCCGCCAAGGCGGGACCGTCGCTGACGGCCTTCGAACTGATGTCCGACCGCACGCTCGATTTCGTGCTGCGCCATATTCCGGGCACGGCCGCGCCGCTGCAGCAGGCCGCCCCGTGGAACGTGCTTCTCGAAATCTCGTCCGGCCGGTCGGCAGAGGACGCCGCTGGCCTGATGGAGGAGATCCTGTCCGAGGCCTACGAGACCGGTGCGCTGACGGACGCGGCGGTGGCGGCGAGCCTGGCGCAGGCGGACGCCTTCTGGCACCTGCGCGAATCCATGTCCGAGGCGCAGAAGGGGGAAGGCGGCTCGATCAAGCACGACATTTCGGTTCCGGTCGCCTCGATCCCCCGCTTCATCCGTGAGGCGGGCGAGGCGGTGGCCTCCGTCTCGCCGGATGCCCGCGTGGTCTGCTTCGGCCACATGGGCGACGGCAACCTGCACTACAATGTCTCGCAGCCGGCAGGCGGCGATACGGCGGCGTTCCTGGCTCTCTATCCGGCCATGAACCACGCCGTGCACGACGTCGTCCGTTCCCTCGACGGCTCGATTTCCGCCGAACACGGCATCGGCCGCATGAAGCGGGACGAGCTGATCGCCACCGCGCCGCCGGTGGCGATCGACCTGATGCGCCGCGTCAAGCGCGCTTTCGACCCCGCCAACATCATGAATCCGGGCAAGGTTATCTAAGTATTCGTAATTGTTGATGGAATCTTGCAGGTGGTCGCAAAGCGATAACCATTCGCGGCATTCAGAACAAATTTAACCGAACTTCTAAGGCACCCGGTAACGGGCCGCGCCTAGTCTCTGCACATAACGAGCGGGAAAACCCGCCGTCGGGAACCGGAAACGGCTCTCGGGAGCAACAGGGAATAGGCGATGCAGAACATCCATCTGAAGCCGGTCTGGGCCGGTCAGGAACTGCGGCTGGATCCGTTCCGGCTGCCGCAGGTCGTCAGCTACGCGACCCGCGACGACCAGGGTGACGTGACTTTCTCCATCGACCATCGCGGTGTCGTCGTGCGCCGCGTTCTGGAAATGAGCGGCCTGCCGGTGACGCTTGTCATGCCGGCGCAGGCGTTCCGCGGCATCGCCGCCCGCGCCATCGAGGATGGCGAAGGCAATGTCACCGTGACGCTCGAACTTATGCACAACGACCCGGCGCTGTCTGTGCCGCTGCTGGTGGCGCACGACCTCGAGGATGTCGCCGCCGACTGGCGCGCTTGGGCGGAGGCCTATCGCCTGCCGATGCTTCTGGTCGAGGCCGACGGCGTGGCCCGCAATCTCGAGGAATCGCTCGGCGCCGTCCGCAAGGGCGAGCCGAAGCTGCGCCGCAAGCGCTCGTCTTCGCAGCCGCGCCGCCCGCGCTTCCTGGCGCGGCGCAAGCAGGGCGACCTCGGCCTGCGGCTGGTGGTCGCCGGCGAGGAAATCATCGCGCCGGAGTGAGGTGCCTCAGATCAGCGGCCTGACGGCGGGCCAGACCGCGCCGCCGATCAGGCCGAGGAAGATCAGCCAGCCCACGACATTATTCGACTTGAACAGGCGCAGGCACTGGTCGGGATCGTCGATGTCGAGCGTCCTGACCTGGCGCGCCATATGCGCGCCGGCCGCGAGCAGGCCGGCCAGTGCCGGCATCGGCACTTCGGCCAGCGCGAAGGCCCAGGCGAACAGGATCAGCGTTCCACTGTAGAGGCCGACGAGCCAGTAGACCGTGTGTCGGCCGAACAGCCGCGCCGTCGAGCGCACGCCGACGATCGCATCGTCTTCCTTGTCCTGATGCGCATAGATCGTGTCGTAGCCGATCACCCACAGGATCGAGCCGGCATAGAGCAGCAGCGCCGGCGGATCGATCTCGGCGAACTCCGCCGCCCAGCCCATCAGCGCGCCCCAGGAAAACGCAAGTCCCAGAACGAATTGCGGCCAGTTGGTTATTCTCTTGGCAAAGGGATAGGCCGCCACGACGGCGAGCGAGGCGATGCCCAGCAGGATCGCGAAGGAATTGAACTGGACGAGCACGACCAGGCCCAGAAGCGCCTGCGCGATGACGAAGATCCAGGCCTGGCGGCGGGTGACCTGGCCGGACGGCAGCGGGCGCGACCGCGTCCGCTCCACCTGGGAATCGATGCCCTCGTCGACGATGTCATTGTAGGCGCAGCCGGCGCCGCGCATCGCGACCGCGCCGACGAAGAAGAGGAAGAGGTGCCACGGCGACGGCAGAAGCGTGGACAGCGGCTCCGCGGCGGTTGCATAGGCGCTCGCCGCGAGCGCCGCCGACCACCAGCAGGGCCACAGCAGCAACTGCCAGCCGATCGGCCGATCCCACCGCGCGAGCTGCGCATAGGGCCAGACGGGGCGGGGCAGAAGCTTGTAGACCCAATGTCCGGACGGCGCGTCGGCGACGCGGCCCTGGACGCCTCTTGTCTGCACGGTTTCCATGCTGCGTGAGTGGCAGGACGGGGCAGGGGCGTCAAGCTCGCGGAGCGCCGCAGGCTAGCGAACTCAAAGCGTTTGCGAATCCCTGACCGCGCCGCTAGGGAGAGGCGACATCAAAGGGGATGGATGAATGCCGGGACGGAGACTTCTCGCCGCCTTCCTGTTGTCGCTCGCGACGCTGCCCGCCTCGGCGGCGGAAGCGCATGGCCTGCCGGGCGCGGCGATGTCGCTGCTTTGGGCGCTGCCCTTCGCCGGCATCCTTTTGTGCATCGCCACCGGCCCGCTGCTCTACGCCCATTTCTGGGAACACCACTACGGCAAGATCAGTGCTGTGTGGGCGGCGCTCGTCATCGTGCCGATGGCGCTGGCCTTCGGGCCGATGGTCGCGGCCGAGGCCGTCGCGCACACGATGCTGCTCGAATACATCTCCTTCATCATCCTGCTGTTCGCGCTCTTCACCATCGCCGGCGGGATCTGGATCAGCGGCAACATCCACGGCACGCCGGCCATGAACGCGATCCTGCTCGCCATCGGCATGGTGCTGGCCTCGATCGTCGGCACGACCGGCGCCTCGATGATCATGATCCGGCCGCTGATCCGCGCCAACGACAACCGGCCGTTCAACGTGCACGTCGTCGTCTTCTTCATCTTCCTTGTGTCGAACATCGGCGGCTCGCTGACGCCGCTCGGCGACCCGCCACTTTTCGTCGGCTTCCTGCGCGGCGTCGACTTCTTCTGGACGACGCAGCACCTGATCTGGGAGACGCTGTTTGTCGGCGGGCTGGTGCTGGCGGTCTTCGTCGCGATCGACGTTTGGCTTCATGTCCGCGAGGAGGGGCTGCCGAAGATCAAGGATCCGACGCCCGACACGCCGGTGCGGATCTTCGGCATCTTCAATTTCCTCCTGCTCGGCGGCGTGATCGGCGCGATCCTGCTCTCCGCCTCCTGGAAGCCCGGCGTCGCGTTCACGCTGCTCAACGTTCCGGTGGAGCTGCAGAACCTCGTCCGCGACGTGCTCATCCTGGCGCTGGCGATCGTCTCGATGGTGACGACAAAACGGCATGTACCGGAAAGCCAACGGCTTCTCCTGGGGGCCGATCAAGGAGGTCGCGAAACTGTTCGCCGGCATCTTCGTCTGCATCATCCCGGTGATCGCGATCCTGAAGGCCGGCATGGACGGCGCGCTGGCGCCGCTGGTCTCGCTCGTCACCGGGAGCGACGGTGCGCCGAACGAACTGGCCTATTTCTGGATGACAGGCTTCCTCTCCTCCTTTCTCGACAATGCGCCGACCTATCTCGTCTTCTTCGAGCTCGCCGGCGGCGACCCGCAGACCCTGATGACCACGCTCGGCCTGACGCTGACGGCGATCTCGGCGGGCGCGGTCTTCATGGGCGCGAACACCTATATCGGCAACGCGCCTAACTTCATGGTCTATGCGATCGCCCGCGAGCAGGGCGTCAACATGCCGAGCTTCTTCGGCTACATGCTGTGGTCGGGCGCGGTGCTGATGCCCGTCTTCCTGATCGCGGGCTTCCTCTTCTTCGGGTGACCTCTCAATGAACGTTCTCCTCATCGGCTCGGGCGGGCGCGAGCAAGCGCTGGCCTGGAAGCTGTCGCAGTCGCCGATGCTGACGGCGTTCTATGCCGCGCCCGGCAATCCGGGCATCGCCGAGGTCGCGACCTGCGTGCCGGTCGACGTGGCGGACCATGCGGCGGTCGTCGCGTTGTGCCGCGAGAAGGCGATCGATCTCGTCGTCGTCGGCCCCGAGGCGCCGCTGGTGGCCGGCATCGCCGACGACCTGCGCGCAGCGGGCATCAAGGTGTTCGGGCCCTCGGCGGCAGCGGCCGAGCTCGAAGGATCGAAGGGCTTCACCAAGGATCTCTGCGCCGAATACGGCATTCCGACCGCCGCCTTCGGCCGGTTCGACAATGCGGCGGATGCGGCCGCCTATGTGCGTGGCGTCGGCGCGCCGATCGTCGTCAAGGCCGACGGGCTCGCCGCCGGCAAGGGCGTGACGGTCGCCATGACGATTGAGGAAGCGCTCGCGGCGGTGGACGACTGCTTTTCCGGCAGCTTCGGCGCTGCCGGCGAGGAGGTCGTGGTGGAGGAGTTCCTAACCGGCGAGGAGGTGAGCGCCTTCTATCTCTGCGACGGGCGCACCGCGCTGCCCTTCGGCTCGGCGCAGGACCACAAGCGCGTCGGCGAAGGCGACACCGGCCCGAACACCGGCGGCATGGGCGCCTATTCGCCGGCGCCCGCGATGACGCCGGAGATCGAGGCGCGGGTGCTGAACGAGATCATCGAGCCGACGCTGCGCGGCATGGCGGCCATGGGACGTCCGTTTTCAGGCGTCCTCTTCGCCGGACTGATGCTGACGGAGGAGGGGCCGAAGCTGATCGAATACAATGTCCGCTTCGGCGATCCGGAGACGCAGGTGCTGATGATGCGCCTGAAGGACGACCTGCTGGTGCTGCTGTCGGCCGCGGCCGACGGCCAGCTGGCGCATATGTCCGCCCGTTGGCGCGACGACGCCGCGCTGACGGTGGTGTTCGCGGCGGAGGGCTATCCGGCGGCACCGCGCAAGGGAACCGAGATCAGGGGGCTGGAAAAGGCCGCGGGCGACGGTGTCCGTGTCTTCCATGCCGGCACCGCCCTGGAGGACGGCCGGCTGGTGGCCAATGGCGGCCGCGTGCTCAACGTCACCGCTGCCGGCAGGACGGTCGGCGAGGCGGCGGCGAAGGCCTATGCGGCGGTGGACGCCATCGACTGGCCGGGCGGGTTCTGCCGCCGCGACATCGGCTGGCGGGCGATCGCGCGCGAGAGGGGATAGGCTATCTCGGCCCGCCCTTGCGGACCGAACCGGTGGTGATCTTGGCGTCGGAGAGTGCGATCAGGTGGAGGGCGAAGGCCTGGTCGCGGGCGAAGCGCTCGATGATCTCCCGCCGCGCGTTCGGGCGTTTTTCCCATTCCTCGAGATGCAACTCGCAGGCCGCCGGTCCGAGCTTGTCGGAGCACTCGACGAAGCGCTTGGCGAAGTCCGCGCCCGGATCCTTCCGCTCCGCCAATGGCGCGAGCGCCGCGGCAGCGAGAACGCCACCGGCGAGAAGGATCGGCAGGGTCTTCACGGCTGGAACTCCGGACGGATGCGAAGCCCCTGAATGGCGGGCGCCTGGTTAATAAAATGCAAACAGGATATTGAAAATACTGTGTTTCTGACGGTGCGTCAGCCGAAATAGCCGGTCATCGGATTGGGCGGAGGCATGGTCGGCAGCGTCCCGTCCGCCCTCCGCCTCTGGTGGTGCGCGAGGGAGCATTTCGCCGAGCACAGCACGCCGCGATCGGTGTAGTAGGCCGGACCGTGGTCGATGTTTCCGCCATGATAGGCGAAGTCATCCGCCCCGAACGGCAGTCCGCATTCGATGCAGGCGAATTTCTCGGGGCGGGCAAGCATGGTCGGTCTCACGGCTGGTCGGGCGCCCGCGCTGGACGGTACCAGGCAACCTACGACATTCAGCGCAGGTAGTCACGGTTCTCGACGATCACCCAACGGCCGTCGTCCTGCGCCACCCGATAGGTTTCGCGCTCCTGCTCGGCGAGCACCCGGCCGTCCCTGAAGTGGAATTTCATCGAATAGGAGGCGTCGAAGGACGCCACGCCGTCTTCGTAGCCGCGGAACCACAACTGGTAGCGAACCACCTCGACGGCATCGAGCCGCTTGAACAGCTTTCGCCGCGCTGCTTCGATCTCCGGGTAGCGCCGCATCTTCTTTCCGACGAACTGGCGCGCCTGCGGGGACCACTGGGCGAGATAGGCGTCGATGTCCAGCATCGTCCAGGCGTTGAAGAGGTCGTGGATCGGCTGCTGCATCGGCGTGAAGTCGCGCGCCACCTCCGGCAGGGAAGCTGCCCGGGTCGTCGCATGCGACGCCTCGATGTCGGCCTGCGCCACGACGGGCGGCGCGCCGGCCGCGCTGCGGGCGAAGACGAACTCTCCCAGCGCATGGCCGGGAAGCGCACCGAAGGTCGGCGTCTGCACGTTGTTGCTGGCCCTGGGCAGGAGATAGGCGGAGAGTTCCGGGAAGGTGATCGTGCTGTCGCCATCCAGGTCCGCCTGGCCGGTTTCCGTCGCTTCAAGGAAATAGTAGGTGAACCAGGACAGTCCGTTCGGTCCGCCATCGAGCACCTGCTGGTCGGGGCCGCCCGCCGCGATGAACTGCCTCGCCTGCCTCGCCGTGATCTGCTCCATATAGTCCGGCCGCGTCGTGTCGAAGGCGCGTACGCCGCGCAGGATGCCGATCGATCCGCCATAGCAGGCGTTGAGCACGAAGAGCTGGTGCCGCACGCCGGTCATGGTCTGCGAGATGGAGCGGAGTTCCTCCATGCCGATCATGCTGCCGACGCCCGTTGCCCCGCTCGGCACGAGGTAGCCGAGCTCCTGGTCGCCGATCTTTTCCGTCGAACCATGGCCGCCGAAGAAGACGAGCAGCCGGTCGCGGTCGGTCAGGTCGCGCGCGGCGGTGTGGAGCTCATTGAGGATCTGCTCACGGCTTGCGTTCTGGTCGAGGAGAAGCCGCACGTCGTAGCCCTGCGCGCGCAGGAAATCGGCGACGCGCCGCGCATCCGCCACGGCGTAGGAGAGGTCCTGGAAGCCGCCGCCGTATTTGTCGATGCCGATGACGATCGCCCGGCTGGTCGAGAAATCCACGGCCGACGCTGAACCTGCGCAGAGCTGGCTCCAGCAGAGGCACAGCAGCGCGAGAAATGTCCGAGCAAGTCGCGCCGCGAACGGCACCGTCGTTGCTCCCCCTTACACGTCAGCAGCAAATTCTGCCCCAACGGCAGCGGAGAGTCCATGCGTCCGGTTTGACCTTCGCCGCGGAACGCAATAGGCGGTGGCGACCGCGTCAGCAGAATTCAGGGAGGTCCGGATGTATCGCGCGCCCGTCGAAGAGATCGCCTTCACGCTGAAACATGTGGTGGGGCTGGACAAGGGGATCGAAGAAGGCCGTTTCGGCGATCTTTCCTCCGACCTCGTCGACGCGGTGCTGCAGGAGGCCGGGCGCTTCGCAACCGACGAGGTGGCGCCGCTCGGGCTCGCGGGCGACCGGCAGGGCGCGCGCTTCAAGGACGGCAGCGTGACCATGCCCGACGGCTGGCGCGACCTCTACCATCGCTGGATCGAGGGAGGCTGGAACGGCCTGTCCGGCCCGGTCGACTTCGGCGGCCAGGGCCTGCCGGTCATGCTCGGCATCGCGACGATGGAGATGTGGAACTCCGGCTCCGTCGCCTTCGGCCTCGGCCCGACGCTGACGCAGGGCGCGGTCGAGGCGCTCGACAAGCACGGATCGGAGGAGCTGAAGGCCGTCTATCTCGAAAAGCTGGTCTCCGGCGAGTGGATGGGGACGATGAACCTGACCGAGCCGCAGGCCGGCTCCGACCTCGCAGCACTTCGCGCCCGCGCGGTGCCGGTGGGCGACGGCACCTACCGCATCTTCGGCCAGAAGATCTTCATCACCTATGGCGAGCACGACTTCACCGACAACATCGTGCACCTCGTGCTCGCGCGCCTGCCCGACGCGCCGGCCGGCACACGCGGCATCTCGCTGTTCCTCGTGCCGAAGTTCATTCCCGACGCCGACGGCAGGCCCGGGCGCCGCAACGACGCCTTCTGCCATTCGATCGAGCACAAGCTCGGCATCCATGCCTCGCCCACCTGCACCATGATCTATGGCGACGGCCGCGCCGAGGGCGAGCCGGGCGCGATCGGCTGGCTGGTCGGCGAGGAGAACCGCGGCCTCGCCTGCATGTTCACGATGATGAACAATGCCCGCCTCGCGGTCGGCATCGAGGGCGTCGCGATCGCCGAGGCCGCCTACCAGAAGGCGTTGGCCTATGCCAACGAGCGCCGGCAGGGCAAGGCGCCTGGCTACACCGGCGAGGGCATGAGCCCGATCGCTGCGCACCCGGACGTCAAGCGCAACCTCCTGACCATGAAGGCGCTGACCCAGGCCGCACGCGCCATTGCCTATTCCTGCGCCCATGCGCTCGACATGGCGCATTCGTCGGAAGGGGCGGACGCCACCTTCTGGCAGGAGCGCGCCAACCTGCTCACCCCCATTGCCAAGGCGTTCTCGACCGACATCGGCGTCGAGGCAGCCTCCATCGGCGTGCAGATCCACGGCGGCATGGGCTTCATCGAGGAGACGGGCGCGGCCGTGCTCTACCGCGACGCGCGCATCGCCCCGATTTACGAGGGCACCAACGGCATCCAGGCGATCGACCTCGTCACGCGAAAACTGCCGCAGTCGGGCGGCGAGCATGTGCATGCCTACATCGCCGAGCTGAAGGCCGATGCAGAGGCGCTGCGCAACTCGAACCTGTCGGGCCTCGGCCGCACCGCCGACCGCCTTGACGCTGCACTCGCCGACCTGGAAGGTGCGACGCGCTTCCTGCAGAAGGCCATGGCCGACGGCAGGATGGCGGAAGCTCTGTCCGGCGCGACGCCCTATCTCAGGCTGTTCGGCCTCGCCTCCGGCGGCGCCTATCTGGCGCGCGGCGCAGTCGCCGGCCGGGATGTTGCCCGCGTGTCGCTGGCGCGCTTCTTTGCCGAGAACCTGATCGCCGAATGTGCGGCGCTCCGCGACCGGGTGGAGAACGGGGCGGAGAGCCTGGAAGCGGCCACGGCCGCGCTGGCAAGCTGAGGTCGATATGAGCGAGCACATCGTCGTCGAACGTCACGGCGCCGTCCAGACCATCCGGATGAACCGTCCGGACAAGAAGAACGCCATCACGCGCGCCATGTACGGCGCGATGGCGAAGGCGCTGACCGAGGGCGACGCCGATCCCGCCATCCGCTGCCATGTCATCCTCGGCGTGCCCGGCGCCTTTTCAGCCGGCAACGACATGGCCGACTTCATGGTCATCGCGATGGGCGGAGAGGGCGGCCCGGAGGTCTTCGACTTCCTCATGGCTCTTGCCCGCTCGGCGAAGCCGATCGTCTCGGCGGCGGACGGGATCGCGGTCGGTATCGGCACCACGATCCATCTCCACTGCGACATGACCTTCGCCACGCCGCGCACCGTGTTTCACACGCCTTTCGTCGATCTCGGCATTGTGCCGGAAGCCGGCTCGACGCTGATCGCGCCGGCGCTGCTGGGCACGCAGCAGTCCTTCGCACTGCTGGCGCTCGGCGAGCCGTTCTCGGCCGAACGCGCCATGGCGGCGGGACTGATCTACGAGGTGGTGCCGGAGGAAGAGCTGGAAAGCCGCGCCATGGGGGCGGCAGCCGCGATCGCGGCGAAGCCGCCGGAGGCCCTGAAACTGTCGCGCGACCTGATGCGCGGCAACCGCGACGCGCTCGTCGAGCGGATCAAGGAGGAGGGCAGGCTGTTCACGGCGCGGCTGAAGTCCGACGAGACGAAGCAGGCGCTGATGGCGTTTATGAGCCGGAAGAAGGGGTAGGGGCGGACCGGCGATGGGAATGGACAGACTAGGGTCGTGTTCCCGATTCGGAATGTCACGAAGGGGAAAAGTGGACTGGCCGCTATTGGGCGGGCGAGTCGGAGAACGGCCCGTGGTTTGGCGGCCAAAGTCCGCGACAGATAGACCGCTTCTTGCGATCGAGTTTTGCGACGAAAATTACCTTGAAGAAACAGCGCCTGGGACATCGACCCAAAGCTCATGAATTTCGACTGATTTGCGCCATCCGCCGCTTCTCAAGGCCGGACCAGCAACCTTTTCAGTGCTTCGCGTACAAGGGCGGGAACGGCCGCCGGATCGTCAAGGTATGCGGCTTCGAGCAGGCCGTCTGATAGGGCGACAAGCAACGAGGCAGTCACAGAAGGGGTCGGATCGCCGTCCGCCTGAAGGAGGTCCCGTAGGACGCCGTGATACCAGGCGCGGCGCGCATCGATGGCTTGCCGCACGGGACTTTTAGGGTCTGGATATTCGGCCGCCGCGTTGAGAAAGGGGCACCCACGCCAACCTCCTGCGACCACGGCCTCGCTGATGCGCTCCATGACCGCCGCGATCATTTCCGCTGGCTGTTGCTCGGGAAGTGCTGACACGGCATCCCGTCCGATCCGATCCTGCTCATTGATATATGCGAGGACGAGATCGTCCTTCGAAGGGAAGTGATTGTAGAACGTCGCCTTGGCTACGCCCGCCTCCGCGATGATGCGGTCGATGCCGACCGCACGAATGCCCTCAGTGTAGAAGAGACGGGTGGCGGTATCGAGCAAGCGGCGGCGCGCGACGCTGGCTCCAGAATCGGTCCGCGAAACGGTTTTGTTCATGTGCTTGACTCTAACAGACAGGTCTGTATGCTGCAAATAGACAGACCTGTCTGACTAGGAGGTGATTATGCAGACGAACGAAACAGTCGAGATCATGCGCCGGTTCAACCAGGCGTTCCGCGATCACGAACCGGCGATCCTGAAGGACCTGATCGCCCCGGACTGCGTGATGGAGTCCATTCAGCCGGCGCCCAATGGAACGCGATACGAAGGCTATGACGCCTGCCTCGTATTCTGGGAGGCCCTAGCCAAAGATCCGGTCGCGCATTTCGACGTCGAAGACACGATCACAATGGGTGATCGCGCCATCATCCGCTGGCGGTTCAATTTCGGCGACGGGGAATCGGTTCGCGGCGTCAACCTGATGCACGTCCGTCACGGACGAATCATCGAGGCGCTGGGTTACTCAAAAATCCCCGGCCAGTCGGCGCCCCTTCCTGAGTGACAGCAATAATCAATCAGCGCTTCAAGGAGGAGAACTCATGATTATCATCGCTGGCTACACCCGCACCGATGCTGAGAAGCGGGACGGTGCCGTGCGAGCTTTCAAGGGCTTGGTCGAACGCGCGAGGGCCTATGACGGCTGTCTCGACTTTTCCATAAGCGCGGACGCGGTCGATCCGGAGCGCGTCAATCTCTTCGAGTGCTGGCGTGACCAGACCACGCTTGACGCCTGGCGCAAGGTCGCGAAGGGGGGTCCGAGGGGAAAACCCAGGGAGGTGGCTGTTAGCCTCTATCGCACCGACAAGTCCGAAAAACCCTTCTAGACCTGATCTCAAGAGGTGAAAAGATGAATGCCGATAGCAAAATCACACGCGAAGTCGTCACCCGTTTCCATAATGCTTTCGCAAGGCATTGCCCCGAAAACCTCGACGATCTGATCGGTGAAGGCTGCGTTCTCGAGAACACGGCTCCCGCACCTGATGGCGCGCGCTATGAAGGGCGTGAAGCTTGCCTCGAATTCTGGAAGGGGATTGCGTCCTCTGCGAACCTCGCCTTCCAAGCCGAAGAAATTTGGGCCAGTGAAGATCGCGGGATCATCCGATGGCGGCTCAGCTGGGGCGACAGCGCGGCGAATTGGGTCCGAGGGGTAAACATCATGCGCGTTCGGGACGGAAAGATCGTCGAAGGGCGAGGATACGTGAAGGGATAAAACATCAGGGGGCCGAAAGCGGTCGTGCCAGACCTCGATCTGTGTCGGCAAGATGCGGAAGCCCGCCCAGCGAGGCCGGCACGGATATCTCTGAACGGATAGCGGGCGGCGCAGGGGCCGCCCGCATCCGCCTTGTGTACTATTCGCTTTTCGCCGCGAGGAAATCCGCCACGTCGAGCAGGATGAACTCGTTGTTGGCGGCCTTGCCGATCTCGCGGCCGCCGGAGAAGGGCAGGTTGTTGTCGTTCGCCACCATGATGTGCGTGTCGTCGACGCGCATCACGTCCTCGATCGTGAAGAAGGGGAAGGTGAGCTTGCCGGCGGTCGCGTTCGGCCCGACGATTGCGGCGATGGCCTTGTTGTCGGGGTCCTGGATGTCCATCAGGTTGATCGTGCCGATGCGGGTGATGAAGCCGTCGTCGCTGACCTTGGCGGTGTCGACCAGGACGATGTTCTTCACCTTGGCCGGCTGCGGATAGCAGGCCGACATGTCTTCGCCGGCGCAGGCGACAGAGGCGTCGCCCTCGCCGTTGTCGCGTTCGATCACCAGCGCGCGGGTGTCGTCGATGAAGTTGAAGTCGCCGATTGCCGTTGCACCCTCGGCGAGCTGGAACTTGTAGCTGGTGCCGGTCCAGTCGCGCTTGGCGGTGTCGAAGGTGATGACGCGCAGGAACGAGCCTTCCGGCTTGCCGTCCTCGCCGAGCAGCGGCTTCTCCAGCATGCCCCAGAGCAGGTTGGTGCCGGGCTGCAGCGCCATGCCCTCGTAGCCGCCGGACCGCTGGACGCGGAAATCCTTGCCGGCGACGGCGGGGACGACGACGCCGGGCGTGTCCGGGCCCTTCAGCGCCTGACCGTCGAGCATGGTCTGGTGGACGGAGAGCACGCGGCCGTCGAGCGAGGCGCGGATGACGAAGGGGCCGAACTCGTCGCCCAGCCAGATCTCGTCGTTGAGGAACTGGATGCTCTCGGGATCAAAATCGGCGCCGGTGAGATAGCGGCTCTCGGTGCCTTCATAGGCGATGCGGAACGGCACCTTGCGGTCCGGGTCGCGCAGGAAGACGGTCTCGGCGCGCTCGACCTTGCCGGTTGCGAAATCGGGCTTCATGCGGTGGAAGAACAGCATGGCGTCCGGGCTGTTGACCTTGGAGCCGAAGCCATTGTCGGTCAGCGTGTAGACGCTGCCGTCGGCGGCGCGGTTCATGGCGAAGCCCGACATGCCCTGCACGGGCTGGCCGAGGAAGGGCAGCGAGATGCCGGTCGGGTGCTTGCCGTAATTGGCGCCGACGTCGCCCATGACGCTCATCGGCTTGTCGTTGCGGGCAGCGCCCGTGAACTTGCCGGAGGTCCAGGCGTCGCGCGGCGCATCGGCCGGCGGCGCCACCATGGTGAATGCCGGCAGATAGGCATGGCCGGCGAGCTTGGCGGGGAACACCTGCTCGGCCTGTGCCGAGGTTGCGATGACGAGCAGGGCGGCGGAGGCGAGTAGCGATCGGATCAAGGCGGGGCTCCTTCGGAGGAATGGAAACCCGAACCGACTAACCGTCCCGCGTGACAGGACCTCTACCCTTGCATGACGAAACGATGTCGCGGGTGTTGATAGCCGGGAGTGCCTGCTCTTTCGGACCTCTAGGCCGATGCGCTTCGGCCTCAGATCACGCCCATCGAGCATCGCCGCGGCGTTCGGATCTCCTGCGCCGCGATCCGGCGCAGCCCTTCGCCAACGCGGCAATCCTCACACTTTGGATTTCGAAAGCCGTGACCAGGCTGGATACTGAATCCAGTGGACACCAATGAATTCTGCCGGTTTACTTGACGTTAGGGAATGTCGAACACTTGGGATATCTCAATATGAAAACCGTCATTGCATCCGCGGGCGTCGCCCTGGCGTTGTATGTGTCTTGCGCGCACGCTGAAGTTCAGGATTGCATCGAGATCGTTTCCCTGCCGGCAGTGATCACCCAACAGGGGATCCATTGCATGAAGAGGGATCTCGCCACCTCCGCCACGACCGGCAATGCAATTACCATCAACGCCAACAACGTGACCATCGAGATGAACGGCTACAAGCTCGGCGGCTTGGGCGGCGGCGTGAACACTCAGGCAACGGGCATCTCGGCTTACAATCGTCAGAACATAACCATACGTAACGGCGCGATCCGCGGCTTTCTTCACAATGTCAAAATCGAAGGCCCGCAGATCGGAGGGTCGAGCGCTGGTCATCTCATCGAAGATGTCAGGAGTGAGAGTGCGCGCTATGTCGGTTTGTGGGTGATGGGCTCGCATTCGGTCGTGAAAGACAACACGGTGACCTTGACCGGCGGCGGAACTTTCACGTCCGCGTACGGCATCGTCGTTCAGTTCGGCGAGGGGCATTCCGTCATGGACAACATCGTCAACGACGTTTCGGAGAGCATCCTGGCTTACGGCATCATAGCGTCGGACACGATTGGCGCGGTCGTCGAGGGTAATCAGGTCCGGGATGTCGTAGCTGGTACTCGTACGGCATCTTCTCATCCGGAGAGCGGAGCGTCATCCAACGGAATACTATTATCAACTTCTCGGTCGGCACTACCGGAATAGACGGCCAGGCGACCAACGACGCGTGTATCGGGAACGCGGTCACGAATTTCACCACGCCGCTCAGCGCATGCTCGCTGTCCAGCGGAAATCTGACGTTCTGAGACTTTCAGCCAGAGCGAGGATCGGCCTGCGACGGACTTTACGGATACAGCCGCGTCTTCTCCCAGCCGCCGGCGCCATGCGTAAACACCACGCGGTCGTGCAGGCGGAACGGCCTGTCGTGCCAGAACTCGATCTGCGTCGGCATGATGCGGAAGCCCGACCAGTGCGGCGGGCGCGGAATCTCGCCGATCGGGTGGCGCGCTGTGTATTCGGCGACCGCCTTCTCCAGCGCGAAACGGCTTTCGAGCGGCCGCGACTGCTTCGACGCCCAGGCGCCGATGCGGCTGCCGCGCGGCCGGCTGGCGTAGTATTCGTCCGCCTCGGCGTCGCTGACGATCTCGACCGGCCCGCGCACCCGCACCTGCCGGCGCAGGCTCTTCCAGTGGAAGCACATGGCAGCCTTCATTGAGCCAAGGATCTCGCGGCCCTTGACGCTCTCGAAATTGGTGTAGAAGACGAAGCCGCGCTCGTCATAGCCCTTGAGCAGGACCATGCGCACGTCGGGCAGGCCGTTTTCGTCGACGGTCGCGAGCGCGAGCGCGTTCGGGTCGTTGATCTCGCTCTTCGTCGCGTCATAGAGCCATTCGCCGAACAGGCGAAGCGGCTCGTCGGCGAGCGTGAAGTCACTTTCCGTTAACCCTGGCGCGGCCATACTTCCACCCTGAACTGATTTGGTGGGGAGATTGCGCATTGTCGCGCGCAGCGCAAGCCACAGGACGCGAAAGGAAGGGGGCCAGCGACAGGCTCCTTCCGGCATTCGTTCTCGCCTCCTGCGCCGGCCTTGCCGGTTGCGGCGGCGGGATGAGCCTGTCGAAGATCGAGGCGGACCGATCCATCCTCACCAGTGCTGTCGAGCCTGCCCCTGCGCCGAGCTCCCAGGCCATCTCGGACCAGACCACCATCCGCAACGCCGTCTCCTCCGCGAATCTGGATGAGCTCAGCGGTAAGCCACTCGCCTGGGCCAATGTCGACACCCAGTCGCGCGGATCGATCTTCGACGTCGTCGAGACCCGGAAGAAGGACGTGCTCTGCCGCCGGTTCCGGACCTCGCGCGAGAGCTTCGACGGCGTGGCGCTCTATTCGGGCGAAGCCTGCCTCGGCCGCGATGGAGCGTGGTATATGCGCGCATTCTCACAAAGCTGACGTGGCCGGTCTGGAATTTCTTCCTAGACTCGCTCATATACGGGACAACTCAGTCCATTCTGGAATTGGCTTCACATGCGCAATCCCTACGACGTTCTGGGCGTTGCCAAGACCGCTTCGCCCAAGGAGATCAAGGCCGCGTTCCGCAAGCTCGCCAAGCAGCATCATCCGGACCAGAATCCGGACGATCCGAAGGCGAAGGACCGTTTCGCGGCCGTCAACCAGGCCTATGAGATCCTCGGCGACGAGAAGCGCCGGGGCGAATTCGATCGCGGCGAGATCGACGCGGAGGGCAAGCCGCGCTTCGCCGGCTTCGAGAATGCCGGCGCCGGCGGTGATCCGTTCGGCGGCTTCCGCCGGTCCGGGCAGGGGCCGGGTGGCGCGCGCTTCGAGTTCCGCTCGACGGGCCCCGGCGGCCCGGGCGCCGGCGGTTTCGGCGGCGCGGGCGACATCTTCAGCGAACTGTTCGGCTCCGCTTTCGGGCGAGGCGAGCCGGAGATGGGCGGCCGCGGCGCGCAGGCGCCCGAGATGAAGGTCAATCTCGACGTCTCGATCGAGGAGGCAGCCACCGGCGTGCGCAAGACGGCGCTGTTCCCGGACGGCCGCAAGGTCGGGGTCCAGCTTCCCGCCTATCTGGAAGACGGCCAGGAGATGCGGCTCCAGGGCGAGGGCGCGCTGCTGCCGACCGGAGGGCGCGGCGACGCGGTCGTCAGAATCCGTTTCCGCAAGCATCCGCGCTATACGCTCGACGGGCGCGACCTGCGCGTCGACCTGCCCGTCAGCCTGCGTGACGCTGTCCTCGGCGCGAAGGTGCCTGTCGACACGCTCGGCGGGCGCGTGGCCGTGACGGTGCCGCCGTGGTCGAGCTCCGACCGCGTGCTGCGCATCAAGGGGCGCGGGCTGCCGACCAAGGCCGGCGACAAGGCGGACCTCTACGTGCATGTGCGCGTCATGCTGCCGGAGGGCGGCGATGCCGAGCTCGAAGCGCTGATGAGGAAGCGCGGCGCTTGATGCGGCAGCATCCCTATGCGATAGCCAGCACAAAATGAGGCTGCGCAGGGAGTAAGCGACATGGCGGCTGGACAGGGCCTGATGGCTGGCAAACGCGGCCTGATCATGGGCGTCGCGAACAATCGCTCCATCGCCTATGGCATCGCCAAGGCCTGCGTCGACCACGGCGCCGAGATCGCGCTGACCTATCAGGGCGAAGCGTTCAGGAAGCGCGTCGAGCCGCTGGCCGAGGAGCTCGGCGCCTATGTCGTCGGCCATTGCGACGTCACCGAGATGGCGACGCTGGACGCGGTGTTCGACGCGCTGAAGGAGAAGTGGGGCAAGATCGATTTCGTCGTCCATGCCATCGCCTTCTCCGACAAGGACGAGCTGACCGGCCGCTATGTCGAGACGACGCGGGACAATTTCCTGCGCACCATGGACATCTCCGTCTATTCCTTCACGGCGGTGGCCAAGCGCGCCGAACCGCTGATGACCGACGGCGGCTCGCTGTTGACGCTGACCTATTACGGCGCCGAGAAGGTGATGCCGCACTACAACGTCATGGGCGTCGCCAAGGCGGCACTCGAGGCGAGCCTGCAGTATCTGGCGGTCGACCTCGGGGCCAAGAATATCCGCGTCAACGCCATCTCCGCCGGGCCGATCAAGACGCTCGCCGCCTCCGGCATCGGCGACTTCCGCTACATCCTGAAGTGGAACGAGTACAATTCGCCGCTGAAGCGCACCGTGACGATCGAGGAAGTGGGCGATTCCGGCCTCTATTTCCTTTCCGATCTGTCGCGCGGCGTCACCGGCGAGGTGCTGCACGTCGATTCCGGCTATCACGTCGTCGGCATGAAGGCCGTCGACGCGCCCGACATCTCGGTCGTCTGACCGTCTCCAGACCTTTCGAAGAGGAAGCGGCAATGTCCCCGCCGATCTACATCGCGCGCCACGGCCAGACCGCCTGGAACGAGATCGCGCGCGTCCAGGGGCAGGCGGAGGCCGATCTCACCGAGAAGGGGCGGCGGCAGGCGGCGCAGAACGGCAGGACGCTCGCGCGTCTCATTCCCGACCCGTCCGGGTTCCGCTTCGTTGCCAGCCCGATGCGGCGCACGCGCGAGACGATGGAGATCATCCGCGCGGAGATGGGACTGCCGCGGGAGGGCTATGCGCTCGAACCGCGCATCGTCGAGGTGCATTTCGGCGACTGGCAGGGCTTCACCTTCGCCGAGCTGGAAGCCGCCAATCCGGGCTCGACCTCAACGCGCGATCTCGACAAATGGAACTTCGTGCCGCCGGGGCAGGGCGCCGAGAGCTATGCCATGCTGGCCGATCGCATCCGGCCCTGGCTGTCGGAACTGGAGGGTCCAGTGGTGGTCGTCACCCATGGCGGGGTGGTCCGCTCGATCTTCCGAATCCTCAACGGAATATCGGACCATGACGCGGCGATGATGGACGTGGCACAGGACCGCATCCTCGAAATCCGCGACGGCCGGATCGGCTGGGTCTGACCCGTTCAGTCGGGGATGATCTGGAGGACGATCTTCTCGCCGTTGATCTCGTCGTACGAGATCGTCACGTCCATGCCCTCGCTGTAGTCCTCGAGCGCAAATTCCTCGGACAGCTTGAAGGACTCGCCGCCCTTGAGGGTGAGCGTCATGGTCGACTTGTCGATCTTGGCGATGGTGCCCTCGGCGTCGGCGGCATAGGCGGACGAGGCGAAAAGAAGAAGTGCGGCCAGCGCGCCGGAAATGGCTTTCATGCGTTCCTCGGTTCTGATGGGGCGCCGCCGCGGGCTGGCGCAGGTCGTGGATGCGTGAACAAACAGCTAAGCCGCGAATGTGTCAAAAGTTAAATTCAGATGCCTGCATCCGGCCGCGGCATGTTTGACCGGTGGATGAATCGCCAATAGAAGGCACCCCAGACCGGCTGAGAGACTGTTTGGAAATTCTGCTCTGGCGGCCATCTGATGGCGTTTTCTGCGCTTCCGGTGCTCACGGACCCAAATGTCCGCTCCGCTCCGGTTCTCGAAACCACCACCAGCTGACTCGCCAGAGCGAATTTCGAACAGTCTCTGAGACCGACGGGGTCCACGTCATGTCGCATAACACCTTCGGCCATCTTTTCCGCGTGACGACCTGGGGCGAGAGTCACGGGCCGGCGCTCGGCTGCGTGGTCGACGGCTGCCCTCCGGGCATCCGTTTCAAACTTGCGGACATCCAGCGCGACCTCGACCGCCGGAGGCCGGGACAATCCCGTTTCGTGACCCAGCGCCGCGAGCCCGACGAGGTGAAGATCCTCTCCGGTGTGGTGACCGACGATGACGGCGAGACGCTGGTCACCACCGGCACGCCCGTCTCGATGATGATCGAGAACGTCGACCAGCGGTCGAAGGACTATGGCGATATCGCCAGGCAATACCGTCCGGGCCATGCCGACTACGCCTACGACCAGAAATACGGCATCCGGGACTATCGCGGCGGCGGCCGTTCCTCGGCGCGCGAGACGGCGGCCCGCGTCGCGGCGGGCGCGCTGGCGCGTCTTGTCGTGCCCGGCGTCTCCGTGCGTGGCGCACTGGTGGCGATGGGCGACAAGGAGATCGACCGTGCCAACTGGAACTGGAATTTCGTCGAGGACGCGGAAAACCCGTTCTTCACGCCGGACCCCGCCTCGGTGCCGCTGTTTTCCGACTATCTCGACGGCATCCGCAAGGCGGGCTCGTCGGTCGGCGCGGTGATCGAAATCGTGGCCGAGGGCGTGCCGGCCGGCCTCGGCGCGCCGCTTTATGCCAAGCTCGACCAGGACATCGCGGGCAACCTGATGTCGATCAACGCCGTCAAGGGCGTCGAGATCGGCGAGGGCTTCGCCGCCGCGCGGCTGACCGGCGAACAGAACGCCGACGAGATGCGCATGGGCAATGACGGCAAGCCCGTTTTCCTGTCGAACCATGCCGGCGGCATCCTCGGCGGCATCTCGACCGGCCAGCCGATCGTCGCCCGCTTCGCAGTCAAGCCGACCTCCTCGATCCTCACCCCGCGCAAGTCCATCGATACGTCCGGCCACGACGTTGACGTGATGACAAAGGGCCGCCACGACCCCTGCGTCGGCATCCGCGCCGTGCCGATCGGCGAGGCGATGGTCGCGTGTGCCATAGCGGATCATTATCTGAGGCATCGGGGGCAGGTAGGCAGGAGGGCAGTAGGGCAGTAGGGCAACGTATCGCGCTGCTTGAACGCTCAATACCCGACTGGGCGTCTTTCCCTTACTCCCCTATTCCCTTATTGCCCTACTGCCCTATTCCCTACCTGCCTGCGAGCGAAGCGAGCCAATGCCCTACGATCAGAAACGCATCGTCGAAGCTCTCCGCGCCTTCGAGCGCGGCGAGATCGTGGTCGTCATGGACGACGACGGCCGCGAGAACGAGGGCGACCTGATCGTTGCCGCCGTTCATTGCACGCCGGAGAAGATGGCATTCATCGTGCGGCACACATCCGGCATCGTCTGCGCGCCGATGCCGCGCGAGGAGGCGCGCCGCCTCAATCTCGCGCCGATGGTGGCCGAGAACGATTCGGCCCACACCACCGCCTTCACCGTCTCGGTCGACTTCCGCCACGGCACGACGACCGGTATTTCCGCCGAGGACCGCACGGCGACCGTGCGCAACCTCGCCAATTCCAACGTCGGCCCGCATGACTTCGCCCGGCCGGGCCACATCTTCCCGCTGGTCGCCCGCGAGGGCGGGGTGCTGATGCGCTCGGGCCATACCGAGGCCGCCGTCGACCTGTGCCGGCTCGCGGGCCTGCCGCCGGTCGGCGTCATCTGCGAACTCGTTAACGATGACGGCACGGTCATGCGCGGCCCGCAGGTCACCACCTTCGCGGCCGCCCACGGCCTCAAGCAGGTTTCCGTGGCCGATCTGATCGCCTATCGCCAGCGGCAGGAGACGCTGATCGAATGCGTCGCCAGTTTCGATATCGACACGGTCGGCGGCCGAGCGAAAGCGCATGCCTACACGTTGCCGTGGGATCCGATGCAGCACCTCGCCGTGGTCTACGGGGATATCCGCGACGGCACCGACGTGCCGGTGCGCCTCCATCCAGAGAACGTGGTCGCCGACGTGCTCGGCGGGTCGAGCCGGCTGGACGCCATCATGAAGATGATGGGCGAGGAGAAGCGCGGCGTCATCGTCTATCTGCGCGAAGGCTCGGTCGGCGTCGCCCACCAGGCGCGCAATCGCCCCGTCAATAGCGACCAGGAGACCCATGCCGAAGCGTTGCGCCGCGAAAGCGAGTGGCGCGAGATCGGCCTCGGCGCCCAGATCCTGAAGCATCTCGGCATTTCCTCGATCATCCTGCTGTCGTCCCGCGAGCGCCACTATGTCGGCCTCGAAGGATTCGGCATCAAGATCGCCAGGACCGAGATCGTCTAGCCGATGGCCAATTCGGGCCGGTCGTCCTATATGATGACGGCATGACCACCCGCCTCTACAGCAATCCGATCCATCTCGACCACCTGACGCCGCCCGGGCATCCCGAGCGGCCCGACAGGTTGCGGGCGATCGAAAAGGTGCTGGAGCACGAGGCGTTCTCGGTGCTCGACCGCGTGCAGTCGCCGATGGGCGATCCCGCCTCGATCCTGCTGGCGCATCCAAAGCACTATGTCGACCGGATCGAAGCCGCCATCCCCGAGACAGGCATGGCGCGGATCGACAGCGACACCTCCGTGAGCCCGAAGAGCTGGGAGGCGGCGCTGACCGGAGTCGGCGCGGCGAATGCGGCGGTGGACGACGTGTTCGAGGGCAGGGCGGCCAACGTCTTTGTCGCGACGCGGCCGCCGGGCCACCACGCCGAGAAGGTCAAGGCGATGGGCTTCTGCCTGTTCAACAATGCCGCGATCGCCGCCCGTCACGCGCAGAAGACGCATGGCGCCGAGCGCGTCGCGATCGTCGACTGGGACGTGCATCACGGCAACGGCACGCAGGACATCTTCTGGACCGACCCGACGGTGCTCTACTGCTCTACCCACCAGATGCCGCTCTATCCGGGCACCGGGGCGAAAACCGAGACGGGCGTCGGCAACATCGTCAACGCGCCGCTGGCGCCGGACACCGACGGCGAGGTCTTCCGCGACGCCTTCGAGAGCCGCATCCTGCCGGCGCTAGACGCCTTCCGCCCCGACCTCATCATCATCTCCGCCGGCTTCGACGCGCATCACCGCGATCCGTTGGCCGAGATCAACCTCGTCGAGGACGATTTCTCCTGGGCGACCGGAAAGCTGATGGACCGCGCCGCGCGTTTCTCGTCCAACCGGCTTGTCAGCCTGCTGGAGGGTGGCTACGACCTGCAGGGACTCGCGCTGTCCGTGGCCGCCCATGTCGGCCGCCTGATGAGAGGTTGACCCCCATGGCCGAAGACGCCAACGACGACATCAAGGCGATGAGCTTCGAGCAGGCGCTGGAGGCGCTGGAGCGCATCGTCGAGAACCTGGAACGCGGCGACGTGCCGCTCGACCAGTCGATCCGCATCTACGAGCGCGGCGAATCGCTGAAGGCGCACTGCGATCGGCTCTTGAAGGCTGCCGAGGACAAGGTCGAGAAGATCCGCCTGTCTCGCGACGGCAAGCCGGCCGGCGTCGAGCCTCTGGATGGGGCGTAAGCGACGGCATTTGTTGCCCGTATCGTCGCTCGGTGGTAAACTGGCTAGGTCTGGCCAAGGAGCCTAGCGATGTTAAAGGTGAATATTCTAGAGGCGAAAAACTCGCTGTCGCGTCTGATCGAGGCTGTCGAGAGTGGCGCCGAGCCCGAGATCATCATTGCCCGTAACGGCAAGCCTGCGGCCAGGCTGGTTGCCATTCAGACACGCCCGACGGGCAAGCGGCCATTGGGGATGTTCCGGGATGGGACCCCTCCGTTGGATCTCGAGACATTCAACGCGACCGATCCGATCATCGAGAAGCTGTTCGCGGGCGAGGCCTCGGCCGAACCGTGAGGCTGTTGCTCGATACTCATATCGCGATTTGGGCCGCCAAGAATCCCGAGCGCATTGCTGAAGCAGTGCGGCTGGACATCGAAGACGCCGGTAACGAAGTCGTGGTCTCTGTCGTTGCGATCTGGGAAATTGCGATCAAGAGGCAACTGGATCGAAACGATCCGCCGCCTTTCTCGGCGACGGAGGCGATCGACGCTTTCAGCCGTCTGGGTTTCCAGCTTTTGGACGTTACCGCGACTCATGCTGCAAAGGTAGAAACTCTGCCCCTGCACCACGGTGACCCGTTCGACAGACTGATGGTGGCGCAGGCATTGTGCGAGCCGATGCGCCTGATCACGCATGACAAGCGCCTGACCGCTTACACCGATCTGGTGACCTACGTTCCATAGTGGCCAAGACCACATTCCCTTGTCGGCGACAAACAATTGGCCGCTTACAGCGATACGATCATCTCCTGGTAGGCGCTGCCCGACCCAACCGGACAAAGGAGCGATCCCGTGTGCCGCAACATCAAGCAACTGTTCAACTTCGATCCTCCCGCGACGGACGACGAAGTGTATGAGGCCGCGCTTCAGTTCGTGCGCAAGGTTTCCGGCGCGAATGCGCCGTCGAAAAAGAATCGGAAGGCATTCGACCGGGCGGTCAGGAAGATCACGGCGGCCACCCGCGAATTGATCGATACGCTCGATACGACCCAGCCGCCGAAGGATCGCGACGAAGAGACCGCCAAGGCGCGGGCGCGATCCGCATTGCGTTTTTCCCCGTCACCTGTGATCGTATTCGAATGAGCTATTTTCCCGTACGCGACCCCGAGCCCGGCGACGCCTTCTCCTGCGACGCCATCGAACTGATGGTCATCCCCAACGCCAAGGACATCGGCGGATTCGAGGTGCGCCGGGCGCTGCCGACGGCGAAGCGCCGGCTCGTCGGGCCCTTCATCTTCTTCGACCGCATGGGCCCCGCGATCCTGCGCGCGGGCCAGGCGATGGACGTGCGGCCGCATCCGCATATCGGCCTGTCGACCGTCACCTATCTCTTCGACGGCCACATCCGCCATCGCGATTCGCTCGGCACCGAGATGGTGATCGCGCCGGGGGACGTGAACCTGATGACCGCTGGCCGTGGCATCGTGCATTCGGAGCGCACGCCTCAGGAGCTTCGCGGCGCACCGATGTCGATCTCGGGCCTGCAGACCTGGATCGCGCTTCCCGACGGCAAGGAAGAGATCGCGCCGGAATTCGCCAACACGCAGAAGGCGCACCTGCCGGACTTCGACGACGGCGGCGTCACCGGCTCGGTGGTGATCGGCGCGTTCCAGGGGCTGGCCTCGCCGGTCAAGGCCTATTCCGACACGCTCTATGCTTCGCTGCGCCTCGATCCCGGCGCGCGCGTGCAGATCCCGGCGGATGCCGAGGAGCGGGCGATCTACGTGCTGGAAGGGTCGGTGATCATCGCCGGCGACCGATTCCCCTCCGACCGCCTGCTGGTGTTCCGGCCCGGCGACGAGATCATCATATCCTCGGAGACGGGCGCGCATTTCATGCTGTTCGGTGGAGCCTCGCTTGGCTCGCCCCGCCACATCTGGTGGAACTTCGTCTCGTCGTCGAAGGAACGCATCGAGCAGGCCAAGGAAGAGTGGCGGACGGCGAAGTTCGACATCGTTCCCGGCGACGAGGAAGAGTTCATTCCTTTGCCGGCCAGCTAGGCTGCGACGGAGGCCCACGTTTACTTTTCGGGCCGCACTGCCTATGTCGGCAGCACTATAGGAAAAAGAAGCCGGACAATTGCCCTCTCCGTCCACGCCACTCCTCGACAAGGTCCGCATCCCTGAGGACCTGCGCAAGCTGTCGGAAGCCGAACTGCCGCAGCTCGCAGCCGAACTGCGCGAGGAACTGATCGACGCGGTCTCGCAGACCGGCGGCCATCTCGGCGCCGGGCTCGGCGTGGTCGAGCTGACCGTGGCGCTTCACTACGTCTTCAACACGCCGGACGATCGCCTGATCTGGGACGTCGGCCACCAGGCCTATCCGCACAAGATCCTGACCGGGCGGCGCGACCGCATCCGCACGCTCAGGAGCGAGAACGGCCTGTCGGGCTTCACCAAGCGCGCCGAGAGCGAATACGACCCGTTTGGCGCGGCACATTCCTCGACCTCGATCTCGGCCGGGCTCGGCATGGCGGTTGCCCGCGACCTCGACGGGCGGAAAAACAATGTCATCGCCGTGATCGGCGACGGCGCGATGTCGGCCGGCATGGCCTATGAGGCGATGAACAATGCCGGCGCGCTCGACGCCCGGCTGATCGTCATCCTCAACGACAACGACATGTCGATCGCCCCGCCGACGGGCGCGATGAGCGCCTATCTCGCGCGCCTCGCCGTCGGCAAGACCTATCTCGGCTTCCGCGATTTCGGCAAGAAACTGACCTCCTACCTCGGCAAGCGTGCGGACCGCGCCATCACCCGCGCCGTCGAGCATGCGCGCGGCTACGTGACCGGCGGCACGATGTTCGAGGAGCTCGGCTTCTACCACATCGGCCCGATCGACGGGCACAATCTGGAGCACCTGATCCCGGTGCTGAAGAACGTCCGCGACAATGGCGACGGGCCGGTGCTGATCCACGTCATCACCAAGAAGGGCAAGGGCTACGGCCCAGCCGAGGCGGCGGAAGACAAGTATCACGGCGTCAACAAATTCGACGTCATCACCGGCGCCCAGGCGAAGGCGCCCGCCAATGCGCCCGCCTACACCAAGGTTTTCGCAGAGGCTCTCGTCGACGAGGCGCTGCGCGACGACAAGATCGTCGCGGTCACGGCGGCGATGCCTTCCGGCACCGGCCTCGATCTGTTCGGCGAGGCATTCCCGACCCGCACCTTCGACGTCGGCATTGCCGAGCAGCATGCGGTCACTTTCGCAGCAGGCCTTGCGACGGAAGGCTTCAAGCCCTTCGCCGCGATCTATTCGACCTTCCTGCAGCGCGCCTACGACCAGGTGGTCCACGACGTGGCGATCCAGAAGCTGCCGGTGCGTTTCCCCATCGATCGCGCCGGCTTCGTCGGCGCCGACGGGCCGACGCATTGCGGCGCCTTCGACGTCGGCTTCCTGGCATCGCTGCCGGGCTTCGTGGTGATGGCGGCCGCCGACGAGGCGGAACTGCGCCACATGGTGCGCACTGCGGCGGAGTATGACGAGGGCCCGATCTCCTTCCGCTATCCGCGCGGCAACGGTGTCGGCGTCGAGATGCCGGCGCGGGGTTCGTTCCTCGACATCGGCAAGGGACGCATCCTGCGCCAGGGTTCGAAGGTGGCACTTCTGTCGCTCGGCACGCGCTTGGCGGACTGCCTGCTGGCAGCCGAGGAGCTCGATGCCGCCGGCCTGTCGACCACCGTCGCCGACGCCCGCTTCGCCAAGCCGCTCGACACCGATCTCGTCGGCCGGCTGGCACGCGAGCACGAGGTGCTGATCACGGTGGAGGAGGGGGCCGTTGGCGGCTTCGGCAGCCAGGTGCTGCAGTTCCTCGCCATGAACGGCCTGCTCGACAACGGGCTGAAGGTGCGCCCGCTCTGCCTGCCGGACGAGTTCACCGATCACGCCAAGCCCGAGAAGATGTATGCCGACGCGGGCCTCGACGCCGCCGGCATCGTCCGCACGGTCTTCGCCACGCTCCATCGCGAGATCCGCGCCGCAAGCGCGTGAGCCAGGCTGAATCAATTTCTCAGGCACGTGAATCAGCCTGGCAGCGTCTTTGCATAAGACTCTGTTTACGCTGCAGTTTGGCGTTTTCCTAACCCTGTCCTTTGGCCGTTTTTCAATCGGCCGCTGGTAGAACGCTTCCCGGGACAGGGAGCATAACAACATGAAAACGACGATTGTCGCGGCGCTGGCCCTCGCCGCCTCGCTGACCTCGGCGATGGGCGAGCAGCGCTACGACCGCAAGCTCGAAGCGGCCGCGATCAGCATTGCCGCCTCGAAGATGGGCGACCTGCGCGGCGGCTTCGAAGTGGACACCCGGCCGGTGTTCGTGACGCCGATCGACCGGTCGCAGCCGACGCATCTTTCAGCCGGGCGCATGGACACGACGCCGACCGGCTCGGTCAGGATGGCTTCGCGAAGCGTCCGCTTCTGAGCAACGCTCGCAGGCTTGCTTTCGCCGGCCCGACCGGCCAAGGAAGCTCGATGTCCGCCGCAAGCCCCGCCAACCGCCAGCGCCTCGACGAGCTCCTCGTCGTCCGCGGCCTCTTCGCCAGCCGCTCGCGCGCCCGCGATGCGATCGAGCGGGGCACCATCACCGTCTCGGGCAAGGTCGAGACCAAGCCGGGCAGGGTGGTCGAGCAGGGAGCAGACATCGCCGTGGACGATCCGGCGCGCGGCTATGTCTCGCGCTCCGCGCTGAAGCTCGTCGCGGCACTCGATCATTTTTCGATCGACCCGTCGGGCTGCCATGCCCTCGATGTCGGCGCCTCGACGGGCGGCTTCACCCAGGTCCTGCTGGAGCGGGGTGCCGCCTCCGTCGCCGCCATCGATGTCGGCCGCGACCAGCTGCACGAGAGCCTGCGCGCCGATCCGCGTGTCCGGGCAATCGAGGGCCTGAACGCGCGCGACCTGACGATCGAGCATCTCGACGGAAGAGCACCGCAGATCGTCGTCGCGGATGTGAGCTTCATATCGCTGAAGCTGGCATTGCCGCCGGCGCTCACCCTCGCGGCACCTGGTGCGGCCGCCGCGTTTCTGGTGAAACCACAGTTCGAGGCCGGCCGCGAGGCGATCGGCAAGGGCGGCCTGCTGCGCGATCCGGCGCTGGGCGAAAAGATCGCTGAGGACATGTCGTCCTGGCTGGAGACGCAGCCCGGCTGGCGCTCGCTCGGCATCGCGCCGTCGCCGATCGCGGGCGGCGACGGCAACCGCGAATTCCTGCTCGGTGGGAGGAAGGACCGGTGAACGTGCGGCTCAGGATCGACTCGCTCGGCGGCCAGGGCGACGGCGTGGCCCGGACCGAGCGCGGCCAGGTCTTCGTTCCGTTCACCCTGCCGGGCGAGATCGTCAACGCGGCCGTCGAGCGCGACCGCGGCACGCTGATGGCGGTGGTTGAACCGTCGCTGCTCAGAGTCGAGCCTCCGTGCCGGCATTTCGGCACCTGCGGCGGCTGTTCGCTCCAGCACATGGAGGGTGCGGCCTATCGCGCCTTCAAGGCGGAGCGCGTCGCCTCGGCGCTGAAGCGGGAGCGGATCGACGTGGCGCTCGAACCGTTGGTCGACTGCGCGCCCGACAGCCGCCGCCGCGTGGTGCTGAGCGGCCGCAAGACGACAGGCGGCATGCTGCTGGGCTATCACCGCATGCAGTCGGGCGAGATCGTCGACATCGAGGAATGCCGCATCGCCGTGCCGTCGATCGTTTCGGCCTTGCCGCTGCTGCGCGACCTTGCCGGCGTCGTCTGCCAGAACACGAAGCCTTTCCATGTCACGGTGACCGCGACGGAGACCGGCCACGATGTCGCCTTCGCCGATGTCGGCGACGTGCCCGACGCGGCGCGGCGGGCGGCGGGCGATATGGCGATCCGTCAACGTCTGGCGCGGCTCTCGATCGAGGGCGACATCGTGGTCGAGCATCACAGGCCGGCCATCCGCTATGGCAGCGTGGACGTCTCGCCGCCGCCCGGAAGCTTTCTCCAGGCGGTCGCCTCCGCCGAGGAGGCGATGGCCGGCCTCGTCATGGCGCACCTTGCCAAGGCCAAGCGCGTGGCCGATCTCTTCTGCGGCTCCGGCGCCTTTGCGCTGCGCCTTGCCCGTGGCTCTGAAGTCCATGCCGTGGAGGCGGAAGCCGCTCCTCTTGCCGCCCTCGACCGCGGCTTCCGTTTCTCGACGGGGCTGAAGCGCGTCACGACGGAGAAGCGCGATCTCTTCCGCCGGCCGCTCACCTTCAAGGAACTCGATGCGTTCGACGGCATCGTCTTCGATCCGCCGCGCGCGGGCGCCGAGGACCAGTCGCGGCAGATCGCGCGGTCAAACGTGCCGAAGGTGGCGGCGGTGTCCTGCAATCCCACGACGCTCGCCCGCGACCTGCGCATCCTCATCGACGGCGGCTACAGGCTGGTCGGCGTGACGCCTGTCGACCAGTTCCTCTGGTCGCCACATGTCGAGGCGGTGGCGCTGCTGGAGAAACCGCGCAAGCGGCGGTGACGGTCAGGCCTTTGCCAGCAGCCGGTCGACAAAGGCCGGCACAGTGGTGGACGCGGGGCCGCGGATCACCTCATTGAAGAGCTGCGTGTTGTCCGACGTGTCGAGATTGATCTCGACCGTGCGCGCCCCGGCGGCACTGGCCTCCTCGACGAACTGGGCGGCGGGGTAGACGTTGCCCGAGGTGCCGATGGCGACGAACAGGTCGGCTTGCCCGAGCGCGCGGTAGATCCGCTCCATCTGGTAGGGCATTTCACCGAACCAGACGATGTCCGGTCGCATCCGCCCGACGATCGAGCAATGCGGGCACTGCGAATAGGTCGACATGTCCGTCTTCCACGGGCAGCGCATGCCGCAGGCCTCGCACAGGCCGGAGTTCAGCTCGCCATGCATGTGGATGAGCCGGCGCGAGCCAGCCGATTCGTGCAGGTCATCGACGTTCTGCGTGACGAGCAGGAAATTGTCGCGCCAGGCGCCTTCGAGGCGCGCCAGCGCATGATGCGCTGCATTGGGTCGCGTGTCGCGAAGCTGCCGCCGGCGCTTGTTGTAGAAGTCGTGCACCTTCACCGGATCGTGGGCGAAGCCCTCCGGCGTGGCGAGCTGGCGATGGTCCACTTTCGCCCAGATCCCGTTCTTGTCGCGGAACGTGTCGAGTCCGGACTCCACGGATATGCCCGCGCCGGTGAGGACGACGATGGAGGGGATAGTCAACTTTGCCCTCCCGCGGGGTCAGTAATCTCAAGCACGCTCGTGCTGATGAACCTCTTCGGATGTGAGGTGTATTCCAGTCCTGTGAGAATGCCGAGCTTCTCGAGCTTACTGAGTGCATTCTGCGCAGCCGGAAAACTGACCTGAAGCAGCGCAGCAGCCTCGGGAGCGGAGATGACGGGGGACGCGAAAAGTCGATCGGCGATGATGGCATAGCGGGCCGACCCACCGGAATCAGCGATCTTCTGGCGAAATTCGGCACGAAGCATCAACAGACGCTCGATGGTCTCTGCGGATCGTTGGCAAGCATTACTGACTGCATCGAGGAAAAAAACGATCCATTCAGTCCAACGGCCGTACCGCGATACGTCGAGCATCATGTCGACATAGTCCGATTTGCGACCTTCGACCGATGGACTGAAGTAGAGGAGTGGCTGCTGCAATGCGCCTCTTTGGATCAGGTATATTGGAATCAGAATTCTCCCCACTCGGCCGTTGCCGTCGGCGAATGGATGGATCGTCTCGAACTGATAGTGCATTAGCGCCGTATCGATCAACGGTGGAATTCCGTTGTCGTCCGGACGGTTGAGATAGCGCTCCAGCGACGCCATGGCGAGTTCGGTCTCGTTGGGTGGCGGGGGCACGAAGCGAGCATCTTCAATTCGCCGGGATGCTCCGCCGATGAAGTTCTGATGGGTCTTGAACTCGCCGGGTTGCTTGTTTGCCCCGCGACTGTTCGCAAGGCCTGAGAGAAGGGTTCGATGAGTCGCCTTGATCAGGCGATTGGAAAGTGGGATTTCCTCCAGCATACGTCGCGCCTCATCAAACGCCCGTACGTAATTCCGGACTTCCTTTGTCGCCTCATCGACATATTGATCTGCGTCTGCTTCAGCCAACGCCAGTGCATTGGCAGTTGTGAAAGTGCCCTCCATTGCTGAAGACGATAACGCTTCTTGCCGCTGCAGCGGACGAATGACGATGAGCGGGTTTTCTAGTTGATGCGCAAGTCCGTTCAATTCACCGATAGCCTGCATAGCCCGGCTGAAAGAGCCGATGATGCGCGGGTAATCGATTTCCGGAGGCAGCGGGTTGGGAACGAAGGCCTGCTGGCCTGAGATCGTCGGAATTAAAGTCCCAGCCGGACTATCTTTAAAATCGGTCGGCTTCATTAAAGCCTCCTTGAATCGATCGGTCATAAATTAAAGTTTTGAGAGAAAAACTATAATTTATGACCATCAAATTCAAGCGGCCTTAATCACGCCTTCGTCCCGCCGACCGTCATCTGGTTCATGCGCAGGTGCGGTTGGCCGATGCCGACGGGCACGCCCTGGCCAGCCTTGCCGCAGGTGCCGATGCCGGTGTCGAGCTTCAGGTCGTTGCCGACCATCGTCACGCGGTGCATCGCGTCGGGTCCGTTGCCGATCAGCATCGCGCCCTTGATCGGCTGGGTCACCTTGCCGTCCTCGATCATGTAGGCCTCGGTGCAGCCGAACACGAACTTGCCCGAGGTGATGTCGACCTGGCCGCCGCCGAACGACACGGCATAGATGCCCTTCTTCACCGAGGCGATGATCTCCTCCGGCGTCTTGTCGCCGGCGGTCATGTAGGTGTTGGTCATGCGCGGCATGGGCTGGTGGGCATAGCCCTCGCGGCGGCCGTTGCCGGTCGGGCGCATGCCCATCAGGCGGGCGTTCTGCCGGTCCTGCATGTAGCCGACCAGCTTGCCGTCCTCGATCAGCACGTTGTAGGCCGAAGGCGTGCCCTCGTCGTCGATCGTGAGCGAGCCGCGCCGCTCCATGATCGTGCCGTCATCGACCACGGTCACGCCCTTCGCCGCCACCTGCTGGCCCATCAGACCGGAGAAGGCGGAGGTCTTCTTGCGGTTGAAGTCGCCTTCGAGCCCATGGCCGACCGCCTCGTGCAGCATCACGCCCGGCCAACCGGAGGCCAGCACGATGTCGAAGGTCCCTGCAGGGGCGGGGACCGCCTCCAGGTTCACGAGCGCCTGGCGCAGCGCCTCGTCTGCGCCGTCTCTCCAGGCACCGTCGGCGACGAATTCATCGAAGCTCTTGCGTCCGCCGGCGCCGCACGAACCGGTCTCCTGCCGGTCGCCTTCGCCGACGACCACCTGGATGCTCATGCGCACAAGCGGGCGGATGTCGCGGGCGATCTGGCCGTCGGCGCGGACGATCTCGACATGCTGCCAGGAGGCGGTGAGCGAGGCGGTCACCTGCCGCACACGCGGGTCGCGGGCGCGCACATAGGCGTCGATCTCCTGCAGGATCTTCGCCTTGGCCTCGAATCCGGGCGCTTCGATCGGGTTCGCGTCGCCGTAGAGATGGCGGTTGGTCCGCGCCGGCGCCTCCGCGAGCGTCCCGGAATAACCGGTCTTGACGGCCGACACGGCGTCGGCTGCGCGCCGCAGCGCCGCGCCCGACAGTTCGCTCGAATGTGCGTAGCCCGAGGCCTCGCCCGCGACGGCGCGCAGGCCGAACCCCTGGTCGGCCGAGAAATTGGCCGTCTTCAGCCGGCCGTTGTCGAACATCAGCGCTTCGGACTGGCTCTGCTCGAGGAACAGTTCGCCGTCGTCGGCGCCGGTGATCGTGTCGCGCACGATCTGCCGGATTTCCTCGTCGGAAATGTCGAACTGGGTGAGCAGGCTGTCCATCGCGCGGGTCCCGGCTGGTTGGAATGTCACCCGCATATAGGCATGGGGGCCGCGCGCAGCAATCGCGCAGCCGGACCCGTCAGGGAAGGGCGGCGAAACCTTCCGCGAAGCCCGTGAGGTCAACGGGGATGCCGATGCCTTCCTCCGGCGCCTGGAAGACGATGAACACCGCCGACTTGCCGGTCTTGAACGTGTCGAGGAGCTGCTTCTCCAGGATCACCTCGGCGTAGCAGCCATCCTCGAAGCAGCGGGCGAAATAGGCGCGGCCGATGTCCTTGCCGTCGACATAGAGGCCGAGGCCGTTCGGCAGGAGCACGCCGAGCGGGGTCAGCACGCGCAGGATCTCGGCCTTGTTGTCCGCGGTGCGGAACACGACGACGGAAAGCCCCATCTCGGGCCGCTCCTCGGCGACGACGTTCTGCATCATTGCGCACTGCTCGGCGCTCGCGCCCGCAGGCGTTGAGCAGACCATCGACCATGCGCCGTGGGTGCCCTTCACCGTCTCCTGCTGCTGCTGTGCCGAGGCGGGCGTCGAGGCGGCCGCGCAGCACAACAGCGCAGACAGTATAAAGCGACGGATCATCGTGAACTCCGTGACGAATCAGGCAAAGTTACCGCGCGGGGCCCCGCATTTCAAAGCCGGCGGGCCCGCGCCGCGCGATGCGCTGGGCAAAACCGCTGTCTGAGGAAAATCCGCCGGAATTGCGGCCTCGCCGGCGAGCCGCCGGAAACGCACGCAAAGCAGAGGTAAAAGGCTGTTCCACACGGACTTTCGGGCATTTCCGCGCAGGCGGCGCGGCGCGCGCAAAAATGCCGCATGCGCCGGACGATGGCTTTCTTGCGGTCGGATTGAGAGTATGGTTTTAACGCGCCAACGGTGGGACCCTGTCCGCTGCACGCGGGTCCGGACAAGACGTTGCGGGAGACGATCGTCGTGATGAAGAGATTTTTGGCCAGCCTCGCGGCAACTCCGGCCTTTTTGGCTGCTGCTTCCGCCTATGCGGCCCAGCCCGAGCCCTGGCAGGCCCGGTTCCAGCCGGCGGCCACGGCGATCATGGAACAGATAACCTGGTTCGAGCACTACACGCTCTGGTTCATCATCCCGATCACGCTTCTCGTGCTGATCCTGCTCGCGGTCGTGATCATCCGCTTCCGCGCAAGCGCCAATCCGGTTCCGTCGCGCACCAGCCACAACACGCTGATCGAGGTCATCTGGACCGTCGGGCCTGTGGTGATCCTGCTGTTCCTCGCAGTTCCGTCCTTCCAGCTCCTGACCGCGCGTACGCCGCCGGAGGAGCCGTCGCTCACCATCAAGGCGACCGGCAACCAGTGGAACTGGGACTATGAATACCAGATCGAGGAGCCGCTGACCTTCAACTCGGCCATGCTGCAGGAGAATGCGCGCCAGGCGGCGGGCAAGGAGGACGTGAAGGCCTATCCGCGGCTTCTCGCCGTCGACAACGAGGTCGTCGCGCCGGTCAACGCCACCGTGCGCGTACTCGTCACCGCCACCGACGTCATTCATGCCTTCGCGATGCCGGCCTTCGGCATCAAGACCGATGCCGTCCCCGGCCGCATCAACGAGATCTGGTTCAAGGCGACCAAGGAAGGCCTCTACTACGGCCAGTGCTCGGAGCTCTGCGGGAAGGACCACGCCTTCATGCCGATCGCGATCCGTATCGTGACGCAGGAGCAGTACGACACCTGGCTGACCGCCGCGAAATCCGACCTGTCCGGCGCCAATCGCGCGCTCATGGCCGCAGTCGACACCAACAAGAAGGTTGCCGACGCGGGCCAGTGAGCCCTTTGCGTCGCTGAACAGGAACGAACGGAGCGGACATATGGCAGGCGCTGCAGCTCACGACGACCACAGCCACGCGCACGGCGCGCCAGCAAGCTTCGTCAAGCGCTGGCTGTTTTCGACCAACCACAAGGACATCGGCACGCTCTACCTGATCTTCGCGATCATGGCGGGCATCATCGGCGGCTTCCTGTCGGTGATGATGCGCTGGGAGCTCGCTGAGCCGGGCATCCAGATTTTCACCGGTCTCGCCCAGATGGTCTACGGCTTCGAGGGCGACGCCGCCATCGACGGCGGCAAGCACATGTTCAACGTGTTCACCACCGGCCACGCGCTGATCATGATCTTCTTCATGGTCATGCCCGCGCTGATCGGCGGCTTCGCCAACTGGATGGTGCCGATCATGATCGGCGCGCCCGACATGGCGTTCCCGCGCATGAACAACATCTCGTTCTGGCTGCTGCCGCCGGCTTTCATCCTGCTGCTCACCTCGATGTTCGTGCCCGGCCCGACCGGCGGCTTCGGCGTCGGTGGCGGCTGGACGATCTATCCGCCGCTGTCGACCTCCGGCCAGCCTGGCCCGGCGATGGATCTCGCGATCCTGTCGCTGCACATCGCCGGCGCCTCCTCGATCCTCGGCGCGATCAACTTCATCACCACCATCTTCAACATGCGCGCCCCGGGCATGACGCTGCACAAGATGCCGCTCTTCGCCTGGTCGGTGCTGATCACCGCCTTCCTGCTGCTGCTCTCGCTGCCGGTTCTGGCGGGCGGCATCACCATGCTTCTGACGGATCGGAACTTCGGCACGGCCTTCTTTGCGCCGGAGTTCGGCGGCGACCCGATCCTGTTCCAGCACCTGTTCTGGTTCTTCGGTCATCCCGAGGTGTACATCCTGATCCTGCCGGGCTTCGGCATCGTCAGCCACATCGTGTCGACCTTCTCGAGGAAGCCGATCTTCGGCTATCTCGGCATGGCCTATGCGATGGTCGCAATCGGTGCGGTCGGTTTCGTCGTGTGGGCGCACCACATGTATACGACCGGCATCGCACTCAACACGCAGCGCTACTTCGTCTTCGCGACGATGGTCATCGCGGTGCCGACCGGCGTGAAGATCTTCTCCTGGATCGCGACGATGTGGGGCGGTTCGATCTCGATGCGCACGCCGATGCTGTGGGCGATCGGGTTCATCTTCCTCTTCACCGTAGGCGGCGTGACGGGCGTGCAGCTTGCCAACGCAGGCCTCGACCGCTCGCTGCACGACACCTACTACGTCGTGGCGCACTTCCACTACGTGCTGTCGCTGGGTGCGGTGTTCGCGATCTTCGCCGGCTGGTACTACTGGTTCCCGAAGATGACGGGCTACATGTATTCGCCCTTCATCGCGCGCGCCCATTTCTGGATCACCTTCGTCGGCGTGAACCTTGTGTTCTTCCCGCAGCATTTCCTCGGCCTCGCCGGCATGCCGCGCCGCTACATCGACTATCCGGACGCGTTTGCCGGCTGGAACATGGTGTCGTCGTACGGCTCCTACATCTCGGCCTTCGGCGTGCTGGTGTTCCTCTACGGCGTCGCCGAAGCCTTCATGAAGAAGCGCGTCGCCGGTGCCAATCCGTGGGGCGAGGGCGCCACGACGCTGGAGTGGCAGCTGCCTTCGCCGCCGCCTTATCACCAGTGGGAACAGCTGCCGAAGATCAAGTGATCGGCGGACGAATGAAGGAAACCGCCGGGCTCCGGCGGTTTCTACCTTAAAGGTACGTGAACGGGCGCCTTGATGGCAATTGTTGAGAATATCGGCCGTGAAGACATCCGCCTTTCGGAGGCGATGGCCGGCGACTATTTCGCGCTGCTCAAGCCGCGGGTGATGGCACTCGTCGTCTTCACGGCGATCGTCGGGCTTGCCGCGGCGCCGACGCCGATCAATCCTTTCATCGCCTTCATTGCGATCGCCTGTGTCGCGGTCGGTGCGGGTGCATCTGGCGCGCTCAACATGTGGTACGACGCCGACATCGACGCCGTGATGTCGCGCACCGCCAGCCGCCCGATACCCAGCGGCCGCGTCCAGCCGAGCGAGGCGCTGGTCTTCGGGCTCGTGCTGACCGCGCTGTCGGTGATGACACTCGGCGTGCTGGTCAACTGGGCGGCTGCGGCGCTGCTCGCCTTCACGATCTTCTTCTATGCCGTCATCTATACGATGTGGCTGAAGCGCTGGACGCCGCAGAACATCGTCATCGGCGGTGCCGCGGGCGCATTTCCTCCGATGGTCGGCTGGGTCGCCGCAACCGGTTCGATCAGCCTCGAGAGCGTCATCCTCTTCCTGATCATCTTCCTGTGGACCCCGCCCCATTTCTGGGCGCTTGCTCTCTTCAAGAGTGAAGATTACGCGCGGGCCGGCATTCCGATGATGCCGAACGTCGCCGGCGCGCTTTCGACGCGCCGCCAGATGTTTGCCTATTCGCTGGTGCTGGCGCCGTTGGCCGTCCTGCCTGCGATCCTCGGCTATGTCTCGTGGGGATACGGCGCGATCGCCGTGGTTCTCGGCGTGGGGTTCGTCTGGAAGGCCTGGAAGGTGCTCGCCATGTCGGCCGAAGACACGGTAATGAAGCCCGCGAGGCAGCTCTTCGTCTTCTCGATCATCTATCTGTTCGCGATCTTCGCGGCCTATCTCGTCGACGTCGTCGCCTGGCGTCTCGCGGCCGGAGTGTGACGATGGAAAACGATCTCGTCACGCTGAGCCCCGCACAGAAGAAGGCGCGCCGCAGCCGCAACGTCGCCATCGGCCTTGCGCTCGGCGTTCTTGTGATCCTGTTCTATGTCGCGACGATCGTGAAGTTCGGTCCCGCCATTCTCGACAGGGCGATGTGATGGCCGGCGATCCGCAGACCGAACGGCGCCAGCGCTCCAACCGCGTGATCGCGGCGTCGGGCTTCGCCTTCGTCGCGGGCATGGTGGGCATGGCCTATGCCGCGGTGCCGCTCTACGCGATGTTCTGCCAGATCACCGGCTATGGCGGCACGACGCAGCGCGTCGAGCAGTATTCCGACAAGATCCTTGACCGGAAGATCACTGTCCGCTTCGACGCGAACGTGTCCGGCGGCCTGCCCTGGGACTTCAAGCCGGTGCAGCGCGACGTGACGATGCGCATCGGCGAGACGACCCAGATCGCCTACCAGGCCCGCAACGAATTCAACGTGCCGACGGCCGGCCGCGCGAGCTTCAATGTGACGCCGGAGCTGGCCGGCGCCTACTTCAACAAGGTCGAGTGCTTCTGCTTCACCGATACGTCGCTGAAGCCGGGCGAGGCGCTCGACATGCCCGTTGTCTTCTACGTCGATCCGGACATCGTCAACGTTCCGGAACTGGCGCATCTGAAGACGATCACCTTGTCCTACACCTTCTTCCCGATCGACGCGACGAAGCCCGTGGCTGTTGCGCCGAACGGGAAAGATGCTAGGACCGAACCAAAGACGCAAACGACGGAAATCGGGGGTTGAGATGGCCGAAGCGCACGCCAAACCGCAACACGACTATCACATCATCGATCCGAGCCCGTGGCCGTTCCTCGGCTCCATAGGCGCGCTCGTTATGGCCCTTGGCGGCGTGGCCTGGATGCAGTCGCTGAAGAGCGGCTCGCTGCACCTGTTCGGGCTCGAACTCGCCGGAGCGAACTACTGGATTTTCGCGATCGGCCTCGCGATCGTCCTATACACCATGTACGGCTGGTGGTCGGACACGATCAAGGAAGCGCATGAGGGTCACCACACCCGCGTGGTGTCGCTGCACCTGCGCTACGGCATGATCATGTTCATCGCCTCCGAGGTGATGTTCTTCGTCGCCTGGTTCTGGGCCTTCTTCGACGCAAGCCTCTTCCCGAACGAGGTGCACCAGGTGGCCCGCGACGCCTATACCGGCGGTGTCTGGCCGCCGAAGGGCATCGAGGTTCTCGATCCTTTCCACCTGCCGCTCTACAACACGATCATCCTGCTCCTGTCGGGCACGACCGTGACCTGGGCGCACCATGCGCTGCTGCATGACGACCGCAAGGGCCTCGTCTGGGGCCTGACGCTGACCGTCGCTCTTGGCGTGCTGTTCTCCTTCGTGCAGGCCTACGAATACATCCACGCGCCGTTCACCTTCCACGACTCGATCTATGGCGCCACCTTCTTCATGGCGACCGGCTTCCACGGCTTCCACGTGATCATCGGCACCATCTTCCTGCTGGTCTGCCTGATCCGCGCGATGCGTGGCGACTTCACCCCGAAGCAGCATTTCGGCTTCGAGGCGGCCGCCTGGGTACTGGCACTTCGTCGACGTGGTGTGGCTGTTCCTCTTCGTCAGCATCTACATCTGGGCTTCCCAAGGCGCGACGATCGCGGCAGGCCACTGAGGCGGCCGACAGATTCGGGACGCGGCCGGAGAGATCCGGCCGCGTTTTCTTTTGGGCTGTTGCAATCGGTCTGATCGACGGCCCGGGACCGCGCGACTATTGTCCACGGGCCGACCCGGTGCCGGCTTGTCGAAGGAGGAATGTCCGATGAATGGCGACCAGGCCCATTATCCGCCGGTGGAGCCGTTTGGCGCGGGCTTTCGCGGCCGCTGCCCGCGCTGCGGCGAGGGCCAGCTGTTCGACGGCTACATCAGCCTCAAGCCGCGCTGCACGGTCTGCGGCCTCGACTACGACTTCGCCGATTCGGCGGACGGCCCGGCCGTCTTCGTCATGCTGATCATCGGCTTCATCGTCGTTGGCCTGGCGCTCTGGCTCGAAGTGTCTTACGGCCCGCCGCTGTGGGTGCACTTCCTGCTCTGGGTGCCGCTGGTACTCATCCTCTGCCTGCCGACGCTGCGCTGGCTCAAGGGCATCATGATCGCGCTGCAATATTCCAACAAGGCAGCGGAAGGGCGGCTGGACAAACCGAAATGAGCCGCCCGCTCGACGACCGTGCCCCTGCATCTGGCTTCCCCTGGGCGCTGACGCTGGTCACGATCCTGTGCCTGGCCATCCTTCTGGCGCTCGGCACCTGGCAGGTGCAGCGGCTTGCCTGGAAGGAAGCGCTAATCGCCACGATCGACAGCCGCGTTACGGCCGCGCCCCTGCCGCTGGCGGAGGTGGAGAAGGCGGCTGGCGCCGGTGAAGACATCGAATACCAGCCGGTCGCGGCGGCCGGCACCTTCCTGCACGATAAGGAACAGTTCTTCTTCGCCACGCATGACGGGCAGTCGGGCTGGTATGTCTACACGCCGCTCAGCCTGGCCGACGGCCGGTTCGTCTTCGTCAATCGCGGCTTCGTCCCCTTTGACCGGAAGTCGCCAGCCACCCGCGAGCAGGGGCAGGTCGCGGGTGAGGTGAGCCTCGTCGGGCTTGCCCGCACCGCGCCCGCCGCCAAGCCGTCGTCGCTGGTGCCGGACAACCAGCCGGCCGAGAACGTGTTCTACTGGAAGGACATCGCCGCCATGACCGCCAATGCCGGGCTGGAGCCGGCATCGGTGTTGCCGTTCTTCATCGACGCCGCGAAGTCCGACGTGCCGGGGGGTATCCCGTCGGCGGCGTGACCATCATCGACCTGCCGAACAACCATCTCCAGTATGCGGTGACCTGGTGCGGCCTCGCAGCGGCGCTGGCGGGCGTCTATGTCGCCATGCTGCTGCGCCGCCGCAAGCCTGTATCGGCCGCGCGCACTTGACAGCGGGCGACCTCGCCCCCCATGTCCGGGCGTCAATGCAAGCAGGAAACAGATGCTCGACCGTCCCCAAAAGCCGCCGCTGACGATCCGCCTGTGCGGACCGCGCGGCTTCTGCGCGGGCGTCGACAGGGCGATCCAGATCGTCGTGCTGGCGCTGAAGAAATACGGCGCCCCGGTCTATGTGCGCCATGAGATCGTGCACAACCGCTACGTCGTGGAAGGCCTGCAGAATCTCGGCGCCGTGTTCATCGAGGAACTGGACGAGATCCCCGACGCGCACCGCGATTCCCCCGTCGTCTTCTCGGCGCATGGCGTGCCCAAGTCGGTGCCGGCGGACGCCGAGGCGCGCAACCTCTTCTATCTCGACGCGACCTGTCCGCTGGTGTCCAAGGTGCACAAGCAGGCGATGCGCCACCAGCGCCTCGGTCGCCACGTCGTGCTGATTGGCCATGCCGGTCATCCCGAGGTGATCGGCACGATGGGGCAGCTGCCGGAAGGCGCGGTGAGCCTGGTCGAAACTGAAGCGGAGGCGAGCGCATTCGACGCGCCGGACGGCGTCGAGCTCGGCTTCGTCACGCAGACGACCCTGTCGGTGGCCGACACGGCCGGCGTGATTCGCGCGCTGGAGACGCGGTTCCCGAACATCAAGGCGCCCGCGGCCGAATCGATCTGCTACGCGACGACCAACCGCCAGGAGGCGGTCCAGGCGGCAGCCCCCGGCGCGGACCTTTTCCTCATCGTCGGCGCGCCCAATTCGTCCAATTCCAAGCGTCTCGTCGAGGTCGCCGAGCGGGCGGGCGCAAAGAGGTCGCTGCTCGTGCAGCGCGCGTCGGAAATCCCGTGGGACGAAGTCGGCGAGATCGGCACACTGGGCCTGTCGGCGGGCGCATCCGCCCCGGAGATCATCGTGGACGAGATCATCGAGGCCTTCAGGCAGCGGTTCAATGCAACGCTCGAGCTGGCGATCACGGCCGAGGAAACCGAGAACTTCCCGGTCAACCGGGTGCTGCGCGACGTCGAGCTGACGGCCGCCGACATGGCCTTCGTCAACGGCGCTGCGTAAGGACACAGTCTGGATGGCCGTCTATACCGACATCACCGAGACGGAGCTGGGCGCGTTCCTGACCGGCTACGACCTCGGCGAGTTGCGCTCCTATCGCGGCATCGCGGAAGGCTCGGAAAACTCCAATTTCGTGCTGCACACCGGCAAGGGCGAGTTCATCCTCACCCTCTACGAAAAGCGGGTGGAGGAGGTGGATCTGCCGTTCTTCCTCGGTCTGATGCAGCATCTGGCGCTGAAGGGCATCACCTGCCCCTTGCCCGTCGCGCGCAACGACGGCTCTCTGATCGGCCGCCTCGCAGGCCGCCCGGCCGCGATCATCACCTTCCTCGAAGGCATATGGCCGCGCCGTCCGACGGCTCCGCAGTGCCGCGAGGTCGGAAAGGCGCTGGCCGGCATGCATCTGGCGAGCGCGGATTTCACGCTGTCGCGGCCGAACGCGTTGTCGGTGGAGGGATGGCGCAAGCTGTGGGCCGGCGCCCGCGAGCGCTCCGGCGAGGTCGATACGGGATTGAAGGAGGAGATCGACAGGGAATTCGAGCTGTTCGCTCACGCCTGGCCGACGGACCTGCCGTCCGGCGTGATCCATGCCGACCTGTTTCCCGACAACGTCTTCTTCCTCGGCAACAGGCTGTCGGGGCTGATCGACTTCTATTTCGCCTGCAACGATTTCTACGCCTACGACGTCGCAACCTGCCTCAACGCCTGGTGCTTCGAGAAGGACGGCGCCTTCAACATCACCAAGGGGGCGGCCCTCCTGTCCGGCTATGAGAGCGTGCGGCCGCTGTCCAGCCGGGAAAAGGACGCCCTGCCGGTGCTCGCGCGCGGCTCGGCGCTGCGCTTCACGCTGACGCGGCTTTACGACTGGCTGACCATTCCGGACGGCGCGCTGGTGCAAAAGCGCGATCCGATGGAATTCGTCCGCCGCTGGCGCTTCCACCGGCAGGTGGCGTCGGCCACGGAATATGGATTGATCCCCGCATGAAGACGGTCGAGATTTTCACCGACGGCGCCTGTTCGGGCAATCCCGGGCCGGGCGGCTGGGGCGCGATCCTGCGCTTCAACGGCACGACGCGGGAACTGTCGGGCGGCGAGGCCGAGACCACCAACAACCGCATGGAGTTGATGGCGGCGATCGAGGCGCTCAACGCGCTCAAGGAGCCGTGCGAGGTGCTGATGCACACCGACAGCAAATATGTCATGGACGGCATTTCCGGCTGGATTCACGGCTGGAAGAAGCGCGGCTGGAAGACGGCCGACAACAAGCCGGTGAAGAATGTCGAGCTGTGGCAGAAGCTGGACGAGGCGAACCGCCGTCACAAGGTGACATGGCACTGGGTGAAGGGTCACGCCGGCCACGACGAGAACGAACGCGCCGACGAACTCGCGCGCATGGGCATGGCGCCGTTCAAGGGCAAGGGCCGCACGCCCGATCCGATCGTCGCCGCGGCGCGGACGCCGCGGCTGATGGGCAACTCGACCCGCAAGGCTTGATCCTGACGATCAGGCCGTCTGGCGGTCAGAGCTGTTCGAGAATGCGCGCCGCGCCCGAGATCTCGGCCTTGCCGGGCGTTTCCTCGATGTTGAGCGTCTTCACCACGCCGTCGTCTACGATCATCGAGAAGCGCTTGTAGCGCGTGCCCATGCCTGCCTTCGACAGGTCGTTGTCCAGGCCGACCGCCTTGGCGAAGTCGGCACTGCCGTCGGCGAGGAAGGTGATCTTGCCGTCATTGCCGGCCGACTTCGACCAGGCGTTCATCACGAAGACGTCGTTGACCGAAACGACCGCGATCGCATCCGCGCCCTTGGCGAGGATCGCGTCGTGGTTCTCCAGGAAGCCGGGCAGGTGGTTCATGCTGCAGGTGGGCGTGAAGGCGCCGGGAACGCCGAACAGGACCACCTTCTTTCCGGCGAAGAAATCGCCCGTGCTGACATTGGCAGCACCGTCGTCGGTCATGGTCTTGAGCGTGGCGTCGGGAAGCTTTTCGCCGGGGGCGATGGTCATGATCTGCTCCTTGGAAGGGTCTGGTTCTCGGATGGGCGTGGGCCGGACATAAGGTCTCAGGCGGATTTGTCCAGTGCCTCACGGAAGAGAGGATTGGCCCTCGACCGCCTTGCCGCCGGCGACGAGCGTGTAGTCGAACGCGACCGTTCCGGCTGCCGGCGGCCGACCGATGACGGGGATGCGGAACGCGGGCCGCTCGCCGGTCGCCTCGAGCACCGGAACGCCGAGCAGCCAGCCCTTCGGCGCGACGACAAACAGCTCGGCGCCCTGCGGATCGGCGGGCAGCGCAGCGTCGGCGACGAGTGACTGGCCATCGTCGCGCAGGCCCGCCAGGCCGAATTCGGCGGAGGCAGCGGAGGGCAGGCGGCCGTAGCTCTCGAGGATGACCGGGTCTACTGTTCCGGCCTCGCCGCCGGGCGTGACCGACAGCCTTGCCTGCACCGGCACGCAGATCTCCTTGCAGATGCCGAGAAGGATGTCCGCGTCGATCGCCGTGAACTTTTCCGGGTCTCCGACCTCGAAGGTGAGGGGCAGGGCGACCGGCTCGACATAGCCGGTCGACACCTCTTCGCCTTCCCGAAAGCGTTTCGGGGCTGGGTAGGAGAATACGGCGTCTTCGACATTTATGCTGGCCGACACGTCGATCTGCGGCGCAATGCCGGAGGCGCCGGGATCCTTCCAATAGGTCTTCCAGCCGGGCTGGAGATCGATCTCGAGGACGCCCTTCATCCGGCCGTCCGCGCTAGCCGCATCTTCCGTGACGAGCCGCAGCCTGGCGCCCTCCGTCTCGAACCAGTCGCTCGAGGCGGCCTGCGCAAAGCCGCATGCCGACAGAACGATCGCAAGGGAGAAAACGATGCGCTTCATGGGCGTCTTCATGCGCCCCCGGCTGCCGGGCCGCAACTCGCCCGGGCGGAAATCCGATCAGATTTCGGTGACGTGAAACGAATCGGCGCGGCAAACTTGCTCAAATCTGCATCTTCCGTGACGGGACAATTCGCGTTACGCTTTTCGGATGGACATTCTGCGCCATAACCGGAGACCGCACAGCGGCGGTTTCCTCAACGACCAGTTCCTCATCGCCATGCCGGGCATGAAGGACGAGCGCTTCTCCCGCGCGGTCATCTATGTCTGCGCGCACAGCGAAGAAGGTGCGATGGGCCTGATCATCAACCAGGCCCAGCAGATGCGCTTCCCCGATCTTCTCGTCCAGCTCGGCGTCATGGACGAGACGAGCGCGATCCGCCTGCCGCCGCAGACGCGCGACTTCCAGGTCCGCAACGGCGGCCCGGTCGACCGCAGCCGCGGCTTCGTGCTGCATTCGGACGACTATCGGGTCGACTCCTCGCTGCCGGTCGCCGAGGACATCTGCCTCACCGCGACGGTCGACATCCTGCGCGCGATTTCGAAGGGCAGGGGGCCGCGCCATGCGCTGATGGCGCTTGGCTATTCCGGCTGGGGCGCAGGGCAGCTCGAACGCGAGATCATCGAGAACGGCTGGCTGACCTGCCCGGCCAATCCCGACCTGCTGTTCGACACCGACATCGACCGGAAATACGACCGGGTTCTCGCCTCGATCGGCATCGACCAGGGGCGGCTCAGCCATTTTGCTGGTCACGCCTGAGCGGCTGAATACTGTTCCTTCAGCAGCTTGACCGCATTGTCGGCCGTCATCGGCGAGCCGAAGGCGAAGCTCTGGACATATTCGCAACCCATCTGGCGCAGCTGCAGCGCAGCCGCCTCGTCCGGCACGCCCTCCGCCACGACCGACAGGCCGAGGTCGTGCGCCATGTTCACCATCGAGCGCAGCAGCACGTTCTTCTTCGGACTGGTGTCGTCGACGAAGCTCTTGTCGATCTTGATCGTGTCGAAGGGGAAGCGGGTAAGGTAGGCGAGCGACGAATAGCCGGTGCCGAAATCGTCGAGCGAAAGGCCGATGCCGAGCTGCTTGAGCCTGTTCAGCACATGGGCCGACTGCTCCGGGTTGTCCATCACCAGCGACTCGGTGAGCTCCAGCCGCAGGCAGCGTGGCTTGAGGCTCGAACGGGCAAGCACGGAGCGCACGTCGGAAACGAGGTCGCGGCGCAGCAGCTGGCGGCTCGACAGGTTCACCGACACGGAGATCGGGTTGTCTCCGGCGAATTTCTGCCAGGCTCCGAGGTCGTCGGCCGCCTGCTGCATGGCGAACAGGCCGAGCTGGACGATCAGGCCGCAGCTCTCGGCGATAGGGATGAATTCGGACGGCGGGATGACGCCGCGGCGCGGGTGTTCCCACCGCAGGAGCGCCTCGAAGCCGGCGACGGTGCGGTCTTCCAGCCGCACGATCGGCTGATAGACGAGGCGGAACTCGCCCTTCTCGATCGCGCGCCTCAGGTCGGATTCGAGCTGCAGGCGATCGCTGCCGAACGAGCGGAAGGCGGGCCGGAACGGCTCGATGCGGTCGCCGCCGAAGCGCTTGGCCTGATGCATGGCAAGCTCGGCGTCCTTCAGCATCTCCTCGGCCGAGCTCTGCGTCGAGGTCCACGAGATCAGGCCGATGGAGGCCGTGAGCACGATCTCGCGCTTGGCGAAGGTGATCGGCGCGCTGATGGCATGCCGGATCGCATCGGCGATCGCCGCCACGCGGGCCGGGTCCTGCTCCGACAGCACCATCAGGGCGAACTGGTCGCCCGTGACGCGCGAAAGCGAGTCGCGCGGCTTCAGCAGCCTGTGCAGGCGGCGCGCAATCGTCAGGAGGATCGTGTCGCCCGCCGACATGCCGAGGCTCTCATTGACATGCTTGAAGCGGTCGATGTCGATCGCGAAGACGGACGGGCGGACATTCTCCTCGGACTTGGCGATGGCGACCACCGCTTCAAGCCGGTTGAGGAACAGTTCGCGGTTGGGCAGACCGGTGAGATTGTCGTGGATCGCGTCGTGGAGCAGGCGCTCCTCGGCCTTCTTCTGCTCGGTCACGTCGACCAGCGTGCCGACACAGCGGATGATCTCGCCGTCCGAGCCGATCACTGGCCGCGCTTTCAGCGAGTACCAGTGATAGTGGCCGTCGGCGCCGCGCAGGCGGAAGCTCTGTTGGATGCGGCCGCGCCGGTGCTCCAGCACCACGTCGAGCGTGGTGCGGAACGGATCGCGGTCCTCGGGGTGCAGCGCCGGCAGCCAGTTGCGGGCCGGACCGTTGAGACTGCCCGACGCGAGGCCGAGCGGGTCCGCCACGTCGGGCCGCGTCACCACGCGGTCGCGCAGCACGTCCCAGTCCCAAACGATGTCACCGGCTCCGGTGATGGCGAGCGCCTGGCGCTCCATGTCGGAGAACAGGCCCTGGTTCAGTCCGCCGCCGGCAAACGCGTGCTGCATCACGGTGAAGCCGATGAGCAGGATGATCAGGATCAGCCCACCGCCCAGCGCCGGCTGGACGATGTCGTTGTTGAGCATGCCGGTGACCGCGAGCCACGATCCGGCGAGCCAGACGAGCACCATCAGCCAGCTCGGGATCAGCATGATGGCGCGGTCGTATCCGCTGGCCGCCAGATAGGCGATCAGGCCGATGCCGACGATGGCGGTCGCCGCGAAGGAGAGGCGTGCGATGCCGGCGGCGATCGCCGGATCGAAGATCGCGACGCCCGCGATCATGGCGAGGCCGAGGATCCAGGCCAGCGCGCCATAGCTGAAATGGTCGTGCCAGCGGTTGAGGTTGAGATAGGCGAAGAGGAAGACGACGAAGGTGGCCGCGAGCGACACTTCGGCGCCCGCCCGCCAGATCTGCTCGTTGCCCGGGGCGATCTCGATGACCTTGTTGAGGAAGCCGAAGTCGATCGAGATATAGGCGAGCACCGCCCAGGCGAGCGCGGCCGTGGCCGGGAACATCGACGTCCCCTTGACCACGAACAGGATGGTGAGGAAGAGCGCCAGGAGGCCGGAAATCCCAATGACGATGCCGCGGAACAGCGTGTAGGAGTTGACCGAATCCTTGTAGGCGTCCGGCTGCCACAGATAGACCTGCGGTAGCGAGGGCGAAGCCAGCTCGGCGACGAAGGTGACCACAGAGCCGGGGTTGATCGTCACCAGGAAGATATCGGAGTCGGGGCTCTCCTCGCGATCGAGCGCGAAGCCCTCGGACGGCGTGATCGAGACGATGCGGTTGGAGCCGAGGTCGGGCCAGATCAGGCCGGAGCCGACCAGCCTGAAATGCGGCGCGACGATCAACCGGTCGAGCTGCTGCTCGGTGTTGTTGGCGAGCGCGAACACGCCCCAGTCGCCCGAGGAGCGGGGGCTCGACGCCTCCACCTCGATGCGCCGCACGATGCCGTCGGCGCCGGGCGCGGTCGACACCTGGAACGTGTCGCCCTGATTCCGGTAGATCTCGACCGCCTTGGACAGGTCGAGCGCGATGTCGTCGCGGGAAATGTCGATGATTTCCACGGCGCTTGCCGGAAGCATCGCGAGGAAAACCAGCAGCAGTGCCAGAAACGGCGCGAACGCATGAATCCGTCCGGTTCTAGTCAAGCGGTCAGCCCTGTTCCTGCTTGCTCCCGCCGTCGCCGGCAATGAGCGCGTAGAGAAGATGATCCTGCCAGGCACCGTTGATGCGCAGGTAGGAGCGCAGAAGTCCTTCACGCCGGAATCCGGCTTTTTCAAGCACGCGGATCGAACGATCGTTGCTGGGAATACAGGCAGCCTCGATCCGGTGCAACCTGAGCGTCTCGAAACCGAACCTGACGACGAGGTCGACGGCCTCGTGCATGTAGCCCTTGCCGGCATGGCCGACCCCCATCCAGTAGCCGATCTGCCCGGATTGCGCGACGCCGTGGCGGATGTTGCCGAGCGTGATGCCGCCCGCGAGCTTTCCCGTGGACTTCTCGAAGATGAGGAAGGGTATGCCGCTGCCCTGCGCCATCTCCTCGCGATACCGGCGCATGCGCTGGCGCCAGGCGCCACGGTCAAGCTCGTCGGCAGCCCATTTGGGTTCCCAGGGCGAGAGGAAGTGCTGGCTTTCCCGGCGAAGTGCTGCCCACTGCCCGTAGTCGGACGTGACCGGGGGGCGCAATGTAACCTTCTGGCCCGCAAGCGTCGGCTTCGGCTGACGGAAGAAGGGCAGCGCGAACATCTCGTTCGCGTCCGGTCAGACGGCGATTTTCCGCAGCAGCGGCGAAGGGCCGACAAGCGTGTCGCGGATCGCGTCGTAGGACGCCAGTCCGCTGATCGGGCCGATGCCGGCCACCGTGGGGGTCGACGAAAACAGGCGCGAGGACAGATCGGTGAGCCGTTCGGTGGTGATCTTCGAGAGACGCTCCAGAAGCTCGTCCATCACGATCGGCTGGCCATAGAGCATGATCTGCCGGGCGATCTGCGAGGCGCGGCTTGCCGCGCTCTCGCGCGACATCAGCAGACCTGCGCGATATTGGGCGCGCGCGCGGTTGAGCTCTTCCTCGGAAATGGTCTCGCCGGCCTTGCGCAGCTCGTCCATGATTACAGGAACGAGCTCGGCGATATCCGCCTGGCCCGTCGCTGCATGCACGCCGAACAGCCCCGTGTCGGAAAAGCCCCAGTGGAAGGCATAGACGGAGTAGCAGAGGCCGCGCTTTTCGCGAACTTCCTGGAAGAGGCGGCTCGACATGCCGCCGCCGAGGATCATGGAGAGGAGCTGCGAGGCATAGAAGTCGCGCACGTGATAGGCGCGTCCCTCGAAGCCGAGGATGATCTGCGCGTCCTGCAGGTCGCGCACCTCGCGGAAATCGCCGCCGGTATAGGCGGCGACTGCCGCCGGCTTGCTGGTGCAGGTCGCCCGGAAGCTGCCGAGATGCCTTTCGACCAGCTTGACGAACTCGTCATGGTCCACCGCGCCCGCGGCAACCACGACCATGCGGTCGGCCGCATACTGGCGCTCCAGGAAGTCGCGGATGTTCGCCGAGGTGAAGGACTCGACAGTCGTCGGCGTCCCGAGGATGGAACGGCCGATCGTCTGGTTACGGAACGCGACCTCGGTGAAGCGGTCGAATACGATGTCGTCCGGCGTGTCGTGCGCGGCACCGATCTCCTGCAGGATCACGTGCTGTTCGCGTTCGAGTTCGTCCGGATCGAAAGAGGAGTCGGTCAGGATATCGGCCAGGATGTCGATCGCCAGCGGCACGTCGTCCTGCAGCACGCGGGCATAGAAGGAGGTCGTCTCGACGCTGGTCGCGGCGTTGATCTCGCCGCCGACATTCTCGATCTCGGAGGCGATACGCCAGGCGGAGCGTCGCGACGTGCCCTTGAAGGCCATGTGCTCGAGCAGGTGCGCCATGCCGTGCTCTTCGGGACGTTCGTCGCGCGCGCCGGACTTGACCCAGACGCCCAGCGCTACCGTTTCGATGTGGGGCAGGTTTTCGGTTGCAACCGTCAGGCCGTTCGACAGACGGCTTACCTCAACGCCCATGCGCACTCGCTCCCTAGACACGCTCCGCAGCGGCTCTGGACCGGGCGGATATATAGTCTTCTATCATTTTCAGGTCCGAGGGAAGCACCTTGTAGTTTTCGGGCCTCGTCATCAGGTCGGACAGCCATTCAGGCAGGGCGGGAGCGATACCCGTAGCCGATTTCACCGCGTCGGGGAACTTGGCCGGATGGGCAGTCGCCAGAACGACCATGGGCGATGCGCCCGTCCGTCCCTGCGCCACACGCACCCCGATCGCGCTGTGCGGATCAAGGAGGTAGGAATTGCGAGACAGGATCGACTTCATCGTCTCGGCCGTCTCAGCCATCGAAGAGCGGCCCGCGTCGAACTCGGAGCGGATCGCCGCCAGATGTCCGTCGGCGATGGTGAATGCGCCCGACTGCTTCAGCCTGTCCATGTAGCCGCGCACCGCGGCGGCGTCGCGGCCGGCTGCCTCGAACAGAAGCCGCTCGAAGTTGGACGAGACCTGGATGTCCATCGAGGGCGAGGTCGTTGGGACGACGCCACGGGTCTCGTAGGTTCCGCTCGCCAGGGTGCGGGTCAGGATGTCGTTGTCGTTGGTGGCGATGACCAGCCGATCGACCGGCAGACCCATCCGCTTGGCGGCGTATCCGGCGAAGATGTCGCCGAAATTGCCCGTCGGCACGGTGAAGGAGACGGCGCGGTCCGGCACGCCGAGCGACAGCGCCGAGGAGAAGTAATAGACAATCTGGGCCATGATCCGGCCCCAGTTGATCGAGTTCACGCCCGACAGCATCGCCCGGTCGCGGAAGGCATGGTCGTTGAACATGCCCTTCACCAGCGCCTGGCAGTCGTCGAAATTGCCCTCGACCGCGACCGCATGGACGTTGGATGCGCCGGAGGTCGTCATCTGGCGCTGCTGCACCGGCGAGACGCGGCCGTTGGGGAACAGGATGAAGATGTCGGTGCGCTCGCGCCCCGCAAAGGCGTCGATCGCCGCCCCGCCAGTATCGCCTGACGTGGCGCCGACGATGGTCGCCCGCTGGCCGCGCTCGGCCAGCACATGGTCCATAAGCCGGGCGAGCAGCTGCATCGCCACGTCCTTGAAGGCGAGGGTGGGGCCGTGGAACAGTTCCAGCAGGTAGCTGTCGCGGCCGTGCTGCACGATCGGGCAGACGGCGTCGTGGCGGAAGGTGGCATAGGCCTCGCGCACGATCTTCGCGAAGGTGACCTGCGGGATCTCGCCGCCGACGAAGGGCGTCAGAAGGCGGATCGCGAGGTCGGGGTAGGAGAGGCCGCGCATGGCGCGGATGTCGGCGGCGGAGAAGGTCGGCCAGCTCTGCGGCAGGTAGAGGCCACCGTCGCGCGCCAGCCCGGCAAGCAGCGCGTCGGAAAAGCCGAGAATGGGAGCCTCGCCCCGGGTGCTGACGAATTTCATCTGTGGAAGCCTGTCGCCTGTGCGTGGTCGGTCTGTCGTCTCGCCCGAAAAAGCGCCGCAATCCGGGTCGCAATCTGAAGTCGGCGTTGGTATAGAGGGCCGCGTCGCGCGAGGAAAGTGTAGTTCATGCAGTCAGTTTCGTTCGGTGTCCGCAATCTCGGCAAATTCGCGGCCGCAGGCTTTATGCTCTTCGCCGCCGGGTGCCAGTCGAGCGACACCGCGGGCGTGCTCAATCTGGGCGGCGGCAGTGCCCAGGCCGAGCAGAAAAAGGTCGGCATCGAGGAACTGCGTGCCTTCTGCCCGCGCGTCCAGCTGCGCGACGGCACCGCCTATTACGACAGCTATACGAAGGACGGGAAGGATAAGGACGGCAATGCCGACCCGACCAAGATCGTCTACCAGGCCTCCATCGGCGACATGACGCGCTCCTGCACCTACGGTGCCGGCACGATGACGGTGAACGTCGCGGTGGCCGGCCGCGTCGTGCCCGGCCCGGCCGCGAAGGACGGCTCGGTCAACCTGCCGATCCGCATTGCCGTGATGCGCGGCGACGAGGTGCTTTACAGCCAGCTGCACCAGTATCCGGTCAGCATCACGGCCCTGGGGGGAGCCTCCCAGTTCGTGTTCAACGATCCGAACGTGACCTTCCCGACGCCGCCCGACACCAAGTTCGTCGTCTATGCCGGCTTCGACCAGGGGCCGGAAAAGAAGCCTAAGCAGACGAACTGATCACTCGGCCCATTCGGACAGCGCCGCCAGCACGGTCTGGAAGTCGGCGAGACGGCGAATGACCGTCTCCGCGCCGGCTTCCGTGAGCCGGTCGGCATGTCCCGGATAGCTGTGCGATGCACCGGTGAAGCCGATCACCCGCATGCCGGCCGCGCGCGCCGCATGCACGCCGTGGACAGAGTCTTCCAGGACGAAGGTGTTCTCCGGATCGGCGTTCAGCATCTTCGCCGCATAGAGGAAGACGTCCGGCGCGGGCTTGGGCCTCGCCTCGGGAATGGCGCGCGAGGAGAAGATGCGGTCGCCGAACAGCGGCTTCAGCCCGGTCTTCGTCAGCATCATGTCCAGCCGGTCGAGCGTCGAGTTCGAGCAGATGCAGCGCGGGGCTTCGACGCGCGCAACCGCCTCGCGCGCGCCGTCGATCGCGCGGATCTCCCTCGCGATGCGCGCGTCGAGCAGCTTGCGCTCTTCGTCGATCAGCGAGGCCTGCAGGGGAACCGCCGAGAGCTTCTCGACCTCCAGGAGGATGTCGTGGAACGTCAGGCCCGCAAAGCGCTCGGCCACCTCCTCCGCCTCGATGGGAAACCCGGCCGCGGTGATCAGCTCCGCGTCGACGCGGGCGGCGATCACTTCGGAATCGACGAGCACGCCGTCGCAATCGAAGATGACGAGATCTGGCTGGGGCATTGAGACGTCCTGGAGGTCCGGGAGGGGAGGGCGCGGCGAATACACCAAACCGCGCGCCTCCGCAAACTGCGGGCGCAAGCCACTCACTTCATTAAATATTTACCCAGCTCGGTAACCATAACGGCAGGTAAACGTAACGCGTATCGTGAGTGTGCCGATGTCCGCCATTCGTCTCGTCGACGACCTTTCTGCCGTTTCCGCCAAAGCCGAATGGCTCGACACGATCCTGAAGGGGGATTGCGTCGCGGCCCTCGAACGCCTGCCCGAGAAATCGGTCGACGTGATCTTCGCCGACCCGCCCTACAACCTCCAGCTCGAGGGCGACCTGCACCGCCCCGACCAGTCGAAGGTCGACGCGGTCGACGACGCCTGGGACCAGTTCGAGAGCTTCGAGGTCTACGACGCCTTCACCCGCGCCTGGCTGTTGGCCGCGCGCCGCGTGCTGAAGCCCAACGGCACCATCTGGGTGATCGGCTCCTACCACAACATCTTCCGCGTCGGCGCCAAGCTGCAGGACCTCGGCTTCTGGATCCTCAACGACGTGATCTGGCGCAAGACCAACCCGATGCCGAACTTCCGCGGCCGCCGCTTCCAGAACGCGCACGAGACGCTGATCTGGGCCTCGCGCGACCAGTCGGCCAAGGGCTACACCTTCAACTACGATGCCATGAAGGCCGCCAACGACGACCTGCAGATGCGCACCGACTGGCTGTTCCCGATCTGCACCGGCGGCGAGCGGCTGAAGGACGAGAACGGCGACAAGGTCCACCCGACGCAGAAGCCGGAAGCGCTGCTGGCGCGCATCCTGATGGCGTCGACCAAGCCGGGCGACGTGGTGCTCGATCCCTTCTTCGGCTCTGGCACCACGGGCGCCGTCGCCAAGCGGCTGGGCCGGCACTTCGTCGGCATCGAGCGCGAGCAGTCCTACATCGACGCGGCGACGGCGCGCATCGCGGCGGTTGAGCCGCTGGGCGCCGGCGAAACGCAGGTCATGGGCGGCAAGCGCGCCGAGCCGCGCGTCGCCTTCGGCAGCCTGGTCGAGGCCGGATTGATCGCGCCCGGCGCGGAGCTTTCCGACGCCCGCCGCCGCTGGACGGCGCAGGTGCGCGCCGACGGAACCCTCGCCATCGGCCGCGACGCCGGCTCGATCCACCGCCTCGGCGCGATGGTGCAGGGCCTGGAAGCCTGCAACGGCTGGACCTTCTGGCATGTCGAGCGCGAAGGCCGGCTGGAGCCGATCGACGCGCTGAGGCGGGTCATCCGCGACCGGATGGTGGCTGTGGGGGCTTGAGTGGCGACCGCCCCGGTATTACCTTGATGCAACATAGGTAATACTGGAGGCTCGAATGGCCACCACGGTCACATCAAAAGGGCAGGTGACGATCCCCAAGCAGGTCCGCGACGTGCTTGGAATCGTGCCCGGCACGAAGGTTGAATTCAAGCCTGCGGGCGACGGGACTTTTGTATTGGTTCGAGCAGACGGTCAGCCGAGGCGCTCGAAATTTTCGGCTTTTCTCGGTCATGCCGGAAAAGGGCTTTCAACGGACGAGATCATGGCGCTGACCCGTGGTGAGTAGCGGGTGATATTCGTTGATACGAACGTCATTCTGGATGTTGCGACCTTCGATCCTAACTGGGCGATCTGGTCGCTGGACCAGCTTGAATTGGCAAGCGCGTCTGGACCGTTACTGATCAACGAAATTGTCTACGCTGAGCTGTCCGTGGGCTACACCCTGATCGAAGAGCTAGACGATCTGGTGGAGCAGATGGAACTGGAGATGCTTCAGATTCCACGATCCGCGCTGTTTCTTGCTGGAAAGGCTTACCAGAGATACCGCCAGTCAGGTGGGACGCGAACCGGCGTCTTGCCCGACTTTTTCATTGGTGCTCACGCTGCGGTATTGCAGGTTCCCGTCCTCACCAGAGACGTCGCTCGATACAGAGCATACTTCCCAACGGTTCGCTTGATCGCTCCTCAGTGAACACCTAGCCGCTTCAAATCCGCTTCCAGCTTGTCCGCACCCTCGAACAGCACCGCCTGCCAGCCGGCGTCGATCGCGCCTTGCACGTTTTTCGGACTATCGTCGATGAACAGGCTGGCAGCCGGTTCGAGGTCGAAATCAGCGGCATGTCGGTCGTAGATCGCACGGTCTGGTTTGATCAGGCCGATCTCGCCGGAGACCGTCACGCCGCGCGGCCGGTTGAGGAACGGAAACCGCACGCGGGCTTCGGCGAAGGTGTCGGCGGCGAAATTGGTCAGCATCGTCACGTCGCGGCCGTCCTCGATCAGGCCGAGCATGATCGCGACCGAATCCTCGTAGTGATGCGGGTACCATCTCGTGCCAGTGCTGGCGGAAGGAACGGATGTTGTCGGCCTCGTCCGGATAGCGCTCGATCAGCAGCGCCTCCGCGTCGCCCCATGCCCGGCCGCGATCCTGCTCTATGTTCCAGTCGGAAGTGCAGACGTTCTCGAAGAACCAGCGCCGCCGCGCCTCGTCCGGGATCAGGCGGCTGAAGGGCAGGTCGGGATCATAGTGGATCAGCACCTTGCCGATGTCGAACACGATATGGCGGATCTCGGTCATTCGGGTCTCCGTCGAGGCTTCTGGGTGGCGCCCTCTATCGCAGCCTCGATCACCTTTTTCATGACGGTGGGCAGTGCTTCGCTGTGGATTGTCGCGCGGGAAGACCACCAATGTCCCGGTGGGGGAGCCGTGTCGACATAGGCGAGAAAGACCGACAGTTCGAGCTCGAAATGAGTGAAGACGTGGGAGATCGAGCCTTTCAGGCGCCAGTTCGCGCGGAAAGGGGCGGCTTCCGCGCCGGTCGCTCCGTCGATCCGTGCGGTCCAGTCCGTGCCAGGCACCTCCGCCATTCCGCCAAGCAGCCCTTTCTCGGGCCGCTTTCGCATGAGCACCGCGCCGTCGCGGCGCACCGCCACGAAGGCCGCGCCGACGCGCTTTGGCTTCTCCTTCTTCGCGGCCTTGACCGGATAGAACTCCGGATCGCCCGCCTTCAGCGCCCGGCAACCGTCGCGCAAGGGACAGAGCACGCAGGCCGGCCGCTTGGGCGTGCAGATCGTGGCGCCGAGGTCCATCATCGCCTGGGCGAAATCGCCCGGCCGGCTCTGCGGAACGGCGGAGGCCACGAAGGCGCCGATCTCGGGCTTTGCCTCCGGCAGCGGCGTGGCGATGGCGCGATAGCGCGTGACGACCCGCTCGACATTACCGTCGACCACCGCCGACGGGCGGTCGAAGGCGATCGCCGAGATCGCGGCAGCGGTGTAGGGTCCGATGCCCGGCAGTGTCCGCAGCCCAGCCTCCGTGTCGGGGAAGCTCCCGCCATGCTGGTCGACGACTATCTCGGCGCATTTCTTGAGGTTGCGGGCGCGGGAATAATAGCCGAGCCCAGCCCAGGCCTTCATCACGTCGTCTACGGTTGCGGCCGCGAGGTCGCCCACTGTCGGCCATTTCTCGACGAAATTGCGGAAATAGGGCCGCACCGCCGAGACGGTGGTCTGCTGCAGCATGATCTCGGACAGCCAGACCAGATACGGGTCCTGCCGCAGGCCGGCGGCGACCTTTACCGGTGGCACGCGCCAGGGCAGGTCGCGGGCATGCCGGTCGTACCAGGCGAGCAGAAGTTCTGCGAACCCGTCTGCCTGCCTCGTGGAATAGGTGGGTAGGGATGTCATCGCGCGGCGGGTTGGTGTAGGTGTCCGGTTCGTTGGGAGGTGCTTCGGCGCTGGGTTCATGGCAGGCAATTCATCACCCCGCAATGCACGACCGGTCGGAGACTTCGCTGCGGCGATCCTCGACCCGGTGCTGCGCCGCAAGACCGGCGTCTCGACGGCGCTCGCAGTCGTGGGAGGAGATCGCCGGCCAGCGGCTCGCACAGGCGTCGCGACCCGAGAAGATCCTCTGGCCGCGCCGCGCGGGCGAGGACGACCCGTTCGAGCCGGCGACGCTGGTGATCGCCTGCGAGGGCGCCTCCGCGCTGCAATTGCAGCACCAGACAGGCGAGATCATCTCCAGGGTGAACGCCTTCCTGGGCTTCGCCGCGATCGGCCGCATCCGCATCCTGCAGAAGCCCATCGCGGACACCGGCAAGGCCAGACGCCCCCGCCCGCGCGAACTTTCCCGCGACGAGACGGCCTCGGTCACGCAATCCGTGGCCGGCATTGAGGACGATGCGCTGCGTGCCTCTCTGGAAAAGCTCGGCCGCGCGGTGAAATCGAGCAAGGCGCGTTAGCTTACGTCGACAATCGAATGCGATCCGGGCGCAGCGCGCCTGGCGAGTTCCGCGATCTTCGCGGTGTTCTCGATCACGATCCGACGGCGATTGGTCGGAATCGTGATGACGGCGAAGCTGCGCCTGCCGAGCGACTGCTGCGACTGCATGTGCCCGTCGCATGTGATGAAGACATCGCAACCGACAGATTCGATGCGGTCGAGCAACGGTCCGTCGTCGAGCCCCTTCCAGCTTTGGGGAAACGGCCGCGCCCGAATTCCAAAGGGTTCAAGCGCCCGGGCCAACTGCCTCGGAACGCTCTCATCCAATTGTGCCTCAATCATGGGTCGACGAAGATCGAATCGCCGACGGAATAAGCTGTATGAGCGCTACAGCGTCGCTTCTGGAGATCGTCGGATATTCGTCCAGTATTTCGTCGAGGGACATCCCGTCGGCCAGATTGTCGAACAGGACTTCGATCGGCACACGCGTCCCCCTGAATACAGGGCGCCCGGCGAGGACATTTGCATCGCTCGTCACGATACGTCCAAGGTCCTTCAGGACAATCGCATCAATGTATGTCATTGCCGTTGCACCTTTCGGCTCAACAATATCACATCCGGCGCGTCAGGCCATGTCGCGATAGCGTGTTCGTGAACGGGGCGTCAGAAAACGGTATTGGGATTGCGGACAATCTTGCCATAATTGGCGTGCTAAGCGGCATCTGCTAGTCGCTACACCGCATTTCTCTCGGCAACAGGTGATTCACATGAGCTTTTCGATGCGTCGCAGGGACGTTCTTCTCTCGCTTGGCGCGGTTTCCGCGGTAGCGCTGCTGGCGGCATGCAGCGACGATGCGCCGAAGCAGCAGGCCAGCGGCTCCGAGCCCGCGACCCCTGCAACGCCATCGAAGCCCGCGGTCGCAGCGCCGGCCTCGCAAGGTACCGTCGACATGGCCAAGCTGCTCGAGGCCGGCTCGCTGCCCGAACAGGTGCTCGGCAAGGCCGATGCTCCGGTGACCATCGTCGAATATGCCTCGATGACCTGCCCGCACTGCGCGCATTTCCACGAGACCACGCTGCCGGAAATCAAGACCAAGTATATCGACACCGGCAAGGCCCGGCTGATCATGCGCGAATTCCCGTTCGATCCGCGCGCGGAAGCCGGCTTCATGCTCGCCCGCTGCTCGAACGACAAGTATTTCCCGATGATCGACGTGCTGTTCAAGCAGCAGAACAACTGGGTGCGGGCTCAGGATGCGCAGTCGGCGCTTCTGCAAATCTCCAAGCTTGCAGGTTTTTCACAGGAGTCCTTCAACGCCTGCTTGACCAACCAGAAGCTTCTGGACGACATCAGGGCGGTGCGTACGCGTGGCGCCGACGAGTTCAAGGTCGACTCGACCCCGACCTTCTTCATCAACGGCGACAAATATGCGGGAGCCCTTACGGTTGACGAAATGTCGGCCATCATCGACGCCAAGCTCTGACGCGCCTTCGGGCGCGCGCTTCAGCGCGCCCGCACGCCGGGATGATGCCTGATGCGCTTCTCCCGGCTCCGCCTCCTCGGCTTCAAGTCCTTCGTCGAGCCCTCCGAATTTGTCATCGAAGGCGGGCTCACAGGCATCGTCGGCCCGAACGGCTGCGGCAAGTCGAACCTGGTCGAGGCGCTGCGCTGGGTGATGGGCGAGAGCTCCTACAAGAACATGCGCGCGTCCGGCATGGACGATGTCATCTTCTCGGGCTCCGCGACGCGCCCCTCGCGCAACACGGCCGAAGTCACGCTCTTCCTCGACAACACCGACCGCAGCGCGCCCGCCGCCTACAATGACGGCGACGAATTGCAGATCTCGCGCCGCATCGAGCGCGAGGCGGGGTCCAATTACCGGATCAACGGCAAGGAGGCGCGCGCCAAGGACGTGCAGCTTCTCTTCGCCGACCAGTCGACCGGCGCGCGCTCGCCCTCGATGGTCGGGCAGGGGCGCATCGGCGAGCTGATACAGGCCAAGCCGCAGGCACGCCGGGCGCTTCTGGAAGAGGCGGCCGGTATCTCCGGCCTGCATACCCGCCGGCACGAGGCGGAACTGAGGCTGCGCGCGGCCGAGCAGAACCTCGAACGGCTGGAGGACGTGGTCGGCGAGCTGGAGAGCCAGATCGAGAGCCTGAAACGCCAGTCGCGGCAGGCCTCGCGCTTCAAGGCGCTCTCCGCCGACATCCGCCAGGCCGAGGCGACGCTGCTGCACCTGCGCTGGACGCTCGCCAAGGCGCAGGAGGCCGAGGCGCAGAGCGCGCTGTCGGCCGCGACCAACGTGGTGGCCGAGCGCGCCAAGGAGCAGATGGACGCCGCCAAGGACCAGGCGGTCGGCGCGCATCACCTGCCCGGCCTGCGCGAGGAGGAAGCGAAGGCGGCGGCTGCGCTGCAGCGGCTGACGATCGCGAGGACCCAGGTCGAGGAGGAAGCGCAGCGCATTCGCTCCCGCCATTCCGAGCTCGAAAAGCGCATCGCCCAGCTCGACGCGGACATCGCCCGCGAGGAGCAGATGGTGCGCGACAATGGCGATATCCTGAAGCGGCTGGCCGACGAGGAGGCCGCGCTCAGGGCCGAGGAAGAGGGCGCAGTCGACCGTGAGCGGGAGAAGCGCGCCGCCTTCGAGGAAGCGTCGACGCAGCTGACGCTCTCGGAAGCCGCGTTGAGCAAGCTCACCTCGGAACGGGCGGAAGCCTCGGCGCAGCGCACCCAGGCCGAGCGTTCGCTGCGCGACGCGGCCGAGCGGCGCGACCGGCTCGACCGGCAGCTCGCCGACACCGACCGCGAGGCGGCCGAGATCGCCGCGAAGCTGGCCGGCCTGCCGGACCCTGCCGAGAAGCAGAAGCTGGTCGAGCAGGCGACGGAGGCGGTGTCGACTGCCGAAGCCGCGACGATCGCGGCCGAGAAGGCGGTGGAGGCGGCGCGTGGCCGCGAGGCGGCGGCGCGGCCGGCCTTGCAGGCGGCGCGGGCGGAACTCGCGCGGATCGAGACCGAGGCGCGGACACTCGCCAAGATGCTGAACGCGCAGTCGGGCGGGCTTTTCCCGGCGGTGGTGGAGCAGATCAAGGTCGACAAGGGCTTCGAGACGGCGCTCGGCGCAGCACTCGGCGACGACCTTGACGCCGCACTGGATCGTGCCGCGCCCGTGCACTGGGCGGCCGACATCGCGGGCGCCGGAGCCGACCCGGCTCTGCCCGCAGGTGCGCGGCCGCTGGCCGACGTGGTGCGGGCGCCGTCGCAGCTCGCCCGCCGGCTGGCGCAGGTCGGCATCGTTGAGGCGGCGGACGGGCCGCGGTTGCAGAAGCAGCTTGCGACAGGCCAGCGCCTGGTCAGCCGCGAGGGCGCGCTGTGGCGCTGGGACGGGCTGACCGCGAGCGCCGACGCGCCGACGGCGGCGGCGCTCAGGCTGGCGCAGAAGAACCGGCTCGCCGAGCTGGAGGCCGAGGCCACGACAGCGACGGTCGCGGCGCGTTCCGCCGAAGCCGCGCAGGCCGAGGCGGAGGCCGCGACCAAGGCGGCGGTGGAGACTGAGCGCAAGGCGCGCGACGACTGGCGCGCGGCGCAGCGGGCAGTGACGGAGGCGCGCGATGCGCTGGCGAAGGCGGAGGCCGCGGCCGGCCAGCTCGCCGGGCGGCGCTCGGCGCTGGAAGCCTCGCGCGCACGGATCGTGGAAAGCCGCGACGAGGCGGCGGGCGCCTTTGCGGAAGCCGAGCGGGCGCTGGCAGCGGCGCCCGACCTGGGTGATCTCCAGTCACGGCTCGACCGCATGTCGGCCGACGTGGCGCTGGATCGGGCGAAGCTTGCGGACGCGCGCGCCGCCCATGACGGGCTGAAGCGCGAAAGCGAGGCGCGGCGCGGGCGGCTTGAGACGATCGCGGCCGAGAGCCGCAACTGGGTGTCGCGCGCCGAGAACGCCGACCGGCAGATCGAGGCCCTCGCCGCGCGCAAGGCCGAGACGGCGAGCGAGTTTGCCGCTCTTGCCGATGCGCCCGACGAGCTGGACGAGCGCCGCCGCGCGCTGCTGAGCGAGATCAGCAAGGCGGAGCAGTTGCGCAAGCAGGCGGCCGACCGGCTGCAGGAGGCCGAGAACCGGCAGGCCGCGCTCGACAAGGCCGCGACCGGCGCGATCCAGTCTTTGTCGGAGGCGCGCGAGGGGCGCGCCCGCGCCGAGGAGAGGCTCGCCGCCGCCGACGAGCGCCGCCGCGAGACGGAAGCCCGCATCCAGGAGGCGATCGGCGTCGCGCCGCATCTGGTGCTGAAACAGGCCGGACTGGAGGCCGATGCCGAGCTGCCCGAGATGGGCGAGGTGGAGCGGCGGCTGGAACGGCTGAAGATCGAGCGCGAGCGGCTGGGCGCGGTCAACCTCCGCGCCGAAGAAGAACAGAAGGAACTCTCAGAGCGGCTGGAACTGATCGTCTCGGAGCGCGAGGACATCGTCGAGGCGATCAAGAAGCTGCGCCAGGGCATCCAGAGCCTCAACCGCGAGGGCCGCGAGCGGCTGCTCGCCGCCTTCGAGGTGGTCAATGCGCAGTTTCAGCGCCTGTTCACGCACCTGTTCGGCGGCGGCACGGCGGAACTGCAGCTGATCGAATCGGAAGACCCGCTGGAGGCGGGGCTGGAGATCCTGGCGCGGCCGCCGGGCAAGAAGCCGCAAACGATGACGCTGCTCTCCGGCGGCGAACAGGCGCTGACGGCGATGGCACTGATCTTCGCCGTGTTCCTCACCAATCCCGCGCCGATCTGCGTGCTGGACGAGGTCGACGCGCCGCTCGACGACCACAATGTCGAGCGCTTCTGCAACCTGATGGACGAGATGGCGGCCTCGACCGACACGCGCTTCGTGGTGATCACCCACAACCCGATCACCATGGCGCGGATGAACCGGCTGTTCGGCGTGACCATGGCCGAGCAGGGCGTGAGCCAGCTCGTCTCCGTGGATCTCCAGACCGCGGAGCGTATCCGCGAGGCGAGCTGACGCGGCGTAGCCTCACGGACATTTCACCGTCGCGGGGTTGCGCCCGGCCGTTCAGGCTCCATAACGGCTGCGCAGTCCAAAGGAGACGATCATGAAGCACCTCATCCTCGCCGCCCCTTTCGTCCTTTTCGCCGCGGCACCGGCCTTCGCCGACGATCGCCCGCCGGCGCCGGATGAGCGCGTGCGCATCGAGGCGGCGCTGAGGGCCGAGGGTTACACGTCCTGGGGCTCGATCGAGCTCGACGATAATCGGGTCTGGGAAGTGGACGACGCCATCGACGCCGAGGGCAAGGAGTGGGACCTCGAACTCGACACGCAATCGCTGGTGATCTCGAAGAAGGACGATTGAGTTCTGAGGTCGCGCGAGATCGTCGACCGCAGCTCATTTTGCGCGGAAGAAGGCAGGATCGATCTGGGGCATTCACCTCTCCACAGGAGGAGAAGGATAGCGCTTCTCAGGACGTATCGCGCAGCTCGATTGGCGAGACGACGGCGTCAGCCAAGCGCGGAAGGCCGGCGCAGCGCGCGTCACCCTCATTGCCAGCCTCGTCGGAGGCCTGACCCCGATGCAGGAACGACAGACGCGCCAAGTGCGCGGCTATGGCCTGCATGTAGTGGCCAAATGCCCTCAGCGAATCGGCGATGTCCTCCGCATCGAAGGGATTGCTGCCGAAGCCGGCCGGCATCGGGACGGGCGTCCAGGGCCTGCGTGCGGAACTGCGCAGCGTGCCTTCGACGTAATCCCGGAGCAGCGCATTCGCCTGCCAGGCGGCCCACAGCACGCACCAGCGGACCCAGAACGACCGGCCGGCGGCCTGTTCGGCCATGTCGGCGATCGAGAACAGGCGCATGACGATCCGCGCCTTTAACGCCTGTTCCCTCCCTGCCTTCGCCCTCCAGCCCATCGCCGGCTCCCGTTTGACCGGACATAGTTTCGGGCATGTTCGGAAAGGGTGGATGAAAAGAATCGGCAAGCCAACGGGAGCAAGGGGTTAGCGGAGAGTAGGCAGAAATCGATCCATCGGATGATGTGTCAAGAACTGATCGCTCGGGCTCTTCTCAAAGCAGCGCACACCGTCCGCGGTCATCATCCCGGCGACCGGAGGTCAGCCGGGATCGATTGATCTTCGCGGGTTGGCGCCGACCCTTTTTTTGCGATCGTAGGGTGTTTCGGCGTGTAACCGGAGAGAGGAATGGATCCCGGGTCGCCTGCGGCGCCCGGGATGACGATCACGTAGGGCGGGCGTCGCGCGGGACGGCGCGACAAGCGGCTCGCCCGGCAAGAATCATGCGGAACATGGTAGGGGGCGCCATACGCGATGGCGAACCACAAGCGCACGTCAGCCCCTTTTCACCCCATCGGCCGTGCCGGTCCGGTCTCTCACTCTCCCCACACCGCCAGTTCGTTGCCGGCGGGGTCGGCGAAGTGGAAGCGGCGGCCGCCGGGGAAGGAGAAGATCGGCAGCACGATGCGGGCGCCGGCGGCGGTGACGGCTTCGAAGGTCTCCTCGAGATTTTCCGAATAGAGGACGGGCAGGGGCTTTGCCGGGGCCTCGGCCTTGTCGCCCTGGAAGCCGCCTTCCAGTCCTTCGTCGAAGGCCGCGTAGGTTGGGCCGTAATCGGTGAACGACCAACCGAAGACGGAGGCATAGAAGGCCTTGACGCTGTCCATAGAGCCTCCGGCGGCGGACAGTTCGAGATAATCGAGCTTTCCGGTCTTGCGCATGGTGTACTCCTCACAATGTTCTTGTTATGTTCTAATAACCGCTCCCGGCGGCCGCAAGCGGAATCTTCGTCCGGCAAGCCAGGCCTCGGGGAACCAGGTCCGGCGGATGCCGTTGTCGGGGCGATGATCCGTCTCCCCCAATCCCCAACAGTCCGGTTTCGTTGCATGTCGGCGGCGCTGTTCGCGCTGGCGGTGATCGTGGCTGTCCCTGCCGCGAAGGGGGCGGAGGACGTGCCGATGCCGCAGCCGCGACCCGAGCGGCCCGGCGATCCGGACGGCGCGTCGCCTCGTGACGGCGAAGCCGAGAAGGGCGTGGCGGGTGAGAAGGGCGCGGGGGACGAAACCGGCTTGCCGGATGCCGGCGAGGCGCCGAAGCCCGAGCCGCGGCCTGAGCAGGCAGGGGAGGTGAAGGAAGAGGATCAGCCCCCGGCAGATGCCGGCAAGGCTGAGCCGTCGCCGAAGCCTGAAGCACGCTCCGACCGGGCGGGGAAAGACGAGGTCCCGACCGATGCAGGTGAGGCCAAGCCGTCGCTGATGCCGCCGCCGCGTCCGGCCGAGATGCCGGCGGAGGAGACGGCCTGCCGGGCGCGGCTGAAAGAGCTTGGCGTCGCCTTCGAGGAAAGGCCGCAGCTCGCGGATGCGGCGGGATGTTCGGTGCCGTGGCCCATTGCCGTCTCCGCGCTGTCGAAGGAGGTGGCGCTGGCGCCCCAGGCGGTGATGAACTGCGCGACTGCCCAGCGCGCGGCGGAGTTTTCGCGCGACCAGATCGAGCCGAAGGCGTCTGCGATCCTCGGCTCGGATTTGACGTCGATCCGGCAGGATTCGGCCTATGTCTGCCGGCCGCGCAACGGCACGACCAAGCTGTCCGAACACGCCTTCGGCAATGCGCTCGACATCGGCGCCTTCACGCTGAAGGACGGAAGGACGGTCGAGGTCGGCAAGGTGTCGAAACGGCAGGAGGGCGAGTTCATGCTCGCCGTGCGGCTGGCGGCCTGCGGGCCGTTCACGACGGTGCTCGGCCCCGGCTCCGACGCCGACCACGCACTGCACTTCCACTTCGATCTCGCCACGCGGCGCAAGGGGTCCGCCTTCTGCCAGTGACGCCGCAATTCGGCCGCAGGGGTGAAGGCGGCCGCTGAACTTTCCTTTACGTTTCGGTCCTATCCTTGCCGGTCGAGGGGCAGGACAGGGAAACCCGACATGGGCTTTATCGCGCGCGGCTTCGCGGCGGCGACATCGCTTGGCGCGGCGGCAGGCATCCTCGCCGCCTGCTCGTCCTCCGACGTCCTGCGCCCGGACATCGACATCACGCCGACCGCGGCCGTGGTGGCGCCGGTGTCGATCGCGCCTCCGGCGAGCGTCACCTACGCGGCGCCGCCCGCGCCGGTCGAGCAGAGCGTGCCGCCGATGACGGAGCCGGCCGTGGCGGAACCGGTCTACCAGGCCGCGCCGGCCGTCGCGGCACAGGTGCCCGCCGGCTCCATGTCGGTGATGGCGCCGCCGCCGATCGACGAGGAGGCGGAGGATGCCCCGGTCGTGCAGGCGGCGATCACGCCGGCTCCCGGCCTGCAGCGGCTGGTGCCGTCGAACCCCTATATGAACCAGCCGCCGGAATACCGCGACCGCAGCTCGGTGCCGCGCACGATGCCGCAGAGCGAGGTCGACTGCCGGCGCGAGCTGAAGCGCCTCGGCGCGACGTACCAGGACCTGCCGCCGATCGGCAACGGCCAGTATTGCGGCATCGACTACCCGGTGAAGCTGTCGAAACTATCGGGCGACATCGCGATGAAGCCGGCGGCGACGCTGTCCTGCCGCATGGCGCTGCAGGTGGCGAAATGGACCAAATACGAGCTGGGTCCGTCGACGCGCCGGCGCTATTTCACCGGCGTCAAGGCGATCCATCAGGGGTCGAGCTATTCGTGCCGCAAGATCAACGGCTCGCGCAACATGTCGGAACACGCCAAGGGCAACGCGCTGGACATCATGCGCATCGAGCTCGACAGCGGCAAGGACATCGGGGTGGTGAAGAAGGGCTTCTTCTCCTTCCGCGAGAAGGGGCTGCTGAACAACGTCCGCGCCGACGCCTGCGACTATTTCTCGACGGTGCTTGGGCCGGGCTACAACTACGACCACCGCAACCACTTCCACTTCGACATCGCCCAGCGCCGCAGCGGCCGCAAGGCGTGCAAGTGAGCGCTTCGCTCATATAAGTTCTCTGCAAAGAGGAGCGGCCATGGCGCGGAGACGGGTGTCGGCGAGGCGGGCGATCATCGGCACGGCGTTTGTCGCGGCGGTGTGGGGTTTCATCGCCTATCTGGCCGCGCCCTTCTTCTGGTCGGAGATCGAGAGCGGGCGGCCTCCGCAGCCGATGCTGACCACCACGCCGCTCGGCATTCCCGGCGATCCGATCAATTTCGGGCTGGTCGGCGCGGAGGCGGAGGTGGTGGCGGCCTTCCACGCGATCGGCTGGCGGCCGGCCGACGCGATCACGCTGAAATCAGCGCTTGCGATCGGGCTGAGCGTGCTGCTCGACCGGCCCTATCCGGACGCGCCGGTGAGCAACCTCGTCTATGAGGGTGAGCGGCAGGATCTCTCCTTCGAGAAGGAGGACGGGGCGAGCGCCGGCCGGCGCCATCACGCGCGGCTGTGGAAGGTCAAGGGAGACGGCGCGCAGGAGCGGTCCTTGTGGCTGGGCACAGTGAGCTACGATCGCGACGCCGGCCTGTCGCACGACACGCTGCAGATCACCCACCACATCGCGCCCGATCTCGACGCCGAGCGCGACGCGCTGATCGGCCGCTTCGAGGCGGCGGGGCTGCTGGAGAGCACGAGCTGGATCGACGGTATCGGGCCGACGCAGGACGGCCGCAACGGCGGCGGCGACCGCTATTTTACGGACGGAAAGGCACGGGTGGGGGTGTTGAAGGCGAAGTGAGGATTTGCGGGAGGTCGCGTGGCGGACTGGCCTCGGGTCCCTGGAGGACGGAACGACCGACCGTGCGCCAGGTCGCCTACTCTTTCCTCTGCCGCGCCTCCCATTCGTCCTTGAGATCCGGCATCGGGTCGTCGACGTGGTCGGGGTGGACGGCTGTGGGATGGGGGGCGTGGGCGAGGACCTTCCAGTGGCCGTCGCGGTCCTTTTCGAGCACGAAGGTCGTCTCCACCGCGGTCTGGTAGGTCTTTTCCGCCGCCCAGGCGTAGAACCAGCCGCGTTCCCGCACGACCGCCTTGGCGAGGTCGTCATGTAGGGTGAGCTTGCGGATCTCGTAGTCGAACCTGAGCGCCGTGGCGGCGAGCTCGAAGGGCGGGCGCGGCTGAGCGTAGGCGGGCTTGGGGCCGCAGTCGTCGACCTTCGGCCAGTCGAGCACGGCGCCTGAAGCGATCAGCGGATAGGGGCTCTCATCGGCTTTCGCCCGTTTGTACCAGTCGTCGATCAGTTGCCTGACCGGCGCGTCGGAGACGAGCGAACTCGCCGGCGCCGGTTGCGGCGCGGCCACGGCCAATGCTGCGAGAAGCGTGCGTCCGAACATGAGCCACCCCGGATTGCCCGGGGTGGAGATGGCCGGGAAATCCCGGCGAAAATGCGGAGATACCCGTGTCGCGGGACGCCATCGCTCAGGCGGCGATCGAGGCTTCCTCGGCTTCGGCCTTGCGGGCGGCGAGAAGGGCCTTTGACCACCAGACGACCTGGTTCAGCATGTCGTCGGCCGACTGCTTCAGGTGCTCCAGCTCCTCGAGCTTCTTCTGGCCCTGCATGACGGGCAGCATGTCAGCCCAGACGATGTGGACGCCGGCCCGGACGGGTGCCATCTGGGTCTCGATCGCGATCAGGCGCAGGTGTTCGACCGCGCGCGCGCCGCCGACGCCGCCATAGCCGACGAAGCCGACGGCCTTCTTGTTCCACTCGGTATAGGCATAGTCGAAGGCGTTCTTGAGCACCGCGGTGGGGGCGCGGTTATATTCGGCGGCGGTGAAGACGAAGCCGTCGAGGCTCGCGACCTTCTTCTGCCACTTCTGCGCCACTTCGCTCTTCGAGGGCGCCCAGGCGGGCGAGGCCGGCTCGTCGAAGAAGGGCAGCGGGAAGTCGCGCAGGTCGATCAGCTCGACCTCGATGTCGCCGCGGGCCTTGGCGATCTCGTAGATCCACTGTGCAGGCTTGTCAGCGAAGCGGCCCTCGCGGGTGCTGCCGATGACGATTCCAATCTTGGGTTTGGACATGATAGGCTCTCCTGAAGAAATCTGGTATCTTTGGGATACCGACGCTACATAAGAGAGCGGTGGAAACGCGCAAGGAGGCACTTTCGTGAAACCAGGTCACCCTTACCATACAGAAGACTGCCGCGCGGTGAGCGAGGTGCTGTCCCGGGTGGGCGACAAATGGACGGTTCTGGTCGTCCAGTATCTTGGCTCGGGGCCGATGCGCTTCTCGGAACTGAAGCGCACGATCGGCGGCATTTCGCAGAAGATGCTGACCACTACGCTGCGCGGGCTGGAGCGCGACGGCTTCGTCACGCGCACCGTATTTCCAACGATTCCGCCGCGCGTCGACTACCAGTTGACCGAGCTCGGCCAGGAACTGCTGACGCCGGTGACTGCGCTGGGCGAATGGGCCCGCATGAACATCCTGCGCATCCGCGAGGCGCGCGAGCGCTTCGACGAGACCGTCGTCTGACGCAACCCTGCCGGCGGAAAATCGCGCTGGTGCCTATGGTTAGCAGAGCGTAAACTTTCGTTTGTTCAACGGTCTGTCCACGCTACGGAAACGTCGCCGATGATGGAATACGGCTACAATCTCGACCAGAAGACGGTGAAGGCGCTCTCCGAGCTGAAGCCGTGGCGCACCGCGGCGGCGATCGTCTTCGACTGGGCCGTGATCGCGGCGGCGATCGCCTTCTCGGAATGGATGGACACCGCCTGGGCGCTGGTGCTCGCCTGGCTCGTCATCGCCGGGCGCATGCATGCGATGGGCGTGCTGATCCACGACTTCGCGCATTACCGCTTCATCCCGAACAAGAAGGTCTCGGAATGGGTCGGCGACGTGCTGCTCGCCTGGCCGCTGCTCACCTTCGTCGACGGCTATCGCAAGAACCATCTCGCGCATCACCGCTACACCAATACGGAGAAGGACCCCGACTGGAGGATCAAGCTCGGCACGCGGCACTTCACCTTCCCGCAGAGCTGGCAATACGCCATCATGAACCTGCTCGGCTACCTGGTCGGCATCTCGTCCTACCGCGACATGAAGTCGATCGTGGTGCGGCTGTCGGACGACGAGGGGCGGCCGCTGCACTACCAGCTCAAGCGCCTCGGCTTTTATGTAGCGGTGGCGTTCGTGTTTTTCCTGACCGGCGCCTGGCACGGCTTCCTGCTCTACTGGCTGCTGCCGTTCTTCACCTTCATGCTGCTCTTTCTCTACATTCGCTCCGTCGCCGAGCATTTCGGCTCGATGGACTATGAAAGCGAACTGGGCTCGTCGCGCACGGTCTATCCCTATCTGTGGGAGCGCGCCTTCTTCGCCCCGCACAACGTCAACTACCACCTCGACCACCACCTCTATCCGAGCGTGCCGTTCTACAACCTGCCGAAGCTGCATGCGGCGCTGATGGCCGATCCGGAATTCGCCGCCGGCGCGCACATCACGCGCGGCTATTCGACCGGGCTGGTGCGCGAATGCCTGGCGCCCAAGGCGCAGACGCAGGCGTCGGCGGGCAACCCGGCGCCCGCCGAATAGGCCGGCTCACTCGGCCGGGATCGGTGCGGGCTTGCCCTGCTGGTCGAGCGCGACCATGACGAAATCGGCATGGGTGACCTTCTCCATCACGTCGGAGAGGTAGCGCTGCGCCCAGGCTTCGAGCGACAGCGTCATCGAGGTGCGGCCGACGCGGGTGATCTCGGCATAGATCGACAGCGTGTCGCCGACCTTCATCGGCTTGGCGAAGAACATCTTCTCCACCGCGACGGTGACGACGCGGCCCTTGGCCCGCTCGGCGGCGCGGATGCCGCAGGCAAGGTCCATCTGCGCCATGACCCAGCCGCCGAAGATGTCGCCTGCGGCATTGGTGTCGGCCGGCATCGCCAGCGTGCGCAGCACCAGCTCTCCCGCGGGTTTGGCGTCGGTGTCGGTCATTGCGGCGGCCTCCCTTTGCTTCGCACCTAGTCGGCGCGCATGTGCCAGTCAACGGGTCGCACCCCGAGGGTCGCGCGTGAACGAATTTTGTTATCGTGCCGCTGAGCATAATCCGCTATTGGGCGCTCACGCTGGGAGTCCGGAGAGGTGCAGATGACCAAGTGGGTGTTTTCGTTCGGCGACGGTCGTGCCGAGGGCAAGGCCGGCGACAAGAACCTGCTGGGCGGCAAGGGGGCGAATCTCGCCGAGATGTCGTCGCTGGGCCTGCCGGTGCCGCCCGGCTTCACCATCACCACCGAGGTCTGCACGCATTTCTATGCCAACGGCCGCTCCTATCCGGCAGAGCTGAAGGGTCAGGTCGAGGCCGCACTTGCCGAGATCGGCCGCATCACCGGCAAGGCCTTCGGCGATCCGGAGCGCCTGCTGCTCGTCTCGGTGCGCTCCGGCGCGCGTGCGTCGATGCCCGGCATGATGGACACGGTGCTGAACCTCGGCCTCAACGACGAGACGGTGGAAGCGCTGGGGCGCGATTCGGGTGACGAACGCTTCGCCTGGGACAGCTATCGCCGCTTCATCCAGATGTTCTGCGACGTGGTGCTGGAGCTCGACCACGAGGTGTTCGAGGAGATCCTCGAGGAGGAGAAGGACCGCAAGGGCTACGAGCTCGACACCGAGTTCTCGGCCGGCGAACTGCGCCACCTCGTTGCGCTCTACAAGGAGAAGGTCGAGGCCGAGCTGGGAAAACCCTTCCCGCAGGACCCACACGAGCAGCTGTGGGCCGCGATCGGCGCGGTGTTCTCCTCATGGATGAATGCGCGCGCCATCACCTATCGGCGCCTGCACAACATTCCCGAATCGTGGGGCACGGCGGTGAACGTGCAGGCGATGGTGTTCGGCAACATGGGCGAGACCTCGGCCACCGGCGTTGCGTTTACCCGCAACCCGTCGACCGGCGAGAAGGCGCTCTACGGCGAGTTCCTGGTCAATGCGCAAGGCGAGGACGTGGTGGCCGGCATCCGCACGCCGCAGAACATCACCGAGGCCGCGCGCATCGCCGCCGGTTCGGACAAGCCGTCGCTGGAAAAGGTGATGCCGGATGCCTTCAGGGACTTCGTGACGATCTCGCAGCGGCTGGAAAAGCACTACCGCGACATGCAGGACCTCGAATTCACCATCGAGCGCGGCCGGCTGTGGATGCTGCAGACCCGTTCGGGCAAGCGGACTGCCAAGGCGGCGCTGAAGATCGCCGTCGAGATGGCGGCCGAAGGGCTGATCAGCCGCCAGGAGGCCGTCGCCCGCATCGACCCGTCCTCGCTCGACCAGCTGCTGCATCCGACCATCGACCCGAAGGCGACGCGCGAGATGATCGGCTCCGGCCTGCCTGCCTCGCCGGGCGCGGCGACCGGCGAGATCGTCTTCACCTCCGATGAGGCGGAGGAGGCGTCCAAGGCGGGTCGCAAGGTGATCCTGGTGCGCGTCGAGACCAGCCCGGAGGACATCCACGGCATGCATGCCGCCGAGGGCATCCTGACCACGCGCGGCGGCATGACCAGCCACGCGGCGGTGGTGGCGCGCGGAATGGGCAAGCCCTGCGTCTCGGGCGCCGGCGGGCTGCGCGTCGACACCAAGAACGGCACGCTGATGGCGATGGGCGTGACGCTGAAGAAGGGCGACATGATCACCATCGACGGCGGCAGCGGCCAGGTGCTCAAGGGCAAGGTGGCAATGCTGCAGCCGGAGCTCTCCGGCGACTTCGCCCAGATCATGCAGTGGGCCGACGAGACGCGGCGCATGAAGGTGCGCACCAATGCCGAGACACCGGCGGATGCACGCATGGCGCGCTCCTTCGGCGCCGAGGGTATCGGGCTCTGCCGCACCGAGCACATGTTCTTCGACGGCGACCGGATCGTCGCCATGCGCGAGATGATCCTGGCCGACACCGAGGCCGGCCGTCGCGCAGCGTTGGCAAAACTGCTACCGATGCAGCGCTCCGACTTCGTCGAGCTGTTCGAGATCATGGCGGGCCTGCCCGTCACCATTCGCCTGCTCGACCCGCCGCTGCACGAATTCCTGCCGAAGACCGAGGCGGAGATCGAGGAGGTCGCGGCGGCGATGGGCGTGTCGGCCGACAAGCTGCGCCACCGCACCGAGACGCTGCACGAGTTCAACCCGATGCTCGGCCATCGCGGCTGCCGCCTGGCGGTAAGCTATCCCGAGATCGCCGAGATGCAGGCCCGCGCCATTTTCGAGGCGGCCGTGGAGGCGGCGAAGAAGACGGGCTCGGCCGTGGTACCGGAGATCATGGTGCCGCTGGTGGGGCTGAAGTCGGAGCTCGACTTCGTCAAGGCGCGCATCGACGCCTCCGCCAAGGAGGTGATGGCCGAGACGGGCGTGACGATCGACTATCTGACCGGCACGATGATCGAGCTGCCGCGCGCGGCCCTGCGCGCGCACGTGATCGCCGAGACGGCGGAGTTCTTCTCCTTCGGCACCAACGACCTGACGCAGACGACCTTCGGCATCAGCCGGGACGACGCGTCGAGCTTCCTCGAAACCTACCGGCAGAAGGGCGTGATCGAGCAGGACCCGTTCGTCTCGCTCGACATCGACGGCGTCGGCGAACTGGTGCGCATCGCCGCCGACAAGGGCCGCACGACGCGGCCGGGGATAAAGCTCGGCATCTGCGGCGAGCACGGCGGCGACCCGGCCTCGATCTCGTTCTGCGAAGACGTCGGGCTGGACTACGTGTCCTGCTCGCCCTTCCGCGTGCCGATCGCACGGCTGGCGGCGGCGCAGGCGGCGGTGCGGAAGGGGTAGGGCGCTTCATCAGAACGTCTGCTGGCGCCCCCCTCACCCGGCCTCCGCTCCGCTCGGCCACCCTCTCCCCGAGGGGAGAGGAGGTTCGCAGTCGTCTGCGCCATCTGGATTCGAGATTGGCTGCGAACGCCGGATCATTTCCTCTCCCCTTGGGGGAGGGTGGCCGAGCGGAGCGGAGGCCGGGTGAGGGGGACGCCCAACCCGCATCTGGCTTGTGGTGCAGACCTTGTTCCGAGCCGGGCTCAGAAAGCTTTAGGCAGGCCCGCCTGACGAAGGATCGCATTGGCGGTGTGGCGGCTGGGAATGCCGATCGGCACGGCGAAGCTTCGATTGTTAAGTGGGCTGCGCCAGATCTCGTGGCTGCCCTTGCCTTGCCGGACCAGCGTGCAGCCCGCGGCGCGAAGAAGTTCCCTCAGCGGCCGGTCGAACTGCGGCGCCATTCAGGCGGCCGCGAGCTCGGCTTCTCGCAGGGCCGTTATCTGCAGGAACAGCGACGCCGGATCGACGTCCGGATGATTGTCCGGCAGGAGATCGAGCGCCATGGCGGAGATCTTTTCAAGGAGACCGTCCAGCGTCGACGCGTCGGCGGCGGCCGGAATGTCGTCGCAATGGCCCGTCCAGACCGATGCTTCATCGTCCCAGGCCGCAGTGATGGTGAATATGACGGGTTTAGACATGCCGGCTCCGCTCCGAGGCTACGTCTTATAACACTGGACAGGCACAGAGGGGAGAGGTTGTCGGCAAAGGGCTGGGCACCGCTGGTTGCCGGGCTCTGTGATCTTTTCCTTGACTATTGTGGCGACCTTGCCGTTCGGTCGGCCGTCCGCAGTACGCCGTTCGAACCCGTGACAGGCCTCCGCATACGATGACCATGCCCCTTGCGCGCCCAGCCCCGACCGGAGGCGCGATCCGTTCGATCCTGGTCATCCAGACGAAATATATCGGCGACGTGGTGCTTTCGTCCGCGCTGACGGCGGGGTTGCGGCGCAGCTTCCCGGGTGCCCGGATCGACATGGCCTGCGAGAGACATCTCATCGACTTCGTCCGCGACAACGGCGTCGCCGACGGGACGATCGGCGTCGAAAGGGCAAAGACGCGCGGGTCGATCCCGGACCGGCTCGCCGTGCGCCTCAAGCTGCTGAGGCAGGTGCGGGCCGGCGGATACGACCTGTCGATCGACATTGCCGACAGCACCACCTCGCAACTGGCGCAGTGGGCGGTCGGGGCGCCGGTGCGCGTCAGCTATGATCCGCCCGAGAAGCGCTCCGTGCTCGGCATCTTCGGCCGACCCTGGACGCATCCCTGCCCGCGGTTCGGCACGGGAACCCATTATGTCGACCGCTATCTCGCGCCGCTCACGGCGCTGGGGATGGATGCAGGCGGGCTTTCGCCGCGGCTGACGCCGTCGCCGGCGCGGCAGGCGGAGGCGGATGCGCTGCTGGCGGCCGAGGGGCTTGAGCCGGGCGGCTTCATTGCCGTGCATGCGGGCGCGCGCACAGAGCCGCGCCGCTGGCCGCCGGAGCGTTTTGCGGCGGTGCTGGCCGAGGCTTCGTCACGCTACGGGCTGAAGGTCGCCCTGATCGGCGGGCCGGACGAGCGCGAGCTGTCGCAGGCGGTGGCGGACGGGTGCGGCGGCACGGTGCTGGCCGGGCGCCTGCCGCTCGCAGCACTGCCGGCGCTGATGTCGCGAGCGGGCCTCTTCGTCGGCAACGAGAGCGGGCCGATGCACATCGCCGCCGCCGTCGGCGTGCCGGTGGTCGGCCTGTTCGGCCTGACCGATCCGGCGGTCTGGGGACCGGTGTCAAAGCGCGCTGCGGCGATCAGGCCGCCGATGCCCTGCGCCTGCGTGCGGCCGGGCGTCTGCGTGCCCGACGACACCAACAAGGCGTGGTGCGTGACCCGGATCGGCGAGGCCGAAGTGGCCGGTGCGATCGACCGGGTGCTTGGCGGCTGAGCGCGTTACGCCTCGATCGTCACGCGGTCGGGATAGAAGGCGCCGTGGTCGCGGATCGCCTCCATCTCGTCAAAGGGCGTCTCGTAGGCCCACATCGCGTTCTCGCCGCGGCTTCCGGCGGGCGTGACGCTCCAGTAGGAGGCGTCGCCCTTGTAGGGACAGTGGCTGGCATGCGTCGTCTTCACGAGCGTCGAGAAATCGATGTCGGCGAAGGGGATGTAGAGCACCGGCGGGTAAGGCGTCTCGGTGAGCCTCAGCGCGCGGGCGGTGCGCGCGATCACCTTGCCGCCCGCCGAGACGGTGACCGGGCCGGGATAGGGCTCGACGGCGATCGACTTGGCGGGATTGCGGGCGAAGCCGGGGGAGGGGTTGGCCATGGTCGCTCTCCTTTGTCGATGCGGCATCACCGATCTTGCGGCCGCCGCGAATTTGCCGCAAGGCGGGACAAGATCACGACTGCTCGACCGCCGGACGCATCCCGATGAAACCTGCCCTGCTCGCTGCGCTCGCGGCCGCCCTCCTGTGCTCGCCGGCGGCGGCCGGAAGCCGTCTGGTCGAGCCGCAACTGCATCTCGAAAGCTCGGCGGGCGGGCGGCGCGTGGCGCTGACGCTCGATGCGTGTTCCGGCGCCACCGACACGCGCATCCTGTCGACGCTGGTGGAGAACGCCATTCCGGCGACGATCTTTGTCACGGCGCGCTGGCTCAAGCGCAATCCAGACGCGGTGCGGCTGCTGCTCGCGCATCCGGACCTGTTCGAGCTCGAGAACCACGGCGCGCGCCATGTGCCGGCGGTGGACGAGGCGGTGCATATCTACGGCATCGCGGCCGCGGGGTCGCCGCAGGCGGTGGCAGCGGAGGTGGAGGGCGGGGCGAGCGGCATGACGGCGCTGGGTCTCGACAAGCCGCGCTGGTTTCGCGGCGCGACGGCGAAATACACGCCATCCGCGATCGCCGAGATCCGCAGGATGGGCTACCGCGTCGCCGGCTATTCGGTGAATGCGGACGAGGGTGCGCTGCTGGGGGCCGCGACCGTCGAGAAGCGTGTCGCGGCGGCGCGCGACGGCGACGTCATCATCGCCCACATCAACCAGCCGACGCGCCAGGCGGGCGCGGGACTGGTGAAGGGCCTGCTGCGGCTCAAGGCCGACGGCGCAACCTTTGTGCGGCTGGCGGACGTGGCCGAGACGGGGACGGACGGCACGGCGGAGCCGTGAGGGGGCGACTGCCTTAGGAAAGCCCTCAGGCGGCGCGGAGGGCTTCCTTGCTGACCCAGGCCTCGGTGTCGGCGAGCGCCTTTTCGAAGCGGTCGAACAGCTCGTTGAGTTCGGCCTCGGTGATGATCATCGGCGGGCAGAAGGCAATCGTGTCGCCGATGGCACGCAGGATGGCGCCGTGGCCTTCGGCGAACTTCGCCAGCCCAGGGCCGACGCCCTTCTTGCCGTCGAAGGAGCGCTTGGTGCGCTTGTCGGCCACCAGCTCCACGCCGCCGACGAGGCCCGAATAGCGCACCTCGCCGACGAGCGGGTGGTCCGCGACGGCCTTCAGCCGCGTCTCGAAGACGGGCGCCAGCGCCCGCACTTTGCCGACGATGTCGCGCTTCTGGTAGATCTCGATCGTCTTCGCGCCGACGGCGCAGCCGAGCGGATGGCCGCCATAGGTGAAGCCGTGGCCGAACGTGCCGATCTGGCGCGAATGGTCGACATAGGCCTGATAGATGTCCTCCGGCACCAGCACCGCGCCGAGCGGCACATAGGCCGAGGTGAGCTGCTTGGCGGCGGAGATGGTGGTGGGCACCATGCCGTGCGTCTGGCAGCCCCACCAGTTGCCGGTGCGGCCGAAGCCGTTGATGACCTCGTCGTCGATCAGGATGATGTCGTGCTCGTCGAGCACTTGCTTGATCGCCGGATAGTAGCCGGCCGGCGGGACGATGACGCCGCCGGCGCCCATGACGGGCTCGGCGATCATCGCCGCGATCGTGTCCGGCCCCTCGCGCTCGATCAAATCGCGGAGGGAGCCCACAATCCTCGCCAGGAACTCGGCCTCCGTCTCGCCGTCCTCGCCGAAGCGCCAGTAGTGCGGGCAGTCCGTGTGGATGACGCGGTCGACCGGCAGATCCCAGCCCATGTGGTTGTAGGGCAGGCCGGTGAGCGAGGCGGCCATGATGGTGACGCCGTGATAGGCCTTCTGGCGCGAGATGATCTTCTTCTTGTTCGGTCGGCCAAGCGCATTGTTCATGTACCAGGCGAGCTTGACCTGAGTGTCGTTGGCCTCGGAACCGGACGAGGTGTAGAACACTTTCGAGATCGGGATCGGCGCGATCTCCTTCAGCTTCTCGGCCAGCTCGATCGCCGGCTCCATGCCCTTGGCGCCGAACAGGTGCGAGTAGGACAGCGTGCGCAGCTGCTCGGTGGCGGCCTCGATCAGCTCCTCGTCGCCATAGCCGAGGCCGGTGCACCACAGACCCGCCATGCCCTCGATATAGGCCTTGCCCTGCGTGTCGTAGACATAGACGCCCTTGCCGCGCTCGATGACCAGCGGACCGATCTCCCGCAGCCTGTGGAGCGGCGTGTAGGGGTGAAGCAGGGCTTCGACATCGCGCGCCTGAACGTTGGTGAGCGGGGCATTCATGACAGGTCTCCGGTGTTCGGCCGGAGACTAGCGAAGATTCAGCAGTGCGGTAACCCCGCGGCGAGCCTGGACCAAACGCATTCGGCCAGCTGGCGGCGAAAACCTGTCAGGCCGCGATGGCGGGCATGCGCTCCATTACCTGCGACCACGAGCGGGCGAGGCGGGCAATGGGGTTGCTGCTCTCGGCGACCTTCTCGATGCGGGTGCTGAGGCCGTCCTCGCCGAGGATCACCAGCACCAGTTCGTGGTCGCCGCGCTCGCCGAGACTGATGACCGCGACGCGGCTGCAGTCGGCAATGGCCGCCGTCGGCATGGTGAAGAGGAGCGCGCCGCCGGTCGCTCTGGCTGCCGCGGCGGCTGCCTCGTCGAAGCCGGCCTTGACGTCTTCCAGATCGAGCGCGAATTCGAGCTCGACCACTTCGAGCGAGGGCCTGACGGGGACTGGCGCGCTGGCCGCATGCGTTTCCATGGGAGACTCATCCTGAAGGTCCGCCTGAGCGAGCTATGCCGGCGAGAATGGCCGCAATGTGGCGTCTGCGGCGCTGTCCAAGGTTGACGAAAAGTCATTCCGGCGGCACTGGACAAGTGCTTCGCGCCGCACGAAATTCGCGCCGGTGCCTTCGGGAGGAATTCTATGCTTGGACTGATGCAGGAGTGGCCGCTGGTCTGCCACAAGGTGATCGATCATGCCGCGCGGCAGCACGGCCACCGCGAGATCGTTTCGCGCTCGGTGGAAGGCCCCATCGTGCGCACGACCTACAAGGATGTGCGCGAACGCGCGCTGAAGGTGGCGCAGCTTCTGGCGCGCGACGGCTTCAAGCGCTCCGACCGGATCGCCACGCTGGCCTGGAACACCGGCAACCATCTCGAGGCCTGGTACGGCATCATGGGCATGGGCGGCGTCTACCACACGCTCAATCCGCGCCTCTTTCCCGAGCAGCTGGTGTGGATCATGAACCACGCCGAGGACCAGGCGCTGTTCGTCGACCTCACCTTCATGCCGCTGGTCGAGAAGATCGCGCCGATGGTGAAGTCGCTCAGGAAGGTGATCGTCTTCACCGACAAGGCGCATATGCCGGCCTCCGCGCTGCCCGATGTCGTCGCCTATGAGGAATGGCTGGCGGACGGCGACGGCGATTTCCGCTGGGTCGACGTCGAGGAGAACGAGGCCAGCGGCATGTGCTACACCTCGGGCACCACGGGCGACCCGAAGGGCGTGCTCTATTCGCACCGCTCGAACGTCATCCACGGCATGATGGCGGCGATGCCGGACGCGATGGGAATCTCGTCGCGCGACGTGATCCTGCCCGTCGTGCCGATGTTCCACGCCAATGCCTGGGGCCTCGGCCAGAGTGCCCCGATGATCGGCGCCAAGATGGTGATGCCCGGCGGCAAGATGGATGGAGCCTCGATCTACGAGCTTCTGGACACCGAGAAGGTAACCTTCTCGGCCGCGGTGCCCACCGTGTGGCTGATGCTCTTGCAGCACCTCGAGGCCAACAACCTGACGCTGCCGCATCTCAACAAGGTGGTCATCGGCGGCTCGGCCTGCCCGCGCGCGATCACCGAGAAATTCGAGAAGAACTACGGCGTGCAGGTGATCCATGCCTGGGGCATGACCGAGATGAGCCCGCTCGGCTCGCTGTGCACGATGAAGCCGGAATACCAGGACCTGACCGGGGAGGCGCTGCTGGACGTCAAGCAGACTCAAGGCTGGTCGCCCTTCGGCGTCGAGATGAAGGTGACGGACGACGACGACCGCGAGCTGCCGTGGGACGGCAAGACCTTCGGCCGCCTCAAGGTGCGCGGCCCGGCGGTCGCCAAGGGCTATTACGGCGGCGCGGGCAAGGAGCAGTTCGACGCCGACGGCTGGTTCGACACCGGCGACGTCGCCCACATCAACACCAACGGCTACATGCAGATCACCGACCGCTCGAAGGACGTGATCAAGTCGGGCGGCGAGTGGATCTCCTCGATCGAGCTGGAAAACCTCGCCGTCGGCCATCCGGAGGTGGCGGAGGCGGCGGTGATCGGCATCGCGCATCCGAAGTGGGACGAGCGGCCGCTGCTGGTCGTCGTCAGGAAGCCCGGCAAGGAGCCGACCAAGGAACAGATCCTCGGTTTCATGGACGGCAAGATCGCCAAATGGTGGATGCCCGACGACGTGGTCTTCGTGCCCGAAATTCCGCACACGGCCACCGGCAAGATCCAGAAGACGACGCTGCGCGAGCACTTCAAGGGATACAAGCTGCCGGCGTGAGGCGGCAGCGAATGCAGGGCCGGGGACTTTGAGTTCCCGGCCAAATCGGCATAAGTGACCGCCGGTCTTCGCAGCGAGGGAGCTTCCGGTCACATGGCGGCAGTCGTCGAACGGCGCGTTTCGCGCGCGGCCCGCTGGTCGCGGCGGCTGGCTTCCTTCGCGGCCGTGCTGTTCGTCACCTCCGGGCTAGGGCACCGCTACGGCTTCGTCGACACGCTCTCGTTCTTCTGGCTGCTCGGCATCGTTGGCGCGCTCGGCATTGCCGCACTCTGCTGCGCAGCCTTCGGCTTCAACCGGCTGTGGGAAAGGGGCGACAAGGGCGGGCGCGATTCGGCCGCGGGCGCGCTGATCGCGCTCGTGGTGCTGGCCCCCTTCATCGTCTCGGCCTGGCGGGTCGTGACGCTGCCGTCGCTGACGGACGTCTCGACCGACGTGGTCGATCCGCCGCAGCTGCCGCTGGCGGCGGCGGAGCGGAGCGGGGCAACCAATCCGGTGACCGCGCCGACGCCGCGCGACGCCGAACTGCAGCTCGAAGACTATCCGGGCGTGATCGGCCGCCGCTACGAGGTGGCACCCGACCTGGTGATCCAGGCGATCGTGAAGCTGGCGCAGGACCGCGGCTGGACGCTGCGCGGCGAGCTGCAGCTTGCCGAGGGACAGAGCGAGATCACGATCGGGATCGTCGCCTACACCTTCCTGCTCGGATTTCCGGTGGACGTCGCCGTGCGCGTGGTGGACGAGGACGCGGCGGTCTATGTCGACATGCGCTCGGTCTCGCGCTGGGGCAAGCACGACCTCGGCGACAATGCTCGGCGCATCGAGGGGTTTTTGACTGAGCTGGATGCGGCCGTGAAGGGCGAGCCGGTGACGGAGTAGGGGGCGGCGCCCTTCACCTCACTGCTACCGCCTTCTCAGATGGAAGGTCGCCGCAGACTCGCCGGCAGCCGAGTTCGTGCCCAACGAAGGTCAGCAGCGGTCCCATATCGTGGGCGTCCGCTGCTTGCAGCGCTGTTATGTATGCCGCGCGCCGGTCATTCGTCTTTTGAAGGTCTGAGCCCGCTGCCCAATCGATAGGGTCGGCGCTGTAAACCTTCTCGAGAACGACATCAGCCATGATGCGAGCATGCCGGCCGTTGCCGTTAGGAAATGGATGAATGAAGACGGGCTTGTGATGCAGGCGCACCGCAGCCTCGATTGCCGGGTATGTGTCGTGGGCAGCCCAGTATTGCGCGTCGTCCATTAGCCCGCGCAGTTGAACGCCGATCTGCACCGGATCGACGCCGATGTTTTTGCCCGTCGTGCGGAAGCTGCCTGCCCAATCCCATACATCGCCGAAAAGACGACGATGAAGCTCCACCGCAAAATCAGCGGTGAGAATGTCCTTACGCCGCATGCGTGCGAGCCAGCGGAGCCCAGAGGCGATGTTCGCCTGTTCGAGTTCGTCGAGTTCGCCCTGCGTCCGGAGGTGTTTGTATTTGAGCCCGCCGATCTCGTTGGGGTCGAGCGGGGTAGCTCCCTCGGGATAGTCGAGCGTGATCGTCACTTGTCCTCCCAAAAGTCAGAAGGCATTTCGTAGATCAACTCATTCGTGAGACGGGTGACCTCCTGCTGGGTCCGGTCGGGGGACACAGCCTGGTTCTCAAGCGCCATGTGCGTAGCGACCTTGCCGACGATCGCCTGCGCCTTTTTACGTGCCTGCGCGATAATCACATTTTCGATGGTGTCCGGTGGGACAAACGCGTACGAACCGGCAGCCCATGGCTTCCGCGGCTGCCTGCATGGATTTTAGGGTGACGCCGCCTTCCAATTCGGCCTTCTCGGCCTGCGCAATGCGGGCGCGCGTGACGCCCATGCGTCTGGCAAGCTGCGCGCCGGACATGCCGAGGGCTTTTCGCACCGTTCGTATCCAGCCTTCGGGCGGGGTCTCGATCCTGTTGCCCTGCGACCTATCGACGATGGCTCGATATTGTTCGCGAACAGCCTGTTTGACGGACATTTGTAAACTCATATATCGACGGAAAATTACAAAACGTCAATATATAGCTATACAAGCAGAGCAAATATGTCAACACATCTATTGACATATGCTCGCCGTGTGTGCGCAACCGACGTAGAATTGCTCGACATGTGCCGAAATGGCAGCAACTTATCCATGCTGGTGGTCAAGGGGCTTAAGTCCGTCGCGGCCAGTGTCGTGAACCGACACAAGCCGTCCTCACCCCGCCCGGGCACACCCCGTCGAGCGACACGTCCGTCTCGGCCACCGCCGCGCCTTTCGCGACGAGATCCTCGATATGCGCCAGCACGGATAGGCCCGCTGCGTTGTGGAGCTTCGGGTCGGTGTCGCGGTAGATCGCCTTGACCATGTCGGGGATGGTGCGGTCGCCTTGCCGCAGCCTTTCCAGGATGGCGCGCTCGCGCATCTTGCGGTGTGCTTTCAGGCCGCGCAGGAAGGGGAGCGGCTTGCGCAGCGGGCCGCCGTGGCCGGGAAGGTAGAGCCGGTCGTCGCGGGCGAGCAGCCGGTCGAGCGAGGCCATGTAGTCGGACATCGAGCCATCGGGCGGCGCCACGATCGAGGTGGACCACGCCATGACATGGTCGCCGGAGAACAGGATGCCGGTGCCTTCGAGGCCGAACGACATGTGGTTGGCGGCGTGGCCCGGCGTGAAGACGCCGCCGAGCCTCCAGCCGTCGCCTTGGACCGTTTCGCCGTCGCCGAGACGCACATCGGGTGTGAAGTCGAGGTCGCCGCTGGCGTCGAGCGGGTTGGTCTCGCCGATGCGCAGCGGCCGCGAGGCGCGGTGCGGCCCCTCGGCGACCGTGGTCGCGCCGGTCAGTTCCTTCAGCCGTCGCGCGAGCGGCGAGTGGTCGCGATGGGTGTGGGTGAGGACGATGTGGCTGACCGGGCGGCCGGCGATCGCACGCCTAAGTGCCTCGAAATGCGCATCATCCTCGGGGCCGGGATCGATGATGGCCAGCGTTTCGGTGCCGACGAGATAGGTGTTGGTGCCGTAGAAGGTGAACGCGCTGGGGTTGTTGACCGTCATCCTGGACACGCCTGGGGCGATCGGGACGGCCGATCCGTAGGCCGGGTCGAAGGCGGTCTGGAACTCGATGGCCATGCGGAAACATCCTGGGAGGGGCGGACGGCTGAGCGGCGAAAGCGGTTGCCGCATATCATGGAAGCCCATATACCGAAACCCGGATGAGGATCGGCCGCCGCGCGGCCGTTTTTGTGAGGGAAGCCAACGAAATGTCCAACGCCATCGTCATGCGTCCGCTTGTCAGCCTCGCCTTGCCGCAGGGCGGCGTGGCGCGCTTCGCCGCGCAGGCGGCCCTCGTCGTCGCCGGCACGCTGATCCTGACGATCGCCGCCAAGACCAGGGTGCCGCTCGGGCTGGTGGACATCAATCTCGGCACGCTGGCGGTGATGGGCCTCGGCGTCGCCTATGGCTGGCGCCTCGCTCTGGTGACGCTCATCGCCTACCTCGCCGAGGGTGCGGCCGGGCTGCCGGTATTCCAGGGCACGCCGGAAAGGGGCATCGGCCTCGCCTACATGATGGGCCCGACAGGCGGATACCTGCTCGGTTACATCGCAGCCGCCGTCATCGCCGGCTGGGCGGCGGACCGCGGCTTCGACCGCAACCCGCTGAAGCTCGGCGCGGCACTGCTGGTCGGCGAGGCGCTGGTGCTGGGCCTTGGCTTTGCCTGGCTCGCGACCCTGATCGGCGCGGAGAAGGCCTGGCTCGGCGGCGTGGCGCCGTTCGTCTATGGCGATCTCGTCAAGGTGGCGCTGGTGGCGGTTGCAGCCCCCGCCGTGTGGTCGGTCTTCTCGGCCTTCGGCGCGAAGACGTAAAACCACCTCAAGGACCGACGACCGCGTTGCACGTCGTCCGCCGAACCACTATAAGGCCGCCATCGCTCTGGCGGCCTGCCGGATTGGGGCGTAGCCAAGCGGTAAGGCAGCGGTTTTTGGTACCGCCATTCCCTGGTTCGAATCCAGGCGCCCCAGCCACCTTTTCCGACATGCGCCGTCCGCAACGAATGCACCACGTTCGACGGAAAGGCTGCACGTGACCACCCGGGTGGCGATTCTCGCCTGCGTCCATAATGGCGAGCGCTTTCTTGCCGAGCAGTTCGCCTCGCTCGCCCGCCAGACCGTGTCCGACATCGACGTCTGGGTCTCCGTCGACGGCTCCTCCGACGGCTCGATGGAGCTTCTGGGGGAGATCGCATCCGGCTGGACGAAGGGGCACTTCACCATCCTGCGCGGGCCGGGCGAGGGGTTTGCCGAGAATTTCCGTTCGCTGATGGTCAATCCGGACATCGATGCGGACTACTATGCCTTCTGCGACCAGGACGACGTCTGGGCGCCCGACAAGCTGGAGGCGGCGATCGGCTGGCTGTCGCAGCAGCCGGCCGGGACGCCGGCGCTCCACGGCAGCCGCACGCGCATCGTCGACATCGAGGGGCGGCCGGTGGGCTTCTCGCCGCTGTTTACCGAGCCGCCGAGCTTCCGCAACGCGATCGTGCAGTCGATCGCCGGCGGCAACACGATGGTGATGAACCGCGCGGCGCACGACCTGATGGCCGAGGCCTCGCGGCGCAGCGGCTTCGTCAGCCACGACTGGTGGTGCTACATGATGGTGACCGGCGCGGGCGGCGCGTTCCATTATTCGCCGCAGCCGCGCATCGACTATCGCCAGCATGTCGGCAACCTGGTCGGCTCGAACGACGGGCTGCGGGCGCGGCTGGGCCGCACCGGCTTCCTGCTCAGCGGCGGCTTCGCGCGCTGGACCGACCGCAACCTCGCCGGCCTGCAGGCCTGCCGCGACCTGCTGACCGAGGATGCGCGGGACGTGCTCGACCGCTTCGAGGCGCTGCGCAAGATGTGGCTGCCGCGGCGGCTGATCGAGCTGCGCCGCAGCGGCGTCTACCGGCAGAGCAGCAAGGGACAGGCGAGCCTCTACATCGCGTCTGCAATCAACCGGCTCTGAGCCTGCGCGGAAATTCGATGCCGCCTAGCGCGATTTGCGGGCTTGGCGACGTGGATGGATTTCTTCGTCCTCGAGAAAAGTGCGGCGACGGCCGGGTCGATTCGATGAGGGTTTTCAGCGCGTTGAGGTGGGGCGGGCAGGGAGGTGTGCCCGTGACGCAGGGCTGATCGATCAACGGGTGCGGCAGAGCGGGCGATTCTTGCGCGACGAACGCGGAGAACGCCATGGCAGACCAGACCCCGACCCTGAAAATGCCCTACATCATGCCCTCGCAGGCGCAGAAGCACGTGACGCACAACCAGGCGCTCGAAATCCTGGACGCGGTGGTGCAGCTCTCGGTGCTGTCGAAGGCGGCTGCCGCGCCGCCGGGCGATCCGGACGAGGGCGACCGCTATATCGTCGGAGCGGCGCCCACGGGCGCCTGGAGCGGCCAGGCCGGCCGGATCGCGGTGGCGCGGCCGGGCGGCTGGGCGATCATTCCGCCGCGCGCCGGCTGGATCGCCTGGATCGCGGACGAGGAGGCGCTCGCTTTGTTCGACGGCACGGACTGGGTCGACGCGGTGGCCGCCGGCCTCAATCCTGTCGCGCTGGTGGGCGTGAACGCGACGGCGGATGCGGGGAACCGGATCTCGGTGGCGAGCGCTGCCAGCCTGTTCAGCCACGAGGGCGGCGACCACCGGCTGAAGATCAACAAGGCGGATGCCGGCGACACGGCCTCGGTGCTGTTCCAGAGCGGCTTTTCCGGCCGCGCCGAGTTCGGGCTGGCCGGCGAGGACGACTTTTCGGTCAAGGTGTCGCCCGACGGCAGCGCGTGGACGCAGGCGCTGGCGGTGGACGCGGCAAGCGGGCTGGCTGTCGTCGCCGGCGATCCGGTGGAGGATCTCGGCGTCGCGACGCGGCGCTATGCCATGTCGCGGCAGGGCGACACGATGACGGGCGCCTTGCAGCTGCATGGAACGGCGCACACGCCGCAGGCCGGTCCGGCCGGCACGATCATGCATGTGTCGAACCAGGGCGATGCGACGCGCGTCCTATTCGACAATTACAACAGCGGCGCGGGCGGCCCGAACTTCACCTTCCGCAAGGCGCGGGGCACCGCAGCGGCACCCTCGGCGCTGCAGAGCGGCGACCAGGTCTTCAACATCGCGGCCTTCGGCTACGGCGCGACGCAGCACAACGCCGTGTCGCTCGGCGGCATCGTCGCCCGCGCGACCGAGGCCTGGACGGATACGGCGCGCGGCCTGGACATGGCGTTCTCGGTCTGCGTCAACGGCACGGCGAGTGCGGTGCCGCATCTGAGGCTCACCGGGCTCAACGTCCGCTTCGGCGACGGCACCGGCAGCCCGATCGCATTGCAGATGAACGGCGCGAATACGATCGTCAGCGCCGAGCGCCACCTGATGCTGCGCGCCTACGCGGTGGCGGGGCTGCCCTCTGCGGCGCCGGAAGGGCAGGTGATCTACGTCTCCGACGGCAGCTCCAACCGGCGCATGGCGGTGTCCGACGGAACGAACTGGCGCTTCCCGGACGGAGCGGTGGTGTCGTGACCATCGCCTCGGGCGGCCCGACATGCTAAGCTCTGGCCTTCGCTTCCGCTGTCGTGACGGGCCGCTGCCATGCTGCTGAAAGGTGGTCGCACACCCATTGTCCGAGACATGGGCGGGTTCGTCATCCACGCGAACATGCCGGGGTGGCTGCTCCCCAAAACCCGCGACCATGGGCATGGCCCCCTGGCGATGGTCGTGGAATCGATCCTCCATCCAGGTCGCCTCATCGCAATGCACGAGCACCGCAACGATGAGATCGTCTCATGGGTGCCCGACGGCGTCATGCGCCACGACGACAGGGCGACGGGACCGCTCGTGATAGACGAGGGGCATCTGATGGTGATGAACGCCGGCCGCAGCTTCTGGCACTCGGAAGAGACCCTGCCCAGCGACCCGCCGTTGCGCATGCTGCAGATATTCGTGAGGCCGCGCGAGGCGGATCTCGACCCCGGCATCCAGCACGGGGCGGTCGCACCGGCCGCTCGGAACGCCTGGCGGCATCTGTTCGGACCGAAAGGCGGCAACGCCCCCTTCTTCGTGCGCAATGCGGTCGACTTCTTCGATATCAGGCTGGATCAGGGAGCTTCGGTCGAATTCCCGGTCATGCAGGGACGCGATCTCTATTTCTACGTCTTCAGCGGCTCGATCGCCGCCGGCGGCGAAGCTTTCGCCGAAGGAGAGCAAGGATTGCTTCCGGGCGGCGGATGTCTTGGGCTCGAGGCGAAAGAGGGTTCGCTGGTGGTCGCTTTCCTGATCGATCCGGCCGCGGCGGTCACCAGAAAGGGCACGGTGGGTGACAACGCGAAGATACCCCCCGCCTTCGCGATACGGGTGCTCAGGAAGCTAGCCCCCTTGCGGCGGTTGTGGCGCGGCTAGAAGGCGAGCGACCACGGCGTCCGTGCTGTCCTGCCAGTCGGGCGCGGTCCAGCCGAAGGTTTGGGTGAACTTCGCGGTCGACAGGCGGGAGTTGGCGGGGCGGCGCGCCTTGGTCGGATAGTCGGAGGCCGGGATGTCCTTCACCCGCGCCGAGGGGCCGCCATTGGCGCGGCTCGCCTCAAAGATGCGGCGGGCGAAGCCGCTCCAGTTGGTCGTGCCGCTGCCGGCGAGATGGAAGATACCGAAAACATCGTCCTGCCCTGACACGAGCCGGGGGGCGATGTGGAGGACCGCGTCGGCGATGTCGAGCGCCGAGGTCGGGTTGCCGTGCTGGTCGGCGACGACGGTCAATTCGTCGCGGCTCGCGGCGACGCGCAGCATGGTGCGGACAAAATTGTTGCCGAACGGGCTGTAGACCCAGGCCGTGCGCAGGATCGCGTGGCGTGGATTGGCAGCGGCCACCGCGTGTTCGCCCGCGAGCTTGGACGCGCCGTAGACGCCGATCGGGCCCGTAGGGTCGGTCTCGACATAGGCGCCGTCCTTGGAACCGTCGAAGACGTAGTCGGTCGAAAGGTGAATGACGGGGACGCCGAGCGCGTGCGCGGCGGCTGCGACCGCACCGGCGCCGGCCCCGTTGACCGCATGCGCGAGCGCGGGCTCGTCCTCGGCCTTGTCGACCGCGGTGTAGGCGGCCGACGAGACGACGAGATCGGGCCGTGCGGCTTCAAGCGCGGGCGCGATGGAGGCCGGGGTCGCGAGGTCGAGGTCCGGACGGCCGACGAGCACGATCTCGACGTCCGCACGGCCGCCGCAGCGTTCCTTCAGGCTCTGCGCGACCTGACCCTCGCGGCCGGTGACGGCGATCCTCACTCCGCGGCCTTCTGAGCTTCGCCGAGGCGCTGGCCGGAATACTTCTCGCGGCGGATCGGTCCCCACCACCATTCGTTGGCGAGATACCAGTCGATGGTGCGGGCAAGGCCTGTCTCGAAGCTCTCCTGCGGCGTCCAGCCGAGTTCGCGCTTGATCTTCGAGGCGTCGATCGCGTAGCGGCGGTCGTGGCCGGGCCGGTCGGTGACGTAGGTGATCAGGTCGCCGTAGCTGCCCTTCTTGCGCGGGCGCTTGCGGTCGAGGATGGCGCAGATCGTCTGCACGACCGAAAGGTTGGTGCGCTCCGAGTTGCCGCCGACATTGTAGCTCTCGCCGTTGACGCCCTTCGTCGCGATCGTCGCCAGCGCACGGGCGTGGTCCTCGACATAGAGCCAGTCGCGCACATTCTCGCCCTTGCCGTAGATCGGCAGGGGCTTCTCGTCGAGCGCGTTGAGGATGACCAGCGGGATGAGCTTCTCGGGGAAGTGGAACGGGCCGTAATTGTTGGAACAGTTGGAGAGCACGACCGGCAGACCGTAGGTCTCGTGCCAGGCGCGCACCAGATGGTCGGACGCGGCCTTGGAGGCGGAGTAGGGCGAGGAGGGCGCGTAGGGCGTCTCCTCGGTGAAGATGCCGCTGTCGAAGGGCAGATCCCCGAACACCTCGTCGGTCGAGATGTGGTGGAAGCGGAAGCGCTCCTTCTTGGCGCCGCTCAGGCCGCGATAATATTCGAGCGCAGCCTTGAGCATGCGGAACGTGCCGATCACGTTGGTCTCGATGAAGGCCTCCGGCCCGTCGATTGAGCGGTCGACATGGCTTTCGGCCGCAAGGTGCATGACCACGTCGATGTCGTCGCGCTTCAGGATGTCGAGGATCGAGCCGTCGTCGCAGATGTCCTTCTGCTCGAAGCGATAGTTGTGCTGGTTCTCGATCGGCCGCAGCGAGGCGAGGTTGCCGGCATAGGTCAGCTTGTCCACATTGGTGATGTTGTTCGACAGGTCGGAGCAAATGTGCCGGCAGACCGCCGATCCGATGAAGCCGGCACCGCCGGTGACGAGGAAGTTCATGCGGAATACCTCATGTCAGTCGAAGAGATCTGCATTGGCAAGCAGCGGTGCATTCTTGTCCTTGTCGGAGAGCGTGAAACCGCCGGAGATGGTGGGCCACGCCACGCCGATCGCCGGATCGTCGAACCGCAGCGACCGGTCGTGCTCCTTGGAATACAGGTTCGTCACCTTGTAGAGAACCTCGGTGTCGGGAACCAGCGTGACGAAGCCGTGGGCGAAGCCCTTCGGGACGAGGATCTGGTTCCAGCGCTCCGCCGAGACTTCGAGCGCCTCCCACTTGCCGAAGGTCGGCGACGAGCGGCGGATGTCCACCACCACGTCGAGGATCGCGCCGCGCGTCACGCGCACCAGCTTGTCCTGCGCGAAGGGCGGCAACTGGTAGTGCAGGCCGCGCAGCACGCCGGCGGCGGCCGAATAGGAATGGTTGTCCTGAACGAAGCCGAGGTCGACGCCGGCGGTCTTCAGCTCCGCGGCGTTGTACGTTTCGGAGAAGAAGCCGCGGTGGTCACCATGCTTCTTCGGCAGGATCTCGAGCACATCCCCGAGCCCGAGCTTCCTGACTTCAACCATCACATTTCCGCTATTTCTGCGACCCTGCGCCTGAGATAGGCCGCATATTCGTTCTTGCCGAGCTTGGCAGCGCGGGCAAGCACCCGATCCGCCGATACCCAGCCTTTTTCGACCCCGATCTCTTCGGGGCAGGCGATCTTGATGCCCTGCCGGTGCTCGATCGTGCGGACGAACGAGGACGCCTCGTGCAGGCTGTCATGCGTGCCGGTGTCGAGCCAGGCATAGCCGCGGCCAAGCTGATGGACGTGCAGCGTGCCGCGTTCGAGATAGACGTTGTTGACCGTCGTGATCTCGAGCTCGCCGCGCGCCGACGGCTTGATCGACTTGGCGATCTCGACGACTTCGTTGTCGTAGAAATAGAGGCCGGTGACGGCCCAGTTCGATTTCGGATTGGCCGGCTTCTCCTCGATCGTCAGCGCCTGGCCGGTGACCTTGTCGAAGGACACCACGCCGTAGCGCTGCGGATCCTCGACATGATAGGCGAAGACGGACGCGCCGCCGGTGCGCTGCGCGGCCTGCTGGCAGAGGCTGGAGAGCCCCTCGCCGAAATAGATGTTGTCGCCGAGGATCATCGCCACATTGTCGTCGCCGACGAAGCTGTCGCCGATGATGAAGGCTTCGGCGAGACCGTTTGGCTGCGGCTGAACCGCATAGGAAAGGCTGAGGCCGAACTCGCCGCCGTCGCCGAGCAGTTCCTGGAACACCGGCAGGTCGCGCGGCGTGGAGATGATCAATATCTCGCGGATGCCGGCCAGCATGAGCACGCTCAGCGGATAGTAGATCATCGGCTTGTCGTAGATCGGGAGGATCTGCTTCGAGACAGCCAAAGTCAGAGGGTACAGGCGGGTGCCACTACCGCCCGCAAGGATGATGCCCTTCATAGGTAACTCTCTACGCCCCACTCAAGATGATAGAAGAAACGTCTCCAAGCCCCGCAGGCGACCTATCACGAGCGCGCGCACCCAGTCCATAACGTTTTGCTTCGCCCGGAAACTCGATGCTGGATGGCCCGCCAGCCTCGCGCAAGCCGCCGGGGTTAGGCTGGCGAACATCGGCACTTTCTGCGCGGAGCTGGCAGCATGAGTCTTTTCGGATCGTTGCGGACGAGCTATCCGCCCGCCACCACACAGATCGGCCGCATGCCGACCGTCTCCGACAATCCCTCGGATGGCGGCCAGGGCAATGGCGGCAACGAATTCCTCTCCCTGGTCGACGGAGGCACGTCCGCGTCGGACGGCACCTCGACCGGCAAGCTGTCGATCTATTCGGCGCTCTCGCCTCAGGACGCCTATCGCGCCTCGCTGATCGGCAGCCTGCTGGACGACGGCACGAGCGAGAACGCGGGCGGCGACAAGGCGGCGGACGATCCCGCGGTGAAGAATCCAATCGGCGAGATCACCGGCGACCTGGAGGCCGGCGCGACTGGGAGCTACGAGGCGTCGGAGGCCGACGAGGTGACGAACGGGCTGCAGGGCGACCGCGCCGACAACATGCTGCCCAAGGCGGGCGGCAAAGGGGACGACGAGGCCGAGAACCAGGTCGCCGCGGAAGGCACGGTCACGAACGCGCTGCCCAAGATGGACGCGCCGCCGGCCTGAGGAGCTTCCGGCCAGCTTTCCGCGCTGCCGGATACTCTCTCATGATACCCGGGCGATCGTCGTGGCTGAAACCGTCTTTCCCGCGACAGAGCGGGAAATCCTGATCTTGACCAGCTTCGGCAGTATGCCGGCCTTGGAGAAGGACGACATAAAGCTGACGCCATCCTCCGAATAGGTGAAGTCGATCCTGTCGAAACTGTCGAGGATGATGATCGTCGAGCGCGTTGCCTCGGCGGCGTCCGGTTGCCGGCGCATCGCCATCGATTGCACGAGGCGCGGCGCGGCGGCCTGATCGTCGATGTAGATGTCGATGTCGCGCAGGGCCAGCGAATAGAAGCCCTGGCGGGTGACGGCGGCGAAGCGCATCTGCGTCGCCCGGCCGTCGAACATCTTGACGTTCTCCTCCTCACTGTCGGGAAGGCTGGCGAGCTTCGCCGCCGACAGCGTACTGGCGAGGTGCGACAGCGCCCCCTCCAATTCGGCGCGCACGATCACCTGCTCGCGCAGCCGCGCGACAGAGTTCAGCTGGCCGAAGACGCCGGCCATCATCCCCGCCATGACCGCGACGACCGAGAGCGCCACCAACACCTCGATCAGGACGAAGCCGTCGCGGGAGGAGGACGGCCTGGTCATGGCGCGACCTGCAGCGGCGGATTGCTGATGAATGTCTGGTAGGTATAGGACGGCCCTCTGGCGCCGCGCGGCCAGATAGTGGCCGTGAGCGCCAGCAGCTGCCGCGCATGCCCGTCGCGCACGGCGCGGGCGACAATCCGCCACGGTTCGCCGGAATCGAGCTCGCCCTCGAAATCGCCCTCGTTCCTGATATCGGGGAATTCCTTCGCGGCGAGCGACGCGTAGACGAGGCCGGCGGCCTGGATGTCGGCCGCGCGCACCAGCGTGGTGGCGCTCTGGGAGATGGTCTGCATGCCGACACCGAGCGCGACCGCGAGGATCGCGAAGGCGACGATCGTCTCGACGAGGATGAAGCCGCTCTCTTTGCCGTCCGTGGTCATTGCGACGTCCCCACGCGCAGGCGCGGCAGGCCGGTCAACCAGTTGACTTCGATGCGCGCCTCGGTGCCGGCGGCGTTGCGCAGCAGGATTTCCGCGCCCGACGAGCTGCCGTCCGCCCGGAAGACGAGATAGTAGGTCGACCCCTCCGGCGAGACGAATTCGGAGCTCGCGATCATCCGAACCTCCTGATCGTCGGGCAACTGCACCGGGGTCGATCCGGTAGGATAGACGTACTGCTTAGCCCCGGCATTGATCGCGAACAGCGTGTTGCGGCCCTTGAGGATTGCGTCGCTGCGCGCGCGGAACAGCATGGATTGCATCGCTTCCGCGCTCATCAGCGGCGTGATGCGGTTTTCGCGGCGCGCCAGCGTCGAGCCGACGGAGCCGAGCACAAGCGCAAGGATGGCGAGCGTGACGAGGAACTCGACGAGGGTGAAGCCCGCCTCGGAATGCAGGGGAGGGGCAGGGCGCGTGCTCACCGGATCGCCATCTCGTTGATGGAGAGCAGCGTCGTCATCACCGAGATGACCAGGCTGCCGACCAGCCCGCCGAGGACGATGGTCATGGCCGGGGTGAGCAGCGCCAGCGCGCGGCTGATGGCGCGCTGCATCTGCGCCTGGGTCATCGCACCGGAGCGGCCCATCATCGTGGCGAGGTTGTTGGATTCCTCGCCGAGCCGGACCAGCGCCAGGATCGAGTCCGGGAAGGCATCGGAGGATTTGAGCGCCTGCCAGATCGGCTCGCCAGAGGCGACGCGCAGGCGCGCCTGCATCAGCTTCGCTTTGTGGCCGGCGGACGGCGCGGTGTCGGCTGAGAGGCTCATTGCGTCCAGCATCGGCACGCCGTTGCCGAGAAGCAGCGACATGGTGTTGAGGTAGCGCTCGCGCGTGGTGCTGCGGATCAGTCCGGAGATGACCGGAAGGCGGGCCGCGACGTCCATGAACCTGGCGCGCACGGCGGGGCGCTGGAAGAAGACGGCCATAAGCAGGCCGAGCCCGCCGAGACAGGCGAAGATGAGCAGGCCGAACTGCTTGATCGTCTCGCCGAAGCCGCCGAGCGCGCGAATGAGGAAAGGCGGCTCGGCGCCGGCATTGGAGAAGATCGGCTCCAGCGCCGGCACGAGATAGAGCGAGAGGACCAGCAGCGCGCCGACCATGATGAGCAGCAGGAAGGCCGGGTAGATCATCGCCTCGGTGATCTCGGACTTGCGCTTCGCGCGCAGCGCATGCGTCTTGGCGAGCTCGGAGACGACGATGTCGAGCCGGCCGCTGCTCTCGCCCGAGGCGACGAGCGCCACCACGTCCGGCGGCATGTTGGGCTGGCTGGCGAAGGCCTCGGCCACCGATTTGCCCTCGGTGATCTGCGAATGGATCGCCTGGATGCGCGCCTTCTGGCCCTTGTTGGGTTCGGCGTCGCCGACGGCCTTGAGCGCCACGTCGACGTTGAAGCCTGAGCCGATGATGACCGCCAGCTCGCTGAGGAAATGGGTCAGGTCGAGCTTGGGCTGGAAAAGGCCGCGGAAGGACGAGGGACTGGCCGTCCCGGCTGACGCGTCGACCTGCTTCAGCTCGTAGGGGATCTTGCCAGCCTGCGAGAGCTGGCGCACCGCATCCGCCCGGTCGATCGCGGTGACATAGCCGGTGTCGTGGCCGCCGGACTGGGCGTAGGCGCGGAACTTGAAACGCGTCGCGGTCACGGCCGGTCACTCATTGCAGGATCTCGTCGGCGAGGTCCGAGGTGAGTTCGAGGCTCAGGACGCGCTGCACCTCCTCGCGCGTGGTGACGCCGTCGGCGACGAGGCGGGCGGCCTGCGCCGACATGGTGAGGAAGCCATTCGCGGCCGCACGTTCCTGCATCTGCTCCTCGCCGGCGCCGCGGCTGATCATCGAAGCGATTTCGGGCGAGACTTCGAGGATCTCGTAGGCGACGGTTCGGCCGGCATAGCCGCTGCCGCGGCAGGTGTTGCAGACGGGATGGATGCCGTTGACCGCCGGGGCCTGCACGCCGTGGCACTTGGGGCAGAGCTTGCGCACGAGGCGCTGGGCAGCGACCGCGCGGATGGTCGCGCCGATGAGATAGCCGTCGATGCCCATGTCGAGCAGGCGGGTGAGCGCGCCGGCGGCGCTGTTGGTGTGCAGCGTCGAGAAGACCAGGTGGCCGGTGAGCGATGCCTGGATGGCGATCTGGGCCGTCTCGGCGTCGCGGATTTCGCCGATGAGGATCACGTCCGGGTCCTGGCGCAGGACGGAGCGGAGTGCACGCGCAAAGGTGAGGTCGATGCCCGGGTCGACCTGGAGCTGGGTGATGCCGTCAAGGCGGTATTCGACCGGGTCCTCGACGGTGAAGATCTTCACCTCGTCGGGATCGCGCTCCTTGAGCAGGGAATAGAGCGTGGTCGTCTTGCCGCTGCCGGTGGGGCCGGTGATCAGCACGATGCCGTTGGGGATGTGGGCGAACTCCTTGAACCTGGCGATCGCCTCGGCGTCGAAGCCGAGCGCGTTGAGGGACAGCGCCACGCCCGACTTGTCGAGGATGCGCAGCACGAAGGTCTCGCCGTGGACGGAGGGCAGCACCGAGACACGCAGGTCGATCTCCTGACCGCGCACGGTGACGCGCATGCGGCCGTCCTGCGGCATGCGCCGCTCGGCGATGTTGAGGCGCGACAGGATCTTGATGCGGGTGGCGATGCCGGCATGCATCGACTTCGGCGCGGTCTCGGCGACCGTCAGCAGCCCGTCGCAGCGGAAGCGGATGCGCAGGTGGTCGATCGTCGGCTCGACATGGATGTCGGTGGCGCCGCGGTCCACCGCCTGCTGGATGATGTTAGCGACGAAGCGGATGACCGGGGCCTCGCGGGCGAAATCGCGCAGCCGCTCGATGTCGTCGGTGTCGGCGAGGTCGTCGTCCACCGCCATCAGCAGGCTGTCGGGGCTGTCCAGCTTGGTCTCCTTGAGCGTGCGCAGCCGCTCGGCGATGGCGCTGCGCGGGAACACCCGCAGCTCCGGTTCGCAGTCGAAATGGTAGCGCAGCACGTCGAGCGTCGAGCGGGCGAAGGGATCGGCGGCGGCGACCAGCACGCGGTTCTCGACGAACGCCAGCGGCAGCACCTGGTTGGCCTCGAGGAAATTCATTCCGATGCCGCGGACGAGCGCGAGGTCGACCTCGTCGGGCACGGCCGGCAGGACCGGCACGCCGAGGAAGGCCGACAGATGCTGGGCGAGATCACTTTCCCTGAGCAGGCCGAGCTCGATGAAGACGGTGTCGACCGGATGGCCGGTCGAGCTGTGGGCGTTGCGTGCGCGCTTGACGGATTCGGCCGTGAGGATACGGTTGTCCCCGAGCCAGGACAGGAAGTCGGAAAAGGTCGGATATTCCGCAAGTCTCATGGAAAGGGCATCCGTCTCATTACGGGTCGCTGGCGAGCACCGCCGCCACGCCGGCTCCCAAAATCATATCGCATTCGACGAGGCCGCTGAAGTCGCTTTCCCCTTCGGGTAGGAACTCGGGGTTCGAGGTCCGCTCGACGATGGAAAACTCGCCGGTGTCATTCTCGCTCGCCGTGAGCACGGCTCCGGCATATCCCGACATGCCGCCGTCGACCGTGCGCAGTTCCACATCGACACGGTAGGTCTTGGCCCCTTCTTCCTCGTCGGGAAGGATAAAGGGAAATTTGGGCGTGGGCTTCGACGGCAGGACGCTCGACAGGCGGGTCGAGATACGCGGGCCGAGGATCGTGTCGGCGGTGTTCCGGGTCGAGAACACCTCGGTGAGCGCGCGGACCGGCTTCCCGCGGAAGCCCTCGAAGTCGTAGAGTTCTTCGACCGCCTCGAAGGGCATGCGCTTCAGGCCGCCGGCGACGCGATCCTCTGCACCGGCCGCGGGTGCGACCTGGGGAGTGCGCTGCGGATCGGCTTGGTCGCCTCCGTTTCCACCGTCGCCATTGCCGTTACCGTCGCCATTGCCATTGCCATCACCGTTGCCGTCGCCACCACCTCCACCACCTTCACCGTCTTCAGGCGGTCGGGTGCGGTAGGCGATCAGCGCCTCCGTCAGCTCGGCGATGTCGCCCGAGGGGAAGCCGAGGGCGCGGAAGCCTTCCGAGACGAGCTCGGCCGGGGCGTTGTTGATGCCGATCAGGCCGCGCTGATCCTGAATCCGCGCCTCGACCAGGTAGCGCGTCGAGCGGCATCGCAGCGGCTCGGAGCGGACCTTGATCTCCTCGTTGCGGGGTTCTGTCGGGGGCGCTGCAAGATCCCGCGCCAGAACCGTCAGCAACCCGTCGGCGATCGTCTCCAGCCGTTGCTGCTGGAGCTGGTTCGAGGCGACGAGCAGTTCGGTCCGCGCGCCCAGAACGAGCGGCGCTAGAATCGCGGTCACGGCGAGAAGAAAAAGCAGCACCATCAGGAGCGCGAAGCCGGCCTCGGCGTCCCGCGGCTCGCCATCCCGCGGGAGGGCGGGAGGAAGGAGGCGGCTCATTGGCCCGAACTGACCTCGGGGTAGAGTTCGAACGACATGCTTTCCTTGCCGCGCCGGATGGTGACCGACCCCGGATCGATCTTGCCGACCTCCCAGCCCTGCAGCACGTCGCCGACCAGGACCCATACCGGATCGGGCGATTCATCGAGCTGGAGCAGCGCCTTCATGTCCGCGACGCCGGCCGAGCTGACGCCGATGAGCCGTATCGCCGGCGCGGGGAGAGCCTGCACCTCGGGCTCGACAACCTGCTCGGCGACCGGCTCCACCTCCGGTTCGGCGGGCGGCGCGGGCGGCTGCCACGGGCGGCGGGCCTTGTCGAACAGCGGGCGGGAATAGGTCTGGACCGGGCTCATCTGCGAGAAGTCCAGCACTTCGCCGAGTTGGGGCTGGTCGGCCACGCCGCCCGCCCGCCCCGCCTCGCGCGGCGAGGCGATGGCGCCGGTGCCAGCCGGCCGTTCAAAGACCGCCCAGGCGGCCGGCCAGATGGCGAGATTGGCGGCGAGAACCGCTGCAATCTTGAGAGCCGTCTTCATTGCGTCGCCCCCGCGGCGGGAGCGGCGGACTGCGGCGCGGGCGTGGCTATGGGCGGCAGCGCACCGTAGAACTGCACCCGCAGGACGAGCTGGGTGGGGCCGTCGCCCAACCCTTGCGAATCCAGCGTCGAATGGAGCTGGGCCTGGCGGATGATCAGATAGGGCTTGGCCGCCTCGATCGCGAAGATCGTGCCCTGTATGCCTTCGTTCGGGCCGGTGATGTCGGCGCGCAGGCCGGCGAAGCGCATGCCCTTCTGCTGCAGAGCGGGCGCGTTGCCGACGGAGGTGATGGAGACGCCGTTCTGCCGCGCGACGCCGTCGAGCCAGGTCTGCAGATCGGCCTGGATGACCGCGTCGCTGGCGCCTGTCAGGAATTCCGGCCGGTCGTCGGCGGCGATCGCGGCCTTGGCGGACTCTTCCATCATCGGCTTCAGCGCCAGCACCGCGCGCAGGCGGCCGAGCGTTTCGCGCTGCTCGCGAACCGCGTCGCGGCTGGCATAGACCGAGGAGACCGCGGCCACCGTCAGGAGGCCGGCGCCGGCGACGCAGCCGACCAGCAGGCCGATCGCTGCGAGGCGGCGGGTGCGCGGCCCGGCGTTGAGGATGCGTGTCAGGCTATCCATCGCCGTTCTCGATCTTCATGGCGATGGAGAAGCGCTCGCCTTCCTGGTTCACGACGCGCACGACTGGCTCCATGAAGGTCGGCGCGCTGAACAGCGGCGAGGACTCCAGGATCGGGATGAGCGCCGCGGCGGACGCCGAGAAGCCGGCGAAGCGCACCATGTCGCCGCTGACGCTGATCTCGGTAAGCCAGGTGTTGTCGGGGATCGCCCGCGACATCTCCTCGATGACGCGCACGACCGGCACGGTGTCCTTCTTCTCGTCGCGCACGACGCCGATCTGGGCGATCTTGGCGTCGCGGGCGGCAAGCACAGCGCGCAGCTCGCGCACCTCGCTCTCGGCCGCCTCCACCTGCTCCGCGACATCCGCGCCCGCCACGGAATAGCGCCAGTGGGCCGCGCCGACGAGCGCGACGAGGCCGGCGGCGGCGGTGGCGAGGCCGATCGAAACGGCCCGCTCTCCGAGCCTGGTGGCGGCGGACACGCCCATCACCTCCCGCAGGCTCGTCGCATCCACCGGATAGAGCTCGCCGCCATCGGAGAGCGAGATCGAGGCGACGCGCCAGCCGCCGGAGCGCAGGCCTTCGACCACCGGGACCAGGGCGGACTTGCGCACCGTGTAATAGGAGCTGTCGGTGACGCGCTCGTCGAACCGTGTCGCCAGCACGAAGAATTCGTCGGGATTGAACGGTGTGGCGGACTGAAGGTCGAGCTGCGCCATCGCCATCTTGCGGCCGCGCGGCAGGCGGATCGCCGCCAGGCTGCGCTTCAGGTAGCGCTCCGGCTCGATGACGATGCCGACTGCGGGCTTGCGGCCGCGGCGGCCGGCAAGCTGGTCGAGGAGGGGGGCGATCTGCGACGGCTCGGCGGCGAGGCGGGGCTCCGTCCCGTCGACGGAGATCTCCGCGCCGGCCCTGACGAGCCGCACGGTGGCGCCGACGGCGGGTGCCTGCTGACGGAAGCGCGCACCGAAGGCCCGGCCGAGCTCGTCCGGCCACCAGCTCATCAAATCCGAAAGAAAGTTGGCGAGGGCCACTGTTCCAAACCTTCGTCAGCGCATCCGGGGTCTATATCCCCAATTTTATTGCGACGAAACCGATTCCAGTCCGGTGCGGCCAAACTATGATAAATCGCGAGATGTTCAACGTTGAACGCTCCCGGGCGATACTGTTGCATCTTTTCCCCGCCGACTGTGAATTGCTGCATAGATTAACTGCGGTTCCGGAGTTTTCTTGCCTTGCCAACCCTTTTGTGGCTTGGTGACGAAAGGGGGAGATCGGCAACAGGCTCTCGGAGCCTGTTCGGTTGAAAAGATCGGAGCCTCGCCCCTGAAGAGCTAATGTTTCTGCTGTTGTGGCGGTGTAGTACTCGGGCATGATCAAGTAGGCCGATAATGTATCGAGTGCTCGCCATCGTGATTCTGGTCGCAATTCTGACCAGCTGCGCGTCCAACTCGAAGGACGGCGTGTTCTCCTCCATAATGACCAATCTGGACGACAACGGCCGCCCGCTGCCGCCGGAGAGTTCGGGCATGTCGCGCCGGCTGACCGGCAGCGACGCTGACAACTTCGAGGGGGTAAGTGCCGACGGCAGCGGCCAGTTCGTCTCCAGCCGCGCGCCTTATACCGCCGAGACGGGCAATTCAGGGCAGACGGAATACCGCCTGAACCTGGTCGACGCGCCGATCGCGGCGGCGGTCAAGAACGTGCTTGGCGATATTCTCGGCCTTAACTACACGATCGACCCGCGCGTCCGAGGTTCGATCACGCTGCAGACCAGCGCGCCGGTGAACCGCAACACGCTGGTCGACATCCTCGAGACGACGCTGGGAGCGAACGGTTTCGCAATCGTCAAGAACTCCGGCACCTACAACATCGTGCCGCTGTCGGAAGCGCTGGCCAAGACGCCATCGGTGAGCGTGCCCTCGACCTCCAGCCGCACGCCGGGCCTCAAGATCCAGGTCGTCGAACTGCAGTACATTTCGGCCGAAGAGATGCGCGTCATCCTGGCCCCGATCAGCCGCGAAGGGTCGATCCTGCGCGTCGACAATGCACGCAACTACATCATGATCGCCGGCACGAATCCCGACCTCGCCGCAATGCGCGAGGCGATCCAGGTCTTCGACGTGGACTGGATGAAGGGCATGTCGGTCGCGCTCCACCCGCTGAAGACCTCTCGCCCCGACGCGGTGGCGAAGGAACTCGAGACGATCTTCCGCGCGCAGGAGGGACCCGGCACCAACCTGATCAAGTTCGTGCCCAACGAGCGACTGAACTCCGTGCTCGTGATCACATCGCGGCCGCAATATCTCGCGCGCGCCGAAGGCTGGATCCGGCAGCTCGACCGGCTGGCAAGCACCAGCGAGGAGCAGCTCTTCGTCTACCAGATCCAGAATCGGTCGGCCGAGGAGATGGCGAAGGTGCTGCAGTCGGTACTGTCCAAGCAGTCAGGCGACCCGCTGGAAAGCACGCCTGCCGTATCGCCGGATCTGCAGACCGAACTGGTGGCGAGCGAGCCGGCCAACCCTGAGTCGCCGGGCTCGTCGCCTACATCCTCCGGCACGTCCGGTGTACCCTCCGTCGTTGCTGACACCGAGAACAACGCGCTGTTGATCTCGACGACCGCGCGCAACTACGAGCGGATCGAGCGCATCCTGCGCCAGATCGACGTGCTGCCGACGCAGGTGCTTCTGGAGGCGATCATCGCCGAGGTGACGCTGACGGACGAACTGAAGTTCGGCGTCCGCTGGTTCTTCGAGAACGGCGATTTTAGCATCGGCTTCTCCGACCTCGCGAGCGGCGGCACGGGCCCGTCCTTCCCGGGCATGGCCTGGAGCTTTGCCTCGAACAGCCTCGAATTCACGCTCAACGCATTGTCGAGCGTGACCAACGTGAAAGTGATCTCGTCGCCGACGCTGATGGCGCTGAACAACCAGAAGGCGACGCTGCAGATCGGCGACCAGGTGCCGATCGCCACCCGCACGGCGACCAGCGTGGACGATCCGGATGCGCCCATCGTCAGCACGATCACTCTGAAGGATACGGGCATCATCCTGAACGTCACGCCGCGCGTGAACACGTCCGGCCGTGTGCTGCTCGACATCGAGCAGGAGGCGAGCAACGTGGTGCGCACGACGACGTCGGGCATCGATTCGCCGACCATCCAGCAGCGCAAGGTCCAGACGCGCGTCGCCGTCAACGACGGCGAGGCGCTGATCATCGGTGGCCTGATCCAGGAGCGGAACTCGAAGCGGAAGGGACAGATTCCTATCCTGGGCGAGATTCCCGTGCTGGGGAATGCGTTTAAGAACAAGGAGGACGTCATCGAGCGCACGGAACTGGTGATCTTTATCCGTCCGAAAGTCGTCCGCAACGTGCAGGAAGCCCGCTCGGTCAACGAAGAATTCCGCAAGCGGCTGGATTTCGGCGCGAGTGAAACGCCCGGCAACCGCGTCAAGCGCGACCTGAAGCGCCTGCAATAGGGTTGCCACCGCGATGCAGGGTCCCGACATCGCGTTCGGCGCGCCACTCGTCGTCCTCCTCCTGGCCATCGCCATCGTCGATTTCCGCAGCCTTGTGATCCCCGACGCGCTGAACGGGCTGCTCGCGGCGCTGGGGCTCGTTTGGGTCTGGCGTGCCGCGGGCGCCTTCCCGATCTGGCAGATCGTCTTCGCGGCGGGTCTGCTCGCCCTGTTCTGGCTGATGCGGGCGGGCTTCCTCAGGCTGCGCAAGGTGGCGGGACTCGGCCTCGGCGACGTGAAGATGGCCGGCGCCTGCGCCCTGTGGTTCAGTCCATGGAACCTGCCGATCTTCCTTTTTTGACCGCAATCTCCGCGCTCCTCTACGTCGCCTTGAGGGCGAGTGTGAGCGGTCGGCTTGACAGGAACGCGAGAGTTCCGTTCGGTCCCTTCCTCGGAACGGGGCTGTTCGCGACCTGGCTCGCGGAACAGTCCGGCATTGCGACGTTTATTCCTGACAGGGGGTTCTGATGATTCGAGGATCGTATCCGTGGCGCCGGCGGCAAGAGCGGCGGCGGGGGAGCGAAGGGCAGGACGGCTTCACCCTCGTCGAACTGCTCGTCGTCCTTGCGATCATCGCGCTGATCGCCGGCCTCGCCGCACCCCAGGTGCTGCGCTATCTCGGCTCCGCTCGCTCGGACGCCGCCCAGGCGCAGATCAAGAACATCGAGAGCGCGCTGGAACTGTTCTACATCGACAATCTGCGCCGGCCGAGCAACGAAGAGGGCCTGGCCGTGCTGAACGAGCCGACGCCGGAACTGCAGGCACGCTGGAACGGCCCCTATCTCAAGAACGCGGATTCGCTGAAGGATCCGTGGGGCAATCCCTATGTCTACCGCGTCACCGACACGACCGTGGAGATCATTTCCTACGGCCGTGACGGCAAGGCCGGGGGCACGGGCGAAGACCGCGACATCACCAACCGCTGAGCCCTGGGCGCGGCCCTTCACGCATGGAGGCGGGCCCGCGCGGGCCTGCGCGGACAATGAAGTTCCTGAAAGATGCGGTCGGAGATTTCGTGTCGGCCTTCCGCATGCGCCGCATCTGGCTTGCGCTTGCCAACGAGGAGATTTCCGATCAGCACCGGCGCACATCGCTCGGGCCGTTCTGGCTCCTGATCAACTACCTGATCTTCGTCGGCACCTTCGTCTTCATCATCGGGCGCGACGATGGCGTGCCGAACTACACCGCCTATGTCGCGCTCGGGCTGCTGGTGTGGTTCTACATTATGGAGACGATGAATTCCGGCGTGTCGCTCTTCGTGCGCGAGGAAGCCTTCATCAAAGGCACGACGCTGCCGCTGTCGCTCTACGTGCTGCGCATGACGATGCAGGCGCTGATGCGCGCCGGCTATGCCGCGCTCGGCTGCGTGGCGCTCCTCTTTCTCAGCGGTGCCGATCTGAGCTGGTGCTGGCTCTGGTCGGCGGCGGCGATCCTCCTGATCATCCTCGTCACGCCGGCGGCGATCACCATATTCGCCTTCCTCGGCGCCTTCTTCCCGGACAGCCAGTTCATCGTCCAGAACCTGACGCGCATCGGAATGTTCCTCACGCCGGTCTTCTGGGCGCATACGGGGGGGAATGTGTTCGGTGTGCGCGGTATCTTCTACTACTGGAACCCCTTCACCTATTTCCTCGAGATCGTGCGGGTGCCGATCCTTGCCGGCAACGTGCCGGTGCGCTCCTTCATCCTCTGCCTCGGGATCTCGCTGGCCGCGTGGTTGGTGGCTCTCGTCCTTTACGGCCGCCTGCGCCGTCAGGTCGTGTTCATGCTGTAGACGCCATGAGGCCTTATGCTAGTCTGAAACCATGCCGCTGCGCTGTTCCTGAATGCAGGATGAATGCGCCGTTGCGGCTCCGTTCAGGCCTTTTGTCGCAGGATGGCAGGAACGGTGTAAGGAGTTCCGTAGTTTCCTTGCGGAACCAGTCGTTCGAAAGGATCATCGAGATGTTCAGGTCGATCGCACTTTCTGCTGTGATGGCCGCAACGCTTGTCGCCGGAGCCATGCCCGCCATGGCCCAAGGGGCGGCCGGGAGCACATGTTCTTCCGACGACCCCTCCTGCGGCGGACTGCGAATGGGCGGCCGTCCGGGCGTGTCCGGTCCTCCACGCGAGGTTCCGGGAGATCCGGGCTACTATCGGCCGGACCCGAGGCCGCCGCGTCCGCCCCGGCCCCCGCACCATCCGCGCCCGCCTTACTATCCGCCGCCGTACTACAATCCGGCGCCACCGCCGCCTTACTACTATTATGCGGACCGCATCAGCTGCCGCGAGGCGCGCAGCATCGTGCGGTTGGAGGGCTTCCGGAACGTGAAGGCGATCGACTGCGAGGGACGCCAGTATCAGTTCCGAGCGATCTATCGCGGCCGCCCGGTGATCGTGGTCGTCAGCTCGCGCAGCGGCAATATCCTCGACGTCCGGTATCGTTAAGAGACGCCTTGGGGTGCGCCCGCCGCCGCTTCGAAGGAAGCGGCGGCGGGTGCGTGATCGCGTAACATTGCCATCCGCGGCAGCGCCTGCTACCCCACGCGTCGTATACATGTTGACCGGAATGCGATGGTCCTGATCCGCGCGGACAATCTGAGCCTGACCTATCGGCTGCGGCGGCGCCTTTCGCTGGCGCGCAACACGATGCCCCTTCCGCATGGCGGCAGGATCGAGGGCAACGGGCGGGGTACAGCATGTGCGCGCGCTCGACGGCGTCAGCTTCTCGCTGGAGGCGGGCGACCGGTTGGGGCTGGTCGGCGGCAACGGCGCCGGCAAGACCACGCTCCTGAAAATCCTCTACGGAATCTTCGAGCCGACCGGCGGCGTGATCGAACGCGAGGGCAGGGCGGACGCGCTGTTCAACATAAATCTCGGCTTCCGCCGCGAAGCGACCGGCCGCCGCAACATCGTGCTGCGCGGCCTCATTAACGGCTGGACCGACGAGCAGATCGCCGAGAGGATGGAGGACATCATTGCCTTCAGCGAACTGGGCGACTTCATCGACATGCCGATGAAGGCCTATAGCCAGGGCATGGCGGCGCGGCTCGCCTTTTCGGTGGCGACGAGCCTCGAGCCGGAAATCCTGCTGATGGACGAATGGATCGGCGCCGGCGACCCGGAATTCCAGGCCAAGGCGCGCAGACGCATGATGGAAATAGCCGAAAAGGCCGGCATCATCGTGCTCGCCAGCCACAACCACCAACTCCTGCGCAAGATCTGCACCAAGGTGCTGAAGCTCCATCATGGCAAAGTGGCGCATTTCGGCCTCGCCGAGGAGTATTTCTCCTCCGAGAAGGAAGAATCATGATCGGCGTCTACGGCGCGGACGGTTTCATCGGTAGGCACCTGGTGCGTCGGCTGATCGAGCGGGGCCGGCCGGTGCGCGCCGTGTCGCGGCGCTTCGACCGCGACTTCGCGGACGAGGTCGAGGACCTGGCCGACCTGGTCGCCGCCGATCTGTCGCAGCCGCTGGCGATGGCGTCGTCGTTGCAGGACGTCTCGACTGTGGTACAGCTCATGTCGAGCTCGAGCCCCGGCCTCAAGAACGACCACGCCGTCGCCGACATCACCGAAAATGTCGTGCCGCATGTGGAGTTCCTGCAGAACTGCCTGCGTGCCGGCGTGAAGCGCTACATCTTCCTCTCCTCCGGCGGCACGGTCTACGGCCCCGGCGCGCCGGTCCCGACGCCCGAGACCGCACCGACCAACCCGATCAACTCGCACGGGCTGACCAAGCTGTTCGTCGAAAAATACATCCAGATGCACGGCCATGTAGACGGGCTGGAATACATCATCCTGCGGGTCGCCAATCCGTTCGGGCCGGGCCAGACCTTTCGCAAGGGCCAGGGTCTCGTGCCGGCCATCATCGAGCGCTGGCAGAAGGGCCAGCCGGTGCGCATCTTCGGCGACGGCGCGGCGCGGCGCGACTACATCTTCATCTCCGATGTGATCGACGCGATCGAGGCTGCGATCGCTGTCGGCGGTAATCCGCAGCATATTCTCAACGTCGGCAGCGGCGAGACGCGCTCGATCAATGAGGTGGTCGAGGCGATCGAGGCGGCGGCCGGCTTCACGCTGCAGCGCGAATACGTGGCGGCGCGCTCGACAGACGTGGACGTCGCCTGTCTCGACATCTCCCAAGCCCGTGCAGTGCTGGGCTGGACGCCGAAGATGGAGTTCCGCGCCGGAATCGCGACGACCGTTTTGCAGATGGTAGTAGACACGCCCGGGAAGACTGAGACGCGCTAAGGAATTGTTCGGCGGGGCGTGCACGGCGGCTGTTCACAGCTTTTTTCGCTTCCGGCGCTTTCAAGACCCCGCGGGTTGCTGCGCTGGGGCTCGTATCGGGATGTCTGCACGGTCGAACTATTTGTGTTATCGCAAGCTTACAACATGCCCGTAAGAGAAGATTATGTCCTGCTAGTCAGGGCCTTCAAAGCGATATGTCATGTCAGCCCACAAGGAAAAGTGTCAGACCAAACATTAAGACGAACAGGACGTAGAGCCCTTGAATTGCCACCAAAGCCTTGCTCCCGCTTTCATTCATCCCGCGCTCTCTTGTGGCAATCTTGAGCAGGAAAGCACCTGAGACAGCCATGAGTGGGCCAAAAAGCGGCCAGTAACGAGAATGACCCGGATGAACAAAAGGCTGAACAAACAAGCAGAGGGTGAACATCTTAAGGCACAAGCTCTCAAGCTGCTCTCGCCGGCTATTCAGGATAATGGTTCCATTCGCGAGGGCAAGTGCAAGTAGAAATGGAAAATACAGAACTCCAGTCCAGAGCTCAATAAATCGGCCGACCCAGTCGACTGTCTGTTTGCTCAATCTCAGTTTGCTTCTTGGAAGAAACCTGTCCTGTGCAAAACCGGCGGGCCGAAGCAGGAAGCGCTGAAAGTTAGCACGAACCTGTTTCAAATATCGAGCAATAGTCAATCCGTGCGTGGCATTTGAAGTCATCGTCTTCTGAGCTTGAATCTCGCTGACTCCATGTTCTGCTGCATAGGCTCGAGAGAAATTCACAGTATCAAGCCAGATATTGCCGGTTACCACTGGGCAAGGTTGGAAACATAGACGCTCTCTGTCTCCGAAAGTGATTCCAAACGAAAGGGCCGGTGTGGATGTCGAAATAATTGTATCACCAAGTTGGCGGCTCGCCGTAATGCTCCACGGTGCTAAGCCGACAATGCACAGGAGCGCTCCAGTCGTCAGGGAGCCTGTTCGCTTGAGAAGTAAATTCCATTTCCCACTGAGGACGAATACAGAGAAAAGAAAAATATGAACGGCAACTATGATGAGAATACTGTTTCCACGCAGATAAAAAGCGAAACACAAAAGTGTCTCTATAATAAATATTTCCCAAAATCCGGCCTTGTCTTCTTCAAATGCCAGATTGGATAATTTCCAAATCCGACTGAGGATGATTATTAAAATTAATCCCATCGGCAGGTCACTCCAAATGCCGGGGGTGAAGAAATGCCAAGTAATATCGAGTGATGGAAAGATAAAGAGAACCATCGCATATCGATGACCGAAGGTGCTATATATCTCCCTAAGAGCCCAAACCCATAATAGAAATGTCAGTATGTTTGCATAGAGACGCAAGATCACATAGTTTGGTGTCGGGTCTATTGCATAGATAGGTGCGAGGATGAGAGGAATGCCAGGGGTAAACCATCCATTTCCGACAACTGCCGTTCGCGCCTCCAGGAATGTCAGATTTCCAGCAAGGAATTGTCCGGCGGCTGCCCCAGCAGAGGTGTAGAAAACCTCATCATCGAAGATTGGGACGCTTGCAACGTAAGCCCAGGATAGAATCCAGAAAAGAGCGCCGAGCGAAGTGGCCATCTTCAAAAACCGACGTCTTTGAATGTTTTCCATCGCTCAACTTCTGAAATTGAGGTCGGCAATAATAAGGGGCGAATTCAGCTATTCGGATGCCTCAATAACGTTATTATCCCCCAGCTCAATTTCTGATTTGTCCGCGATCTTCCGGGCGCCCAGCAAGTCGATTGCGTCTTGATAAAGCAGCTGATCAAATACATTGAATTCCCGAACAATCTTCAAGGTTTCTTGAGGAATTTCCCTCTCATATGCACCTTTGTTGACGGAGCCAATATCTGCTGGCAGGTTGGGGACAATATTACGGAGTCTATCCAACGAAGACGTCATGTCCTCAAAAATTCCGATATATTCAAAGTATTTGTAAAGATTTTCTCTGGCAGCAGAATAAACATTGCGGCCAGCTTCCCCGTACCTTGCCTTGTTAGCGACCCCAGAAATAACGCGGCAAAGAAAGTTGTCAAACTCCCAGTGCTTAGCGGTATTTAGGTATTCTTCTATTCTTTCGAATTCCCGGGTCTTGTCGCCGATCGCGCTTCGATCATTGTTTCTGAGATGATGGAAGTGTGAAATTGTGCGTGCAATCGGTTCGCGCAGAAAACATGCGTATCTCGGCTCGACATTTACTGCTTTATGTGCGCCGAAGACATAGTGGCCGAATAGTATTTTGGGCTTTCTCTCATATGCGAGATTCATATTGAATCCCTGCTCTCCAGGGTAGTGAAAGATGATATCCTCACCAGATCGCCTCAATGCATCTTTCAAAGAGCCACCGGCGGTCTTGGTGATATGCATAAATAAAAGCGTCAACTTACACTCCGTAGATATTGAGAGTCGCGCACTGCTTAACCGAGCAGGAATTAAGACGACATGGCAAGGGCTATACCGTCCGTCTCACGTTAGATGAACATCATTCATGGCCATTAAGGTGTCCTAGTGACTATGATTTTTCTATCGACGAAGCCATCGCGGCTAAATACTTCGCCACCTTGTCGGCTTCTCTATCCCAAGTTGCTGCGCTGGCCCGCTTCATAGCGGCCTTAGAGAACGAAGCACGCAGCTCATCATCGTCTAAAAACCTATTGATGGCATCCGCTATTCCGTCGACCGTCATCTCGCAATAGAGCGCTTCGTCGCGGGTCAGCAGCCAGTTGGCATTCGGCGTGTCGTTGACGACCATCGGGCAACCGCACGCCGCAACCTCGAGCGGCAGCAGCGAGAGGTTCGTGGCGGACAGAATCAGCGCCACGTCGCATTGCGAATAGAGGTCTGGCAACTGCTCGATGGGCACGGTGCCAGCGTTCAGATGCGGAAAGGGGATGGCGTAGCCGCTGACATCCCAGCCAGCGAAGATGACCGCCGCATCGGGCCGCTCCCTGCATACCCGGTCGAGCGCCAGAAGTCCCAGCTCGAAGCAGCGGCGCGGCGTTACAGGTCTCGCGTAGAACAGGATGTGCTTGGTCGGGTTTTCGCGTCGTCCAAGAGGTCGGTATAGATCGGTGTCGCAGCCGAATGAAAAGGCGAAGGTCTTCATCCCGTAATCGGCGGCGAGCTTTTCCGCCAGCCAGGTACCCGCTGTGATGCCTGTAAGACCCAGTCTGTACGTATCCTCGGCGAACGCGTACTCGCTTCCCTGAGCATAGAAGGACGGCTCGAAGTCCTGTACGAAATAGAGCCGCTCCAATGTGTCCTGGTATTTCGCTACCCAGTAGGCCGTCTGCCAGCCGGTTGCCACGAGGTAATGGCACGGTTCGATCGATCTCACGCCAAGCGAGACTGTTATATCTCGATCGCCGAATGCCTCAGCGAAGGCCTGCTGTGCCTCGGCTGGGTTGCTCCAGCGATGCGGCTCCATGATCACGACGTGCTGATAGGGAAAGCCGCGCTGGCGCAGCAGACTCATCATGCGCACGATGTTGATGTGCCCCCCCGAGGAGGCCTGGAAGTCCGGAATGAGCCATGTCATCGACCGCTCCGGCACATTCTCAGGTGTGATCTTCAGCCCGTAGCCCTGCTCCTCGCCCAGAATGAAGCCGTAGAAACCGATGACGTCGCGCTTGCCCTGGACGGCGGTCTGCGTCTTTCGCGCCCCGTAGCTGAGCGCCTTGGCGATCGCAACGCGCAGTCCGTCGCGCTGCGCTACACGTCGGAAACGGGCTATATTTTCTCTCAGCATCGAAGAACCCCTCGATTCTATTGCGCGTGAAGCTGCCGGTCGCGCGACAATGCGCGTTCGTGCCGCTCCGTGAATCGAGGTCGCTTGGTGCCCAGATAGTAGCCGATCTGTCTGGCGAGATTGTCGGCCGGCCGCATCAAACTGGCGAAAGGCGCGCGCCAGAGCCAGCCGTTGCGCCATGCAAGCATGACGTCGCGGCCGCTGGTGCGCCATGCCTGACGAAACGCATTGCCCTTGGTCGCGCAGAGCTGGTAGCCGAACAGTTCGTTGAGGGCCCGTGCCTCGTCATAGCTACGCTGCAGCCTCTCCCACGGCGAGTAGTCGTGAGAGTGATAGACGACCGAATCATAGGCGAAGGCCTTCGTGTACCCGGCCTCGACGGCCTTCTTGGCCCAGAGCTGGTCCTCGGCGAAGTCGACGTCAGGATAAGGCAGCTCGCGCCAGACCGACTTTCGCATGCAGGAGGAGTTGTCCGAATAGAAGTGATAGACCTGCCGCAGGCCTTGATTACGGACATACTCGCGTGCATCCGTGATTTTCACCTTTGGCCAGTTCTTCAAACCTTCGAAATGCGTCTCGAGTTCCCAACGCGTGAAGGGGGTGGCGTTCTCGTAGGCGATGTGACGGCCGAACACGCCGGCAACGGTCTCGTCCTCGCGCAGAGGCCGGACAAGCTCCCGCAGCCAATGTTCGTCTGCCGGCACCGCATCATGGGTCAGGAAGGCGCAATATTCGCCGCGCGACAGCTCCACGCCCAGATTGCGTGTCTTGCCGTGGCCAAAGGAAGAAGCAGGAATCTCGACGATTCGGAAGCGGGGATCATCGCCTGGAACAGCCTCCTTCGATCCGTCGCTCGATCCCGAATCGATGACGATGACCTCGAACGGCGCGTCCAGCTTCTGCTTCTTGAGCATGTCCAGGACGCGACGAAAGTGGGGCAACCCGTTTTTTACGGGTATGATGACCGAAACCAGAGGCTGTTCCACGCCTGTGTAAATCCCGAACTCTTCCGCATGTGCGGTAAGATATGCTGCACTGCCCCTAAAAGAATGGGTTAAAGCCTCTGCTCGCCTCTGACAAGGCGCTATTCGTTCTTGACACCTCCGAGGAGTATGCCTTCTGGCGTTGAATTGATCCGCGATCCGTTGCATCACCGGCGCGCGGCCGGCGCCCTCACCTGAAAGGCCATCAATGTGCTCTTGCGGCTGACGGAAGCGTCGATTGCCCTGATCGGACTGGTCGTCACGTCGCCGCTGGTGCTGGCAGCGGCGCTCGCGGTGCGGGGCACGTCGCCGGGACCGGCCGTGCTGGTCCAGCAGCGCGTCGGCCGACATGAGACGCCATTCCGTTGCCTCAAGCTGAGGACGATGTGGAAGGACACCCGCGCCGTGCCGACGCACGAAGCGGCGGTGAGCGCGGTGACGCCCGTCGGGCGCTTCCTGCGGCGCACCAAGCTGGATGAGCTGCCGCAGCTCTGGAACGTGCTGCGGGGCGAGATGAGTTTCGTCGGGCCGCGGCCCTGCCTGCCGACGCAGGAGACGCTGATTGCCGCACGGCGCGCACGCGGCGTCTATGCGCTCCGGCCGGGGATCACCGGCCTTGCCCAGGTGCGCGGCGTCGACATGTCGGACCCGGAGGCGCTGGCCGTCATCGATGCCGAATATCTCGCCAAGCGATCGGTCGCCCTCGACCTGCGCATCCTGCTCGCGACGCTCATCCCCGGTGTTCCTGCGCCCTGAGCGCCGCGGCGAGCCTTTCCAGGCTGGCAAGGCTGTCCGGATCGGGCGTCCAGCCCTCCGCCACCAGAGAAGCCGGATTGCAGGTCTGCGAGGCGGTCAGCGCCGCCCAGTCGGCGCCGCGCCCAGCAAGGGAGGCGGAGGTGGCGAGCAAGGCCTCCGGCACGGCGAAGAGGCGAGGGGGCGTGCCGAGCCCGCGCCGGAAGGCCGCCAGGATCTCGGGGATCGAGACCGGGGCGGCGTCGGTTGCGAGATAGGTCGAGCGCGCGGGCATCGCGGCGGTTAGCAAGGTCTCGACTGCGCGGGCGGCGGCATTGGACGAGATTAGGGAGCGGCGTCCGCGCAAACCGGCCAGCGGCAGCGGCGCGGGCGTGCGCGCGAGGCGCATCAGAAGGCCCAGATTGCCGCGCATGCCGGTGCCGTAGACCGGCGGCAGGCGCAGGACGAGCGGCGTCAAGCCGGGCGCGGCCGCAGCGAGTGCCGCAAGCTCGCCATCGCGCTTGGATCGTCCGTAGGGCTGGGATGGAGCAGGCACGGTCTCGTCATCAATCGCGATGTCGATGCCGGGATCCGCGACGGCGCGGATCGAGGAAACGTAGACGAAACGTGCCGCGCCTTCGCGCGCGGCGGCTTCGGCGAGGCTCCCGGTCAGTTCGACATTGCTCGCCACCAGCGCCTGCGCGTCGGCGGGCCGGTCGTTGTTGAGCGCGGCGCAATGGACGATCGCGTCCAGCCCGCGCACGGCGGTGCGGAAATCGGCCTCCGGGGCAGCGGGCGGCGGAAGCAGGCGCGCATCGGTGGCCCGCGCAGGGTTCCGCGACAGGGGACGGACCGCAAAGCCGACGTTCGACAGGTGGCGGGCGACGTGGCCACCCAGGAAGCCGCTCGCGCCGGTAATGCCGACATGGACGGCGTCGCGCCGCTTGTCCACCGGTTGTCCGGAGCCGCTCAGGTGGCGACCTTGAGCGGAATCACCTCTTCGGCGACTGGGCCTGCGTCGTCGATCGTGCGGTAGAGCCGGCGCAGGCGGTCGACGGCAGCGTCCTTGTCGTCATCGTCGATACTGTCGCGCAGATCAGCGAGTGCTCGACGGACCTCCTGCCAGCCAAACAGGCCGGTCTTGAGGCCGAACAGGCTGTTCACGTCAAGCGAGACGAGCAGTTCGCCTTCCGCGCAGAGGGTTTCGTGCAGCTTCTCGCCCGGCCGAACGCCAGTGAACTTGATCTTGATGTCCTGATGCGGCTGCTTGCCGGCGAGGCGGATCATCGTCTCGGCGACTGTCAGGATCGACACCGGTTGGCCCATGTCGAGCATGTAGATGCCGAAATTGTCGATGTCTCGCCGTGTGGCGGATTCGGCCGCGGCCATGATGACGAGATCCACGGCCTCGCCCATGGTCATGAAATAGCGGGTCATCTCGCGGTCGGTGATCGTGACCGGACCGCCCGCCATGATCTGCTTCTCGAAGACGGTGGCGACGGAGCCGTCGCTGCCGAAGACGTTGCCGAAGCGGACGGAGATGTAGATCGGCTTCGGACCCTTGTCGCGCGTCCGGATGCGCTCGGAAAAGTGCAGCGAATTGACGATCTGCTCGGCGCCGCGCTTGGTCAGGCCAAGCATCGAGGTCGGGTCGGCCGCCTTGTCGCTGGAGATCAGCACGAAGTGCGGCACCTTGCATTCGGCCGCGACCTCGGCGCAGACGAGCGTGCCGAATACGTTGGTCTTGACCGCGGAGACCCAGTTGTCTTCCAAAAGCGGCACATGCTTGAGCGCGGCGGCGTGGAAGATGATGTCGGGCTGGAACTCCGATACGACGCGCGTGAACTGGGCCTTGTCCGTCACGTCGACGATCCGGCAGGTCAGCCGCTCGCAATAGTCTTCTGACAGCGACTGTTCGAGCTTGAAGACGCCGAATTCGGACTGGTCCGCGACGAGCACGGCCTCGCAGCCGAGTTCCAGCGACCGCTTGACCAGGTTGCGCCCGATCGACCCCGCTCCGCCCGTCACCAGCACGCGCTTGCCGTCGATGAAGGCGCGGATACGCTCAAGGTCGGTGGGCACAGCCGGCCGGCGCAGGATCGTCTCCATCTCGACGGTCTGCAGGACGAGCGCCGCACCGCCGCGCAGCTTCGAGAAGCCGGAGAACTGCAGCACCTCGATGCCGCCCTTGCGCGCCACGCGCACGAGCTCGGAGAACTTGCTGAGATCCGTCTGCCCGCCGCCGCCGAAGATCAGCAGGTCGACCCGCTTGGTGTCCTTCGCGTAGTCCTCGATGATGCCGGACACATCGGGCCAGACCGCGACGACACTCACGCCGCGGATCTTGTCGCGGGTGTTGACGTTGGGCTCGGTCGCGACGATGCCGATGATCTGCGTCTTCTCCTTCTCGGTGTTGGTGAAGCGGATGATGTGGTCCGCGTCTTCGAGCTGGCCGACGAACAGGGCGCGGCGATGCCCCGGCCTGTCGTTGCGCTTGGCGCCGAGCTGCCAGCCGGTGCCCTCGCGCAGGTAGCGGTAGAGCAGGCGGGGAGCGGAGATCATCGTGAAGGTGACGAGGAAGAAGACGATGAACTGGCGCTCGTTGAGGCCGGTCATCGGCGTGTAGAGACGCGCGGCCTGCGACGTCAGGTAGAGAGCGACGGTAAGGATGCCGCAATTGCTGATGATGTTGAAGAAGTCGGGCGTCGAGGCGAAGCGCCAGACCGTGCCGTAGAGGCCGCCGAGGCGGAACAGAACATGGCTGAAGACGCCCACGCCCGCCCACACGGCGAGGCCGCCCCAGGAGAACGGATCGAAGGACAGATTAGAGAGCGAGAGTGCGAGCGCCAGCGGGACCGAGATCAGCACCATCACGATATCCATCGTGATGATGAGCGCGCGCCGGAGGCGCGGCTGCAATTGCAGGGCTGACGTTACCAGTTGGTTCACGCGGGTTGTCCCTCACACGCCACCTCAAGGCAGCGTGATCGCATTATCCATAAGCCCCTGACGGCTTTTGTGCAAAGTTTCACTAAAGAAATCCAGAGCTCCGAGAGTATTCCGTTCCCTTTTTGCAACACACGCTGTCCTATTCTCATAGTCCAGGAATCAACCAGTGGACGAAGCTGGCCGGTCGATTGCCACCCGGCTGCCGTCGTCGAGCCGCCTGTAGCGCGGCGTACTCGACGGGCCGAACACCAGATAGGTGCCCGTGATCATGCTGTAGAGATAGAAGGAATCGACAATGTCGTGGCCGAAGCTGATGTTGACCGCGCCGTTGACCAGATAGGTGGCGCAGACGACCACCATCAGCGTGTAGCCGATTCGCCCGAGCTCGTCCTTTTCGGCACGGCCGGCGACCCAGAGCGGCACGACGAACATCGCGATGACCGCCGCGAGGCCGAAGACGCCCGACCGCATCAGCGCGTTGAGGACGAGATTGTGAGCGTGCGAGAAGGTGATCTCCTTCTCCCCCTGTTCGCTTGCCGCGGCCTGGAGCGCGCCGCGCGCATGGGCCGGACCCTGGCCGAAGATCGGGGCCTGCTCGATCAGTTCGATCGCCGCGCTCCAGACGCGCAGGCGCTGACCGAGCGAATTGTCGTAGTTGCCGGCGTCCACCTTTTCGAAATCCCTGACCAGGCTCATCACCCTGGTCTCGACGGTCGAGTAGCCGAGGGAGGCGACGACCGCCGCCGCCGCCACGACCGCGAGCGCGGTCTTGCGCGTGAACACCGCCCTCGGCACGAAGTCGAGCAGCCAGGCGAGCAGCAGCGGTGAAATGACCAGCATGGGCCAAAGGCTGCGCATGCCCGACAGGATAAGCGCCACCGCCGCGGAAAGGGCGGCCGCAACAGCGAACTGGCGCATACGACCGTCGCGGTAGATCGCGATGGCGATGCAGAAGCCGAAGAGCGCGGCTGAAATCAGCGCGAACGGCCCGGAATTGCCCGCCAGGCCTTCGGCGCGCGGAGCCCCGCGGACGAAGATTTCGACCAGCGCGGACAGTCCCGCAGCCAGGCCGCCGGCGATCGCGCCGTATTCGGCCCAGCGCAGCACGTCGGCGCGCGGTGTCAGTGACAGGCGGCCGAAGACGATCAGGAAGGCGATAAAGGGCAGGTTTGCGCCGATGCCCTGCAGCAGGTCGTCCGGACCTGTGTAGTTGACCAGCGTCGAGAGCGTTTCGGCGGCGAAATAGGCGAGGAAGGCCATGCCGATGATGCGCACGCCGCGCTCGCGCGGAAGAGCGATCAGTCCCTGCGACAGGCGCCAGAGGCCGACCGGCAGAGCGCCCACGTAGAGGATGCTGACCAGGCTTCCGCCGGCGGCGCCGCCGCCGATCACCGCGGCGGTGAACCAGCGGTTGATCTCGTCGAGTGTTGGCCTGCGTATGGCTTGCAAGAAGCTTCCGTTCGATCGATTGACTTCCGGCAGGTATCATCCGCCATTGTGCGGACGCAACCTTGATGCTGCAATGCGGAAGGATCAGTCGTTCAAAAGACGTTTCGCGGCGAAATCCGCCGCGTGCTGCCGTTCAGTAACGCAAGATGACAGATTCGATAGAAGATTTTTCTACACGAGGCTCGAGTAACGCGGATTCTTATGTTGTCGCTACCGGACGAAACCGTTAGAAGCCGCCCGACATGCGTGACGCCCGCAACCGCGGCGCGGCACCTTCCCATGAGACGCGACGGCGTGCGCCGCTCGGCCACCGCGAGCGAAGCAGCCGACACGGACGATGTCCGTGCCGACCCACGATCTGGAAGCAGGCCACAATGACCGCACACATGACTCATCTGCAGAGGCTTGAGGCGGAATCGATCCATATCTTCCGCGAGGTCGCCGCGACCTTTTCCAAGCCGGTGATGCTCTATTCGGTGGGCAAGGATTCGTCCGTGATGCTTCATCTGGCGATGAAGGCTTTCTATCCGGCGAAACCGCCCTTTCCGTTCCTGCACGTCGACACGCGGTGGAAGTTCCGCGAGATGATCCAGTTCCGCGACCAGATGGCCGAGAGGCTCGGCTTCGATCTGCTCGTGCACATCAATCCGGAAGGCATCGAGAAGAACATCGGGCCGTTCACGCACGGATCGAACGTGCACACGCACATCATGAAGACGGTTGGGTTGCGCCAGGCTCTCGACAAATACGGCTTCGACGCGGCCTTCGGCGGCGCACGCCGCGACGAAGAGAAGTCGCGGGCCAAGGAGCGCATCTTCTCCTTCCGCAACGCCCAGCACACCTGGGATCCGAAGAACCAGCGGCCGGAGATGTGGAAGATCTACAACACCCGCATTGCCTCGGGCGAATCGATCCGCGTGTTCCCGCTGTCGAACTGGACCGAGCTCGACATATGGCAGTACATCCTGCAGGAGAACATCCCGATCGTCCCGCTCTACTATGCCAAGAAGCGGCCGATCGTCGAACGCGACGGCATGCTGATCCTGAAGGACGACGACCGCATGGAACTGCGCGACGGCGAGGTGGTGGAGGACCGGCTGGTGCGCTTCCGCACCCTCGGCTGCTATCCGCTGACCGGGGCGATCGATTCCGACGCCGAGACATTGGAGGAGATCGTGCAGGAGATGCTGATCGCCCGCACGTCGGAGCGGCAGGGGAGGGCCATCGACAAGGACGAGGCGGGCTCCATGGAAAAGAAGAAGCGTGAAGGATATTTCTGAGATGGAGCACGTGGCGCCCAAGCCCGCCGCCGCCAGCGCGGTCCACGCCTTCCTTCACGAGCAGGAGAACAAGGAGCTTCTGCGCTTCCTCACCTGCGGCTCGGTCGACGATGGCAAGTCGACGCTGATTGGCCGGCTGCTCTACGACACCAAGCTGATCTTCGAGGACCAGCTCGCTTCGCTGGAGAAGGACTCGAAAAAGTTCGGCACCACCGGCGACGACATCGACTTCGCGCTCCTGGTCGACGGGCTGGAGGCTGAGCGCGAGCAGGGCATCACCATCGACGTCGCCTATCGCTTCTTCGCCACGCCGAAGCGCAAGTTCATTGTCGCCGACACGCCCGGTCATGAGCAATATACCCGCAACATGGCGACCGGCGCCTCCACCGCCGATCTCGCCATCGTCCTGATCGACGCACGCCAGGGCGTGCTGCGCCAGACCCGCCGCCATTCCTTCATCGCTTCGCTGCTGGGCATCCGCCACATCGTGCTGGCGGTGAACAAGATCGACCTCGTTGGCTTCGACCGTGCCGTGTTCGACCGGATCGTCGGCGACTACCGCGCCTTTGCAAAGGATCTCGGCTTCGAGACGCTGACCCCGATCCCAATGTCGGCCCGCTATGGCGATAACGTCACGCAGCGTTCCGGCCGCATGGCCTGGTACACGGGACCGGCCCTGCTCGAGCATCTCGAGGCGGTGCCGCTGTCCTCGCACAACGAGAAGAAGCCGTTCCGCTTCCCCGTGCAGTACGTGAACCGCCCCAACCTCGACTTCCGCGGCTTCGCCGGCACGATCGCCTCCGGGTCGATCTCGCAGGGCGACCCGGTGGTTGTGGCGAAGTCGGGCAAGCCGAGCCGCGTGAAGCGCATCGTCGTCCAGGGCGGCGACCTCAAGACCGCGTCCGAAGGGCAGGCCGTTACCATCGTTCTGGATGACGAGATCGAGGTATCCCGAGGAAACATGCTGGTCGCGCCGGACGCGAGGCCGCATGTCGCCGATCAGTTCACCGCCAACATCGTCTGGTTCGACGAGCACCCGATGCTGCCCGGCCGCTCCTATCTTCTGCGGACCGAGACCGACCAGATGAACGCGACGGTCACGGAGCTGAAGCACCGGATCGACGTGAATACCTTTTCGCATGAGGCAGCCAAGTCGCTGGAGCTCAACGAGGTGGGCGTCTGCAACATCTCGACCCAGTCGCCGGTCGCCTTCGACACCTATGCGGAGAACCGCGTCACCGGCGCCTTCGTCCTGATCGACCGGATCACCAATGCCACTGCCGGCGCAGGCATGATCCTGCATCCGCTGCGCCGCGCGTCGAACGTCCACTGGCAGGCGCTCGACGTCGACCGTAAAGCGCGTGCGGAGCTGAAGCACCAGAAGCCGGCCGTGCTGTGGTTCACCGGCCTGTCGGGCTCCGGCAAGTCGACCATCGCCAATCTGCTCGAGAAGAAACTGCACGCCAACGGCAAGCACACCTACATCCTCGACGGCGACAATGTCCGCCACGGGCTGAACCGCGACCTCGGCTTCACCGAGGAGGACCGCGTCGAGAACATCCGCCGCGTGGCGGAGGTATCGCGGCTCATGGTCGACGCCGGGCTGCTGGTGCTCGTGTCGTTTATCTCGCCCTTCCGGGCCGAGCGCCGCATGGCGCGCGAACTGATGGGCGAGGGCGAGTTCGTCGAGGTGTTTGTCGACACGCCGTTCGAGGAATGCGCGCGCCGCGACCCGAAGGGGCTCTATGCGCGGGCGCTAAAGGGCGAGATCAAGAACTTCACCGGCGTCGATTCGCCTTATGAAGCGCCGGAACATCCCGACGTGCACCTCAAGACCTCCGGCCGCTCGCCGGAGGACCTGACCGAGGCGCTGGAGGCATGGTTGCGCGAGCGCGGCTATATCTGAGAAACGATGCCTGAGGCGGCGATGACGATCGGAATGGACGACGCGGCGATCCTGGCCGAGCTGGAACGCCTGGCGCTTCTGGCCGGGGCAGAGATCATGGACGTGTTCCATGCCGGGATCACAGTGGAGGAGAAGTCCGACCACTCCCCGGTGACGGAAGCCGACCGGCGCGCCGAGATCGTCATCCTCCAGGGATTGCGCGCTGCCTTTCCGAATGTGCCCTGCGTTGCGGAGGAGGAAGCGTCAGCCGGACTTTTGCCGCCCGCGCTGGGCGATACGTTCTTCCTCGTCGATCCGCTGGACGGAACCAAGGAGTTCATCAAGCGCCGGCCAGACTTCACCGTGAACATCGCGCTGGTGCGCAAGGGCGTGCCGGAGATCGGCGTGGTCTATGCGCCGGCCCAGGGCACGCTCTATTCGGGTCGTCCGGGCAAGGCCTATGCGGTCGCCGTGGACGAAAAGCATACGCCGACGGATCGCAGCGAGATCAACGTGCGCGATTGCGCCAGTCCGAAGACGATCGTCGCCAGCCGTTCGCACCGCACGCCGGAGACGGACGAGTTCATCGACAGGCATGACGGCGCCGAGATCGTCTCGGTCGGCTCGTCGCTGAAGTTCTGCCTGCTGGCGAGCGGCAAGGCCGATCTCTACCCCCGCTTCGGCCGCACGATGGAATGGGACACGGCGGCCGGCGACGCCGTGCTGCGCGCCGCAGGCGGCCGCACGACCCTGATCGACGGCGGGCCCTTCACCTACGGCAAGCGCAACCAGGCCGAGGACGTCGACTTCGCCAATCCCTGGTTTGTCGCCGAAGGCGGGGCCAAGGGTTGACTTTGCCCTGATCTTGGCTAGATTTCCCGTATTGGGAAATCACGTTGCGCGTTATCGCCAGAAGCACGCTTGTGGAATTCGCACGCCGCCATCCCGATGCGCAGGCGTCGCTCGACCATTGGTATCGGCTCGCGATGAAGGCGAGCTGGAGTTCCACGGCAGAGATCGCTGCAGCCTTCTCCAAGGCGAAGGTGCTGAACGCGGAACGGGTCAGGTTCGAGGTCGCCGGCGGAAACTATCGGCTCATCGTGGCCTTCGATTTCGTGCGGCAGATTGCGTTCGTGAAGTTCGTCGGGACCCACGCCGAATATGACCGCATCGATGCGCTGACCGTGTCTGCGCACTGAGGACGCCGAATGGATATTCGTTCTATCGCCACTCCTGAAGATCATTCGCGAGCCCTGGCCGAGATCGAGCGCTTGTGGGGTGCCGCGCCGGGGCACCGAGGAGGGTGATCGGCTGGACCTCCTAGCAACTTTGGTCGAGCATTACGAGCAGCATGCCTTTCCGCTCGGGGATGCCGACCCCGTCGAGACGATCCGGATCCACATGGATATGACAGGGCGCGCGCAGAGCGATCTTGCGGCACTGTTCGGTTCGGCCTCGCGGGCTTCGGAGGTGCTCAACCGCCGCCGGGCTCTGACGATGGAGATGGCGTACCGGTTGAACTCCGAATGGGGCATTCCGGCGGAAGCGCTGATCCGGCCGCACGAACTGCAGGTTCCGAAGCGCCGCGCGTGAGCTTACAGCTCCTCCCTTCGCGGCGGGTTTGCGCCCGCCCGCGAGACGGTGACCGCGGCGGCGCGGACGCCGAGGTCGAGGGCGGCGCGGATGTCGTCCTCGGCGAGCCGGGCGATCGCTATCTTCGTCAGCAACCCCTTTTCATGCAGTGCGGCGAGCACGCCGGCGTTGAACGTGTCGCCGGCGCCGACGGTGTCGACCACATCGACGCGCCGGGCGGGCACCTTGACGGTCGCGGTTGCGGTGTAGCCGGTGGCGCCGTCGCCGCCGCGGGTGACGAGGACAAGCTTCGGGCCGAGTGCCAGCCAGCGGCGGGCGATGTCGTCGGGGCTGCCGCTCTCGCCGAACCAGGCGAGGTCCTCGTCGGAGAGCTTGACGATGTCGGCCATGGCGACCATGCGCATCATGCGGGCGCGATGGGCGGCGGCGTCGGGGATGAAGTTCGGGCGGATATTGGGGTCGAGCATGGTGACGCGGCGGCTATGCTCGCGGCGCATCAGCGCCTCGTAGGCAGACCCGCACGGTTCGGGGATCAGGCTGATCGCGCCGAACAGCATCGCTGATACCTCGTCGCCCAGCGCCGGCAGGTCGGCGACGGAGACCATGCGCCCGGCGGTGTTCTCGTCGTAGAAGACGTATTTCGCCTGGCCGTTCGTCAGCTTCACGAAGGCCAGCGTGGTGGGGCGGTCCGAGAGCGGCGAGTAGCGGGTGCCGACGCCGCTTTCGGCGAGCGTCTGGCGCAGCATGTCGCCGAACAGGTCGCTGGACAGGCCGGTGAAGAACTCGACCGGCGCGCCGAGGCGACCCAGCGCGATCGCCGTGTTGAACACCGCGCCGCCCGAATAGGGGGCGAAAGCGATTTCGCCGCGCGTGGTCTCGCGCGGCAGCATGTCGATCAGGGCCTCGCCGCAGCAGAGGATCATGCGGACTCCGGGAACATCTGGGCGGGCACTCAACTGCCCCGCGTCATGGCGATCTGGCCGATCAGGAAGCGGTCGGACAAGGGAAGGCTTGCGCCGCCGAGCGCGCGGGCATGGATGCCGACGGTGCCCTCGCGCACGACCGGCAGTTCCAGCCCCTCGATGTCGAACTGGCGCAGCTTGAGCGCCACGGCCTCGACGAGCTTCGAGCGGACGCCGCTCGGCATCCAGCCGTCGATGACGGCGGCCTCGAAATCGATCACGGCGGAGGAGGCGACGATGGCGTAGGCGAGGCCCGCAGCCGCGGTGTCGATCCAGGTGTCGAGATGGGGCGAGAGATCGCCCCATTCCTCCGGTGAGGTCCACAGGATGCCGCCGTCGCGGCGGGCAGAGATCAGCGCCCTTTCGAGCACGGCGATCGAGGCGATGTCGATGAGCTGGACGGGCCGGCCGGAGGCGTCGGGGACCGGCATGGAGCCGAGCGCGCCGGCATTGCCGGTAGGCCCCGCATAGAGCGCGCCCTCCAGCACCACGCCACCGCCGATGAAGGCACCGACATAGAAGTAGACGAAGTTGCGGAAATCGCCGGTCTGCCCGAAGACGAGCTCGGCACCGCAGGCTGCAGTCGCGTCGTTCTGGAGGTAGACGGGGAAGGGGAGCTCGGCCGAGAGTGCCGCCCGGATGTCGATCGAGCGCCACTCGTCCATCACCGAGCGCGGCGCGCCGACGGCGTCCGCCCAGTTCCACAGTTCGAACGGCATGGCGATGCCGAGGCCGGCGACGCGCCGGCGCTGCGTGGCGTCGAGCCGGCCGAGCAGGTCGGCAATGCCGGAGCGCGCGAATGCGAGCGTCGCGCGCGCCTCCGGATAGGCATAGGTCGAATGCGCCATGCCGCGGATCGCGCCGCAGAAGTCGATGAGCACGAGGTCGGCGCTGCGGCGGCCGATCTTCAGGCCGAGGAAGAACGCGCCCTCGGGGTTGAGCGACATCGGGACGGAGGGCTGGCCGACCTTGCCGCGGATCGGCTCGCCGCGCAGCAGCAGCTCCTCGCCTTCGAGCTCACGCATGATGACCGAGATCGTCTGAGCAGACAGGCCAGTGATGCGGGCGATGTCGGTCTTGGCGAGCGCGCCGTGCTGACGCACGAGCGAGAGGACGAGGCGCTCGTTGTAGTCGCGCATGCCGCTCTGGTTCGTGCCCCGGCGGGAGCCGAGATCACGCGGTGCATTGTCCGCGCGCAGCGCAGCGCTGTCCATCGTGCCCCTCCCTGGGCGCTGTCGATTTTCGGGGCAGTCTGACGCCGCATATTGAATGTGTCAATAATAAATAAGTGTGAATTATCTATTGACTCATCGCGATTCATCGTGTTCGCTTAGGGTGTATCCTGGCCCTCGTGGCGGGTGCCGCCGTCAGGGAGGCCGGCGTGATGCCTTCGACATCGTCACTTTTCCCGGGAGGACTACCGTGACCACATCCGCAATCCTGAAAACAACCGTCTTCGGCGCGGCCGCGGCTGCGCTCCTGGCGCTGTCGATGCCCGCTTCGGCCGCCGGCGTCGGCGCCTGCCTGATCACCAAGACCGACACCAACCCCTTCTTCGTGAAGATGAAGGAGGGCGCGACCGCAAAGGCCGCCGAGATCGGCGTCGACCTCAAATCCTATGCCGGCAAGATCGACGGCGATTCCGAGAGCCAGGTGGCTGCGATCGAGACCTGCATCGCCGACGGCGCCAAGGGCATCCTGATCACCGCGTCCGACACGGCCGGAATCGTGCCGGCGGTTAAGAAGGCGCGCGACGCGGGCATCCTCGTGATTGCGCTCGACACGCCGCTGGAGCCCGCGGATGCGGCCGATGCGACGTTCGCGACCGACAACCTTCTCGCCGGCGAGCTGATCGGCAAGTGGGCCGCGGCGACGCTGGGCGACAAGGCCAAGGACGCCAAGGTCGCCTTCCTCGACCTGACCCCGTCGCAGCCGACGGTCGATGTGCTGCGCGACCAGGGCTTCATGAAGGGCTTCGGCATCGACGTGAAGGACATCAACAAGATCGGCGACGAGGATGACCCGCGCATCGTCGGCCACGACGTGACCAACGGCAATGAGGAGGGCGGCCGCAAGGCGATGGAGAACCTGCTCCAGAAGGATCCCGGCATCAATGTCGTCCATACCATCAACGAGCCGGCCGCCGCAGGCGCCTACGAGGCGCTGAAGGCGGTGGGCATGGAGAAGGGCGTGCTGATCGTCTCGGTCGACGGCGGCTGCCCGGGCGTGAAGAACGTCGAGGCCGGGGTGATCGGCGCGACTTCGCAGCAATATCCGCTGCTGATGGCCTCGCTTGGCGTCGAGGCGATCAAAAAGTTCGCTGAGACGGGCGAGAAGCCGAAGCCGACCGAGGGCAAGACCTTCTTCGACACCGGCGTGGCGCTGGTGACCGACAAGCCCGCTGAAGGCGTGCCGTCGATCAGCGTAAAGGAAGGCACGGAGAAGTGCTGGGGGTGAGAACCCGGTTCGCGCAGCGAATTCGCCGTGCCGGTGGCACGGCGAAAGGGTTCGAACGCCCGGGAGCTGCCGCAGGCAGCGGGACCCGGGCCGGGCGACGGTGGAGCGTGCAGCCCCCTCATCCGGCCGCTTTGCGGCCACCTGAGCCGGGGCGAGCCAACGGTCTCGCCCGTCCTTCGGACCCCCGAGGGGACAAGGGGCGGCGGGACCCGGACCGGAGACGGTGGAGCTGGCGGATCCTTCATTGCTCTTGATTCCCGCCTTCGCCGGGCGGACCATACTGAAAAGCTCCTTCGGGCGGCGTGGCCGTCCGCAGGAAGCCGATCGCCCGGCTTAGGGGCGGCTTCAGGGAGGAGGCCAAGATGGCCGATACGGTACCGGCTTCACAGCCATCGCAGGAATTCGAGAAGGTGCTGGTCGACAGCTCCAAAGCCGTCGCGTCGTTCGACGGACATGAGAGAGGCCCATTGCAGAAGGCGCAGCACTTCCTGCACGGCAATCCGGCGGCGGTGCCGCTGATCGTGCTGGTGCTGTCGCTGCTGATCTTCGGCGTGATCCTCGGGTCGAAGTTCTTTTCCGCCTTCACCATGACGCTGATCCTCCAGCAGGTGGCGATCGTCGGCATCGTCGGCGCGGCGCAGACGCTGGTGATCCTGACTGCCGGCATCGACCTGTCGGTCGGCGCGATCATGGTGCTGTCGTCGGTCGTGATGGGCCAGTTTGCGTTCCGCTACGGCCTGCCGCCGTCGATCGCGGTGCTGTGCGGCTTCGCGGTCGGCGCGCTGTGCGGCTGGATCAACGGCGTGCTGGTGGCCTACTGGAAGCTGCCGCCCTTCATCGTGACGCTGGGCACCTGGCAGATCGTGCTGGCCGCCAACTTCCTCTATTCAGCCAACGAGACGATCCGCAGCCAGGACATCGAGACGCAGGCGCCGCTGCTGCAGCTCTTCGGGGCGAGCTTCCGGGTCGGCAACGCCGTCTTCACGCTCGGCGTGGTGACGATGGTGCTGCTGGTGCTGCTGCTCTGGGTACATCCTCAACCATACCGCGTACGGCCGGCATCTCTATGCCATCGGCGACGATCCGGACTCGGCGGAACTGGCCGGCGTGCGCGTCAAGCCGATGCTCGTGTCGGTCTACGTGATCTCGGGGCTGATCTGCGCGTTGGCCGGCTGGGCGCTGATCGGGCGGCTAGGTTCGGTGTCGCCGACGGCGGGCCAGTTCGCCAACATCGAATCCATCACGGCGGTGGTGATCGGCGGCATCTCGCTGTTCGGCGGGCGCGGTTCGATCCTCGGCATGCTGTTCGGCGCGCTGATCGTCGGCGTGTTCTCGCTCGGTCTAAGATTGTGGGGCACCGACCCGCAGTGGACCTATCTCCTCATCGGCGTGCTGATCATCGCGGCGGTCGCGATCGACCAGTGGATCAGAAAGGTTGCAGGCTGATGTCCGCGAAACCCATCCTCACAGCGCGCGGCCTCGTGAAGCGCTACGGCCGCGTCACCGCCCTCGACCGGGCCGATTTCGATCTCAATCACGGCGAGATCCTCGCCGTGATCGGCGACAACGGGGCGGGAAAATCCTCGCTCATCAAGGCGATCTCCGGCGCGGTCACGCCCGACGAGGGCGAGATCGAGCTGGACGGGCAGAAGGTGGCGTTCAAGTCACCGATGGAGGCGCGCGCCGCCGGCATTGAGACCGTCTACCAGAACCTGGCGCTTTCGCCGGCGCTTTCGATCGCCGACAATATGTTCCTCGGCCGCGAGATCAGGAAGCCGGGCTTCATGGGGCAATGGCTGCGCATGCTCGACCGTCCGGCGATGGAGAAGCGGGCGCGGGAAAAGCTGTCAGAGCTCGGCCTGATGACGATCCAGAACATCGGCCAGGCAGTGGAGACACTGTCGGGCGGCCAGCGCCAGGGCGTTTCGGTGGCGCGCGCGGCGGCCTTCGGCTCGAAGGTCATCATCATGGATGAGCCGACGGCGGCACTCGGCGTGAAGGAATCGCGCCGCGTGCTGGAACTGATCCTCGACGTGCGCCGGCGCGGCGTGCCGATCGTGCTGATCTCGCACAACATGCCGCATGTCTTCGAGGTGGCCGACCGCATCCACATCCACCGGCTGGGGCGCAGGCTCTGCGTCGTTGATCCGAAGCAGATTTCGATGTCGGACGCGGTGGCGCTGATGACAGGGGCGAAGAAGCCGCCGGAGGATGCGCTGGCGGCCTGACGAGCTTCGGCGCGGAACCTTGCGCGCCGAAGAATACCGTTTGAGTTCCGGATTTTCGCCGCTAGCATGAGGTTCGGGAGGAGTGAAGGAAACCTGGAGCGGCTGGCGGCCGAGGGGTCCGCCGTTTCCGACATGAGGGCGACCATGAACCAGGCGATGACGACAGACCTTCCCAGACCTTCCCTGAAGAGCAGCGATCCGGCGGAACTCGCCGAGGAGGTCCTCAACTGCCTGACCTATCGCCTCGGCAAGAACGCGTCGGTGGCGACCCGGCACGACTGGCTGACGGCCTCGATCCAGGTGGTGCGCGACCGCGTTATCGAGCGCTGGATCGAATCCACCAAGGCCGCCTACGACACCAAGGCCAAGCGGGTCTACTACCTGTCGATGGAGTTCCTGATCGGCCGGCTGATGCGCGACGCCTTCTCCAACATCGGCATGCTTGAGGACATGCGCAAGGCGCTGGCGACGCTCGGCGTCGACATCGAGACGATCGCGGCGCTCGAACCGGACGCAGCGCTCGGCAATGGCGGCCTCGGACGGCTCGCAGCCTGCTTTATGGAGAGCATGGCGACCGTCAACGTTCCCGCGCACGGCTACGGCATCCGCTACGTGCACGGGCTGTTCCGGCAGGAATTCTCCGACGGCTGGCAGGTGGAGCTGCCCGAAACCTGGCTCGACCACGGCAATCCGTGGGAGTTCGAGCGCCGCGAGCGCTCGATCGAGATCGGCTTCGGCGGGACTGTCCAGTCGGTGACCGACGCGAAGGGGCGGCTGGAACGGCATGTCTGGAAACCGAACCACAGCGTGATCGCGGTGGCCTACGACACGCCCGTCGTCGGCTGGCGCGGGGCGCGGGTGAATACTCTGCGCCTCTGGTCGGCGCTGCCGGTCGACCCGATCATGCTCGCCGCCTTCAATGCCGGAGACCATATCGGCGCGCTGCGCGAGAGCAACATGGCCGAGGCGCTGACCCGCGTGCTCTATCCGGCGGATTCGCATATCGAAGGCCAGGAACTGCGGCTGAGGCAGGAGTATTTCTTCTCCGCCGCGTCGCTGCAGGACATCATACACCGGCATCTCGGCCAGTACGGCGAGCTTCTGTCGCTGCCCGACAAAGCCGCGATCCACATGAACGACACGCATCCGGCGATCGCGGTGGCCGAGCTGATGCGGCTGTTGATGGACGTGCACGGCCACGACTTCGACACCGCCTGGGACATTTCCAAGCGCACCTTCGCCTACACCAACCACACGCTTCTGCCCGAGGCGCTGGAAAGCTGGCCGGTGACGGTGTTCGAGCGCATCCTGCCGCGCCACATGCAGATCGTCTATGCGATCAACGCGCAGGTGCTGCACGAGGCCCGCGCCAAGGAAGGCTTCACCGACGCGCACATCCGCTCGATCTCGCTGATCGGCGAGGACGGCGAGCGGCGCGTGCGGATGGGCAACCTGGCCTTTGCGGCCTCGCACTCGATCAACGGCGTGTCGGCGCTGCACACCGACCTGATGAAGCAGACCGTGTTCCACGACCTGCACATGCTGTATCCGGACCGGATCAACAACAAGACCAATGGCATCACGCCGCGCCGCTGGATGATGCAGGCCAATCCCGGCCTCACCTCGCTGGTGCGCGAGGCGATCGGCGACGGCTTCCTCGACGACATCGAGAAGATCGCCGAGCTGGACAAGTTCGCCGACGATGCGGTCTTTCGCGAGAAGTTCGCCGCCGTGAAGCGGGCGAACAAGGAGCGCATGGCGACACTCGCGCATGAGCGGACCGGCGCGTGGATCGATCCGTCGGCCCTGTTCGACATCCAGATCAAGCGCATCCACGAATACAAGCGCCAGCTGCTGAACATCCTGGAGGCGGTGGCGCTCTACGACCAGATCCGCAGCAATCCGGACAAGGACTGGGTGCCGCGCGTCAAACTGTTCGGTGGCAAGGCGGCGCCGAGCTACCACAATGCCAAGCTGATCATAAAGCTCGCCAACGACGTCTCGCGGGCGATCAATGGCGATCCTTCGGTGCGTGGCCTGCTGAAGGTCGTGTTCATGCCGAATTACAACGTCTCGATGGCCGAGGTAATGGTGCCGTCGGCGGATCTCTCCGAGCAGATCTCGACCGCGGGGCTGGAGGCGTCCGGCACCGGCAACATGAAGTTCGCGCTCAACGGCGCGATCACAATCGGCACGCTCGACGGCGCCAATGTCGAGATCAAGGAATGCGTCGGCGACGACAACATCGTCATCTTCGGCCTGACGGCTGAGGAGGTCGCCGAGCGCCGCAAGGGCGGCTACGATCCGCGCGCGATCATCGAGGGCTCTCCCGAACTGTCGCAGGCGCTGTCGGCTATCTCGTCCGGCGTGTTCTCACCGGACGATCCGAACCGCTATCGCGACCTGATCGATGGCCTCTACAGCCACGACTGGTTCATGGTCGCGGCGGATTTCGACGCCTTCTGCAGGGCGCAGCGCGAGGTCGACCACCTCTGGAGGAACAGCCCGCAATGGCTGTCCAAGGCGATCCGCAACACCGCGCGGATGGCGTTCTTCTCGTCCGACCGCACCATCAGGCAATACGCCCGCGAAATCTGGAACGTGCCCGTCTGATCGGAGGAGACGATCCGGGAGCTGCATACCGAGCAAGGGGGGAAGACGAGGGCATGAGGAGGACGACCCCCAAGGCCGCGGCGAAGGCCGCGGACGGACGCGCGTCCGCCGGCGACGTCGATGCCGTCGTCGCCGGAACGCATGGCGATCCGTTCGCGATCCTGGGCGTCCACCCGGCGGGCAAGGGATATGTCGCGCGCTGCTTCATCCCCCACGCAGGCAGCGTCGAGGCGTTCACGCTGGACGGCTTGGCGTGCGGCGTTTTGCAGATGCGCCATGGCGCAGGCTTCTTCGAGGGCGAGGTGAGCCTCAAGGCCCGCCAGCCGCTGAAATACCGGGCGGCCAATGCGGGCGGCGAGTGGTGGATCACCGATCCTTATTCCTTCGGCCCGGTGCTGGGGCCGATGGACGATTACTACATCGCGGAAGGCTCGCATCTCAGGCTCTTCGACAGACTGGGCGCGCATCTGATCGAGCACGAGGGGGCGAACGGCATCAATTTCGCGGTCTGGGCGCCGAACGCGAAGCGCGTCTCAGTCGTCGGCGACTTCAACGACTGGGACGGACGCCGCCATGCGATGCGCCACCGCAAGGATGTCGGCATCTGGGAAGTGTTCGTGCCCGACATTGGCGCGGGCCGGCCCTATAAGTTCGAGATCATTGCTGGAAACGGCAAGGCGGTGCCGCTGAAGGCCGATCCCTTCGCCTTCCGCTCGGAGCTGAGGCCGGCAACGGCCTCGGTGACCGAGAAGCCGCTGGCGCATGAATGGGGCGACCAGGCGCATCGCGACTTCTGGCGCAGCGTCGACATCCGCCGCCAGCCGATCACGACCTACGAGGTGCATGCCGGCTCCTGGCAGCGTCGCGACGACGGCACCTTCCTGTCGTGGGACGAACTCGCCGACCGGCTGATCCCCTATGTCGCCGACATGGGCTTCACCCATATCGAATTCCTGCCGATCACCGAACATCCCTACGATCCGTCATGGGGCTACCAGACGACGGGGCTCTACGCCCCCACCGCGCGCTTCGGCGAGCCGGAAGGCTTCGCCCGCTTCGTCGACGGCGCCCACAGGGCTGGGATCGGCATCATCCTCGACTGGGTGCCGGCGCATTTTCCGACCGACGCGCACGGCCTGTCGCGCTTCGACGGCACCGCGCTCTACGAGCACGCGGACCCGCGCAAGGGCTTCCATCCCGACTGGAACACGGCGATCTACAATTTCGGCCGCCGCGAGGTGAAATCCTACCTCGTCAACAATGCGCTGTTCTGGGCGGAGAAATACCATCTCGACGGGCTGCGGGTCGATGCGGTCGCCTCGATGCTCTACCTCGACTACTCCCGCAAGGAAGGCGAATGGGTGCCGAACGAGTTCGGCGGCCGCGAGAACCTGGAGGCGGTGCGCTTCCTGCAGGACATGAACAAGGCGGTTTACGGCCATCATCCCGGCGTGATGACCATTGCGGAGGAATCGACCTCCTGGCCGAAGGTGTCGCAGCCGGTGCACGAGGGCGGGCTCGGTTTCGGCTTCAAGTGGAACATGGGCTTCATGCACGACACGCTTGCGTATCTGTCGCGCGAGCCTGTGCACCGCAAGCATCACCACGACGAGATCACCTTCGGCCTGCTCTACGCCTTCTCGGAGAATTTCGTCCTGCCGCTCAGCCATGACGAGGTGGTGCACGGCAAGGGGACGCTGCTCAGCAAGATGGCGGGCGACGACTGGCAGAAGTTCGCGACATTGCGCGCCTATTACGGCTTCATGTGGGGCTATCCGGGCAAGAAGCTCCTGTTCATGGGGCAGGAATTCGCGCAGCGCGCCGAATGGAGCGAGGCGAAGGCGCTCGACTGGCAGCTGCTGCAATACGGCCCGCACGAGGGCGTGCGCCAGCTCGTGCGCGACCTGAACCACATCTACCGCTCCAAGCCCGCGCTACACGCGCGCGACTGCGAGCCGGAGGGCTTTGCCTGGCTGGTGGTCGACGACCGGCAGAACTCGGTCTTCGCCTGGCTGCGCTCGGCGCCCGGCGCGAACCCGGTCGCGGTCGTGTCCAACTTCACGCCGGTGCGGCGCGAGAACTATCGCATCCCGCTACCGCGGGCAGGCGAATGGCGCGAGATCGTGAATACCGACGCTGGTTTCTACGGCGGCACGGGCGCGGGGAACTTCGGGCGGGTGATCGCCCTTGAAGGCGGGGGAGGAGCGGGGGCGGAGGTGACCTTGCCGCCGCTGGCCACGCTCATGTTCGAGTTCGTTCCGCAATGACGGACAAGGGGAGGAGTGAATGGTGAACAAACGCCCACAGCCGCTGGCCCGCGATGCCATGGCCTATGTGCTGGCCGGCGGGCGCGGCAGCCGGCTGAAGGAACTGACGGACTATCGCGCCAAGCCCGCCGTTTACTTCGGCGGCAAGACGCGCATCATCGACTTCGCGCTGTCCAACGCGCTCAATTCCGGCATCCGCCGCATTGGCGTGGCGACGGCAGCACAAGGCGCATTCGCTGATCCGCCACCTGCAGCGGGGATGGAACTTCTTCCGCCCGGAGCGCAACGAGAGCTTCGACATCCTGCCCGCCAGCCAGCGCGTGTCGGAGACGCAGTGGTACGAAGGCACGGCCGACGCGGTGTTCCAGAACATCGACATCATCGAGGCCTACGGGCCTGAGTTCATGGTGATCCTGGCCGGCGACCACATCTACAAGATGGACTACGAGCTGATGCTGCGCCAGCACGTCGACATGAACGCCGACGTGACCGTGGGTTGCCTGGAGGTGCCGCGCATGGAGGCGACGGGCTTCGGCGTCATGCATGTCGACGAGAAGGACAAGATCATCGCCTTCGTGGAAAAGCCGGCCGATCCTCCTGGAATTCCAGGCAATCCGGATTTCGCACTGGCCTCGATGGGCATCTACGTCTTCAAGACCAAGTTCCTGATGGACCAGCTGCGGCGCGACTCGGCCGACCCGAATTCGAGCCGCGACTTCGGCAAGGACATCATTCCGTGGATCGTCGCGAACGGGAAGGCGGTGGCGCACCGTTTCGCCAAGTCCTGCGTGCGCTCCAACTATGAGGACGCGCCGTACTGGCGCGATGTCGGCACGATCGACGCCTATTGGGAGGCGAACATCGACCTCACGCATGTGACGCCCGATCTCGACATCTACGACCGCGACTGGCCGGTATGGACCTATGCCGAGATCAAGCCGCCGGCGAAGTTCGTGCACGACCAGGACGGGCGGCGCGGCACCGCGGTGTCGTCGCTGGTGGCGGGCGACTGCATCATCTCGGGGGCGGCGCTGCGCAAGAGCCTGCTCTTCACCGGCGTCCGGGTGAACTCGTTCTCGTCGCTGGAGGAGGCGGTGGTGCTGCCGGACTGCATCATCAGCCGCAATGCAACGCTGAGGAAGGTCGTGATCGACCGCGGCGTGAAAATTCCGGAGGGTCTTTCGGTCGGCTTCGACCCGGAGCTTGACGCGCAGCGTTTCAGGCGCTCGGAAGGCGGCGTATGCCTGATCACGCAGCCGATGATCGATCGGCTGGCCAATTGAGGATGTAGATGCAGGTTCTGTCGGTCGCTTCGGAGGTCTATCCGCTGGTCAAGACGGGCGGCCTCGCCGATGTCGCGGGAGCATTGCCAGCGGCGCTGAAGGCGCATGGCGTGTCGATGCGGACCCTGCTGCCGGCCTATCCGGGCGTGGCGGAGCAGTTGAAGAAACGCAAGGCGGTCGCGACCTTTCCCGACCTGTTCGGCGGCAAGGCGACGGTGTTCGTCGGAGCCGCGGCCGGGCTCGATCTTCTCATCCTCGACGCGCCGCACCTCTACGACCGCAAGGGCGGGGCCTATGGCGACCCACATGGCAACGACTGGGACGACAACTGGCGCCGCTTCGCCGCGCTCGGCAGGGCGGCGGCCGAAATCGCGGCCGGCGCGGTGAAAGACTACCTGCCGGACCTGGTGCATGCGCATGACTGGCAGGCGGCGATGGCGCCGGCCTATATCCGCTTCACCGGCAAGCGACCGGTGCCGACCGTGATGACGGTGCACAACCTCGCCTTCCAGGGCCAGTTTCCCGTCTCGATCTTCGGCGGGCTCGGCCTGCCGGGGGCGGCGCTTTCGCTCGACGGGGTCGAATATTACGGCGGCGTCGGCTTCCTGAAGGCGGGGCTGCAGCTTGCCGATGCGATCACCACGGTGAGCCCCACCTATGCGCTGGAGATCCGCACGCCGGAGTTCGGCATGGGGCTGGACGGGCTGGTGCGCGTGCGCGACCACGTTCTGCACGGCATCGTCAACGGCATCGACACGGAGGTGTGGAACCCCGAGACCGACCCGCATCTGGCGGCGACCTATTCGGCGAGATCGCTCGGCGCACGCGCAAAGAACCGCCGTGCGGTCGAGGAACGCTTCGGCCTTGCGCGCGACGAGGAGCCGATCTTCTGCGTGATCAGCCGGCTGACCTGGCAGAAGGGCATGGACGTGCTCGCCTCCGCGGTCGACGACCTGGTGGGCATGGGCGCGCGGCTGGCGGTGCTGGGCTCCGGCGACAACAGCCTCGAAGGTTCGCTGCTGGCGGCGGCCGCGCGCCATCCCGGCCGGATCGGCGTCGTGATCGGCTACAGCGAGCCGCTGTCGCACCTGATGCAGGGCGGCTGCGACGCGATCCTGGTGCCGTCGCGCTTCGAGCCGTGCGGACTGACCCAGCTCTATGCATTGCGCTACGGCTGCATCCCTGTGGTAGCCCGCACAGGGGGGCTTGCCGACACGATCATCGACGCCAACGAGGCGGCCCTTTCGGCCGGCGTCGCGACGGGGGTGCAGTTCTCGCCGGTGGACGGGGACGCGCTCCGGGTCGCGGTGCGCCGCACGCTGGCGCTTCATCGCGACCGCAAGGCATGGGCAAACATGCAGAAGCAGGGCATGAAGTCCGACGTCTCCTGGACGCATAGCGCGGCGCGCTATGCCGACCTCTATCGCTCCCTCGTTGCCGCAGGATGAACGCATGATCCGCACTGTTGCCACCAAACCCTATGACGACCAGAAGCCTGGCACGTCCGGACTGCGCAAGAAGGTGCCGGTGTTCCAGCAGGAGAACTATGTCCAGAACTTCATCCAGTCGGTGTTCGACAGCCTGGAGGGATTTCAGGGCCAGATGCTGGTGATCGGCGGCGACGGCCGCTACTTCAACCGCGAGGTGATCCAGATTGCGCTGCGCATGGCGGCCGCCAATGGATTCGGCAAGGTGATGGTGGGGCAGGGCGGTATCCTGTCGACCCCGGCCGCCTCCAACATCATCCGCAAATACAAGGCGTTCGGCGGGCTGGTTCTGTCGGCGAGCCACAATCCGGGCGGGCCGCATGAGGATTTCGGCATCAAATACAACGCCTCGAACGGCGGCCCGGCGCCGGAGAAGCTGACCGACAGGATCTATGCGCGCACCAAGGTGATCGACAGCTACAAGATCGCGGAGTTCGCCGACGTCGATATCGACACGGTCGGCACGTTCGAGGCCGGCGGCATGACGATCGAGGTGATCGATCCCGTGGCCGACTATGCCGAACTGATGGAGAGCCTGTTCGACTTCGCGGCGATCAGGGCGATGTTCGCCGGCGGCTTCACCATGGCCTTCGATGCGATGCACGCGGTCACCGGACCCTATGCGGTCGAGATCCTTGAGAAGCGGCTGGGCGCTGCGAAGGGGACGGTGCGCAACTTCGTGCCGCTGCCGGATTTCGGCGGGCACCATCCGGACCCGAATCTGGTGCACGCCAAGGATCTCTACGACCTGATGATGTCGGCCAAGGCGCCCGACTTCGGTGCGGCTTCGGACGGCGACGGCGACCGCAACCTGATCATCGGCCGCGGCATCTTCGTCACGCCGTCGGACTCGCTGGCGTTGCTGGCGGCCAATGCGCGCCATGCGCCGGGTTATGCCGGCGGGCTGAAGGGCATTGCCCGCTCGATGCCGACATCGGGCGCGGCGGACCGGGTGGCGCAGAAGCTCGGCATCGGTATGTACGAGACGCCGACGGGCTGGAAGTTCTTCGGCAACCTGCTCGACGCCGGCATGGCGACGATCTGCGGCGAGGAGAGCGCCGGCACCGGCTCGGACCATGTGCGCGAAAAGGACGGGCTGTGGGCGGTGCTGCTCTGGCTCAACATCCTCGCGGCGCGGAAGGAGCCGGTGAAGGCGATCGTCGAGAAGCATTGGGCGGAGTTCGGCCGCAACTACTATTCCCGCCACGACTACGAGGGCGTGGAGACGGAGAGGGCCAACGCTCTGATCTCCGGCTTGCGGGCGCAGCTGGCATCCTTGCCGGGTAGGAGCGTGCGCGGGCTGACGGTGGAGACCGTGGACGACTTCTCCTACCTTGATCCGGTGGATCATTCGACCTCGAGCAACCAGGGCATCCGCGTGCTCTTCCAGGGCGGCTCGCGCGTGGTGTTCCGCCTCTCCGGCACGGGCACGTCGGGCGCGACCCTGCGCGTCTACATCGAGCGCTACGAGCCCGATGCGGCCAAGCACGGCATCGAGACGCAGGAAGCGCTGGCCGACCTGATCGCGGCGGCCGAGGAGATCGCGGGGATCAAAGCGGCGACCGGCATGGATGTGCCGACTGTGATTACGTGAGCGCGCCGGATCGCGTGCCGGCGCTCTTCGGATGATAACTCCATTCCCTCGGCGAAGTATGCCGGCGGTTCAGCCGACAGGCGGTGCGTTGACCGCGAGCTGCGCGGCGAAGGCCCGGCGGTAGGCGGGCCGGGCTTCACCGCGCGCCACATACGCCGCGAGGTTCCGGAATTCGTCGAGAATGCCGGAGGGTCGCAAGCGCAGGAGAACGGACACCATCAATAGGTCTCCAGCGCTGAATGTCCCGTCAAGCCATTCGGCATCGCCCAGCCGGGCCGAGAGCTGGTTCAGCGGGGCGCGGACACGGTCCTTCACCAGTGGAAGGCGCTCCGCGCTCCACGGCATGTCCCTTTCATGGATCGTTGCATTGGCCAGTTCGAGGATCGGCGGCTCGACGGTGTTGAGCGCGGCGAACATCCAGGTGATCGCGCGAGCACGGGATTCGCGATCCTCGGGCAGCAGGCCTGGGTGCCGCTCGGCAATATGAAGGACGATAGCTCCCGTTTCGAAGAGCGAGAGGGAACCCTCTTCGTAGGTTGGAATCTGACCGAAGGGATGGACGGCCAGATGATCGGGCCGCTTCATGTCGGCGAAGGACACAAGGCGCACCTGATACGGCAAGCCTGCTTCCTCGAGCGCCCAGCGAACACGCGTGTCCCGGGCAAGTCCCTTGCCGCCATCCGGCGACCGTTCGAATGCCGTGATGGTTATCGTCATCTGCGTCTCTCCGGTTTCGGGCTGAGCCGGATTCCTGGCCGGCGCGATCCCGTCTCCGCTTTGATGTGAGGAGACGGGTCGCAGGCTGCGTCAGGCGCCGCTTCACTCGTCCTTGATATCCGGCTCGACCACCTGGGCGAGCTGGAGGAGGGATTCCTGCCAGCCGAGATAGCAGGCGGCTTCGGGGATCATATCGGGCACGCCGGCCTGCTCGATCCTGATGTCGGTGCCGCAGAAGACCTCGGTGAGTTCGATGGTGACGACCATCTCGCCGGGCATGAAATCGCCGTCGAAGCGGTCGGTGTGAACGATCCTCTTGCCGGGCACGAGCTCCTTGTATTCCACGCTGAAGGAATGCGCCTGGCCGGTGGTGAAGTTGCGGAACGACATGTGGTAGCCGCCGCCGACCTTCGCCTCGAAGCGGTCGATCTTGCCGAGGAAGCCGTAGGGCGGCAGCCAGCGGCACAGGGCGTCGGCGTCGACGAAGGCCTTGTAGACCTTTTCCGGCGGGGCCTTGAGGACGCGATGCAGGCGGATGGTGCTGGGCATGACTTTACTCCTTGTCAGTTGCCGCGGGAAAGAGGGTTTCGAGGTAGCGCCGAAGGTGCGCGAGGTTGGCGCGCGCGACGTCGGCGCCCTGCCTGGCCTTGGCCTGGATGAACGAGCCCTGGAGGGCCGCCTGGATGAAGTAGCCGAGGCTTTCGGGCGTCCAGTCGGCGGCGGGCGCGTAGAGCGCCTTGGCCGCGACGATGTCGGCGACGATCTCGTCGATGTGGCCGCTCATGCCACCCTCGGCGGCGGCGAGCAGCGCCGGATGGCTCGCATGCACCTCTTGCACGAGCGTGCCGAGCAGGCAGGAGAAGTCGGTGATCGGCATGTCGAGCAGAGCGATGCGGAGGTCGACATAGCCGAGCAGGCGGTCGAGCGGATCGGAAAGCTGGCGGTAGGGCGCGGTGCGGAAAACTTCGCCGGTGAAGGCGTTCCAGTGGGCGATCGCAGCCAGGAGCAGCTCTTCCTTGCTCTTGAAGTGATGGAAGAAGCTGCCCTTCTTCATGCCGGCGCGGGCGCAGATGTCGTCGACCGACGTGCCGGCATAGCCCTGCTCGCGGATGAGTGCGATCGCGGCATCGATGAATTTCTGGCGGGAGGGATGGATCGCTTCGGTCATGGAACATACCAACTGGTTAGTTGCTAATAAACCAACTGGTTGGTATGTTGTCAAGACAAAGGATCAGAAATTTTGGACCCAGGCGGTGAATGCCTACTGGCTCTCTAATGCGGGCAGCTCACTCCTGATCCATACCCCAAGTGGCTGCTCGTTCGGCGAACGGGCAAAAGCTTGTTTCGCAATGCAGCAAGATTGTTATTCTGCGTCGCCGGACCTTCCCGGCGATCGCGAATCGACCTCGGGACCCGCATGTCGCCAGCACTCGGAGCAAGACCTGACGGATCGGCGACCGAGTTCGTGGTCTGGTCGGGCCGGGCCGAACGGATGTGGGTCTCGCTGTTCGAGGAGAGGGGATCGCGCGAGACGGACCGGATCGAGCTGTCGCGGCGAGACGACGGCGTGTTCGCCGCGATCGTGCCGGGCGTTGGTGCCGGCTGGCGCTACGGCTTCCGCGCCGACGGCCCCTACGATCCGCAAAACGGGTTGTGGTTCGATCCCGGCAAGCTGCTGATGGACCCGTACGCAGTGGCGATCGATCGCCCCTACACGTACGATGCGCGGCTGGCGGCGCGGCGTGCGGACGGCGTCGACAGCGCTGCACTAATGCCGAAGGCGGTGGTGACGCACTTGCCGGAGCTGGCGCTCCAGCAGCCGTTTTTCGGACCGGGTGGGCTGGTCTACGAACTCAACGTCCGCTCCTTTACCAAGCTGCATCCGGATGTGCCGGAAGAGCAGCGTGGCACGATCGCGGCGCTCGCGCATCCGGCAGTGATCGATCACCTGACGAAACTCGGCGTCTCCGCGGTGGAACTCATGCCGGTGACGGCGTGGATCGACGAACGCCACCTGGGTCCGCTCGGGCTGCGCAATGCCTGGGGCTACAATCCGGTGTCGTTCATGGCGCTCGACCCGCGCCTGGCGCCGGGCGGAATCGCGGAGCTGCGCGACACGGTCGCGGCGCTGCGAGCGGCGGGCATCGGCGTGATCCTCGACGTCGTCTTCAACCATACCGGCGAGAGCGACATCTTCGGCCCGACGCTGTCGCTACGCGGGCTCGACGCGCAGGCCTATTACCGCCATGCGCTGGACGGGTCGCTGGTCAACGACACCGGCTGCGGCCATACGCTCGCCTGCGACCATCCGCGGGTGAGGGACCTGATCCTCGCCTCGCTGCGCCATTTCGTCGAGCAGGCGGGCGCCGACGGCTTCCGCTTCGACCTCGCGCCGGTCCTCGGCCGGACTGCCGAGGGCTTCGACGCCCGCGCGGCAACGCTGCGCGCGATCGCGACCGACCCGGTGCTGGCCGACCGCGTGCTGATCGCCGAGCCATGGGACATCGGGCCGGGCGGCTACCAGCTCGGCAATTTTTCCGGCCGCTGGCTGGAATGGAACGACCGTTACCGCGACGACGTGCGCCGCTACTGGCGCGGCGACCGGGGAACGGTGGGAAGCCTGGCGACGCGGCTGGCCGGCTCGTCGGACGTCTTCGGACGCGAGGGGAACGCAACGACGCGCAGCGTCAACTTCGTCGCGGCGCATGACGGCATGACGCTCGCCGATCTCACCGCCTACGCGCACAAGCACAACGAGGCCAACGGCGAGGACAATCGTGACGGCCACGACGAGAACTTCTCGTGGAACCACGGGGTGGAAGGGCCGAGCGACGACCCGGCCGTTCTGATACGGCGTCGGAGCGACGCGGAGGCGATGCTGACGACGCTGTTCCTGTCGCGCGGCACGATCCTGCTCGCCGCCGGCGACGAGTTCGGCCGCACGCAACGCGGCAACAATAACGCCTATGCGCAGGACAATGCGATCACCTGGCTGGACTGGGCGGGCCGGGACCTCGAACTCGAACGGCTCGTCGCAGCGCTGTCGTCGCTGCGCAGCAGGCTGGGGCTCGATGCGCAGGCGTTTTTCGCCCCGGCAGGCGGAGACGAGGGCCCCGCGTCCGCCGAATGGCTGTGGACCGACTGGACGCCGATGACCGAGGCGCGCTGGAACGATGCCGACAACCGCCACCTCGCGCTGGTGGTCGCGCAGCCCGGGCATCCACGCGCGGCGGCGCTGTTCAACGCCGACCGGCGCGCCGTCGCCTTCGTGCCGAAGGTGCGCGACGGGCACGCCTGGCGCGAGGTCACGCCGGCTCCGGTGACGAGGGCGGAAGGGGCCGGCGCGATCCGGCTCGAGGGACGATCCGTGGCAATTCTTGTCGAAGAGGCGATCGATGGCTGAGAAGCGGCCCGAGGCGAATACGGACTGGTGGCGCGGCGGGGTGCTCTACCAGATCTATCCGCGTTCCTTCCAGGACTCGAACGGCGACGGGGTCGGCGATCTCGCCGGCGCGACCGAGCGGCTGGATCACATCGCCTCGCTGGGCGTCGACGCGATCTGGCTGTCGCCCTTCTTCCGCTCGCCGATGGCCGACATGGGTTACGACGTGTCGGACTATTGCGACGTCGACCCGCTGTTCGGCACGCTGCAGGACTTCGACCGCTTCGTGGAGGAGGCGCACCGGCGCGGTATCAAGGTCATCATCGACCTCGTGCTCTCGCACACGTCGGACCAGCACGCCTGGTTCCGCCAGAGCCGCTCGTCGCGCGACAGCGACAAGGCCGACTGGTGCGTGTGGGCGGACGCCAAGCCGGACGGGACGGCGCCCAACAACTGGTTGTCGATCTTCGGCGGACCGGCCTGGGAATGGGACACAGTGCGGCGGCAGTACTACATGCACACGTTCCTCGCCTCGCAGCCCGACCTCAACTTCCATCATCCGGAGGTCCGGAAGGCCGTGCTGGACACGGCCCGCTTCTGGCTCGACAGGGGCGTCGACGGCTTCCGCCTCGACGCGGTGAACCACTATTTCCACGACCGGAAGCTGCGCGACAATCCGCCCTCCAACCGCGCCCGCACGGGCGACGTGCCGGAGACCAACCCCTACGGCTACCAGGACCATCTCTACGACAAGACGCAGCCGGAGAATGTGGCGTTCCTGACGGAATTCCGGCGTGTGCTGAACGAATATGAGGGCCGGGCGGCTGTCGGCGAGGTGGGCGACGGCGAACGGTCGCTGAGGACGGTCTCGGCCTATACCGAGGGCGGCGACAAGCTCAACATGTGCTACACGTTCGACCTGTTGGCCGACGATTTCGACCCGGCGCACATCCGCCGCTGCGTCGGCGACTTCGAGGCGACGGTGAAGGAAGGGTGGGTCTGCTGGGCCTTTTCCAACCACGATGTGCGCCGCCACGCCTCGCGCTTCAGCAAGCCGGGCGACGACACGGACCGGGTGGCGAAGTTCGCGCTGACGCTGCTCGCCTGCCTGCGCGGCTCGATCTGCCTCTACCAGGGCGAGGAACTGGGGCTGGAGGAGGCCGACATCGCCTTCGAGGATCTGCGCGACCCCTACGGCATCCGCTTCTGGCCAGGCTTCAAGGGCCGCGACGGCTGCCGCATGCGCCGATGCCGTGGAGCGGCGACCTGCGCAATGGCGGCTTCTCGACGGCGAAACCCTGGCTGCCCGTTCCCGCGACCCACCTGGAGCGGGCAGTCGACCGGCAGGGAGGCACCGGCACGGTGCTGGCGCATTACCGCGAGATGCTGGCCTTCCGCAGAAGGCACAAGGCGCTGGTCGGCGGCTCGATCCGGTTCGTCGGTAAAGACGAGGACGTGCTGGCGTTCGAACGCGAGGAGGAGGGAGAAAGGCTGCTCTGCCTGTTCAATTTCGCGCGGGAAGAGAAGCGATGGAAGATTCCGGCCGCACTGCGACCGTCCAAGACGCTCGATCTGCCCGGCCATGCCACCGGATCGGATGGCGGATATGCCGTAATCGCGCCGCTCGGAGCGGTCGTGCTGCGCATAGGCTGAGGAAATATCGGGAAAATTTCTGGTCGGAGTGGCAGGATTTGAACCTGCGACCCCCTCGTCCCGAACGAGGTGCGCTACCAGGCTGCGCTACACTCCGTGAACCAGTCGGCGGGCTTATAACGTCCGCCCCCTGAACCTGCAAGCGCATTCGCGAAACGATTTCTTGCGATTTCCCCGCTATCGTCACGGCCGCGGAGGAGGGACCAGTGCTCCCGCTGCGCGATCATGTGGAGTTGGACCGAGTGACGTTCAAGCCGGTGGCCGATGCAAGGCCGAACACCTTTGAATTCGAGACAACGCCGCTCGTGAAACCAACCGGCTTTCGCGAATACGACGCGCGCTGGTGGTTCGGACATCCGGGCTCCGACAAGGCGCCGGAATTGAACCTGATCGGGGTGCAGGCGCTGGGCATGGGGCTTGGCACGATGATTCGCCGTGCCGGCATCGCGCCCGACATCGTCGTTGGCCACGACTTCCGTTCCTATTCGCTGTCGATCAAGCTGGCGCTGACGGCGGGGCTGATGGCCGCCGGGGCGCAGGTGAAGGACATCGGGCTGGCGCTGTCGCCGATGGCCTATTTCGCGCAGTTCGCACTCGACTGCCCCTCCGTCGCCATGGTGACCGCCTCGCACAACGAGAACGGCTGGACCGGCGTGAAGATGGGCTCGGCGCGGCCGCTGACCTTCGGGCCGGACGAGATGTCCGAATTGAAGCGGATCGTGCTTGCCGGCGACTTCGATCTCGCGGGCGGAGAGGGCTACGAGTTCGTGGAGAATTTCCGCGAGGCCTATCTCGCCGACCTGACGAAGGGCGTGCGCATCTCGCGGAAGCTGAAGGTGGTTGCAGCCTGCGGCAACGGCACGGCCGGAGCCTTCGCGCCGCAGATGCTGGAGGCGATCGGCTGCGAGGTCGTGCCGCTCGACGTCGAGCTCGACCACACCTTTCCGCGCTACAACCCGAACCCGGAAGACATGCACATGCTGCATGCGATCCGCGACGAAGTGCTGCGCACCGGCGCCGATGTCGGGCTGGGCTTCGACGGCGACGGCGACCGCTGCGGCGTGGTCGACAATGAGGGCAGCGAGATTTTCGCCGACAAGGTGGGCGTGATGCTCGCGCGCGACATTTCCGGCGAGCATCCGGGCTCCCGCTTCGTAGTCGACGTGAAGTCGACCGGCCTGTTCATGACCGACCCGGTGCTGAAGGCGCACCGCGCCGTTACCGATTACTGGAAGACCGGCCATTCGCACATCAAGCGGCGGGTGAAGGAACTCGACGCGATCGCCGGCTTCGAGAAGTCGGGGCATTTCTTCTTCAACCCGCCGATCGGCCGCGGTTACGACGACGGACTGGTGACGGCGATCGCGGTGTGCCGCATGCTCGACCGCAATCCGGGGAAGTCGATGGCGGACCTCTACCGTGACCTGCCGCTGACCTTCGGCTCTCCGACGATGTCGCCGCACTGCGCCGACGAAGTGAAATACGATGTGGCGGACCGCGTCGTGAGGCGCTTCCAGGCGATGCGCGGGGCAGGCGAGACGGTCGCGGGGCAGAAGATCGCCGACCTCGTGACGGTGAACGGCGTGCGCGTCGTCGCCGAGGATGGCACCTGGGGTCTGGTGCGCGCCTCATCCAACAAACCCGAGCTAGTGGTGGTGGTCGAGAGCCCTGTGTCGGAGGAGCGCAAGCGCCAGATGTTTTTTGCCGTTGATGCCGTGCTGCGGGAGAACCCCGAAGTCGGCGCCTACAACCAGACGATCTGAGGTCGACGATGGCCGCTCCGATCTCCTGCTTCGTGATGAGCGGCGGTGTCGGATCGCGGCTGTGGCCACTGTCGCGCGAGGACAATCCGAAGCAGTTCCACGATCTGGCCGGCGACGGCTCGATGCTGGTGCGCACCATCCGCCGCCTGCGCGCGCGTGTGGTGGGCGAGGCGCCGGTGAGCCTGATCGCCTCGGAGCGCCATGCCGAGCGCGTGCGCGACGATCTGGCTGGCCTCGATCTCGGCGGCGGCATGGCCGTGTTCGAGCCGATGGGGCGCAACACAGCGGTGGCGGTCGCGGTCGCGGCGGTGCTGGTTCTGGAGAAGGGAGACGGCCTGGCGCTGGTGGTGCCCTCCGACCACTCGATCTCGACCGACCGCCAGTTCTGGGAGACGATCGAGAAGGGCGTGCCGGCCGCCGAGGCGGGGCAACTGGTCGTCTTCGGGGTCCGACCGACGCATCCGGAAACGGGCTATGGCTATATCGAGGCGGACGGCGAGGGCGACGTGCGGGCGGTGCGGCGCTTCGTCGAGAAGCCGGACCTCCCGACGGCCGAATCTTATCTTGCCGCCGGCACCTTCTTCTGGAATGCCGGCATGTTCCTGTTTCGCGCCAGCGCCATGCGGGATGCGTTCCTGAAGCTGCAGCCAGAGATCTGGTCGCAGGCCGCGCAGGCCTGCCGCGCGGCCGCGCGGCAGGTGTCGGGGCTCTATCTTCCACAGGATATCTATGCGGCCGTGCCGTCGATCTCGGTTGACTACGCGATCATGGAAAAGACCGCCGGCATCGCTATGGTGCCGGCCGGCTTCCGCTGGAACGACCTCGGCTCCTGGCAGTCGCTGCTGGAGGTCAGTCCGACCGACACGGACGGCAACGTGGTGGTCGGCGACGTGGTCGCGATCGACACGGAGAACTCCTATCTGCGCAGCCAGGGGCGGCTGCTGTCCGTGATCGGCATGAAGGACGTAGCGATCGTCGCGACGGCGGACGCAACCTTCGTGGCGCCGGTCTCGCAGAGCCAGAGCGTCAAGAAGATCGTCGAGCGGCTGGAGAAGAGCGGCCGGCTGGAGACGAAGTTCACGCCGGCGCAGGACCGCGTCATCGCCAACGGCGCCTGGCTGCCGCGCGTGCGGCACTGGCTGTTCGAGGAGGCGCTGCCGCTGTGGTCGACCGCCGCGATCGACGAACGCTACGGCGGCTATTACGAGGCGATGGGCTTCGACCGCCGCCCGATCCCGCGGCCGAAGCGCATGCGCACGATGGCGCGGCAGATCTTCGCCTTCTCGGTGGCCCAGACCTATGGCTGGGACGGGCCCGCCGAAAAACTCGTGGCCCACGGCGTCGATTTCATCGCCTCCAGGGGTCGCACGCCCGACGGCGGCTGGGTGCGCACGCTTGACGTCGACGGCTCGGTGCTGGACGCCACCGAGGATGCCTATGACCATGCCTGCGTGCTTTTGGCGCTCGCGCATGCGCACCGGGCCGGCAATCCGGATGCGTTGGCGCTCGGCGAGGCGACCTTCGCCTTTCTCGATGACAGGCTGGAGGATCGCAACATGCGCGGCTTCCTCGAGACCTCGCTGGGCGAGGGGCTGCGCCGCACCAACCCGCATATGCATCTGCTGGAGGCCTTCCTCGCCTGGGTACGAGGCGACCGGGAACCGGCAGTACCTGCGCCGCGCCGCACGCATTATCGACCTGTTCCGCAGCCATTTCTTCGATACAGACTCCTGGACGATCGGCGAATATTTCGACGACGACTGGAAGCCTGCGGCAGGCGAGAAGGGCCAGTGGACAGAACCCGGGCACCATTTCGAGTGGGCTGCGCTGCTGGTCGAGTTCGCGCGGCAGAGCGGCCAGAAGGACCTGATCGCCTTTGCCCGCAAACTCTACGCCTCGGCGATCGCCAACGGGCTGAACCGCGCGACGGGCCTCGCCTACGGCGCCGTGTCGCGCGAAGGCATCCCGCTGGAGCGCACCTCGCGCAGCTGGCCGCAGACGGAGGCGATCAAGGCCGCGATGGCGCTGGACGATACAAGCGGACCCGACATGAAGCCGGAGATCGAGGCACGCCTCGGTCGCCTGTTCCGCTGGCACATCGATCCGGCGCCCTCGGGACTGTGGATCGACCTGATCGACGAGCGGGGCAGGGCGCTCGCCAAGGACGCGCCGGCGAGCATCCTCTACCACATCGTCACCGCGCTGGCGGCCTATATGAAGCGATATGGGTAGGCGCTTGAAGGTCTACGGAGTTTCCGTATACTTGCTGTCGTGCACACCGTCGTGGAAACGCCTGCCTACCTCGCATCCGCGAAGGACGAGGGCGTCGATGACGACGAACGGGCTGAGATCGTCCGGTTCCTGGCCGACAATCCGAGTGCCGGTGATCTGATTGTCGGGGCTGGTGGGGCGCGCAAGGTCCGATTTGCCGGCCGTGGTCACGGAAAGAGCGGCGGCTATCGGGTCATCACCTTCTTCGCAGGCGACGATATCCCATTGTTCCTGCTCGACATCTACGGCAAGGGCAATCGCGCAAATATGACGAAAGCCGAGCGGAACGAGCTTCGAGCGATCCTCTCGGAACTGCCGAAAACATGGCGGGCAGCGAGGGTCGAAAGAATGAAGCGGAGACACGGAAAATGACGAAGCCAGGATCGCGAATTCTTCAGGGTGCCCGCGAGGCGCTGGCCTTTGCCGGAGGGCGGGCGGACGCGGATGCCTTTCGTGTCCATGTGCCGGAGACGGTGGATGTGAAAAGAATCCGGCGCAAGCTCGGTCTATCCCAGCAGGCGTTCGCCGCTCGCTATGGCTTTACCGTCGGGCGGGTGCGTGACTGGGAGCAGGGTCGATCGCCTGTGGATACGCCGTCACGAATCCTTCTGCTCGTCATCGAAAACGAGCCGGAGGCCATCGAACGGGCGCTCGCGGCCGCATAGGCTGATCCAGACGAGTTGATCTCGCTCAAGGTCGGCCGCTAGGCAACCGCTAGGTTTCTCTGCGTTGGAGAAGCCGCCATGCCCCAGAAGATACTGGTCATCAACGGTCACCCGGATCCGCGGCCGGAGCGTTTCGTCCATGCGCTCGCGGCGGCCTATGCCGAGGGGGCGGAGGCAGGCGGGCACGAGGTGCGGCGGATTGCGATCGGCGAGCTCGACATCCCGGTGCTGACACGGCGGGAGGACTGGGAAAACGGGCCGGTGCCGCAGCCACTGAGCGATGCGGCTGCCTCGATCGCCTGGGCCGATCATCTGGTAATCGTCTATCCGCTCTGGCTGGGCGATGTGCCGGCGTTGCTCAAGGCCTTTCTCGAGCAGTTGGGACGCCCGGGCGTCGCCATCGACAAGGGGGCAAGGTCGCTGTCGCCGGGCTTATGGAAGGGCAAGTCGGCGCGCCTCGTCGTGACGATGGGCATGCCGGCCTTTGTCTACAACTGGTATTTCGGCGCGCATTCGGTGAAGAGCCTGAAGCGCAACATCCTCAATTTCGTCGGCATCTCGCCGGTGCGCTCGTCGATCGTCGGCATGGTCGAGGGCTCAGCCGAAAACCGCGCCGAATGGCTGGAGACGATGCGGGCGCTGGGGCGACGGGCTCAGTAGGGGCTCTCGACCTTCCCCGTCTCGACATAGACGGACTTGACCTGGCTGTAGTGGCGCAGTGCCTCCAGCGAATTCTCGCGGCCGATGCCGGAGCTCTTCGCGCCGCCGAAGGGGATTTCGACCGGCGAGAGATTGTAGTGGTTGATCCACAGCGTTCCCGCCTGGAGGTCCGCCACGACGCGGTGGGCGCGGGCCATGTCCTGGGTGAAGACGCCGGCCGAGAGGCCGAACTCGCTGTCGTTGGCGCGGGCGATCACTTCGTCTTCTTCGTCGAAGGCAAGCACGCTCATCACCGGGCCGAAGATCTCTTCCCGGGCGATGGTCATGTCGTCGGTGACGCCGGTGAAGACGGTCGGCTCGACATAGAACCCGTTCTCGAAGCCTTGCAGCTTCGGCGCGCCGCCGCCGGTGGCGAGGGCAGCACCTTCCTTCTTGCCGATCTCGATGTAGCCCAGCACCTTGTCGTGCTGCGCCTTGTTGATGAGCGGGCCCATCTGCGTCTCGGGGTCGAGCGGGTCGCCGAGCCGGATCTTCTTGGTGCGCTCGACCAGCCGGTCGACGAAGCGGTCGCGCAGCGCGCTCTGGACGAAGACGCGGGTGCCGTTGGAGCAGACCTGGCCGGTCGAGTAGAAATTGCCGAGCATGGCGCCGGAGATCGCGTTTTCGAGGTCGGCATCCTCGAAGACGATGAGCGGCGACTTGCCGCCGAGCTCCATCGTCGCGTGCTTCATCTGCGAGCCGGCGAGCGCCAGCACCTTCTTGCCGGTCGGCACCGAGCCGGTGAGCGACACTTTTGCCACCACCGGGTGGCCGGCGAGCGCGGCACCTACATCGCCATAGCCCTGCACCACGTTGAACAGCCCGTCTGGCAGGCCGGCCTCGGTGTAGATCTCGGCGAGCGCCAGGGCGGAAAGCGGGGTGTTCTCCGACGGCTTGAAGATCATCGCATTGCCCATGGCGAGCGCGGGTGCGGACTTCCAGCCCGCGCCCTGGATCGGGTAGTTCCACGCGCCGATGCCGACGCAGACGCCAAGCGGCTCGCGGCGCGTGTAGGCGAAGGGGCCGCCGAGGTCGACATAGTCGCCGTGGAAGGCAGCGACCGCGCCGCCGAAGAATTCGAGCGCGTCGGCCGCCGAGGCGGGGTCGGCGACCAGCGTCTCCTGGATCGCCTTGCCGGTGTCGAGGGTCTCCAGGCGCGCCAGTTCCGCGTTGCGTGCGCGCAAGATGTCGGATGCACGGCGCAGGATGCGGCCGCGTTCGACCGGCTTCAGCCGCGCCCAGGCGGGCTGGGCAGCCCGCGCCGCCTCCACCGCCAGTTCCACGACGTTTGGCGTCGCCGAATGCAGCGTGGCGATGGTTTCGCCGGTGGCGGGATAGATGACCGGCAGCGCCTTGCCGCCCTCATCCTCGACGAAGCGGCCGTTGATGTAGTGCGAGGCTTTTGGCTGGGCGGTCATGCGGCGCTCCTGCGGCGTCAGTTCTTCTGGATGGACAGGCCGTTCTGGTCGACCTTGATCTCGACGCCTTCCGGCTTCGATTGCTCGCGCCACACATAGATGCCGAGCACCACCACGACGGCGACCAGCACGCCGATGATCAGGTAGAGATTGTTGGTCTTCATTGTCTGTTCCTTGCTGTTTCCACCCTCATAGCCCGCGCGCGTCCGATGCGGAAGCCGGGCTACCGGTCGCTTTCGCGCCAGCGCGGGTTGATCCAAGGCTCCTGATTGGAGGGCGGCAGGGGCGTCTTGCCTAGTATGTGGTCGGACGCCTTCTCGCCGGTCATGATCGACGGCGCGTTGAGGTTGCCGTTGGTCACGCGCGGGAAGATGGAGGAATCGGCAACGCGCAGGCCCTCGACGCCGATCACGCGGCACTCCGGGTCCACGACGGCATGGGCATCGTCCGCGCGGCCCATCCGGCACGAGCCGCAGGGGTGGTAGGCGCTCTCGACATGCTCGCGGATGAAATCGTCGAGCTCGTCGTCGCTCTGCACGTGGCTGCCGGGCGAGATCTCCTTGCCTCGATAGGGCGCAAACGCCTCCTGGCCGAAGATCTCGCGGGTGAGGCGGATGCAGTGGCGGAAGTCGGCCCAGTCGTCGGGGTGCGACATGTAGTTGAAACGGATCACCGGCGGCATGGCGGGCTCGGCCGAGCGCAGCGTGATCGAGCCGCGCGACTTCGACCGCATCGGCCCGACATGCGCCTGGAAGCCGTGCGACTTCGCCGCCGACTTGCCGTCGTAGCGCATGGCGGCCGGGAGGAAATGATACTGGATGTCGGGATAGTCGACGCCGGCCTTCGAGCGGACGAAGGCGGCGGCTTCGAAATGGTTGGTTGCGCCGAGCCCATCGCCCCAGACCAGCCAGCGCGCGCCGATCAGCGCCTTGGAAAAGGGGTTGAGCACGGAGTGCAGTGTGACGGGCTGCGTCGCCTCCTGTTGGATGTAGAGTTCGAGATGGTCCTGCAGGTTCTGGCCGACGCCGGGCCGGTCGGCGACCACGCCGATGCCGTGTTCGGCCAGATGCGCGGCAGGTCCGATGCCCGACAGCATCAGCAGCTTGGGTGAATTGATCGAGGAGGCGGCAAGCACGACCTCGCGTTTTGCCTTAACGACCTGAATCTCCGTACCAAGCTGGATCTCGACGCCTGTGGCGCGGTGATTCTCGATCACAACGCGCCGCGCCATGCCCTTGAGAAGACTCACGTTCGGCCTTCTGAGCGCCGGCCTCAGATAGGCATTGGCAGCCGACCAGCGGCGGCCCATGTGGATGGTCTGCTCCATCCAGCCGAAGCCTTCCTGCTTGGAGCCGTTGTAGTCCTCGGTGGTCTCGAAGCCCGCCTGCTTGCCTGCCTCGACGAAGGCCCGGTAGAGCGGATTGAACAGCTGGCCGCGCCGGACATGCAGCGGGCCGTCTGTGCCGCGCCAGCCCTCCTCGCCACCATGCGAGTGCTCCATCCGCTTGTAGTAGGGCAGCACGTCGGCATAGGCCCAGCCGGCCGCGCCCTGCGCGGCCCAGTGGTCGAAGTCGCGTGCATGGCCGCGGACATAGACCATGCCGTTGATGGAGGAGGAGCCGCCGATGACCTTGCCGCGCGGGGTGGCGAGCACGCGGTTGCCGAGATGCGGCTCGGGCTCGGTGCGGAAGCCCCAGTCGTAGAGGCTCATGTTCATCGGGATCGACAGGGCCGACGGCATCTGGATCAGCGGGCCGAAATCCGAGCCGCCATGCTCGATGACGATGACCGTGTGCTTGCCGTCCTCGGAGAGCCGGTAGGCGAGCGCGCAGCCGGCAGAGCCGGCGCCGACGATGACGAAATCGGCTTCGCGCTGCGCCATCACTCGCCCCTCGGCCAGCGTTTGGACTCTTCCAGCACGTTCAGGTCCATGTGGTTGCGCATGTAGCGCTCGGACGCCTTCTGCAGCGGCTGGAAGTCCCAGGGGTAGTAGGAGCCGTTGCGGAGCGCCGGGTAGATCACCCAACGGCGAGCCTGGCTCTCGCGCACCTCGGCGTCGAAGCGCGCCATGTCCCAGCGCACGCGGACCGCAGCCATGAACTTGCCGACGAGATCGGCGTAGGCCGGGTCGGCGGCCAGATTGGTCTTCTCGAGCGGATCGGCGTCGAGGTCGAAGAGCTGCGGCGGGTCGAGGTCGCAATGGACGAACTTGAAGCGGCCGTCGCGGATGGCGACCAACGGCGCATAGGAACCTTCGGCGGCATATTCCATCAGCACCGGCTCGGCGCGCGCATCGCCCTTCGCCAGCGGCAGCAACGACTGACCGTCGGTCCAGGGCATGATCGCCGTCATATCGATGCCGGCGAGGTCGCAGAGCGTCGGGCAGATGTCGAGGTTCGACACCGGCGTCGTGACGAGGTCTGCGGGCACGCCCTTGCCGGCGATCATCAGCGGCACGCGGGCCGAGCCCTCGTAGAAGTTCATCTTGAACCAGAGGCCGCGCTCGCCGAGCATCTCGCCGTGGTCGGAGCAGAACAGGATGACCGTGTCGTCGGCCATGCGGGTGCGGGCGAGCGTGTCGAGGAGTTCGCCCACCTTGTCGTCGATGTAGGAGATGTTGGCGAAGTAGCCGCGGCGCGAGCGGCGGATCTGCTCCGTCTGGATATCGAAGGACGCGTAGTCGCTGGCGAGGTAAAGCCGCTGCGAATGCGGGTCCTGCTTTTCGTGCGGTATGAAGCCGACGGTCGGTTCCAGATGCGCACAGTCCTCGTAGAGGTCCCAATATCTGCGCCGTGCGACGAACGGGTCGTGTGGGTGGGTGAAGGAGACCGTCAGGCACCAGGGCCGGCGGGCCGGGTTATCGTGCTCACGCGACAGCTGGTAGAGCTTCTGGCTGGCGAGGAAGGTGACCTCGTCGTCATATTCGAGCTGGTTGGTGGTCTCGGCGACGCCGGCGCCGGTGACGGAGCCGAGATTGTGGTACCACCAGTCGATGCGCTCGCCAGGTTTGCGGTAGTCGGGCGTCCAGCCGAAATCGGCCGGGTAGATGTCGGTCGTCAGCCGCTCCTCGTAACCGTGCAGCTGGTCCGGTCCGACGAAATGCATCTTGCCGGAGAGACAAGTGTAGTAGCCGGCCGCGCGCAGGTGGTGCGCGAAGGTGGGGATCGAGGAGGCGAACTCGGCAGCGTTGTCGTAGACCCGCGTCCGCGACGGCAGCTGCCCGCTCATGAAGGAGGCGCGGCCAGGCGCGCAGAGCGGTGAGGCGGTGTAGTTGTTGGCGAACCGTGCCGAGCGGGCAGCCAGCGCCTTCAGGTTCGGCGCATGGAGGAAGTCGGCGGGGCCATCGGGGAACAGCGTTCCCGTCATCTGGTCGACCATGACGATGAGGATGTTGGGGCGGGTCATCGGAGGCTCTCCAACATTTCCGCCCTGTGGGCGCGGCGGTCCTGGTGCTTCATCCCGCCCTCGCCAGATTGAGCGAGACATAGTCCTCCACCAGCGCGATGGCCGAGGCAGGGTCGGGCGCGCCGTTCTTCAGCGCGCGGCGGATGTAGAGGCCGTCGATCAGCGCCGCGATGCCTTCCGCGACATGGAGGGCATCGGGACGCGGCAGGAGGCGCAGCAGGGCGTCGGTCAGGTTCGAGTGGAGCCGCCGCGCATAGATCGCGAGAAGCCGGCGCATCTCGGGCGAGCGCTGCGCCTCGACGTAGAAGGCGAGCCAGGCCGCCACCACTTCCTCGCCGAACTGCGGCGCGGAGAAGTTGACCGCGATGATCGCCGACAGGCGCTCGCGCGGCGTCTCGGCCCGGGCGAGTGCGGCTCGCAGCTCGCGGCCGAGATCGGCCAGCAGCGAGCGCATCGTTGCCCTGAGCAGGTCGTCCTTGGCGCCGAAATAATGATGCGCGAGCGCCGACGATACGCCGGCGCGACCGGCGATCTGCGACATCGTCACGTCAAGCGAGCCGTGCTCGCCGATGGCGGCCACCGTGGCGTCGATCAGGGCGCGGCGGCGCAAGGGTTCCATTCCGATCTTCGGCATGGAGCGAGGCTATTTTTTATTGACGCGTCAATCAATAAAAATACCGCCACCCGATGCCGCGATTGCGCCAGTCATGCGGGCTTTACCCGCAGCGCCGCTGCGTTCATTCTGCCATCATGAGACATGCGGCGGTGGTGACCGGCGGTGCATCTGGGATCGGCCTCGCGGTGGTGACGCGGCTGCTTGAGGACGGCTGGCCGGTCGCCGTGATCGACTTCAACGCCGACGCGCTCGTCCAGGCCGAGAACGACCTCGAGGGCGAGAACGTCATCTTCGTGCAGGCCGACGTCACCGATGAGGACGAGGTGACGGCGGCCTTCGACGAGATCGTCGACAGGGTGGGCCTGATCGGCGGATTGGTGAACTCGGCCGGGGTGGCCAAGGCCGCGAGCGTCGAGGACACGACGGCCGAATTCATGCGCGAGATGCTGGAAGCCAACCTCGTCGGGCCGTTCCTCGCGTCCAAGGCCGCGCTGGAGCGGATGGGCGAGACGCTGGCGATCGTGAACATCGGCTCGGTCTCCGGCCTGCGCGCCAATCATGGCCGGCTGGCCTACGGCTCGGCAAAAGCGGGGCTCAAGCTGATGACCGAGGTGATGGCGGTGGAGCTCGCGACGCAGGGCGTGCGGGTCAACAGTGTGGCACCGGGGCCGATCGACACGCCGATGGTGGCGCGGCTGCACGGGGCGCCGGAGAAGGCGCTGTGGCGCGAGCGCATCCCGCAGGAGCGCTACGGCCGCGCCGACGAGGTGGCGGGCGCGATCGCCTTTCTTCTGTCACCGGAGGCGAGCTATATCACCGGCCAGACCGTCGCCGTCGACGGCGGGTTCCTGGCAGGTGGTATCATTGCCCAAGACTAGACTGTCCGTTGCCGCAGTGCTGTTCGCTGTCGCATGCCCGGCCTGGGCTGAGCCCGATGTCGGCGATGTCTCGAACCGGTTCTGCGAACTTCAGACGGCCGACGACATGGCGGGTCTGCGCGAGCTGATGACGGCGGACCTGCGTGCGATCGTCGAGGACGCCGAGGAGCGCAACGCCGCGGTCGCCGACGCATCCGGTCATGACAGCGCGCCGCTCGCGGCGGGGATCCCCTATCGCGGCGTGGTCGCCAGGCCGGCCTCCTGTCTGGCGTCGGGCGTTTCGCCTGCGACCAATGTCACGATCGTGGACATCGCCTATGCGTCCGAGAAAGGCGAGCGGTGGACCGACAGGCTTGTGCTGAAGGCCGAAACCGGCGAGATGCGCGTCGACGACATCCTGTTCGCGTCCTTTCCGACGGACACCTATCAGGCCGGCCTGCGCCGCGTGCTGGCCGACACGTTCGATCAGTAAGGGGTGATCAATGAGGGGGACCACCTTGAAGCGCAGCCTGCTCGCCGCCCTGTTGTCGCTGACCGCTTTCGGCGCATCGGCGCAGGATCAGCCCCAGCGCGCGGAAGCGGCCCTGGGCGAGGCATTCTGCCTGATGAAGGACAACCCGGAGGCGGCCGGTCCGTTGCTGCTGGTGACGCCGGCGCTGGCGGCCGAAATCCGTGCGGCGATGGCGAAAAACGCCGAGATCCAGAAGGCGCATCCAGACGAGAAGCCGCCGCTCGGCGACGGCGTGCCGTTCCAGAGCTACCAGGACGTCTCGCCAAGATGCGAAGTGGGCACGCTCGAGGGTGAGGGGGGCCGGCGCCGTGGTCGAGATCAGGCACGGTTTCCCGGACGAGCCGTCCGCAAACTACTCCGACCGCCTCGTCCTCGGTGCAGGCTGGAACGAGGGCACGCTCGGCATCGACGACATTCTCTACGGCGCGGAAGGCGACCACGGCACGCTGCGCAAGACGCTGGTCGCGGCGTTCGAATAGCGCTCAGAAGATCTCCCATCGCCCATAGGCGGGGATCTTGAGCGCCGGCCGGGCGATGTCGATCCCGGCCACCAGGCCCATGAAATGCAGCTCCAGCCCGCTGGTCGCGCCGACCGACAGGCCGGCAAGCCCGTGCAGCGTGGCGTAAAAATCTCCCGTCGCGGCCGACCAGCCGATTGCGCCGATGCCCGCCGCGAAGTCGCGGCCGGTCGCATTGGGCGGCATCGTCGCGCCGAGTTCCGGCACGGAGCGCAGCACATGCGCGACGAAGCTGTTGGAGTTCGGCCCCGGCCAGACGTGATAGTCACCCGGCTTGGAGAACGGGTAGGATGCGACCGCGGCCTCGACCTTCGGGATCACCGCTTCGGCGGCCTTGCCCTCCAGCGCGTGGACGATGAAGGGCTCGTTCGAATACCAGCGCCCGTCGGCGGGCCGGCTGTTCTTGCGGATCGGCGCGCCCCAGCCGACCTTGTCGTAACGGTCATAGGAGGCCGCGCCCGCCTGTTTGGTGACGATCCAGCTGTGCAGCGAGAACGCACCCTTCAAACCGCCGGTGCGCGCGGCGAGCACATAGACGGCCGCTTTCCGGTCCGCCTCGGCTTTCGGCAGGAGGCCCGACGACGACCAGTCGGCGGAACTCCAGGTGCCCGGCCGGTCCTGCAGCATCCACCAGCCGGCGGTGGCGAGCGCCGGGGTGACGAAGACGAGCAGGATGAACAGCAGGAGATGCTTGAACAGCTTCAATTCGACAACCTCAGCCTTGCCGAACCCGTGCGATCGGGTGCATGAGCCGATGAAATGGGGTGGGCAAGATGGTGAAACGATGACGAACCCGGTTCTTGTCGAGGTGCTGCGCGGCGGCAAGGTAGAAAGCCGCCACGAGGGCTCGATCGCGGTGGCCGATGCCTCGGGCGCGCTGGTCCTGTCGCGCGGCGACATCGCGCGACCGGTGTTCCCGCGCTCCGCGGTGAAGGTGATGCAGGCGCTGCCGCTGGTCGAGAGCGGGGCGGCGGATGCGTTCGGCCTCGGCGCCAAGGAACTGGCGCTGGCCTGCGCCTCGCACAGCGGCGAGCCGGAGCATGCCGCACTTGCTCGCGCGGTCCTGGCCAAGGCGGGGCTCGCGCCGGAAGCGCTGGAATGCGGCGCGCACTGGCCGACAAGCCAGGAGGCGACGATCCGGCTGGCGCGTTCGGGCGAGGTGGCGAGCGCCCTGCACAACAACTGCTCGGGCAAGCATTCGGGCTTCCTGTGCGGCTGCCGCCACATCGGGCTGAACCACAGGGGCTATGTGAAGATCGGCCATGACTACCAGCGGCTGATCGCGGCGACGATGGAGGAGGTGACGGGGGCAGCGCATCGCGAGGACAATTCCGGCACCGATGGCTGCTCGATCCCGACCTATGCCGTGCCGCTGACCAACCTTGCGACCGGTTTCGCGAAGCTCGCGACCGGCGAGGGGCTGTCGGTTGGGCGCGCAAGCGCGGCGCGGCGGCTGTTCGAGGCCTGCATGGCCGAGCCGTTCTACGTCGCTGGCACCGGCCGGGCGGATACGGCCATGATGGAGGCCGGCAAGGGCAGGGTATTCACCAAGGTGGGCGCTGAGGGCGTCTATTGTGGCGCCATTCCGGAGCTCGGCCTCGGCTTCGCGCTGAAGATCGACGACGGCACCGGGCGCGGGGCGGAGGCGGCGGTGGCGGCGCTGCTGGCGCACCTGCTGCGTGACGACGAGGCGCTGGCGGCCCGCTATGCCGGGATGGCCTCGGTGAAGCTGACCAACTGGAACGGGATCGAGGTCGGCGAGGTGAGGGGGCTGCCGGTCAGCTGACCCGGTCGGCTTTGCTGACCCGGTCGGCTTTGCTGACCCAGTCAGTTCAACTGACCCGGTTGCGCTCGATCGTCAGCCTCGGCAGGTCCGACGGCTCGACGGCAAGGTCCTTGGTCGCGGGTTCGGACCAGCGATGGCCAATGATGGCGCCGCGCAGGGCACCGTCGATGATGTTGTCCGAAATGACCGCGGAGCCCGTGCCTTCGACCACCGAGACGGCGATGCCTTCGCCCGCGTTGCGGATGACGTTGCCGGTGGCCACCACGTTGCGCATGAACGGGCCCCAACCGATGTTCATGCCGTAGAGTGGAGCATTCTCGATGACATTGCCGGTGACCGAGGTGTCGGCCTCGACCGAGATGCCGACGCCGAAGCCGGGCGCATCGGCGGTGTAGGGGCCGGTCTGCGACAGGTTGCGCACCAGGTTGCCGGTGACGGTGGCAAGCCGCCCGCCCTCGTTGAAGTTGACGACCGAGATGCCGTTGGCGCCGCCGTCGACGATGTTGTTGGCGATCACCGCGCCCTCGAAGGCGAATTCGGCATAGATTGCCGTCTCGCCGGAACGCCGGCAGGTATTGCCGCTGATCTGGACGTTGCCGCCGGAATTGGAGCGGATGGCGGAGAAGGCGCAATCGGCGATCTGGTTGCCGGAGACGATGACGTTGCCGGCGCGGAAGACGTTGATGCCGTTGCCGTTCTGGCCGGTGCCGCCGGCCCGCGCCATGATGCGCTCCACCCGGTTGCCGGTGACGATCGTGCCGTCTTCCGCCGGCTGCCAGCGGTGGACGAGGATGCCGCCATTGCCGCAGTCCGCGACCGTGTTGCCGGTGATCTGCAGGCGGCCCGCCTCGACGCTCCAGATGCCGGCGTCGGCCACATTGGAAATCTCGCTGCGTTCGATGCGGCCGGAGACGCGCTCCAGCGCCAGCCCGTTCTTCGACGAGCCGATGACGCGGCAGTTGTCGAGGACGAAGGCAGCGACGCCGCGCGCGTCGACGAGACCCTGAGCGGTATCGCCGAGCCAGCGGTTGGCGCCATCGATGACGAGGCCGGAGAGCTCAATATGGTCGGCGCCTTCGGTGGCCAGCATGTGGCCGTCGCCGGCATGAACGAGCCGCGTCGCGCCCGGCACGCCGGACAGCCGCACGCGGCGCGGCAGGGTGATTTTGGCGATAATATATTGGCCGGGCGGCAGGAAGATCGCGGCGTCCTCGTCCGACGCCTTGTCCAGCATCGCCGAGAAGGCGCGGCTCTGGTCATCAAAGCTGCTGGGATGCACGCCGAACTCGCCGGCATCGATCGCGCCGCGCATGGCGGCGCCCGCCGGTCCTGCCAACAGGCTGGAGGCGACCGCGGGCAAGGCGAAGCCGGCCGAGGCGGCGAGGAAGCTGCGTCTGTCCAGCATTGGCACGGGTCTCCCGGTGGAACGTATCTTCTTGCATGGGGTGTGCCAAGGCGCTCCCCCCTCACCCCAGCTCCGCTCCGCTCGGTGGACCTCTCCCCGAGGGGAGAGGAGGTTTGCTGTCGTCTCCGCCATCTTGAGTGGAGATTGCCAGGAACGTCGGATTGCCTTCCTCTCCCCTCGGGGAGAGGGTGGCCGAGCGGAGCGGAGGCCGGGTGAGGGGGCGGCAGGCGAGGGCCATTGTCCGTCCGCTGCCGAGGCGGTAGCTTGCCTGTCATGAGCAGGGCATTCACCAAGGAAGACGACGACACCGAGGCGATCGCGATGATCGGCGAGCGGCCGGTCAGCGCCGAGCGCAATCTCGTGACGGGCGAGGGACTGCGGCAGATCGAGGCGGAGATGGGGCGGCTGCGCGACGAGCTGTCCCAGGCCGAGAAGTCGCAGGAGCGTGTCGCCGTCGCCACCATCCTGCGCGACCTGCGCTACTGGACGTCCCGCCGCGAGACGGCCGAACTGTCGGAGCCGGAGGCGGACTCGCAGGTGGTGCGCTTCGGCATGACGGTGGTGCTGGAAGGCGAGGACGGCAAGCGCCGCACATGGCGGATCGTCGGCGAGGACGAGGCGGATGCGGCACAAGGCACCATCAGCCACGTTTCGCCGATGGCACGCGCGTTGTTCGGCAAGCGCGTCGGCGACGTGGTGACGGTGGCGGGCAAGGAGTGGGAAGTGGTGGGACTGTCCTCTACGTCTCCCGCGCCTCAGCCCTAGCCAGCGGCGGTCATCCCGGCGGCTAAAGGCGACCCGGAATCCATTCTTCTCTCCAGTCGACCTTGCTCCTGCGCCAGGATTCCGTGGGCAATGGGTCCCAGCTGACATGCGGTCGCCCGGATGACGGCGCGGTCGATTCTTCCACGCCTTCGAGCCGCCGGGAGCGCATTGTCTCGATGGTCAGGGGCGGCTCTGTCGCCTATAAGGGCGTTTTCCAGCCTGAATGCCCTTCCGTGAACCCTTCCGTCCGCCTGCAAGCAACGCTCGAACTTGTGCAAGAAATCGACCACGTCGCGCGTCCCGTCGATGCCGTCGTCTCGGCCTGGTTCAGGACCCGACGCTATATCGACGACCGCGATCGCGGCCTGATCCTTCAGACCGTCTATTCGCTGCTCAGGCATCATGCGCGGCTGGGCTGGTGGCTGGAGGGCCAAGGCCGCGAGGATGTGCCCCGCAACCGGCTGATCGCCTGGCTCGCGCTGAAGGAGGGGAGGACGGTCGATCAGGTGAAGAACCTGTTCAATGGGGCGAAGTTCTCGCCGGCCGTGCTGAGCGAGCGCGAGCAGGCGCTGCTGGCGAAGCTGGAGGGCCACGCGATCGACCATCCGGCCATGCCGGAGGAGGTGCGGCTCGAATGTCCGGACTGGGCGGCCGATGCGCTGCGAGCGCGGTTCGGCGAGGCCTTTGCGGGCGAGATGGCGGCAATGCTGACGGCGGCCCCGCTCGACCTGCGCGTCAATCCGGTCAAGGCCACGCGGGACGACATGCTTCGGGCGCTCAAGGGGTTCGGCGTGAAGGCGGAGGCGTCTGCCTTGGCTCCTTTCGGCATCCGTGTCGACGAGCGGCTGTCGCTGGCACGGCTGCCGATGCTGAAGAGCGGCGAGGTCGAGATCCAGGACGAGGGCTCGCAGCTCGTCGCTCTGCTGGTCGAAGCGAAGCCTGGCGAGCGCGTGGTCGACTTCTGCGCCGGGGCCGGCGGCAAGACGCTCGCCATCGCCGCACAGATGGACAACAGGGGCCATGTGATTGCCTGCGATGTCAGCGAAGGCCGTCTGAAGCGCGGCGCGGAACGGTTTCGCCGCGCGGGGCTGCACAATATCCAGACGCGGCTGCTGGCGAGCGAGACGGACAAGTGGGTCAAGCGCCATAAAGGCGGCTTCGATCGCGTGCTGGTGGACGCGCCGTGCAGCGGCACCGGCACATGGCGGCGCAATCCGGACGCACGCTGGCGCTCGCCGGAGGAGAAGGGCCTCGATGCACTGGTGGACATGCAGGGCCGCATCCTGGCAAGTGCGGCGCGGCTGGTGAAGCCCGGCGGCCGGCTGGTCTATGCGACCTGCTCGATGCTGCCGCAGGAGAACGAGGACCAGGTGGCGGCGTTCCTGGAGGCGCATCCGGGCTTCAAGGCGGTGCCGCTCGATGAGGTCGCGCCGCAGGTGAAGAACTCGGCGCATCCGGAGTATCTGGCGCTGACCCCTTCGCGGCACGACACCGACGGCTTCTTCGCCGCCGTGATGCAGCGGGAGGCCGCGCCGACGCCGGACGCGCCGGCTACTTCTTGAACATCTGGACGCCCTTGGTCGTGAACTTCTGGCCGCGGCCGTTGTGGCGCGTGGGACGTTTGACGCCGGCGGCCTTGCCGGTTCCGGCCGGCTGGAAGTTCGGCACGAGCTGGTCCGGGCGCGGGCCGATCAGGTCGGCGCGGCCCATCTCCTTCAAGGCATCGCGCAGCAGCGGCCAGTTGTCCGGGTCGTGATAGCGCAGGAAGGCCTTGTGCAAACGCCGCTGCTTGGCGCCGCGAACGGTCTCGACCTTGTCTGTGCCGCCGCGACGCACGCCCTTCAGCGTGTTGACGCCGGTGTGGTACATCGCGGTTGCTGTCGCCATCGGGGAAGGCAGGAAGGTCTGCACCTGGTCGGCCCGGTAACGGTTCTTCTTCAGCCACAGCGCGAGGTGCATCATGTCCTCGTCGGTCGTGCCCGGATGCGCCGCGATGAAATAGGGGATCAGGTAATACTGCTTGCCTGCTTCCTTCGCAGCGGCGTCGAACATTTCCTTGAACTTGTCATAGGTGCCGATGCCGGGCTTCATCATCTTGTCGAGCGGCCCGCGCTCGGTGTGCTCGGGCGCGATCTTGAGGTAGCCGCCGACGTGATGGGTCACCAGTTCCTTGACATATTCCGGGCTCTTGACGGCGAGGTCGTAGCGCACGCCGGATGCCACCATCACCTTCTTGACGCCCTTCGTCTCGCGCACCTTGCGATAGAGGCTGATCAGATCGTCATGCGAGGTGTTGAGATTGGGGCAGATGTCGGGGAAGACGCAGGACGGCAGCCGGCAGGCGGCCTCGATCTTCGGGTCCTTGCAGGCCATTCGGTACATGTTGGCGGTCGGCCCGCCGATGTCGGAGATGACGCCGGTGAAGCCCGGCGTCTTGTCGCGGATCTTTTCGATCTCCTGCAGGATCGATTTCTCCGAGCGGTTCTGGATGATGCGGCCTTCGTGCTCGGTGATCGAGCAGAAGGTGCAGCCGCCGAAGCAGCCGCGCATGATCGTCACCGAGAACTTGATCATGTCCCAGGCGGGTATCTTGGCGTCGCCATAGGACGGGTGCGGGGCGCGGGCATAAGGAAGGTCGTAGACCGCGTCCATCTCGTCGGAGGTCAGCGGGATCGGCGGCGGATTAAGCCAGAGGTCGCGATCGCCATGGCGCTGGACGAGCGGGCGCGCATTGCCAGGATTGGCCTCGCGGTGCAGCACGCGCGAGGCGCGCGCATAGGCATCCTTGTCGGTCTCGACCTGCTCGAACGACGGCAGACGGATCACCGTGTCGCCCTTGGTGCGGGTGGCGCCCTCGTCGGCGGAATCGATGTCGTCGGCGTGGAGTTCGGTGAAGCCTTCCGGCACGCGGCGGAACAGGGCGACGCCCCGGACGCTGTCCAGATCCCGCACGGTCTCGCCTGCGGCCAGCCGGTTCGCCACCTCGACCACGGCGCGCTCGGCATTGCCGTAGATCAGCAGGTCGGCCTTGGCGTCGGCCAGGATCGAGCGGCGCACCTTGTCCGACCAGAAGTCGTAATGCGCGATGCGGCGCAGCGACGCCTCGATGCCGCCGAGCACGATCGGCACGTCCTTGTAGGCCTCGCGGCAGCGCTGCGTGTAGACGATGGTGCAGCGATCCGGCCTCTTCCCGCCCTCCCCGCCGGCCGTATAGGCGTCGTCGCTGCGGATCTTCCGGTCGGACGTGTAGCGGTTGACCATGGAATCGAGGTTGCCGCCGGTGACGCCGAAGAACAGGCGCGGCCTGCCCAGCGCCTTGAACGGTTCCGCCGACTGCCAGTCGGGCTGCGAGATGATGCCGACGCGCAGGCCCTGGGATTCGAGCAGGCGGCCGATGATCGCCATGCCGAAGCTCGGATGGTCGACATAGGCGTCGCCGGTGACGAGCACGACGTCGCATTCGTCCCAGCCGAGCGCCGTCATTTCGGCACGGCTCATGGGCAGGAAGGGCGCGGCCCGTCCGGTGTGAGGCTTGCGCGCCGACAGTGGAATGACGGCTTGCTGGGCGCTGGCTATGGTTTCCATCGGTCCGGCTTATAGAGCGCTGGAGGAGCGATTTCAATTTGGCCCCATGCGAAGCCGTTCAGTCGAGCTTTAACGCGTGATCACGAAAGAACGCCGCCGCCCCGCCCTCATCGATCTCGCCGGCCGCAAGCGCCATCGTGAACAGATAGACCCGCCCGTCGTCGGCGGTCATACGATAGCCGTTCAGTGCGAGAAACAGCATTGCGGTGACAATCGCCGTTCGTTTGTTGCCGTCGACAAACGCGTGATTACGGGCGAGTCCGAATGCATAGGCGGCAGCCAACTCGAAGATGTCCGGTGTGCCATACGCGGCCTTGTTCTCGGCGCGGTGGAGTGCCGATTCCAGGGCATTGTCATCGCGCAAGCCCTGCGCGCCGCCGTGGCGGCGCAACTGTTCTGCGTGAAGAGCTTCAACGACCTGTCGGCTCGGAAACCTCCAGCTCATTCCGCGAGCTTCTGGAGTGCCACCTTGTAGCGGTCCATGATCTCCCGCGCCGCCGCCATCTGCTCCTCGAATTCGTCGCCCGCCTTCTTGAGAACGATTTCGCCCTTGTTCTCAGAGATGACGACCGAGTCACCTGCTTTGAGATTAAGGTTCTGGAGCACTTCCTTGGGAAGGATGACGCCTTCGGAATTTCCGATCTTGCGAATGACGGTGTTCATAACAATCTCGAATGTTGCAACATTCATTACAACATAGTTGCCCATGAGTTGCAACGCTTGTTGTAACTCTGACTACCCCGCCATCAACCGGTCCATCAGGTCGTTCGCCGCCTCCGGGATCACCGTGCCGGGCGGGAAGATGGCGGCGGCGCCGGCCTTGAGAACGGCATCGAAGTCGTCGGGCGGGATGACGCCGCCGGCGATGATCATGATGTCGGAGCGGCCGGCGCGGTCCAGCGCCTGCTTGAGTTCGGGGACCAGCGTCAGGTGGCCGGCGGCGAGCGAGGAGGCGCCGACGATGTGGACGTCGTGGTCGATGGCGAGTTTTGCCACTTCCTCCGGCGTCTGGAACATGGCGCCGACGGTGACGTCGAAGCCGAGGTCGATGAAGGCGGTGGCGATGACCTTCTGGCCGCGGTCGTGGCCGTCCTGGCCCATCTTGGCGACGAGGATACGCGGGGCTGAGCCGTGCTTGGCCTTGAAGGCCTCGACCTTGTCATGGACGATGTCGACCACGGGCAGGTCGCCGACCGCCTTGCGGTAGACGCCGGAGATGGTCTTCACTTCTGCCGCGTGGCGGCCGAACACCTTTTCCATCGCGAAGGACATTTCCCCGACGGTGGCGCCGGCGCGGGCGGCGCGGATGCAGAATTCGAGCAGGTTGCCGTCGCCGTGCGCGGCCGTGGTCAGTGCGTCGAGCGCAGTCTCGACGGCGGTAACGTCGCGGGTGCCCTTGAGCTGCTGCAGCTTGGCGAGCTGGCGGGCGCGGACCTCGGCATTGTCGACCTTGAGCACGTCGACCTCGATGTCCTGCTCGGGCTTGTGGACGTTGACGCCGACCAGCGCCTGTTCCTGGCTGTCGATGCGGGCCTGGGTGCGGGCCGAGGCCTCCTCGATGCGCATCTTGGGGATGCCGGCCTCGATGGCCGCCGCCATGCCGCCGAGGCTCTCGACTTCTTCGATATGGGCGAGCGCACGCGTGGCGAGGTCGTGGGTAAGGCGCTCGATGAAGGCCGAGCCGCCCCACGGATCGATGACGCGCGTGGTGCCGGATTCCTTCTGCAGCAGGATCTGCGTGTTGCGGGCGATCCGGGCCGAGTGGTCGGTGGGCAGCGCCAACGCCTCGTCGAAGGAGTTGGTGTGCAGCGACTGGGTGCCGCCCTGGGTCGCGGCCATCGCCTCGATCATCGTGCGCACGATGTTGTTGTAGGGGTCCTGCGCGGTGAGCGACCAGCCCGAGGTCTGGGTGTGGGCGCGCAGCGCCAGCGACCTGGCGCTCTTCGGCGAGAAGTTCTTCTGCATCAGCGCGGCCCAGATGAGCCGGCCGGCACGCTGCTTGGCGACTTCCATGTAGAAGTTCATGCCGGCGTTCCAGAAGAAGGAGAGGCGCGGCGCGAAATTGTCGATGTCGAGGCCGGCCGCGACGCCGGCGCGCGCGTACTCGATGCCATCGGCGATGGTGTAGGCGAGCTCGAGGTCGACCGTCGCCCCGGCCTCCTGGATGTGGTAGCCCGAGATCGAGATCGAGTTGAACTTCGGCATCTCCCGCGACGTATAGGAGAAGATGTCGGAAATGATCCGCATCGACGGCTTCGGCGGGTAGATGTAGGTGTTGCGGACCATGAACTCCTTCAAGATGTCGTTCTGGATGGTCCCGGCGAGCTTGGCCGGCGGCACACCCTGTTCCTCGCCCGCGATGATGTAGAGCGCCATGATCGGCAGCACGGCGCCGTTCATGGTCATTGACACGGTCATCTGGTCGAGCGGGATGCCGTCGAAGAGCTGGCGCATGTCGAGGATGGAATCGATAGCCACGCCTGCCATGCCGACGTCGCCGGCGACGCGCGGATGGTCGCTGTCGTAACCGCGGTGGGTGGCGAGGTCGAAGGCGATGGAGAGGCCCTTCTGGCCGGACGCGAGGTTGCGGCGGTAGAAGGCGTTGGATTCCTCGGCCGTCGAGAAACCGGCATATTGCCGGATGGTCCAGGGCTGCTGGACATACATGGTGGGGTAGGGGCCGCGCAGATAGGGCGCAGTGCCGGGCATGTTGTCGAGGAAGGGCAGGCCGGCGAGATCCGCCTCGCCGTAATGCCGCTTGACAGCGATGCCTTCGGGCGTGTCCCAGACGGAGGCCGCCGCGGTCGGCGCCTGCGTCTTCGGGGCGCTCCAGTTGACGGTCGAGAAATCAGGGATCATCGGGCGGGCTCCGCGAACTGGTCGAGGCGATGCGGCGGCAGGGGCTCGCAGCTCAGGGGGCCGTCCTTCACAACGGTCCGCCGTTCGGCCGCGAGCACAGTCACCGGCCGCTCTTTCGCCATCGGATAAAGAGTGGTGCCGACGATCGGGCGCTTGCCCTCAGCCACCGCCGCGCGGCGCTTTGCGGCCTCCGCGCCGATGCGGGCCTGGAGCTTGCCGGCGGCGAGGCTCTCCATGATGCCGCCGTCGGCTTCGATCGCCTGGAATTCGCGCCAGGCGGCCGCGCAAAGCGCATCGGTGAGCGCCTCGACGCTGCCGGAGCCGGCCATCGGGTCGGCGACGAAGCCGACATGGCTTTCGTCGGCCAGGACGAGCTGCGTGTTGCGCGCGATGCGGCGGGCAAAGGCGTCCGGCAGGCCGTGCGCGATGGTGTAGGGCAGGATCGAGACGGAATCGGCCCCGCCCGCGACCGCCGCGAAACAGGCGATGGTGGTGCGCAGGATGTTGGTCTCGGGGTCCTTGTGCGTCATCATCCGGTAGGACGTCTCGGCGTGGATGACAGCCGGCGAGGGGTCGATGCCGCAGACCTCCTGCAGGCGCAGCCACAGTTTGCGCAGGGCGCGGAACTTCGCCGTGACGAGGAGCTGGTCCTGATCAGCGGAAAGCACGAAGCCGACATGCGGGGCGGCGTAGACGAGCGGCTGGCGCGCGTCCTCGAACATGCGCAGATGCGCGGCCGCGGTAGCGAGCGCCGCACCCAGCTCCTGCGCCTCGGTGGCGCCGGCATTGTGGTAGACGCGGCCGTCGGCCTCGACCAGCACGCCCGGCACGCCGAGCGCGAAGAAGTGGGCGAGCGACTGCGGCAGCGACGCCCGCATCGCCTCGATCGACATGCGCAGCCGTCCCGTGCCGGCGAACAATGCCGCGGGATCGATGCCGAAGGCGAGCTTGAGCCGCGACAGGTCCCGGCGCTTGGAGACGATGGCATGCACCAGCCAGTCGACGGCAGCGCGGCTGGCCGGATGGACGTCGATGCGGACATGCGTCTCGGCGAAGGAGACGCCGTCGAGCGCCTGGGTCAAGGCCTCGCCGGTTGCCGGCAGGCCGTAGCCGAACGCGTTGGGGGCGCCTTCGAAGACGAGGGAAAGCCCGGTCGCGCCGCCAGCGAGATCCTCGCGCACCTGCGCGTTGGCGCGGGCCGGATCGGGGTCGTCGACGCGCTGGATCACCTGCCAGGGACGCTCGACCTGGGCGCGCACGACATGAGCGGCCCCGGCGCGGCGCTCCGACAGCGGCTCGATGCGGATCCCGTCGTCGGTGGACGAGACGAGCGCGTCGTCGAAATCGGCCTCGCCGATCGCCTTGCGGGCCAGCTTCAGCCATTCCTCACGGCCGGCCTTCGGGAACGTCGTGGTCGTCAGAAGCGATTCGTCCATGAACTCTCCGGCGATCTTCCTGCGTCCCCTTCCCACCGAAGGGTAGGGGCAGGGGGAAGCCGCCGCAATGTAAAAGTCACGATCGCGCTCCCCCGCTGATGCGCCAGCAGATATGCGGAACAGCCGGCCTTATGCAACCATCCTTTCGGCAAATTCGCCGCACAGCCATTGTGGGGCAGACAGGCGGTTATTATACCGGGCGATCGTGGCGACGCCGCCGCGCCGAGATCAGAATTCGCACTGCGGAGAAAAGACCCGATGTGGGAGAAGCAGGATCAGAAGATCTTCCTTGGAGCGAGCCGCACACCTGCCAACGAGTATCAGAAGGCGGAAGACCTGCTGCTGAAATACGGCAACCGGCACGGCATCGTCACCGGCGCGACCGGCACCGGCAAGACGGTGACGCTGCAGATCCTGGCCGAAGGATTTTCCAATGCGGGCGTGCCGGTGTTCGCGGCCGACATCAAGGGCGACCTCTCCGGCGTCGCGGCGATGGGCGAGGCGAAGGACTTCCTCGTCAAGCGCGCCGCCGACGTGAAGCTCGACCCGTATGATTTCCAGGAGTTCCCGGTGATCTTCTGGGACCTGTTCGGCGAGCAGGGCCACCCGATCCGCGCGACCGTGTCCGAGATGGGGCCGCTGCTTCTGTCGCGGCTGATGAACCTGACCGATGCGCAGGAAGGCGTTGTCAACATCGCCTTCAAGCTTGCCGACGAGGAAGGCATGCTTTTGCTCGACCTCAAGGACCTGCAGGCAATGCTGGCCAACATGGCGGAGCGGGCTGCCGAGATCGGCGCGCGCTACGGCAACGTCACCCGGCAGTCGGTCGGCGCCATCCAGCGCAATCTTCTCGTGCTCGAACAGCAGGGCGCGGCGAACTTCTTCGGCGAGCCGGCGCTGAAAATCGCCGACCTGATGCGCAAGACGCCGGACGGGCGCGGCGCGATCAACGTGCTGGCCGCCGACAAGCTGATGAACAATCCGCGCCTCTACGCGACCTTCCTGCTATGGCTGATGTCGGAGCTGTTCGAGGAACTGCCCGAGGTGGGCGACCCGGACAAGCCGAAGCTCGTCTTCTTCTTTGACGAGGCGCATCTTTTGTTCAACGACGCGCCCAAGGCGCTGGTCGAGCGCGTCGAGCAGGTGGTGCGCCTGATCCGCTCGAAAGGCGTCGGCGTCTATTTCGTGACGCAGAACCCGCTCGACGTGCCGGAGACTGTGCTGGCGCAGCTCGGCAATCGCATCCAGCACGCTCTCCGCGCTTATACGCCGCGCGAGCAGAAGGCGGTGAAGACGGCCGCCGACACGTTCCGGCCGAACCCTGACTTCGACTGCGCCCAGGCGATCACCCAACTCGGCACCGGCGAGGCGCTGGTCTCGACGCTGGAGGAGAAGGGCATTCCGTCCATGGTGCAGCGGACGCTGATCCGCCCGCCCGCCTCGCGTCTCGGCCCGATCTCGCCCGAGGAGCGCAAGAAGGTGATGACCGACAGCCCGGTCGCCGGACAGTACGACGAGACGATCGACCGCGAATCCGCCTTCGAGATCCTGCAGAAGCGCGCAAGCCAAGCGCAGGACGCCGAGGCGAAGGCGCGCGAGCAGGAGGAACTGGCCGAGCCGCAGGGAAGGTCGCGCTGGACGCTGCCGGATTTCGGCGGCGGCGACGGAGGCGGCTACTCCCAGCCGCGCGGCCGCACCTCCTCCGCACCGCGCCCGCGCACGTCGAACCGCCAGTCGGTGACGGAAGCCGCGATCAAATCGGTCGTCCGCTCGGTAGGGTCGTCGGTCGGGCGGGCGATCGTGCGTGGGGTGCTGGGGAGTTTGAAGAAGGGGTTCTAGGGGCGAGGAGGCGGAGGGCGACGTCCGCGGAGCCGTCTCGTGACCGCTTTGTGACATCGCGCCATAAGACGCTGTCGCCGCGAATGCGGCCAAGGCTGCGATCAGTCCAAGATCACGCCTGGCAAATGTCAGGCGGGCATTTCCGACGCTGTTGCCTAGTTCGGGGCGCTGGCAAACTCACGGGCGGCCTGGATGAATGCGGTGAAGGCGGCAGGTGGGTTCTTTCGGCCGGGGTAGTAGAGCGCCAGCGGCGCCAGACTCGGGGTCCAATCTTCGAGAACGCGGACAAGCCGCCCGGCAGCAATGTCATCGCGCACGTCTGCTTCCATGACATACCCGATTCCGATGCCATTCTGCGCAGCGATCCGGACAAGGCTCGGTTCATCGAGGGTGATGGCACCCTGGACATCGATCTGCAGCGGGGTCCCGTCCTTCTCAAATCGCCATCGGAACAGGGCGTTGTTGGGAAGGCGCGAACGGATACATCGAAACCGGTAAAGGTCGTCCGGTACGGTCGGTTTGCCGTGGATGCGCAGGAAATCCGGTGAAGCGACGACCGCATTTTCACGCCGAAGTCCGAGCGAGACGGCGATCATGTCGGTGGGGCATGAGGTCGGCCGGCCTGAGGCCCATGTCAAACCCGCCGGCGATGACGTCAACCAGTCTTCCCTCCGTAACCAGGTCGATATGCACCTGAGGATAGCGCCGCAGAAATGGGAGGATGAGCGGCGCCATCACCTCCCGGGCCGCTGATGCGAAGGCATTGATGCGCAAGGTCCCGGTAGGCGTCTCCTGAAGCGACTGCGCGGCCAGCACTGCGTCGTGGATTTCCGTCATTGCCGGCCCGACCCGCTCGACAAACGCCTTTCCCGCGTCGGTCAGCGAAACGCTTCGCGTCGTTCGGTTGAACATGCGGACGCCCAAGCGCTGCTCAAGCTTGGCGATGGCGTTGCTCAGGGCTGTCGTGGACAGGCCGAGATCAAGCGCCGCAGCGCGGAAAGAGCCGTGACGGGCGATACTCAGGACGGCATCCAGGTCAGAAAGGAAGTCCCTCGTCATTATCCCTCTTTTCGAAATTCCTCGTTCCTATTTGTCCCAGTTATCGCAGCATTCGTCCAGTCTTAGATTAGCAATGTCGGCCCCAGAAAGGGTCGTGCCTGTAGTCGGCAAGGCTGCACAGACGATCTGGAGACCTGAAAATGACTGTCAAACTACCCGAAAGCATCGAGGCGTATTTCGCCGCCGAACATGACGGAAGCCCCGACGAGCTCGCCGCCGTCTTTACCGAGAAAGCCATCGTCAAGGATGCAGGCGAGAGCCTTGTGGGTCACGAAGCCATCCGCCAGTGGAAGGTCGACTACACCCAGAAATACGGCCACGTCACAACGGAACCTTTCTTCGTCACCACAGAGAACGGCAAGACCCAGGTAACGGCGCATGTTACCGGCAATTTCCCCGGCAGCCCGGTCGATCTGCGGTACTTCTTCGTCCTCGCCGGCGACAAGATCGCCGAGTTGGAGATCACGGTATGACGCCGTTCCTCACATTGCAGGGCCGTCGGGCCCTGATCACCGGCGGTACCCTGGGTGCCGGCGCCGCCACCGTGGCGCTCTTCCGGGAGCTGGGCGCGCGCGCACTGACGACCGCGCGCACCAAGCCGGCGGACTTTGCCGGCGACGGTTTCGTTGCAGCAGATCTGACCACCAAAGACGGGGTCCAGGCTGTCGTGCAGGCGGTGCATCGGGAACTTGGCGGGCTCGACATCCTCGTCAATGTCCTGGGCGGCTCTTCTGCTCCTTCGGGCGGCTTCGCAGCACTTGACGAAGCGGAATGGGACAAGGAGTTCAATCTCAACTTCTTCCCGGCTGTCAGGCTCGATCGCGCTCTCATCCCGGGCATGATCGCTCAGGGAAGCGGCGTGGTCATTCACGTGACGTCGATCCAGAATCGCCTGCCACTGCCGGAGGCGACCACTGGCTATGCATCGGCCAAGGCGGCGCTGAACACCTACAGTAAGAGCCTTTCCAAGGAGGTTTCTCCGAAGGGGGTTCGGGTGGTGCGCGTGTCTCCCGGCTGGATTGCCGATCGGGGAACCAATGGTCTGGCGCTCCGCATCGCCGAACAGGCCGGCATTGGCTACGAAGAAGCGATTCAGGTGATCATGAACTCGCTTGGAGGCATTCCACTGGGGCGGCCCGCCGAACCGAGAGAGGTCGCCGACCTGATTGCTTTCCTGGCCTCGGATCGAGCGTCATCCATAACCGGGACTGAGCATGTAATCGACGGGGGCACGGTTCCAACCGCCTAGCCGCGGTGCGCGTCGGCTCTCGGCCCACGCAGGAACCTGCATGACTTTGCGTTGTTGCTCGGCAAGGCAAAGGCAGCGATAAGTGGCAGGTCTTGGGTCTGCCACATCGCCCGCAAAATGAGCGGAATGGAGTCGGAAGTTGCTGTCGGCGCAATCATGTGTCGCGTGCTGGGGAGTTTGAAGAAGCGGTTCTGATGGAGTCTCGGTCAAGGATACGCAGATGTAGTCGGCGTATCCGCCTCGCGACCTGCGCGAACCGAAGCCGATGGCTGGCCTGTGGTGGAAAGCGGATCTGATCGCCCGGCAGCAGACACTTGCTCGATCGAGAGCGTGGTGGCGGGATGTGAGATGAGGAACTTGTTTAGAAGCCGGCGATCTGCATCGTTGTCCGTGAGCGCGAGTGCTGCAAGCCAGTTACGCCTTGCTTCTTCTATATTGCCGGCCTTGGCATACACAGCAGCCGCCGCAGCATGAAAGGGCTGGAAGCCTTCAAGGTCCGGCCGCAGCCTGCCAATCAGCGATAAGGCGGCGGGAACCCGGCCGGTTTCGGACAATGCCACGGCGTGGTTCAATCGGATGATCGGGGTCGGCTCCAGGAGGAGCAGGACGGTATAGAGATCAACGATCTGCGGCCAGTCGGGGCCTTCCTCGGCCATCTGGCAGCTGCTGATGGCCGCCTTGATCTGAAACGGACCGGCACGCTTGCGCGCCAATGCGCCATCAAGCAGAGCGCGTCCTTGCGTGATGCCCGCTGTGTTCCACAAGGAGCGGTCCTGCTCCGCGGGCGGCACGGTTGCACCGTCGGCACTGACGCGGGCAGCACGCCTGGCATCAGTTAACAGCATGAGCGCCAATGCGCCCTCGATCTCGGCCTCCGCCGGGCATAGGCTCAGAAGCAACTGCGTGAGGAATATGGCTTCCGAGCAGAGATCGCGCGGCTCGCCGGGTCCGGCAATGTAGCCCGTGGTGAAGATCAGATAGAGCGTGGTCAGCACCGTCTGCAGCCGCGCATTCCATTGCTCGGGCTCGGGAACCGCGAAGGGAATGCCGGCAGCCTTGATCTTGGCTTTTGCCCGGCTCAACCGCTGGCCCATGGTGGGCGCGGCGTCGAGGAAGAGTCGTGCAATTTCCTCGGTCGTCAGGCCGCAAACGGTCCGCAGCGTCAGGGCCACACGGGACTTTTCCTCGAGCGCGGGATGGCAGCAGGTAAAGATGAGGCGCAGCCGTTCATCGGGAATATCCTCGGCCGCCACATCGGGATCGAACACCGCAAGCTCGGCAAGGGTCGCCTCGCGCCTGGCGCTGCGGCCTTCGGTGCGGAGACGATCCAGCGCTTTGCGGCCAGCTACCTTGATCAGCCAACCCTGCGGGGATGCGGGCAGACCGCTGCGCGCCCAATGGACCTGGGCGGACAGGCAGGCTTCCTGCAAGGCGTCCTCGGCAAGCTGAAAGTCGCCCAGGCGCGCAACGAGCGCGGCCATGAGCCGCCCCCGGTCCTGCCGCAACACCTGCGTCAATGCGCGTGTAACGGCAATGGCCTGCGGGGCGGCTCCGGGCATCAGATGTTGGCCGGATTGTAGTTCATCAGGGGTCTCACCTCGATGGTGCCCCACGTCGCGACAGGCAGCATTTGAGCATAGCGCAATGCGGCGTCGAGATCGGGAACGTCGATGACGTAATAACCGCCCAGATGCTCACGGGTCTCGGCGAAAGGGCCATCCATCGTCTCGACCTTTCCATCGCGCACCCGGAGCGAGGTTGCAGTCTCCACGCCTTCCAGCGCTTCGCCGGCGCGCAGGACGCCGTCCGCATTGGCGCGGTCGTTGAAATCGGAAAAACCCTGCATCATCGCCTGGAACTCGGGCGTGCCATAGACGGGTTCGGCATCCGGAGCCGTATAGATCAAAAGCATGTATTGCATCGACAAGTCCTCAAGAGCCGAAGATGGTGAAGACGAGGCACACCATAACGTTAAGCGTGGCGAGCAGGCTAGCGGTGTTGCCGACGATCCGCAGCGGGTGAGCAGCGTTGTTTGCTTTCAGGCCGAACGGATGGACGATCCGACCAACCAGCAGCAGTGCCCCGGAGGTGTGCAGCCATATGGCGGCGGCGTCATTGCCTTCAGCAATGACCATCAAGGGCAGGACGATAGCGACCCATTCCACGAAATTTCCGTGCTGGCGCACCTTTTCGTGCAGAACGACGTTGCCTCCATCGCCGATCGATATCTTTAGTTTGGAGCGGGCAACGGTTACCCGAAACCAGAGGATCAGAAACAGCACGGCCAGGGGAAGTGCATAGAGCGCAGTGACTTGAAACAGCATGGTGTGTCCCTTGTAAGGTTACGACACCCCAAGGACGCCGCCAGCACTGCCGATTTCGACATCCCTATGTCCGGCGGCTCTTTTTTTGACTCTCAGAGCAGGCTGCCGGGCGCGGCGCGATCATTCTGGCGGTAATACGACGGCAAGAGTGATTGCTTTCGGATGTCCAAGGACGGAGCCGGGGACCGACTTCGATCGGAAGCGGCCATCGGCCGCGCGATCGTGCGCGGCGTGACGGGGAGCTTGAAGGGGTTTTGAGGGAGGCGAGCTGCGCCGTGATTTCGCAGCCTTGGAGCAGAATCAAAGACTTAGTAGAGGCTGCCGCGGGTGGCTGCCGGCGGATGGCCGAACTGCGCCTTGTAGGCCCGGCTGAACGCGGCTTCGGATTCATAGCCGATGTGGCGGCCGACTTCGCCGACCCTTGCATCGCTGCGCTGCAACATCCCATGCGCCAGGAGAAGCCGCCAGCGCGTCTGGTAGTGTAGCGGAGGGGCACCGATCAGCAGCGCGAAGCGTTCGGCAAAGTTCGAGCGCGACATGCGGGCCAGCGCGGCCAGTTCAGCAACGGTGCGGATACGAAACGGCTCTTCGTGGATTGCCTTCAGCACTCTGCTGATCCGCGGGTCGGCTAGCGCGCCCAGCCAGCCGCGATCCTCAGGCTTTGCCGTTCGCACCCACAAACGCATCGCATGGATCACCAGCACGTCCATCATCCGCGAGGCCAAGACCGCTGCACCGGCACGGGCATCCGCCGCTTCGGCCAGAAGCGTGCGGACCGTCCCGGCGAGCCAGTCGCCACCCTCGGTGCCGGCGGGGACATGGATTAGCGAAGGCAGGACCGCCAGCATCGAGGTGAGGTTGTCTCCCTGAAACCGGAACGTTCCGGAGATGAGCCGGACGGTCGAACCTTCGCCCGGAAAGCGCAGCAGCGAGCCTTGAGGATACATATAGCGAGCCAAGGCAGTGTTTAGCGGGACCGGAACCCCGTCGCCCATGCCGATCACGTGCGCGCTTTCCTGCGGCAGGAGAATGAAGTCGCCGCTACGGACCATCACCTGGTGACCATCGCTGGCCGTCACCATGACCTCACCCGTCTCGACCAGGTGAAAACAGGCGGCGCCTGCTGCAAAGGACAGCGCCCAGGGCGCAACCAGATCGACTGAAAACACCCGTTCGCCGGCCAGACGGATCAGACCGAGGATCTGTGACAGGAAGTCGTCGCTGAGTCCTGTCGGCGAACCAGGATGGCCGGATTCCAGGGCAAGTCTTCCCGAGGTGCGGTCATGGTTCGGCATGCGGCCTTCCCTTAGATATTGCTCACCGAACGCGAGAAACCCCAGCAAACCGGGGCGCAGCGCGAGGTACAAAACCTGAAACCGCAGTCTGAACCGGCCAACGGGCAACGGCAAGCGACTTTGCCGATCGTCCAGACGTGGCCACACCAAAAGGAGACGAACAATGAAATCCCTTATTTCCGCGCTCATGCTGGGCACTGCTGTGCTTGGCGCCCCTGCGCCCGGCGCCGCAGAACCTATCCGCAACATCGTCCTCGTTCACGGCGCCTTTGCCGACGAATCGAGCTGGGACAAGGTCGCGGTGATCCTGACCAACCGTGGCTACACCGTCACCCAGGTCGCCAATCCGCTGACCTCGCTGGCCGACGACGTGGCCGCGACCAATGCGGCGCTCGACGCTCAGGACGGCCCGGCCGTTCTGGTCGGTCATTCCTGGGCCGGCGTGGTGATCGGCGAAGCCGGCAATCACGCCAATGTCGCATCGCTCGGCTATGTCTCGGCCTTCGCTCCTGACCGGGGCGAGTCTCTGACCGCGCTGCTCTCGGCTGGCGAGCCAAGCGAAGGTGTCAAGGCGATCCGTCCGAACGACCAGGGCGGGCTGGTCTTCGACCAGGCGGCCTTCCCGGCGCTGTTTGCCGGCGACCTGCCAGTGGCGGAAGCCGAGGCGATGGCGGCGGCGCAGCTGCCCTCCAACCCCGCCAATTTCGAGGCAGTGGCGGATGTGGCAGCCTGGCATGACAAGCCCAGCTTCTATGTCGTGACCACTGCCGATCGAGTGGTGCCGGCCGCTGCCCAGCACTTCTTCGCCGGCCGCATCGGCGCCGCGATCACCGAGATCGACGCCAGCCATGCCGGTCTCGTCTCACGGCCCGAAGCAGTGGCCGATGCCATCGAAGCCGCGACGCGTTGACCCCGCGAACCGGGCACCGGCGAAACCTGCTGGTGCCCGTGACGCGAGACCATGAAACCCAAATCCAAGAGGAGACTGTCATGACCACGCATTCTTACACTCCCAAGGCTCCGCTCACCCTGAACCAACGCCAGCTCGGCTTCAGCATCCACGCCATGGTCTTCGTGCCGGTCATCCTGGCGCAGCTGATCATCAACTACATCATCGGCGGCTACCCGTGGTCGCTCTGGACACTCGCCGGCTGGGGCATCGGCCTTCTGGCCCACTGGTTCTTCGTCCTCGGTCCCGGTGCCCGGCATCGCCGACTGGACTGAACGTGCCGCTGGCACAGACCAAACACCCCGCCGCCGAGGCAGTGGGGTGTTTTCGTTTGGGCCGGTGTGGCCTGCTCGAAATCCAGGATCAGTCCACCTCGGCCAGGTTTGCCGATAGCCGACTCCTGAAGCGTTTCGGCGAGATGCTGCCCGAGAGGCGCAAGTTCCAACAGTCGGGGTAGATTTCCGTCCAGTTTGTTGGAACTTTCCAGCCGTCAGGCGGTGGCGAGGCCGGAGGTCACCAGGATCGGCGACTTGTTCGGGACGCGGTCGAAGAGGTCGATGATGTCCTGATTGAGCAGGCGCACGCAGCCGGAGGAGACTGACTTGCCGATCGACCACCATTCCGGCGAACCGTGCAGGCGGTAGAGCGTGTCCTCATTGTTCTGGAAGATGTAGAGGGCGCGCGCGCCGAGCGGGTTGTCGAGGCCGGGCGGCATGCCGCCATTGGCGGCGCTCCACTTGGCGAGCTCCGGCTGGCGGCCGATCATCTCGTCGGGCGGCGTCCATTTCGGCCACGCCTTCTTCCACTGGATGACGGCCCGGCCCGACCATTCGAAGCCGGCGCGGCCGAGGCCGACGCCATAGCGGATCGCCTCGCCGCCGCCGCGCACCAGATAGAGGAAGTGGGCAGACGTATCGACCACGATCGTTCCGGCCGGCTCGCCGGTCGGATCGGCGACCACCTGGCGCAGGAACTGGCGGTCCATCTTCTCGATCGGGATGGCGGGAAGCTGGAAGCCTCCGTCCTCGCGCGCCGCATACATGGTCGCATAGGAGCCGAAGGCCGGGTCGACGCCGAATTGCGGGCGCTGCGCCATCTCAGGCGGCGGCGTGGTGCCAACGGTCGTGCAGCCCGACACCGCGAGCGCGGCGCCGCCGGCGATGAAGGCCCGGCGGCTGAGATTGGGGGAGGAGGTGAATGTCATGATATCCCGAAGCCCTTGCTTATTTTGGCGCAACGCCGGCCCTCCTCTCCGGTTGCAGCGCGAAAGCTTTAGGCTTGGTAAATCCGGCGTGAAGGTGGGCAAAGCTTGACGAAGATGTGACCGGGCCGGCCCTGTTGCGCGAACGTCACAGGGAGCGTGCGGCGAGGCCTTCGAGCGAGGTCAGGATCAGGTCTGGCGCGAAGTCGGCATATTCGTCCGGCTGGCCGGTGCGGTTGATCCAGACGGTGCGGAAGCCGAACTTCTTCGCGCCCGCCGCGTCCCACCGGTTCGACGATTGGAACGAGACCTTGTCCGGATAGAGCCGCCAGGCGGTGGTGACCAGATCATAGACGGAGGGATCGGTCTTGAAGCGCCGCACCTGGTCGACCGAGAAGATCTCGTCGATGACGAGGTCCAGCCCCGCCGATCTGACGGCGGCGTCGAGCATGGACGCCGACCCGTTGGAGAGGATCGCGATGCGGCCGCCATGCGCCTTCAGTTCCTTGAGGACGGCGGGGATCTCTGGATAGCAGTCGAGGTGCCAGTAGGCGTCGAGCAGGGATGTCCGGATCGACGGATCGACCGTCGGCACCTTGCGGAGCGCGAAGTCGAGCGCCTGCTCGGTCAGCTGCCAGAAATCGAGATAGGCCCCCATCAGCGTGCGGGTCCAGGAATATTCGAGCTGCTTGGCACGCCAAATCTCGGAGAGAAGCTGGCCGTCCGGGCCGATCTTCGCCGCATGGCGCCTTACCGCCGCATGAACGTCGAACAGGGTGCCGTAGGCGTCGAAGACGAAGGCGGAATAGGAGGAGGGGCGCGGCTGCATCGGCACTGAGTCTGAGTCCACGTAGCCGGGCGGGTCAAGCCTTGGATGATCCGAAGACACGAACTTTGGACCAAGAGTGCCTGCCGACAGGCATTTGACGTTGGCATTTCGCGGGAATTGACTAGAAAGACCGCAGCTGATCACGACCCGGCAGGCTTTCCCGATGTCTTTTGCTACTCCCGCTCCGTCGCTGACCTGGACTTATGTCGATGGCGACTGGCACGAAGGCAATGTCGCGCTCCTCGGCCCGCGCAGCCATGCGATGTGGCTTGCCTCCTCCGTATTCGATGGCGCGCGCTGGTTTGAGAATGTATCGCCGGACCTCGATCTGCATTGCGAGCGCGTGAACCGGTCGGCGACGGCGCTCGGCCTCGCCCCGCTCATGTCGGCCGAGGAGATCGAAGGCCTGACCTATGAAGGATTGAAAAGATTCGACGGCAAGACGGCGGTCTACATCCGCCCGATGTACTGGGCCGAGGACGGCGGCTACATGGGCGTGCCGGCCGATCCGGCGACGACCCGGTTCTGCCTGTGCCTCTACGAATCGCCGATGATTCCCTCGTCCGGCTTTTCGGTCACCGTCTCGCCGTTCCGCCGCCCGAGCCTCGAAACGATGCCGACCAATGCCAAGGCGGGGTGCCTCTATCCGAACAACGGCCGGGCGATCCTGGAGGCGAAGTCGCGGGGCTTCGACAATGCGCTTGTGCTGGATATGCTGGGCAACGTTGCCGAGACGGCGTCGTCGAACGTGTTCATGGTGAAGGACGGCGTGGCGTTCACGCCCGTTGCCAACGGATCCTTCCTGTCAGGCATCACCCGCTTCCGCACGATTTCGCTTCTGGCCGAGGCGGGCATCCAGACCGTGGAGAAGGTGCTGACGGTGCGCGATTTCATGGATGCGGACGAGATCTTCTCGACCGGTAACCACTCGAAGGTCGTGCCCGTGACGCGCATCGAGGAACGCCACCTGCAGGCTGGCCCGGTCGCCAAGAAAGCCCGCGAGCTTTACTGGGACTTCGCGCATTCCGCCTGAACCGGGGGAAGCTATTCCGCCCACAAACGTGAATCTGGTGACGGCCGCCGTTCCCTTCCGCCACCTGACGTCCTAGATAGGGAACGAAGCCGCCGGAGCGGGATTGCCATAGGGATCCCGCGTCGCGCGCAGTTTCATTTCAAACAGGAGATTGAGCCATGGCTTTCGAATTGCCCCCGCTGCCCTACGACTACGAGGCGCTGCAGCCCTTCATGTCGAAGGAGACGCTCGAATATCACCACGACAAGCACCACAAGGCCTATGTCGACAACGGCAACAAGCTGGCGGCCGAAGCCGGTCTCGACGGCAAGTCGGTCGAGGAAGTGGTGAAGGCGTCGTTCGGCAAGAATGCCGGCCTCTTCAACAACGCAGCCCAGCATTACAACCACATCCATTTCTGGAAGTGGATGAAGAAGGGCGGCGGCGGCAACAAGCTGCCGGCCAAGCTGCAAAAGGCGGTCGACAGCGACCTCGGCGGCTACGACAAGTTCAAGGCCGATTTCATCGCCGCCGGCACGACGCAGTTCGGCTCCGGCTGGGCCTGGGTGTCGGTGAAGGACGGCAAGCTCGAAATCTCCAAGACCCCGAACGGCGAGAACCCGCTGGTGCACGGCGCGTCGCCGATCCTCGGCGTCGACGTATGGGAGCATTCGTACTACATCGACTACCGCAATGCGCGCCCGAAGTATCTTGAGGCGTTCGTCGACAGTCTGATCAACTGGGACTACGTACTGGAGATGTACGAGAAGGCCTGATCCGGCGCTGGTTCCGGAAGGAACGACCGATCGGAAAGCCCCCGGCATTGCCGGGGGCTTTTTGCATATGCTATCACGAAAGCGTGAAGCGGAAGGTTGGGCTTGGCGGAAATATGCGGGCTGTTGCAGCGTTGAAGGTTCGGGGACACGCTCTCCGATCATAGCCAGCCTGGAGCCAGCCATATGAAATCTCTTGCACTGTCGCTTGCCATCGTCGCCGCCGCATTGACGGCGGCCCATGCCGACCCGATCGCCGACCGCAAGGCGCTGATGAAGGAGCGCGGCGGCCTCGTCGGCCAGATCGCGCCGATCGCCAAGGGCGAGCAGCCCTTCGACGCCGCCAAGGTGGCGGAGGTGTTCACCGCGCTGCAGGCCAACGCGGAGAAATACGACGTCGACGCCCTGTTCCCGGCCGACAGCAAGACCGGCGACACGAAGGCCTCGCCGAAGATCTGGGAGGACATGGCCGGCTACAAGGCGCAGGCCGAGAAATACAAGGCGGATGTGACCGCCGCGGCTGCCGCGAAGCCTCAGGACGTCGACGCATTCCGTGCCGAGTTTGGCAAGGTGACAGCGAATTGCGGAGCCTGCCACCAGGCCTGGCGCCTTTAGGGCAAAGCTCCGCGCACGTTCGGTTGATCGCCGCGCCGGCGCGCGGCGATCACCAAAGCGTGACTCGACGTGAGGCGACAGCCGGAAAAATCCGGGCGATTTGAGGATGTTAGAGGGATTCCCCTCGATCTTCATCCAGCCCGGAGCCAGACATAATGAAGTTCGTAGTCCTGTCCGTGTCCATCCTTGCCCTGAGCGCCTCGGCTGCGCTGGCGGAGCCGATCGCCGACCGCAAGGCGCAGATGAAGGCGCGCGGCGCGCTGGTGGGCGAACTGGCACCGATCGCACGTGGACAGCGGCCCTATGACGCCGCCAAGGTGATGGCGACGCTGGAGGAAATGTCGAAGAACGCCGAGACGGATGTCTCCGTGCTGTGGCCGACCGGCAGCGAGGCGGGCGACCACACCTCTGCGCCGAAAGTGTGGGAGGACCCGTCCGCCTTCAAGGCGGCCGTGGACAAGTACCCAGTCGGACGTCGATGCCGCGGTTGCAGCGAATCCGCAGGACATCGACGCTTTCCGGCCGCTGTTCGGTGCGATAACCTCGAATTGCGGCGCATGCCACGAGGATTTCCGGGTCAAGCGCGGCTGATCTAGGGGGAGAGGCGATGGCTGGAGCGGTTCGCAAGCTTATCGTCGGCGCAGCGCTGCTTGCGGCGGCCGGCGGCGCGGCTTTCTGGTTCCTGACGGCGCCGGAGCGGATCCCCGAGGCGGAGATCGCAGCGCTCGCGCCGGGAGACGCGGCGCGCGGCGAGCGCATCTTCTACGCGGCTGGCTGCGCCTCGTGCCATGCCTCGGCGGAGGCGGACCCGAGCCAGCCGCCGCGGCTTGCCGGCGGCCTGAGACTCGTCACCGATTTCGGCACCTTTGTCGCGCCGAACATCTCGCAGCACCCGACCGACGGCATCGGCGCCTGGTCGCTCGCCGACCTGGCGAACGCCATGCAGAAGGGCGTTTCGCCGGACGGCCGGCACTACTATCCGGCCTTCCCGTATGCCTCTTATACCCGCATGAAGCTGGCGGACATCGCCGACCTCCATGCTTTCATGAAGACGCTGCCGGCGGTCGAGGGCAGGGCACCGGGCAACGAACTTGGCTTTCCGTTCAACATCTCGCGCGGCATCGGTCTGTGGAAGCTGGTGAACCTGTCGCCGGCCCCGGTGCTTTCGCTGCCCGGCGCGTCGGAACAAGTGCTGGCGGGACAGTATCTGGTCGAGGGGCCGGGGCACTGCGGCGAATGCCACACGCCGCGCGACTTCACCGGCGGCATCGACAAGGCGCAGTGGCTGGCGGGTGCAGCGGCGGCGGAGGGCGACGGCGTCGTGCCGAACATCACGCCGCAAAGCGCTGCCATCGGCGGGTGGTCCGAGAGTGACATCGCCGAATATCTGAAGAGCGGCTTCACGCCGGACTTCGATTCGGCGGGAGGCGCGATGGCGGTGGTGGTTAAGAACACCGGACACCTTTCCGACGACGACCGCGCCGCGATCGCCGCCTATCTCAAGGCCGTGCCGGGACGGCCGAACGGCTATCCGGCGACGCAGTGATCCTCAGGCCTCGACAGGCATGGCCTGCGCGGCCTGCGGCCCGGTGGCAGGGCGCGCCGGCCGCTTGAGGAAGAGCACCAGGAACGCGACGGCGATGAAGCTGCAGAGGCTGTAGACCAGGGCCGCCGAGAGCGCGCCGATGAAGGCCGGGTGCGGCCCGGCGCCGGAGGCAAAGCCGCCGGTCAGGCTGGAGAAGAAGATCTGCCCGGCGATGGCGATGCCGAAGGCGCTGCCGAGCTGCTGGAAGGATTGCAGCGAGCCGGCGCCCGAGCCTGCGTCGCGCGGCTCGACGCTCGCCAGCGCAGTCTGCATCAGCGGCGCGATCGCGGTACCCATGCCCAAGCCGGAGAAGAGCAGCGGCGCGAGGAACTGCCAGTGATCCACGGCATCGCCTATGCCTTGCACGACGAAGCGCAGCCAGGCCATGCCGCAGAGCAGGATGAGCGCGCCGGTCGCGATGCGCTGGCGGTGCCAGCGCGAGCCGATGCGGCCGTTGAGGATCGAGGCGACCAGCACGCCGACCGGGAAGGGCATTGTGGTCAGGCCGGCCATCAGCGGGGTAAAGCCGAAGCCCTGCTGCAGGAAGATGGCCAGGAACAGGAACACCGCCATCGAACCGGAGAAGAAGATCAGCACCATGCCGCCGCCGAGCACGAAATTGCCGTTGGCGAGCAGCGAGGCCGGCAACAGCTGGCTGAGCCCGCGCGCCGCCCGCGAACGCTCGTAGAGCACGAACAGCGCTGCGCCGATAAGGCCGGCGACCAGCATGACGAACGCCCAGAGCGGCCAGCCGAGCGTGTGGCCCTCGATGAGCGGGAAGATGACGAGCAGGATGGAGACGACGGCGAGGGCGATGCCGCCCCAGTCGTTGGTGAGGTTCGGATGCCGTTCCGTCGCGGGCACGATCGCGCGGGCGGCGAGCAGCACGGCAATGCCGATCGGGATGTTGACCAGGAAGATCGGCCGCCAGTCGAGGCCGAAAAAGTCGCCGCCGATCAGCAGGCCGCCGATGAGCGGCCCCGTGACCGAGCCGAGGCCGGCGGTGAGGCCGAAGAAGGAGAAGGCGTGCGCTCTTTCCTCCGGAGGAAACATGGATTGGGCGATGGCGAGAACCTGCGGCATCATCATTGCGCCGGTGAGGCCCTGCAGGATGCGCGCGCCGATCAGCACATCGGTGGTGGGCGCGAGGCCGCAGAGAGCGGAGAAGAAGGTGAAGCCGGCGACGCCGGTCATGAACATGCGCTTGCGGCCGATCTGGTCGCCGAGCCGCCCGAAGGGCAGCAGCGCCAGCGCGAAGGCCAGCACATAGGCGGCCACCACCCATTCGATCTCGGAAGAGGAAGCGCCGAGGCTCGCCTGGAGCCGCGGCAGGGCGACGTTGACGATCGAGACGTCGACCATGTTCATGAAGGCTGCGGCCAGGAGGGTGAGGAGCGCGGCCCAGCGGCGGGGGTAGGCGGAAGTGGTCATGGAAGAACCTGTCAGAGTTCGGAGGACGGGCTGCGGAAACAGCGCTCGAGCTCGGAGAAGACCCGGTCGAGCGCTTCCGCGGACGGATTTGGTTGCTTGGTCGTGGCGATCATGCCGCCGATGATGATGGAGGCGGCGGCAGACGGGTCGAGATCGGCGCGGAACGTGCCGTCGGTGCGGCCGGCTTCGAGGATCGCGCGCCATTGCTGGTGCCAGTAGCCGCGCATCGGAGCCATGGCGGCGGCCACCGCAGGATCACGCCGGGAGCGCTCCTGCATCTCGCCCATCACGAGATATCGGTCGGGCGTGTTGAGGAAGGTGTCGCGGAAGTCGGCGAACTCCAGTCGCATGCATTCGAGCGGTGTGAGGCCGCCGCGCGGGCGGGCCCTGTGCTGGGCGATGAAGTCGTCGCGCAGCGACTGGGCGACGAGCGTGATCAGCGCCTCCTTGGAGGGGATGTGGTAGTGCAGCGTCGCGATGTTGATGCCGACCCGCTCGGCGATGTCGCGCATCCGCAGGCCCTCGAACCCGCGCTCGGCGATCAGGCGGCGTACGGCCAACGCGATTTCGGCGCGACGCAGAATCGCCGTCGCGGCGGGGAAGTTCCAGCGTATCGGTCATGGCCATCAATCAGTTGATTGAGAGGCAATCAATCAGTTGATGGAGAGAATGTCAAGAGTGCACGGCCCTGGGGAAGGAAGGGTCGAGCGGCCTGCCAGCCAGCAGCGATCGGGCGAGGTCTTGTCAGTGCTCCTCGCTCGCTTGTGCGGTGACAAGCGCCTGTGGAGCCGGGTGAACGGTCCGGCCGCGGCGCGGCCTGCGATCGCAGCCCTACTGCACGCGCCGTGGAATCGGGGCGAAGGCGCTGAGGCCGAGCCACTGCGGCATCGAACGCGCCAGATGCGGGTCGCCTTCGATCTTGATCTGGCCGCTCTCGGTCTCGTTCTTGATGGTCGTCAGCCCCATCCAGACTGCGGTCATCGCGCGCAGGGAGCTCTTGACCAGGAGGTCGAGCTCATGGCCCGGATCGAAATTGCACAGATCGACCGAGCCGCCTTCGACGACCAGCCACCATCTTTTCTGCGCCTGCGGAAGCTCCGAATACAGAAACTGTATCGTGCAGCGCCTTTCCGGCAGGAGGCCGGCGTTGAGGCTGCGGCGCATATCCCACATCAGCAGCGACGGGTCGAGGTTCTTCAGGGTGAGGCGCGATTCCATCCAGCGCTGCGCCCAGTTACCCAGGCCCATGATCACGGGCCGCAGCTCCTCGCCGGCTTCGGAAAGGCGATACTCGACCGTGCCGTTGGGCTTGCGGGAGGCGACGATCACGCCCGCCTGCTGCAGCTCCTTCAGCCTTTTCGACAGCAGCGCCGGAGACATTTTCGGCACGCCGCGGCGCAGGTCCGTGAAACGGGTGCTGCCGCAGAGGAGCTCCCGGACCACCAGCGTCGTCCAGCGGCTGCACAGGATCTCGGACGCCATCGAGACCGGGCAGAACTGACCGTAGCCACCGCGTTCCTGCATCGCCGAGCCTCCATTGGGCCGGACCAGAATACTCTACAAGCGAGGCGCCGGAAACAGCGAGGTTCACTTTCTGAACTGGATCGGCTGCCGGGCCCCGAGAGATCATGGAGCATCAGATCAATGGAGGTTTCCATGTCAGCCACACTCAACTTGAAGGAATATTCAGCGACTGCGATCGGGTACACCCCGCGACGTGGTCGCGGCCGCCCACCGGATCGCGCCGATGCTTGCCGCGCGCGCCGAGGAGGTCGACGAAACCGGCCGGTTCGTGGCCGAAAGCTACGACCTCCTGAAGCAGGAAGGCCTGGTCGAGGCAGGCGTGCCCTCCGAGCTCGGGGGCGGGGGTGCCGAGGTCGCGGACCTGGCAGAGATGCTCAGGGTGATGGCGCGCTCCTGCGGCTCCACCGCACTTGCCTTTGCCATGCACACCCATCAGGTCGCGATCCCGGCCTGGCGCTGGCGGCACCAGAAGGTCGCCGCGGTCGAACCGCTTCTGCGCCGCGTGGCGGCCGAGCGCCTGGTGCTGCTGTCGTCGGGCGGTTCCGACTGGATCGGGGGTTCCGGCAAGGCCGAGAAGGTGGACGGCGGCTATCGCGTCAATGCGCGCAAGGCGTTCACGTCCGCAGCCGAGGCAGGCAGCATCCTGATGACGGGAGCCATCGTCGAGGATGAGAGTGGCAATCACTCAGTCATCCATTTCGGCGCGCCGATGAAATCCGCCAATGTGCGGATCGAACAGACGTGGCGGACGCTTGGCATGCGCGGCACCGCCTCGAACGACGTCGTCATCGAGGACCTGTTCGTTCCGGACGCGGGTGTCTCGTTTTCCCGCAAGGCGGGGGAATGGCATCCGGTGTTCCAGACCATCGCCACGATCGCGTTTCCGCTGATCTATGCCGTCTATCTCGGCATTGCCGAGAGTGCGCGCGACATCGCGGTCGGGCTCGCGAACACGAGACCCGGCGCCGATGCGGCCATCGCCGGTCGCATGGATACGGAGCTCCGCGCGGCCCAGCTTGCGCATGGCTGGATGCTGGACGCGGTGGCGCGCAATGCACCATCCGCGGACACCGTCAACGAGGTGATGATCGGCCGCACGCTAGTGGCGCGCCATGGGATCGAGGCGGTCGAACTTGCGATGGAACTGGCAGGTGGCGCCTCGTTCTACCGCAAGGCGGGCCTGGAAAGGCGGTTCCGCGACATCCAGGGCGCCCGCTTCCATCCGCTGCAGAGCGGCCCGCAGGCGCGCTATGCCGGGGCTGTGGCGCTCGGTCGCCCGACGGCTGAAATATTCTGATCGGCAGACCGGATATCGCCTCCCTCGTTGGGGCGGGCTCCCGGTCCACCCGAACCTCGCCGGCGCGACGCCGCGCCGGCAAGGCTTTGGCAAGAGGAAGGACTCAGGCGCGTCCGGAGAAGAGGTCCTTCTTGACGATGCCGTGGACGCCCCAATTTCCGTCGACGACCTGGGTCACGCCGAAGTCCACGCCGATCGAGATGATCGAGATCGCCTCGTCCTCGGTCAGGCCCTTGGTCGTCATGAGGAAGTGCCGCATCTTCTTGAACGCGTCCTGCAGCGCGAGGTCGACGGAGGACTTCGAGTAGATCTCGCTCTGCGCGTTGGCGCCCAGTTCGGCGAGGTAGTTGCCGATGCTGAAACCGTGGACCACCCACTCCGTTTGCGTCTCCAGCATGGGATAGCCGAGCTCTTCCAGCGGCGTGCCGGCGAGGTCGGCCTTCTTGTGCAGGATAAGCTGGAAGGTGCCTGTGAGCGAGCATTCGATCGCGGTGCCGCACAGCTCGCTGTCGCCCTGCGACGCATGAGGGTCGCCGACCGAGAGCAGCGCGCCGTCGACCGAGACGGGGTAATACATCGTCGCGCCCTTGCCGATGCGCCAGTTGTCGATATTGCCGCCGGTGTAACTCGGCGGGATCGAGTCGACGTAATCGGCTTCTGTGGGCGCCAGGCCCAACGTGCCGAAATGCGGGCGGATCGGCACGCGCACGCCCTTGAGGATGTCAAAGTTGCGCGTCACGGTGGAATGGTTCACCGGCACGCCGGGATAGTCGATCGTCGGATGCACCACGCCGAACGGGTCGGTCTGGGGTGTCCATTTGAAGTTGTAGACCGCCTCCGCCCAGCTCTTGCCACCGGTCGCATCGACCTCGTAGATCGTGATGACCTCGCGCTTGTCGCCGCCGAGCAGGTGGTTGTAGTGGAAGCCCCAATTGGCCGCCGCGTTCGATCCGAACGCCTTGCCGGCGAATTCGGGATTGGCCGAGGGGCGCGGCACGCAGTCGAGGATGCGCACCTCCAGCACGTCACCCGGTTCGGCGCCGCGCACATAGACCGGGCCGGTCATGATGTGCACGCCCTGTCCGTCGCCCGAGCCCTTCTTGTAGACGGCCGGATCGGTGGAGCCAGCACCGCGTCGGTCGACGCCTTTCTTGTCCTTGGTCCACTCGTAGACGCTTTCCGCGCCTTCATCGCCCTTGACCATGCGCTCCAGATCGTCGGCGGCGTGATGCGTCAGCGTCTCGATCGTGACGATGTCGCCCGAGTCGATCTCGATGCGGGGCTTCAGTTTCTTGGAGAAATAGCCCCAGTGGACGGTCTCGGCATTTGCCGGCAGGTGATGATAGCTCGCGGGTCCGCGCTGGCGGGCGGCAGTCGCCTGGGCAAGCGCCGGCGTGACCAGGCTGGCACCACCGGCTGCGCCGAAGGCCGCGAGCCCGCCCGCGGCCAGGAGACCGCTTTTCAGGAAGGACCGCCGCTCGGGGTTCAGGTCCTCCCGAAAGGCTTTGTAGTGCGCTTCGAAATGAGGGCAATGAACGTCGTCACCTTTGCACATGTTGCTGTTCCCCTTTGGCTTGTGATGGTGTTCGCGTGGCCCATGATGGCCGGCGAACGACCGGTTGCAACCGCGGCCAGCGCGCCGCCGCATTGCTCGAAACTCCAGCGGGTGGAGAGAATGTGATTTTATATCAATGAGTTGCGACGCACGCGGCTTTTTCGGGTGCGTTCAGGTGTGGGTGAAAGTCAAAACTATCGACGCGTGGGAACAAATATCCGCGAAGAATTTCGGGTTAGTGTTCGACACAGGTATGAACGCGTATGATTGGACCCGATGACGGTAGCGCAGCTCAACCTCGACGCGGTGCCCACGGACGGCCGCTTCACCATATGGCGCGACCAGCTGCTCGAAATGGGGCTGGCGCCGCTGATCGATTCCGGGCAGCTGGGGACCGGCACTCTCGTCTCCTTCACCTCGCCTGGCGGAACGAGAATGGCGATGGTGTCGGGCCGCGACCAGGAGTTCGGCTTCGACGGGCGAAGTCTCCAGCCCGACAGCCTGATGCTGATCCTGGTTCTGGCCGGGCGCGGGCGCCTGTCCGGCGCGCGCCGCTCCTTCGAACTCGCCGAGGGCGACCTGACGGTGCTAGCCCCGACGGGCGAGACACGGCTGGACATGCGCGGCGACTTCTCGCTGCTGACGCTCGACCTGCCGCGCGGCGCGGTCGCAGCGCGGCTCGGGCGGAACCGCGTGGCCTTTCCGACCGTGCTCGGCGCGAGCGTGGCGGCGTCGGCGGCGCGGCCGGTGCTGCGCACGCTGGCGATGAACCTTCGCTCGCTCGATCCGGGCGATTTCGCCGCGGCCGAGATCGCTGTCACCGAATTGGTGACGAGCGCGCTGCTGGCCGAGACGAGGGGCTCCGGCGACGAGCGGACCGACGTGCAGCGTGCGAATTTCCGCAGGGTGGCGGCGGCGGTCGAACGCCGGCTCGGCGAGCAGGGGCTGTCGATCCAGGATCTCGCCCGGCAGGAGGGCCTGTCCACGCGTTACGTCCAGCGCCTGTTCGAGCAGCATGGCGAGAGCTTCTCGGACTACGTCCGCCGGCTGCGGCTGGAGCGCTGCCGGGCGGAACTGGCCGATCCCGCGCGCGGCCGCGAGAACGTGGGAACGATCGCCCAGCGCTGGGGCTTCCGCGACCAAGCCTATTTCAGCCGGGCGTTCAGCGCCGCCTACGGCCAGACGCCGCGTGACATGCGGCGCGTCGGGACCGGCGGGGCCGACGATACCCGCCCGCTGCAACGGGGCAAGCCGCTGCACCGACCGACGGGCCGGCTCGTCCTGCCGCTGCTCGGGCGTGGTCGCAGCATCGGTCCCGACAGCAACCTGTTCGCTTCCGAAAGCCTGCAGAAGCAGACGGACTTCCACCTGCCGGCAAGCGCACAGTCGGTCCACTGGGGCTATCTCAGCAAGAACCTGCCGCCGGTGCTCACTGTCCTGCCGGGCGCGACGGTGACCGTCGAGACGCTGACGCAGCACGCCGGAGACGATTTCGAGCGCATGATCCTCGGCGATACGGGCGCCGAGAGCGTTTTCGCCTGGACGAAGGAGACCAAGGCCGTCGACCGGCGCGGCGCCGGGCCGATGAACGCCTCGATCTTCGGCCGCGGGGCGGGCGAAGGGTTCGGCGTCCACATCCTTACGGGACCGATCTTCGTGCGCGGTGCGGAACCGGGCGACACGATCGAGGTGGAGTTCCTCGACATCCGGCCGCGCCCCAGCGCCAATCCCCAGTTCGCGGGCAAAGCCTTCGCCTCAAACGCCTCGGCGTGGTGGGGCTACCAGTATCAGGATCCGATCGTGCCCGGCGCGCGGCGCGAAACCGTCACGATCTTCGAGATCGACCTTGCCAAGCCTGACGTGGCGCGGCCTCTCTACAACTATCGCTGGACCGCGCAGACGGACCCGTCCGGCGTCGTCCACGAGACGATGGACTATCCGGGGATCGTGGTCGACCATGGCACCGTCACGAAGAACTGGCGGGCCCTGAGCGGGATCGAAATCCCCGCCCGGCTGCATTTCGGCGTGGTCGCGCTGGCACCACGCGAGGACGACCTGGTCGATTCGATCCCGCCGGGCTATTTCGGCGGCAACATCGACAATTGGCGGCTAGGAAAAGGAAGCCGCATCTTCCTTCCGGTTTCGGTGCCCGGAGGGCTGCTCTCGATCGGCGACGGCCACTTCGCCCAAGGCGACGGCGAGGCCAACGGCACAGGGCTGGAATGCTCGCTCACCGCCGACATCCGTCTGACCCTGCACAAGATGACGGCCGAGACACAGCCGTTCCTGCGCGCGTTGAGCGGCCCGCTCATCGAGACGGAGACGCACTGGGTCATCCAGAGCTTCAGCTATCCCAACTATCTGCGCGAGCTGGGCCGCGACGCGCAGTCGAAGGTCTACCAGCGGTCCTCGATCGACCTTGCGATGCGCAATACCTTCCGTCAGGCGAGGCGCTTCCTGATGGAACATCACAGCCTGAACGAAGAGGAGGCGAACTGCCTGCTGTCCCTCGGCGCCGATTTCGGCGTCACGCAGGTCGCCGACGGCAATTTCGGCGTGCACGTGACGATCCCCAAGGCGCTGTGGAAGCCATAGCGCAGCGGGGAACGTAGCTCGCCGGGAACGCCGTCAGGCGGCGGCCTGCCTCGGCTCGCCCGGGGCGAGGCCGGCGGCGCGTTCGCAATGCTCGACGTGTTTTTCGAGCGCGTCTTTCGACAGCACCGCACTGATGGTGCAGATGTCGCGGTTCTGGAACTTCGGCAGCCGCTGAAGTTCCTGCAGCCGCACGAGCAGGGCGCCACGGGTCATGTTTCGTCTCCTTCTTTGGGAACGCGCCCGACCGCGGCATCGCCGCCGGTTGGGATCGTTCCGGGCGGTGTCCCCCGCCAGTTCGAAGATCAGGCGGCCTTCTTCTTCTCCACCTTCTTCTCGGCATGGAGAGGGATCTCGATGTCGACTTCGAGGGTGGAGACCTTGTCGCCGCGCTCCATCGTGACGCTCACCTTCTCCGGATCGATCGTCACGTGCTTGGCGACGACGGCGAGGATCTCCTCGCGCAGGATCGTCACGAGGTCGGACTGGCCGCCGATATGGACCCGCTCATGGGCGAGCAGGATCTGCAGGCGCTCGCGCGCAGCCGGCGCCGAGCCCTTGCGGTTGAAGAACGTGAACAGGCTCATGCCGCCCTCCTTCCGAACATCTTTGCCAGGATGCTGCGCTTCTCTCCCGGGATGGTGACCGGGATGGTCTCGCCGGCGAGGCGGCGGGCCGCCTGCGCATAGGCCATGGCCGGCGCGCTGCGGGCATCGGCCAGCGTGACCGGCGTGCCGAGGTTCGAGGCGCGGAGCACGTCCATCGATTCCGGGATGATGCCGATGAGCGGGATCGAGAGGATCTCGAGCACGTCGTCAACCTTGAGCATGTCGCCGCGGGCGGCGCGGGCGGGGTCGTAGCGGGTGAGAAGCAGGTGCTTCTCCATCCGCTCGCCGTTCTCGGCCTTGAGCGTCTTCGAATCGAGCAGGCCGATGATGCGGTCCGAATCGCGCACCGACGAGACTTCCGGATTGGTGACGATGACAGCCGCGTCCGCATGGCGCATGGCGAGCGTGGCGCCGCGCTCGATGCCCGCCGGGCTGTCGCAGATGATCCAGTCGAAGTGCTTCTTCAGCGTCTCCATGACACTGGCGACGCCCTCGGCGGTGAGCGCGTCCTTGTCGCGGGTCTGGGAGGCGGGCAGCAGGAAGAGCGTCTCGACCCGCTTGTCGCGGATCAGCGCCTGGGGAAGCTTGGCGTCGCCCTGCACGACGTTGACGAGGTCGTAGACGACGCGGCGCTCAGCACCCATCACCAGGTCGAGATTGCGCAGGCCGACGTCGAAATCGATGACGACTGTCTTTTCGCCGCGCTGCGCGAGCGCGGCTCCCAGCGCCGCCGTCGACGTCGTCTTGCCGACGCCGCCCTTGCCCGATGTGACTACGATAACCTTTGCCATGTGTCTCTCCTGTCCCCCTGTTCCTGCCGTCTCAGTTCAGTGTTTCCGCCATGATGGCGTCGCCTTCGAGCCAGAACTGCACGGCCTGGCCGCGCAGCTTCCTGTCCATGTCCTCGGCCGTCTTGTAGAGGCCGTCGATCGCCAGAAGCTCGGCCTCGAGCTTGCGGCAGAAGATGCGCGCCGAGACGTTGCCCACGGTGCCGGCGAGAGCGCGGCCGCGCAGCGTGCCGTAGACGTGGATCGAGCCGCCGGCCACGATCTCGGCGCCCGAGGCGACCGAGCCGATGATGGTGACGTCGCCCTCGGGGAAGACGACCGATTGGCCGGAGCGCACCGGCTCGCGGATGATGATAGAGGGCACGGAACGGGCCGGCCGGATGTCGATCTGCGCCGAGGGGGCGGCGGCCGGCTCTTCAGCCTGCGCTTCGCTGGCGGCCTCCTCGGAGGGGGTCTCGAAGTCGGGACCGGGGCGGCCGCCCTTCATGGCGGGCGGCATGCCGGGGCCGATGAGCGACGGGCGCGCGCCCTCGATGCCCATGATCCAGACATTGCGCTTGCCGAGCTCGGCGATCAGCTCGGCGAGGCCGGCCTTGGTGATGTCGACGTTTTCGAGGTCGAGCACGACGGGCCGGTTGAGGAAGAAGCCGGCGGAGCGCGATGCAAGATCGTCGAGCCGCGCGAGCCAGTCTTCTATCGGGAGTTCGGGGGAGAGCGTCAGGGCCAGGAAGGACCGGCCCTTGAGGCGGATCGGACGGTTGTCTGTTAGCGATTCGGTCATCTTGGTTAACGCTCTGTTGCGTCGACCAAATATGGGCGAGATGGTTAATCAAAGGTTAACGGCGAACGTCGCCGCTTACTCTCCAACCTAGCGACGGAAATGGTATAAGGTACTGGAATATCAGAGAAATCCTGACGCACCGCTTGTTCGCGGTGCGTCAGCCAATCGTTAAAATATCCTCATCGCCCAGATGGCCGCCGGAATCACGCGGAGGCGTCTCCCGGCGCCCGGAGGAAGGCTCACGACGACGGCGGCACGTGGTCCTTCCCGGTGACCTTCAGCGCGAAGGCGTAGGTGTAGGCGATCTCCTCCAGGCGGCTGAAACGGCCCGACGCGCCGGCGTGCCCGGCGTCCATGTTGATGCGGAAGAGGGCCGGATTCTTCGACGTCGAGCGCTCGCGTAGCCGGGCCACCCACTTCGCCGGCTCCCAGTAGGTGACGCGCGGGTCGGTGAGGCCGGCGACCGCCAGGATCGGGGGATAGGGCAGGGCCGCGACGTTGTCGTAGGGGCTGTAGGAGAGGATGGTGCGGTAGTCCGCCTCCGAGACGATCGGATTGCCCCATTCGGGCCATTCGGGCGGGGTGAGCGGTAGCGTGTCGTCGAGCATGGTGGTCAGCACGTCGACGAAGGGCACTTCGGCGACGATCGCACCGAAGGCGTCGGGCGCCATGTTGGCGACTGCGCCCATCAGCATGCCGCCGGCAGAGCCGCCCTGCGCAACGATGCGGTCGTGCGCGGTGAACTTCTCCGCCACGAGATGACGGGCGGCGGCGATGAAGTCGGTGAAGGTGTTGACCTTCTTCTCGCGCTTGCCGTCCTCGTACCAGCCATAGCCTTTGTCCTTGCCGCCGCGGATATGGGCGATGGCGTAGACGAAGCCGCGGTCGACCAGCGACAGGCAGTTGGTGTTGAAGCCGGCCGGGATGGTGATGCCGTAGGAACCGTAGCCGTAGAGCAAGAGCGGCGCGGTGCCGTCGAGCTTCGTGTCGCGGTGATAGAGCAGCGACACGGGGACCGTCTCTCCGTCAGGCGCAGGCGCCATGACGCGGCGGGTGACGTAGTGGTCCGGATCGTGGCCGGAGGGCACTTCCTGGGTCTTGAGCAGGACGCGTTCGCGGGTCGCCATGTCGTAGTCGTAGACCTGGCCGGGCGTGGTCATCGAGGAGTAGGAGAAGCGGATCACGGTCGTGTCGTATTCGGCGGAGCCGCCGAGGCCGAGCGAATAGGCCTCCTCGTCGAAGGCGATCATGTGCTCCGCACCGGAGGCGCGTTCGCGCACGACGATGCGCGGCAGCCCTTCCTTGCGCTCCAGCCGCACCAGGAAGTCGCGGAAGCTCATGACGGAGAGGATCAGGCGGCCGGGCTCGTGCGGCACGACCTCGCGCCAGTTGGCGCGCGACGGGTCGGAGGCCGGCGCGGACATGATCTTGAAGTCCTTGGCGCCGTCGGCATTGGTGAGGATGAAGAACTCGTCGCCGCCTTCCTCGACCTCGTATTGCAGGCCTGGCTCGCGCGGGGCGACGATCTTCGGCTCGGCGGACGGGTCGTTTGCGGGCAGGATGCGGTATTCGGTGGTCTCGTGGTCATTGATGACGACGAAGATCCAGTCATTGTTGCGCGCGCCGCCGACATTCATGAACATGCCCGGATCTGTCTCCTCGTAGACCAGCCGGTCGGCCGCCGCGTCGGTGCCGAGGCGGTGGTAGAAGAGCTTTGACGGGCGGTGGCTGGCGTCGAGCCGGGCGTAGAAGAAGCCGTCGCCCGCCGCGTCCCATACGCCGCCGCCGCCGGTGTCGGCGACCGTGTCGGCAAGGTCCGCACGGGTGTCGAGGTCACGGACGCGCAGCGTGTAGAACTCGGAGCCCTTGTCGTCGACGCCCCACAGAAGCTTGCGGTGGTCGAAGGAATGGTCGACGCCGCCGATGCGGAAATAGGCCTTGGTCCCGGCTTCCAGGTCGCCGTCGAGATAGATGTCCTCCGGGCCGCCTTCGCGCGGGGTGCGGAAGAAGCGCGGCTGCTCGCCGCCCTTCTTGTAGGACGAGCCGTAGGCATAGGGGCCGTCCTTCATCGGCACGGAGGAATCGTCCTCCTTGATGCGGCCCTTCATCTCGGCAAACAGCACCTTCCGCAGTTCCGCCGTGTCAGCCATCAGCGCGGTCTGGTAGGCGTTCTCGTCCTCCAGATGCCTGCGGATCGCCGGGTCGAGCACGGCCGGGTCCTTGAACACCTCCTGCCAGTTGTCGGCGCGCAGCCAGGCGAATTCGTCGACCCGGGTGATGCCGTGGCGGGTGTCTTCGACGGGGCGGCGCTCGGTGACCGGGGCGGGCAGGTCCGGGAAGGGGCTCTTCGTCATCAGGCGGTCTTTCGCTGTTGAATGCGGAATGAACGGAGGGATCAGGAGGGGTTCAAGTAACAGAAATTAGTTCTGACGGCATGGGCGCGAAACAACCGACACCGATACAGCCCGAAACATGGAGGACATCATCATGAAGCGCACTCTGCTCGCCGCATCTCTCTTCTTCGCCGTCGCCGCAGCCGCGGGCGATGGCCACGCCGCCGCTTTCTCAGCCTGGCAGGTGACCGACGTCTCCTGGGGCGATACCCTCAACGTCCGCAAGTATCCAGCCAGCTATTCGCAGAAGCAGTCGGCCTATCCCAACGGCACCGTGCTGCAGATGACCGGCCGCTGCACCGACGGACTGAACCTGTTCGACATCTCCGGCAAGTCTGAATGGGCGCAGAAGCAGGCCGTGCGCTATCGCTGGTGCGAGGTCTGGCACGATCCGAAAAACGACGGTGACTTCACCACCGGCTGGGTCTACGGCAAATACATCCGCCCGCACTGACGGTCGGAACGCGCTCTCGCGGCTGAAACACGAAAAGGCCCGGAAGGCCAGCGCCTTCCGGGCCTTTGCGCGTGCATCGATCAAGAATCCGGTGCAGTTTCCCCAGCTGCGCGCCATAATTCTGAATGAAACCACAAGTTTGCATTTTGTTAACAAATGTTTCCAGCTGACTTGCACGACTTGTTCATTCTGGCGGTCTCGACGCGCGGAAGTTGTGAAAGCGATTTTGCAGATCAATTTGATCTGGACTGACTTGGAAGACTCTGGTGAGAAATTCGATTTCGTAATTGACTTATACTGTTGCTCACTCCATTTGTTGCGCGGGGATTGCGAATCGAAGGGCACTCTGTTCCGCGTCCCCGCAATCCCGGCGGATACAGACAAAGCCCAAAATCATCCTGACGTACTAGCTAAGGGGCACTGCAATGGACATCAACGAAAGCAGCCTAAGGAGCGGCGACACGCTGATCGAACTCACGGCGGACGTTGTCGCCGCCTATGTGAGCAACAATCCTGTTCCCGTTTCCGAGCTTGCGAATCTGATTGCGGACGTTCACGCCGCGCTCGGGCGCGTCGGCGGGACCGTGGAGGCGCCGCCGGCCGAGAAGCAGAAGCCGGCCGTCAACCCGAAGAAGTCGATCCACGACGAGTATCTGGTCTGCCTGGAAGACGGCAAGAAGTTCAAGTCGCTGAAGCGTCACCTGATGACCCATTACGGGCTGACCCCCGACGCCTACCGCGAGAAGTGGGGCCTTGATCCGAGCTACCCGATGGTCGCGCCGAACTACGCCGCCGCGCGCTCGCAGCTGGCGAAGAAGATGGGGCTCGGCCGCAAGCGCAAATAAGCATCGCGAATTCGGGCATCGGGCTGCCCGAGGACGTTCAACCCGCTCGCAGCCAGTGCTGCGGGCGGGTTTGTTTTTGCCGGGTGGTCTCCTGCGGTGATCCCGCCTCCTCCGACCGCGGGTCTTGCGCCGCCAGCCGGTCGAGCGCCTGCTTGAGCGCGATGTGGCGGTTGAGATCGTAACTCCAGTGCCTGCGCATACCTTTGAGCCGCTCGCGCTCCATGAGCCGAGCAATGCGCGCCGCGATCCGGCGACGCTCGATGCCTGTCGCTGCAAGTGCTGCCGCAAGATCGATACCTGAGATCAGGAAGAAGGCGGCTGTCTGCCGGGCCTGCCGCTCGAACTCGTCCTTCTGCTGCCGAAACCGGCTGGCTTCCAACGCAAATTCACTCATCTGGTCGCTCCGTGACTGTCGGCCGGAGCTTCGTTCGAGCGGCGGAGGGCGCGGATAGATTCGTTGCGCCCAGCGAATGCTTGCGCCTGATTTCTCAATGGAATCAAAGCAACGAAGAATCCAATGAGGGAAAACTTTCCTATTTCTGTTCACACCTCCGCGCGCCGCCGATATAAGAAGAAATTCCTATAACGGGAAGAAATTCCTATAACGGATGGAGGGAACGGAGTGGCGACGATACAGGCCTTGCGCAGAGATCCGAACGAGGCGCCCGAACCGCCGCCCCTGCGATTCCCTCAGGTCCGCTCCGTCCATCGCATCGAGCGGAACATCGAGCTCTGCGAATGCATGATCGACATCGCGGCAGCACTCTTCAACGTGAGCGGCCGCGACCTGCGGCATCCCGGCCGCTCCTCGCATTCCGTGGCGCGGGTCCGCCAGATCGCCATGTATGTCGCCCATGTAGCTCTCGGCCTGTCGATGAACGAGGTCGGCAGGGGCTTCGGCCGCGACCGCACGACGGTGCTGCATGCCTGCCACCTGGTGGAGGACATGCGCGAAGACGGCGAGTTCGACCGGATCGTCGCCATGACCGAGCGCGTGGCGTGCGCAGCACTTCGCAACCGTGACGGAGCCTATTGAGATGGCGAACGACAAGACTGCAAAATGGCTGACGCTCCGCGCCATCGCCGACGGAAAATGCCGCGTCGAAGCGGGCGACGGGCCGCGGGACATCGTGCTCACCGATGCCGAAGGCGGGCTGCACCGTGCCCGACCCCGCGGTCCTGCGCACGCTGGCTCGCGAGGCGCTCGTCCGGCGTCGCGGAGAGGTGTTGATGCTCACGGTCCCGGGCAGGGCGCTGTTGCGCAGGGAGGGCGGGTCCAATCCATTCGAGGCGCGGCGCCGGGATCTGGAGCTCGACGACGTCGAGACGCCGGACGGCCGTGCGATCACCCTGGTAAACCTGGCTGAATCGCCGCTCAGGCAACTGATGCAGCTTAAGACCCGGAACGGGGACGCCTTCCTGACCAGACGGGAGTTCGAGGCCGGCGAGCGGCTGCGCGCCGACTATACGCGCGCACAGATGCTGCCGCGGCTCGGCGCCAATTGGGAGCAGCCGATCGCGACAGGCCGCCGCGCCGGCTCATCTGCCGACCTGTCCGACGGGGCGATCGCGGCAAGGGGGCGGGTGGAGCGTGCAGTCGAGGAGGTCGGCCCGGAGCTGTCCGGCGTGCTGATCGACGTCTGCTGCTTCCTGAAGGGGCTGGAGACGGTTGAGGCCGAGCGCAGCTGGCCGGTCCGCTCCGCCAAGCTGATGCTCAAGGCCGCGCTTGGCGCGCTGTCGCGGCACTACCAGCCGGCGGCGACAGGGAACAAGCGCCGGCAGATCCTGTCATGGGGCAGCGAGGGCTATCGGCCGTCGATCGGCGGCTGATCAGGCGGCGGCCGCCGCGGCGTCGCGGCGGATGCGCGCCACCATCGAGCGCAGGCCGTTGGCGCGCTGCGGCGTCAGGTGCTCGTCGAGCCCGAGGCGCTTCAGCACCGCCTCGGCGTCGATGCGCGCGATCTCGCTCGCCCGGCGGCCTGAGAACAGCGCCAGCATGATCGCGACGAGGCCGCGCACGATATGCGCGTCCGAATCGCCGATGAAGCGCATAACCGGATCAGGCCCGTCGCCGCGCGTGGTCTCGAGCCAGACCTGGCTGACGCAGCCCTGGACCTTGTTCTGCGGCGTGCGGGCCGATTCGGGGAAGGCGGGCAGGTCGCGGCCGAGATCGATCACGTAGCGATAACGATCCTCCCACTCTTCGAGGAATTCGAAATCGTCGAAGATCTGCTGGATGCCCGGGTTGAGTGCCGTATCGCTCATGCCCTGCATATAGGTCGAAAGGGGCGGCCGTCACAATGGCCGCGCCGGCAAAGCCTATTCGGGCTTGGCTTCCTCGGAAGCCGCGGCCGGATCGGTCTGTGCCGCCGGCACTGTTCCGGTGGTCGTCGCGTCCGGCTCGCCGAACTTGTCGTCCAGCAGTTCGAAGGCGATACGCGAGGCCTCGCGGGCCCGCACACCGATGGTGTGGAGCGCGGCCTTGCCGGTGACGCAGACATCCGGCTTGCGCTCGCAGATGCCGCTGATGTCGCCGACCGCCTCGCGCGCCGCCGACAGCGCCTGGATCGGCCCGACCGATTCGGCCGTCTCATTTCCGCCGGAGCCGCCGAACGGAATGATCAGCAGAACGAGCGAAAGCCAGAAAGCGCAGCGGATCAGAAAGCCCATCGTCGCAGTCCCCGTGCCGGTTCGTTTTCGGGCGTTTTTGCAGATGCAATGCGCCCTTGACGCAACGACTGTCGCACCGACGCGCAAATGGCGGCTTGCAGCGAAAGCGACGATTTGGCGCGAATTCGCATCAAATTCGAAACATCCGGATTTGATTCAAAAACGATGAAAACTTGAATCGATGGCTTAACTTCGGATTAACCATATAAGCTGTTGAAGAAATTAGATATTCTTCTCTGGTGCGCCGTAGCGGAGACGAGATCGCGCCGTTTCCGGACGGTCGGACGGGCATAACGCCGCGTTTACCATGACGGCACTTCGCGTCTTTCCGCCATCCTCAAGGCCGGTGTTTCGGCCCTCGCGGAGACGGAAACGGGTCCGCCTTATTCATTCTTTAAACGGTGGGTGCGAGGGTCGGTCCAAGGAAGCAGATCCGCTCTGCGGAAGTGTCTCGGGTAGACCGGTTTGAGTTCAGTTGCGTCCAGCGTCATCGGGTTTTCGGCAGGAATGGCCGCGAGCTGCGACCGTCTCGTCGCCCCCACCGTCGGGGGTCTCGAGCGCGCGCGCCAACGGCGCCTTATCGCCGTATTGCTTGCCGGCCCCTTCGTGCTCGCGGGTGTCTGGCCGACCGTGTTCGCCGCCGGCCTGCCGCGCGATCTGAGCTTCGGCATCCTGACGCTGGGCTTCATGATGGCCTGGGCGAGCATCGCCTATGTCGCGACGCGCGCCGACCTCCCCAACGCGGCCTCGGCGGCGCTCGCGGCCGCGACCATGCTGCTGGCCGTGGCGATCGCCGGCGCGGGTGGCCTGTCCTCCCCCGTGATGCTGATCGCAGGCGCGCTCGCCTTCGAATCCTGGTGGGTCATGCGCAGCCGCAGGGCGCTCGTCTGGGGCGGCGTCGCCGCCGCCGTGGCGATCGTCGCGCAGCCCGTCATCGGAATGCTCGGCCTTGCGCCGGCCCCTGCCTTCAGCGCGTGGCACTGGCTCGTGCCGCTGGCCTATGGCGCCATCGCCGCGCCGCGCCTGGCGAGCGCCATACGCGAGGAAATCGAGGCGTTGCGCCAGCCGCGCGAAACGGCGGTCGAGGACGTGCTCGACGCCGTGGTGCTGCGGATCGCCCGCAGCGGCGACACGACCGATGTCGGCGGCCGCAGCGAGGCGCTGCTGGGCGTCGCGCCCGAACTGCTGCTCGGCGAAGGCTTCTTCGAGCGCGTGCATGTGAGCGACCGGGTCGAGTTGATGCGCGCGCTGGCGGATGCCGATCGCGGCCATACGGACTTCGAGCTGCGCATCCGCGTGGCGGGTGACAGCGCAGGCACTTTCCGCAGCTTCGCGGCCGAGCTGCACGGCGGGTCGCCGCGCCTGCTGGTGCTGCGCGGCAACGGCAAGGTGGAGGCGTTGCGGCACGAACTGGCAGAAGCGCGCGAGCAGGCCGCCGGCAGCGACGTCGCCAAGGCGCGCTTCCTCGCCGCCGTGAGCCACGAGCTGCGCACGCCGCTCAACGCCATCATCGGCTTCTCCGACATGCTGGCCTATGAGATGGTCGGCCGCTTCACCGATCCGCGCCAGAAGGAATATGCCTGCCTGATCCGCGATTCCGGCGGCCATCTGCTGAGCGTGGTCAACTCGATCCTCGACGTTTCGAAGATCGAATCGGGCGCCTATCCGATCCGGCCGGAGCCGTTTCGCTTCGCCGAGGCCGCGTCCACCTGCCATGCGATGCTGGCGCTGCAGGCGGCCGAGAAGTCGGTCGAGCTCTCCAACCGCGTCACGCCGGCCGTGGGCGAAATCTGCGCCGACCGACGCGCGGTGCAGCAGATCCTGATCAACCTGCTCTCCAACGCGGTGAAGTTCACGCCGCGCGGCGGTTCGGTGAAGCTCGACGCGCGCCGCCACGGCCGCATGATCACCTTCGAGGTGGCCGACACCGGCATCGGCATCGACGAGGAGGACCTTGCGCGGCTCGGCCGGCCATTCGTACAGGTGCATAACGACTATACCCGCCAGTTCGACGGCGCGGGGCTGGGGCTTTCCATCGCCAAGGGCCTGGTGGCGCTGCATGGCGGTGCGATGTCGATCCAGAGCTCGCCGGGCGCCGGCACGGTGGTGAGCGTGACCCTGCCGATCGAGGAGCATGCAGTGATGACCACGCCCGAGCCGAAGGCGCAGGACACGGAGGTTGAGGAGTACGACGGTGCGACGTTCCGAAAGTCGGCTTGAAGAAGACAGCCCCGTCGGCGCCTTCCTGCGCGACGGCATCTATGCGGCCGGGGCTGCGATCTCGCGCAATCCCGTCCTGGTCGGCGGCACCACCGCTTTCCTGGTGACGCTGTTCTACGTCTCGGCCAACGCGCTGTGGTACCAGCCGCAACCGCATGCGAGCGCCTTCTTCATCACCCGCGAGATGCCGAACTACGTTGCGCCGCTGCCGGAGACCGACCCGTTCCAGGACGAGGAGGAAGAACACTCCGCCGCACCGCCTCCCGCGGCCGCGCCGCGCCTGCCGGCGGACCCGACCGTGCAGCAGGTGCAGGACATTCTCGGCGACCTGAACCTCTATACCGGCTCCGTGGACGGCATCGCCGGCCCGCAGACCAAGAAGGCGATCGCGGACTATCAGAAGCTGGTCGGGCTCGATCCATCGGGTGAGATCGACCAGAGCCTGCTCGACGAATTGATGGCGCGGCGCGCGCCGCAGAAGACGGACGACGCATTGCCGCCGCCGCCAGCGCCGAGGCCCGCCCGCGTCGAACCCGTGGCCGCGGTCATTGCGCAGCCGCCGCGCGAAGACGTGCTCAAGATACAGGCCGGGCTCAAGGCTTTCGGCAACGACGGAATCGAGCTCGATGGCAAGCTCGGGTTGAAGACCAAGACGGCTATCCGCGAGTTCCAGTCGCTGTTCGGACTGCCGGTGACCGGCGAGCCGGACGAGAAGCTGCTGGTCAAGATGCGCCAGATCGGCTTGACCAACTGAGCTTTCCCGCGCAGGGAAGGCCATGCGCGTCACCAGCGATCTCTGGGTCTCGGCCCTGTTGCGTCGGGCCTTCGGCGAAGGCGGCTTCGGCGCCGTGCTGCGCCGCGGCGGCGACAGCGCCGGCGCGATCTTCATCGTCACGCGCGACAGGATGGGCGAGGCGACCCTCTACGGCCCGGCGCCGCAGACCGGCTATGACGATGCGCGGCCCGACGACCGGCTGTTCGTGGAACTGATGCGGACCACCGACGGTGCGCGGATCGACGAGCGGCTGGCGAAGGAGAGCCGCTTCGATCCGGACCTGTGGCTGGTCGAGATCGAGCCGGGACGGCCGGACGCCGACCTCTTTCCCCTCATGAAGCCGTGATCAAGAGGCCCTGAGAAGCCGCGCTTCACCGGCGACGGCTTCGGCGTCGGCCTGCCGCCGCACCAGCGCGGCGACGCTCTCGGCCTTGAGCCGGCGGATCTCGTCGCGGCCGGCCTCGACATGGATGAGATTGTAGTGCTCGACGAACAGGCGGATCGCTTCCGCATGCGGGTGGGCATTCGGGTCTATGGCGCTGACCACGAGGAAGGCCTGCTCGACGCTCAGACCGAGACCGCGCAGCACCAGGACCAGCGACCGCCGCAGGGCGCGCTGCGACAGCGGCCGGGCCTGCGTGTACGCGATGTCGGCGGTGTCGGCGAGCGCGGTCTGGAACAGGGCGGGCACGCCGGTGAGCGCCGTATCGCGCAGCTTGCCGTAGCCGGTCGGAGCCGGCTGGGCCTCGGGATCGGAAAGCGTCGGCTTTGCCTCGCCGCCGACAGCCATCATCGCGCGCAGCCTGGCGCGTGCGCCCTCGGCCGCGCCGGAGGGGCGCGGGATCGCCGTCTCGGCGCTGGGCGACAGGACGATCTCTTCCTCCAGCGATGGCGGCTGATTCGGCTCTGCGTCCACCGCTGCCTGCGCGGCAGAGGCCGCTTCCAGCGCACGGATGAGCCGGGCGATCGCCGGGTTGAGGGAAGCGCGGTTGGCGATGGCGCGCGCATGGCCGATGCCGTGGCGGGCAATCAGGCCGATCAGATCGACATCCTTCAGCGCGCGCGACCGCATCAAGATCGGGGCGGAGATTTCGAGCGGCTCGGCTGCGAGACGCCGGACCAGACCGGCGGGTGCGGGCCGGCATTCCGACAATGCGGCGGCGACGTAGCGGCGGGCTTCCGCCGAAACCTGATCGTAGAGGGGCAGGGTGAGATCGTCGAGCTGGACTGCGTTCTGCCGTGTCGGCCGGGTGAGGGCGCAGAAGGCGGAGACGGAGGCGCGGAAAAGCCTTTCGGCCTTGCCCTCCTCGCCGCGTATGGCGATCTCTCTGAAGTCTGAACTGGACACGGACGCTGCTGATACTCGACGCGGAACTGGCGTGAACGACCGCAAACGGCGGATTTCACGGGGCATTCTTCAGTTTAGAGATGATCCGTTAGCAGTCCGTTAACCGTATGGGCGTCTCATCGATGAGAGGTTGAGTTGCAGTCGCAAGGAGTGTGCATCCAGAAAGGCGGATCGAATGGCGACCATACTGAATTTCCGGCCGAGACAGTCGACGATTTCCAGACCAAGGGAGGGCAGTGGCCCGGCCCAGGTGGTGTTCTTCACCGGCGTGCGCTACGAGCGCTCCGCGTCGGGCGAGGCGCGAAAGGTCGAAGCGAAGGGTGACGACCGCCAGCTAGGCTCGCAGCAGGCCACGCTTCCCCACTGACGCCGTCAGCCCGCTCCCGTCTCGCAGCGCGCGGCGGAGATGTGGCGCTCGACGGTCTGCCGCCAACTCGGATCCGGCACGAAGCTGCGCAGGATGACCATGCCTTCCGAAATGTCGGTCTCCACGAAGACGGCGTTCTCGTAGTTCGCCGGCATCGCCTTGCGAAGCTCGATCAGCTGCAGCGGTTTCGCCACCACCACGTCGAGGATGCCGCCGGTGGCGGTGCGGTCGCTGAGGCTGAAGACGTTCTGGCCTCGCCGGTCGAACACCGACAGCGACCAGTAAGGAACGTGCCCCGGCGAGAAGACATGAACCGAGCCGTCATCGAGGTCGAACCGGCAGGCCGCCACCTCGAACATCGGATCGGCATTCGCGAGCGCCTTGGCCGCAGGGCCGGCGCGGTCGAGCCGGTGGATCACGTAAGGCGGACCCGCCTCGGACACGAGCGCCCATGAATCGCGCTCGGAGTAGAACGGGATCAGGAAGACGATCGCGATGTGCACGATGCCCGCGCCCACAAGTCCGATCAGCACGGCATAGAGAAGCCTAGCCATTGCAGCCGACCCTCAGAACCTGCGGCAGCTCGGTGCCGGCGATGTCCTCGTTGGAGGCCGCGGGCGTGTCGTAGAGGGTGAGCACCAGCGCCATCATGCCGTCGCCGGACAGGGCGAGCCAGTTGCCCGGGGAGGGTTGGCGGCTCGCGGTGACCACGACGGAGCCGTCGCTCTCCCGCATCAGCGCCTGCGAGGACAGCGCCGCCGCGCGGGCGACGCCTTCGCCTGTGACATGCAACGTCCAGAAGCGGGCGGAGGGCACCTGGCCCTCGACACGGTAGGTGCAGAACAGCCGCAGCGGCTCCCCGCCCGAATCGCGGCCGGTGGTGAAGGCGATGCCCTCGGCGCGGCCGAGCGGCAGGTCGGCCTCGCGGGCGACGCGCGCCTTCGAATAGGGATCGGCGTCGGGCGAGCCGGCATTGGGATAGGCGGTCCAGCCGCGCACGGTGAGCGCGCCGACGCCTTCCGCGCTCTCCAGCGCATACCACGCGCTGGCCGCGCCGCCACCCACGGCGATCACCGACGACAGGAGTATGGTCAGGGCATCGCGGAGCATCGGGTCAGGCGGGCCGGAGGGAAACGGCGACCGGTCTAACGCGGCCGCGCGGGGGCAGGCAAGGGCGGGTCACAAGGCCGACAGGGTCTCGCTGGCGGGCGGCGCGATCTTCGGAGCCTCCTCGAATCGCTTCGACAGCGACATCAGGAAGGACGTCGTCTCGGCGGACAGGGAACGCGGCAGCTCCGGGGCGGGGGCGGCGTTCTCCGCAGGCTTGGCCGCGGCCACCGCCGGCTCCTTGGGCTTGTCGATGAAGGGATTGTCGATCAGCGGGATCGGCTTCAGCTCGACGTTCTGGTGCGCATAGGCCATCAGCCGCTGCCAGGTCATCGCCGGCAGCGAACCACCGGTCATGTTGCGGGTAGGCGTCGATTCATCGTTGCCCATCCAGACGGCCGCCAGGTAGTTGCCGGTGAAGCCGACATACCAGGCATCCTTGTAAGCCTGGGTCGTGCCCGTCTTGCCCGCGCTCCGTATGCCCGGCAGTGCTGCACGGCGCGCGGTTCCCGTCTCAGGGATTTGAACGAGAATACTGTTCATCGAGGCCACCGCCTGTTCCGACAGCACCCGGTGCGGGGGAGAGGCGTCGCGGCCGTGGTCGTAGACGATCTCGCCCGAATGGGTGGTGATCTGCGTGATGCCGTGGCGCGTGCCGGCCATGCCGCCGTCGGCGAAGACCTGATAGCCCGTCGCCTGGTCCATCACGGTCAGGCTGGAGGTGCCGAGCACCATTGTTTTGTCGGAGAAGACGGGCGATTCAACGCCCATGTCCTCGGTGAGCTTCTTGATCGGCGCGATGGTGAGGTGCTCCTTGGCGAGCCTGACCGGCACGGTGTTGATCGACTTGATCAGCGCGGTGGCCAGCGTCATGCGGCCCGAATAGCCGCGCGAATAGTTCTTCGGCGACCAGTTGCCCCACGAAATCGGCGCATCGGAGATGACCGACTCCGGCTTGAACCCCATTTCCATCGCGGTCGCATAGACATAGGGCTTGAACGACGAGCCGGTCTGCCGCTCGGCCTTGGTGGCGCGGTTGAACTGGCTCTCGCCATAGTCGCGCCCGCCGACGATCGCCCGCACCGCGCCCGAATGGTCGAGCACGACGATCGCGCCCTGCTTGACGCCGTAATCCTTGCCGAACTGGCGCAGGTGGAATTCGAGCGACTCTTCCGCCGCCCGCTGGAGGTTGAGGTCGATCGTGGTGCGCGCAACCAGCGAATGCGAGGGCGCGGCCGCCGCGATGCGCTTGACCTCGTCGAAGGCCCAGTCGAGGAAATAGTCCGGCCGCTGGGTGTCGCCGCGGTCGACCGGAGTGGCCGGGTTACGCCGCGCCACCAGCACCTGGCCCTCGGTGAGGAAGCCGCCGTCGACCATCGCGGTCAGCACGACATTGGCCCGGGCGCGTGCGGCGGGCAGGTTGATGTGCGGGGCATATTTGGCCGGCGCCTTGAACAGGCCGGCCAGCATCGCGGCCTCGGCGAGGTTCACTTCCTTGATGCCCTTGCCGAAATAGAAGTCGGCCGCCGCGGTGATGCCGAAGGTGCCGCCGCCCATATAGGCGCGGTCGAGATAGAGCTGCAGGATTTCCTTCTTGGTGAGGTTCATCTCCAGCCAGACGGCCAGGAACGCCTCCTTGACCTTGCGCTCGATGGTGCGCTCGTTGGACAGGAACAGGTTCTTGGCGAGCTGCTGCGTCAGCGTCGAGCCGCCCTGGACGACGGAATTGGCGCGCACGTTCTCGCCCATGGCGCGGAACAGGCCGAGGAAATCAATGCCGTAGTGCTCGAAGAAGCGGCGGTCCTCGGTGGCGAGCACGGCCTTGATGACATGGTCCGGCATCTCGTCGATCGGCACGGAATCGCGCTGGATGATGCCGCGCTGGCCGATCTCGTTGCCGTAGCGATCGAGGAAAGTGACGGCGAATTCCTGCTGCGAGCGCCAGTCCTTGGACGTCTCCTCGAAGGCGGGCATGGCGAGCGCCAGAAGGACGACGGAACCGGCCGCGCCCATGGTGAATCCTTCGGAGAAAAGCTCCACCAGCCCCCGCCGCCAGCCGGAGACGCGGAAACGGCGGAAGAAGATGGTGACGGTTTCCCACCCCTGGCCGAGGCGAAAGCCGAGGTCGTAGAGCGATGAATCGATCCACGCGTCGAGCTCGAGCAGCTTCGTCGCTCTCGGCGCCCGCGATTGTCTCTTCCCCGTGCGATCGTCCATAGCTCTTCAGCCCGCCGCCAGCGGCCGCATAGATGCGCCCGAGCACGGCAATTTCGGGGCAGTCCCCACCCCGACCCCTCGCGCGGCCCTTGTCGGCTATTTTGACCGGATGGACAAGGCGGATTCCGGACCGGAAACGGATTGTTGATCGGGCAAGCGGCGGCGTCTGTGAGGTGCCAGCCGGTCGGAAGGCAGCCCGTCGATCCCCCGGCAGCAGGACCTCGTGTCCAAGTATCTCCGTCCGCAGCAAAGGCTGCGGATTTGTCGGGAATCCTGTTAGGATGAAGTGTCACTGGTCTTTTGGGGTAGGCAAGTGCGCACCGCCGTCACCCGGTATGCGAAGAGCGGAGAGGCGAGGATCGCCTATCAGGTGGTCGGCCACGGCACGCTCGACCTCGCGCTGATCCCGGGCTTTCCATCCAACCTTGAAATCCTGTGGGAGGACGCCGATTACAGCCGCCTGGTCAAGCGGCTGTCGGCGTTCTGCCGGCTGATCCTGTTCCAGCCGCGCGGTTCGGGGCTCAGCGACGGTATCGACCCGCGTGCGCTGCCCGATCCGCGGGCCTTGGTAGACGACATTCGCTCCGTCATGGATGCGGCCGGCTGCGGCCGGGCGGCGCTGCTTGGCGCATCGGACGGGGCAGCTCAGGCCATTTCGTTTGCCGCGACCTACCCCGAGCGGACGCGGGCGCTGGTCCTCGCCGGCGGCTATGCCTTCTTTCCGGATGCGGCGGCGGACGCGAGACGGATGCGTGCGAATGTCGAGGCGACCGAAGCCACCTGGGGAACGGGGGCCAGTCTGGCGCGGATGGCACCCGGCCGGGCCGACGACCGTGCCTTCGCGGACTGGTGGGCGCGTCTGGAGCGCTTGTCGGCGAGCCCGACGGCGGCGCTCCTCCAGGCGCGGACGAGTGCTGCGCTCGACGTGCGCGGCCTGCTGCCGGCCGTTGCCGCGCCCGCGCTTCTGCTACACCGGAGCGACGATGCGCATGTCAGGGTCGAGAGCAGCCGGCAGCTCGCCCGCGCCCTGAAGGATGCGAGGCTGGTGGAACTGCCCGGTCGCGACCATCCGGTCTGGATGGGCGACGTAGACAGCGTCGCGGATCTTGTCGAGGAGTTCCTGACGGGCGAACGCTCCGTGGCGCACGGAGACCGCGTTCTGGCGGTGTTGCTGGTCGCGCGAGTGGTCGGCACAGCCGGCGGTCTGGCTGCGGCCGTGACGAGCCGGCATCTTCAGGAGCGCATGGAGCTTTTCCGCGAAGCGTTGCCGCGGATCGTGACCCGGCACGGCGGCTACGGCCGATGGTCCGGCTCGGACCGGATCGATGCACGCTTCAACGGCGCGGCCCGCGCCGCAAGCTGCGCCATCGTGCTGAGGGAAACCGCGGCCTCGCTCGGCCTGGCGATCGCTCAGGGCATCCATGTCGGCGAGATCGACATGGCGCTCGAGCCGCTGTCGGGCGAAGCGCTCGACGTTGCCGACAGGATCGCCGCCGCGGCCCGGCACGCCGACATCATGCTGTCCCGGCTGGCGAGCGAACTGGTCTCGGGGTCGGGACTGCAATTCCTCGATCGCGGCCGCGTCGCGGTCGACGGGATGCGCGAGCCCCTACCGATCGTGGCACTGGCAAGCGAGCGTCATCTGGAGCCGTTGAGCCGCAGCAAGGTGCGCCCGACGGATCTCGGCATCCTCAGCCCGCGCGAGCGGGAGGTTCTCGAACTCGTCGCAGACGGCCTCAGCAACCCGCATATCGCGGTGCAACTTGGCCTGAGCGAACATACGGTGAAGCGGCACGTCGCAAACATCCTCCTCAAGCTCGACATGCCGACGCGGGCCGCGGCCGCCGGACTGGTGGCCCGCAGGACGGCGCAATGAGAAGCTGGCCCGATCGGGCCATCGGCGGCATGGCGCTTTCGGTGGAAGTGGGACGCAGAAGGAACGATTAGGTTGCGTCCAACAGATCGAAGCCGTCCCCCCAAAGACGCCTTCCGGCGCAAGGGCGGCACGGCTACAGCGACAGGAGGACGCCATGCTTGCCAAGACAAATCCCGTCACCGGCGCGGCGATCAAGCGTGCCATTGAAGCGCGCGACGGCCGCACACTCGCATCGTTTTACGCAGACAACGCGGTGACGCGTATCGTCGACCGCAACAACCCGCCTAGCACGCCGAGAGAGATCAAAGGGCGCGGCGCGATCTCAACCTTCTGGGACGACATCTGCAGCCGGACGATGACGCACCGCGTGGATGTGACGCTCTCAGACGGCGAGCAGATGGCCTTCACCCAGGCCTGCACCTATCCGGACGGCGCGAAGGTGTTCTGCATAGCGCTGCTCAAGCTGGAGAACGGGCTGATTGTCGACCAGACGGTCGTCCAGGCCTGGGACGAGTAATCCAGCGCGGAACAGTTTCCGGCAGTCCAATCGACGGTCCGGACGCCGTGAGGCGGGCCCGGAAAGGTCGCGGCGCGCCTGCGCCGGACGGGTGCGCGACAACACCAACAGGAAAGGATCGAACCATGCTGGTCGAAAACGCGAAATTGGCGGAGCTGAAGAATTTCGGGAAACCCGACGAGGTGCGCGAGTTTCCAAAGGGCCGCCTGGAACTCATCAAGGTGGGCGGGGCCACGATCGGTCGCGGCGTGTTCGAGCCAGGCTGGCGCTGGGCGACGTCCGTGCAACCGATCGCCAAGACGAAAAGCTGCGAGGCGCCTCATTTCCAGTATCACGTGGCGGGCGTGTTGCGGATCAAGATGGACGACGGCTCGGAATTCGACTGCAGGCCGGGCGATGTGTCGCTGCTGCCGAGCGGGCACGATGCCTGGACGGTCGGGGACGAGCCGGCGGTGGTCGTCGATTTCCAGGGAATGATCGACTACGCGACCGCGGGCCATTCGCACGGGTGACGGCGGCGCAACCACAACGATCACGCGATACCCGCAGTGCCGACCGGTGTCGCCGCCTGCAAACGGAAACCGAGGGTGAGTGAGGATCATGACGACGCTGTTTCATGAGGGAAATCGGCGGCTGCAGGACGAGTTCGACAGCCGCCGGATCGCCGGTCGGCTGGAGAGCTTCGCACGCACCGAGTTCACCGCCGACGACAGGGCCTTCATCGAGAGCATGCCCTACTGCTTCCTAGCGACGGCGGACGCCGAAGGCCGTCCTGACTGCTCGTTCAAGGGCGGCATGCCGGGGTTCGTGCGCGTCACCGGCCCGGGTGAGCTCGCGTTTCCGGACTATGACGGCAACGGCATGTTCAAGAGTCTGGGCAACATCCTCGTCAATCCGGCCGTCGGCCTGCTGTTCATCGCCATACATGGCAGGCCCCAGCGCCTGCGCGTAAATGGCTTGGCAACGGTGAGCCGCGACGACCCGCTTCTCGCCGAAACGGTGGGCGCGCAGCTCATCGTTCGCGTCGCTGCGCGCGCGATCTTTCCCAACTGCCCGCGCTATGTGCCGTCGATGCAGCTTGTCGAGCCATCGATCTATGCGCCGAGGCCCGGCCGCGAACCGCCCGAGCCAGCGTGGAAGGATTTTCCCGCGTTCAAGGACGTCGTTCCCCCACGCCAGCCAACATTCAAAGGGTGAGCCCCGGAGCCGGCCGCACGCCGCGCACGCTGTGGGTGCACACCGACCGAAAGGCCGCTTCTGCCCCTTGAGTTTCCCCAGGGTTCGGTTCCGCAGTGACGGTAGGGAAATGGGCATTTCGTCGATGGCCACGGAATCGCGCTGGATGATGCCGCGCTGGTCGATCTCGTTGCCGTAGCGGTCGAGGAAAGTGACGGCGAACTCCTGCTGCGAGCGCCAGTCCTTGGACGTCTCCTCGAAGGCGGGCAGGGCGAGCGCCAGCAAAAATCCCGTTCGCACAGCACTTTACCCTCGGGAAACCCTTAGCTGCCATTGAATTCCTCTCCGCTCCGGCGCTAGGATGACGCTGGGGAATTGGGGGATTTTCGATGAACATCGTCAGGTTGGCGGCGCTCGTAGTCGTTTGGCTGGGGCTTTCGCAGGCGGCCCAGGCGCAGACGGTCAGTTGCGCGGAGATCGCGACGCTGCCGGCGGTGATATCGCAGCCCGGCGTCTACTGCCTGAAGAAGAGCTTCTCGCTGAGCATGAGCGACGGCATCGCGATCGAGGTGCTGGCCAGCAATGTCACCATCGATTTCAACGGCTTCAAGATCGGCAATCTCATGGCCGGCGAGGAAACGCTTGCGATGGGCGTCGGCGTGTTCGAGCGGCGCAATGTCGTGCTGCGCAACGGCAACTTCCGCGGCTTCATGATGACTATCGGCCTGCTCGCCTCCGACCCGGAAAGGTCTTCGGGGCATCTGGTCGAGAACATGATGATCGATTCCAGCCTGGTCTACGGCATCTTCGCCATCGGCAACGGAGTGGTGTTGCGCAACAACCAGATCGTCAACTCGGCCGATACGCGGATCAGCTCGACCAGCGTGACGCGGATGCTGGCAAAGGCCGGCGCGAGCCGCGTGAATAGTCAGCTGCGCGCGATGCGGGCGAGCCGCTCGCGGGCAAGTGCGCGGGCCAGCGCGTCCGGCGTCGCGCCGCAGATCGTCACGCCCGGCGTGGCGCCGATCATGGCGGCCGTGACCAACAGCGTGATCGAGCGAAACACGATCTCGTCGGTGCGCGCCGTGGGCGAGGCGGACGGCATCGTGGTGGTGGCCGGCCAGGGCGTGGCGGTGCGCGACAATTTCATCGCCGGCCTGCGCGCCGGCGGTTATGTCGCCGGCATCGGCGTGTCGGATTTCTCCGAAAATATCCTCCTTCAGAACAACACCATCCTGGACGGTGAGACGACCGGCGTGGACACGGTCTACGGGATCGAGTCGCTGGCCGCGGGCGGCGTCATGTGCCTCAACAACGTGATCGCCGGATTTTCCACCGCCGCCTCCTTTGGCTGCGTGCCGGCGACCTGCGATGACGGCCGCGACGATTCCTGCACGAAGCCGACGACGGGCGCGGCCGTGAGCAACGGGCGCGTGCCGGCAGGCACAAGCCTGCGGACGCGGTAGAGATGCCCCTGCCGCAGACGAGGCTGCGATAAGGCCGGCGTATCGCCACCGTGAGGCGGTAAGGCCGGGCATCTGGCCGACCACGAATGTCCGGCCGCAAGAGGCCGAAAAATGCGAGGCCTTGTTTCGAACACCGTTTGCGCCTATATGTCGCTCATCGATCTTGCTTGTTGAACTTTCTTTCTGGCGCCTGGCGCTGTCTGCGATCTTCCTCTCTCAAAATCGATCTGAACCGTTTGCCATGCGTAGGCAGGGCAAGCCATTTGCTACGACCGATTGACAGGAAATCGTCATGAACACTGGTACCGTGAAGTTCTTCAATGCGACCAAGGGCTACGGCTTCATCGCTCCCGACAATGGCGGCTCGGACGTCTTCGTCCATATCTCCGCCGTCGAGCGCGCCGGCCTGCGCACCATCGTCGAAGGCCAGAAGCTGAGCTTCGAGGTTGTGCAGGACCGCCGCAGCGGCAAGAGCGCTGCCGAGAACCTGCAGGCCGCGTAAGGAATCGTCTTCGATCCGCGACCGCGGATATGCCGGCGCGGATCGTCGAGACGACTGGAGAGGTCGGGCCCACGCCCGGCCTTTTTGCTTTTCGGGGACAGGAAAGGAACGACGCCATGAGCGATGTCACCCAACAGAACCTGTTCCGGCCGGCCCGTTCAAAGGCCGAGTCGAAGGCAGACACGACCAACAACGCAGCCCGCGCGATCCTCGACGACGAGGCCGCCCGGCGCGAAGCCAAGACGGCGAAGCTGAGGCAGGCGCGCCTGGAGAGCGAGGCGCGGTCCGCGGCCGCCGCACCGACGCCGAAGGCAAGGAAGAAGAAGTAGCGATGAACGCTCGGTCGTGCCGCTCACGCCCGCGTATCGGGATCTCCCCCGACGCCGCCGGAGCGGCTCGCGCCGTTCCGGCCTAGCCCTGTCCCGATTTCGGCGCGGGACCCTTTCCCGTCATGGCGCTGAGGATCGCCGCTTCGAGGTCGGCCTGCCAGAAAGGCTTCGCCAGGCGCGGCAGCTCGTCGGACATGCCGGGCGTCCGCTCGGCATAGCCGGTCGCGAGGATGATCGGAACCTCCGGCCGAATCGCCCTCAGTTCCCGCGCAAGTTCGGTCCCCGTCATCTTCGGCATGGCGTGGTCGGTCATGACGAGATCGAACTGCCCCTCCCTGAACAGGTCCAGCGCCTCGGCGGCGGAACTCGCCTCCACGACCTGGTGGCCAAGATCCTCGAGCATGGCAACGGAATTCATCAGGACGAGAACGTCGTCGTCGACGCACAGGACGCGCAGGGCCTTATGCTGCCGGCCGGTTTCGACCGGCGCCGGAACAACATTCTCCTCTGCCGCAAGCGGGGCGGCGCCGCCCGCGGGCAGCCAGATCTCGGCGGTCGTTCCGACCCCCGGACGGCTGGCAAGCCTGAGTGTTCCGCCGGACTGTTCCGCCAACCCCTTGACCATGGACAGGCCGAGCCCCGTGCCCTTGCCGACACCCTTGGTCGTGAAGAACGGTTCGGCAGCCTTCTTGAGCGTTTCTTCGTCCATGCCTTCGCCCGTATCCGTGATCGAGATGCAGACATAGCGGCCGGGCTTGAGGTCGCCGGTCGGTTGCGAAAGCACCTCTTCACGACCCCCGATCATGATCGATCCCGATCCCGGCATCGCATCGCGTGCATTGACGGCAAGATTGAGCAGCGCGGATTCGAGCTGATACGGGTCGGTAACGACGGCCGGGAGGCTCGGCGGGAAGCTCGTCTCGATGCTGAACATCGGACCGAGCGACCGCTGCAGCAGCTCGGTCATGCCGGCCACCAGCCTTTCCGCGTCGACGTCCTGGATGTTGAGGTCCTGGCGGCGGGCAAAGGCGAGCATGCGCTGGGTGAGCGCGCTGCCGCGCTGTGCGCCCTGGACGGCATTGTCCACCAGCCTGAGCAGCGCCGGGTCGTCGGGCAGGCGTCGACGCAACAGTTCGAGGCTGCCGAGAACCGCCATGAGCAGGTTGTTGAAGTCGTGCGCGATACCGCCCGTGAGGTTGCCGATCGCCTCCATCTTTTGCGCCTGGCGAAGCTGTTCCTCGGCCAGGGTTCTCTCGGCCACCGCGGCGCGGACCCTTTCCTCCAGCGTCGAATTCAGCGACTGCAGCGCCTGCTCGGCGCGTCGCCTCTCCTGAAGCTCTCGTTCGACAGATTCAAGAAGCCTTGCGTTGTCCAGGGCGCTCGCCGCGTGGCCTGCGATGCCGAGGATGGCCTGTTCGTGGACCTCCGTGAAACGGCGGGGCTCGGCATGGCCGAAGAACAGGCCTCCCAGCACTTCGCCCGTGCGCGACACCACCGGAACCGCCAGGTAGGAACGGACGGGAAGATGGCCCTCGGGCATTCCCTTGTTCGGCGCGTTTCGGCCATAGCGGGGATCGAGAAGAATATCGTCCGAGCGGACGACGCCTTCGCCCTCGAATGTCGGCCTGAACACGTGCGTGGCGCGCGGCATCGGATAGCCCGCGAAGGCGTCGCGCGATGCGCCGGACAGGGCATAAAGCATGTAGCTGTCGCCTGCCTCGTCGACGACGTTGTAGAAGAAGGCGCCGAACTGTGCACCGGTGAGTTCGACACCCGCATCCGTGACCGTCTGCACGATGCTGGCAAGATCTCGGTCCGCGGCCACAGCCGCGCCGGTGTCGTTGAGGAGTTGCAGGCGCATCTCGGCACCCTTGCGCGCCGTGATGTCGTGCACCGCGCCGACGAAACGGACGGCCTTGCCATTGTGGAACTCGGCGCTGCCGGTCGCCGCGATCCAGCGCAGCACGCCGTCCTCAATGCCGACGGTGCGGTACTCGATGTCGAACGGGTGAGGGTCGCTCGCGGAGAGTGCAATCCGCACCGCTTGGTCGGCCCGCTGTCGGTCGTCGGGGTGGAGACCTGCAAGGAAGCTGCCTTCGTAGGTGACATGCGCGTCGGGCGGCAGGCCGAACAATTGTTTGCAGCGCTCGTCCCATCGCAGCGCGCCCGTTTGCGGGTCAAAGTCCCAGGTTCCGATCGAGGCCGCGGCGGTGGCAAGCCGCAGCCGCTCCGCCGCATCCCGGGACGCCTGGTCGGAACGGACCCGCTCGACATGAGCCCAGGAACGTTCGGTGACTTCGCGCAACAGCGAAAGCTCCCCGTTGCTCCAGTGATGAGGACCCTTGTGGTGGATCGCCATGAGGGCGGTGAGACGGCCTTCTTTCACCAGCGGCATGCAGATGGTCGAGCCGATGCCGATGGCCTGGAAGGTCGCGGCTTCTTCGGGGGCAAGCTCCTTCAGGTTGTCGTTGACGATCAACGGAAGACCTCGGCCCAGGACATCGACGGCCTTGCGGCCGAAATCGGCGAGGCTGTAGTAGCCGACGATGCTGGGCGAGCCGGGCGCGCTCCAGTCCCCGCGGATGGTGAAGTGATCCTGATCCGCCTCCATGTCGGCATAGGCGCAGATCGCGACGCCGAGATGCTGCCCAAGCATGCGTGTGGTCGTCGCAAGGATGGCGTCGGCATCGAGGCTCGCCGAGGTCTCGAGCGCAAGCTCGTCCAGAAACCGCAGCCGGGTCTCGCTTTCCCGCAGCGCGTCCTCCGCGGCGCGTTGCTCTGTGACGTCGTTGCAGCAGCCGACGAAATTGATGAACGTGCCGTCTGCCGCGATCTGGGGCACCCCCGTTTCCTCGAACGTGCGCCACTCGCCGTCGCGACGCCTGATCCGGTAGGTCAGGCGGAAGGGCTCGCATGCGGCGAAGCTACGGTCGTAGGCCGCAAGAACCTCCTCCCGGTCGTCGGGATGAACATTATCAAGCCAGCCCTCGCCGAGTTCGGCCGAGAGCGGGCGGCCGGTGAAATCGAGCCACGGCTGGTTGAACCACGTGCAGCCATAGGAGGAATCGGAAATCCACATATAGGTGGGTGCCGCGTCGGCGATGTTGCGGAAGCGATCCTCGCTTTCCCTGAGCTTGCGATCGGCCGCAACGCGCTCGGTGGTCTCGACCACGATGGCCATGACCCCGATCGGCTCCCCGAGTTCCCCCAGAACGGGGGAATAGTCGAGATCCATAAAAACCTGCTCGGGGGCACCGTCGCGCCGGTAGAGCGTCAGTTCCTGGTCGCGATAGGACAGGACATCGCCCCGACCCAGAACCACCTTCATCACATTGTCGTTGAAGTCGGCGACCTCGGGCCATCCCTCCCGCACGGCGGAGCCGAGCAGCGACGGGTGCCGTTCGCCTGCGAAGCGCGAATAGGGGTCGTTATAGATCATCGTTCCCCGCTCGCCCCAAAGAGTGACGATCGGAACCGGCGAACGCAGTATCGCTCCAACGATGGTCTTCAGAGGAGACGGCCAGATGTCGATCGGCCCGAGCGGTGTGGCGGTCCAGTCATAATCGCGGATCAGCGCCGCCATGAGGCCGCCCCCCGCCAGGAACCCGTATCCTGAAGTCGCGATGTTCACATTCCACCCCAAGACGAACGCACGGCGAAGGAAGAATGTGGGGAGAAACAAATGGTTGCGGCGGGGTGCCGGATTTATTGCCGGTCAAGTGCCAAGGTAGCGGCTAGTGGGCAAGATGGACTTCGTCGCAATGCTGGTAGATGCCGACCGTGTCTCGCTTCAAAGCGTTCGATCGGATTGCAATGAACGGCGACAGCGCTTTCGCGGCAGGTATCGTCCGTGGCATATTCCTCACCGTGCGGGCTTCGTACAAAATGATAGGAAAATATCCCTTGACGCCGTAACGGTGGTCTGGTAGGGTTTCGTCATCGTCGGAAGTGTGCCTCTCAAGCTCCTTTTCGGAGTGGGGTGCCCCAGCGGTTTTCATTTCATGACATCGTCGGAGCATTGGATGGGCCGCGGGATCAGCGAGGCGCAGTGGCTTGCCGCGCGCGAGCTCTCGGAAGGCCAGCCCCCGACCAGGGTGCGGGTGGCGGCCGTGCTGGGCGTCGACAATTCCCACGTCTATTCCCGTTCTTCCGCCGAGGGCTGGAAGACGATCGACCATCGCAACCAGGAGATCCGCGGCCTTTATCGCGAGGTCCAGACGATCGCCGCTGCCCTGTCGGGGCGCGAGCCGCCGGAGGAGGAGGTCGCGAACATGCCGCCTCCAGACGCCAAGGGGAAGGAGGCGGTGCGACCGGGCGGACCGCCGCCTCCCACCGGCGCGCCGGCGGACCCGGCCGCGATGCGGGCGAACGTGCCGGAACCGGCGATGGGCTCGGACGCCGGGGAACGTGCCGCGCGCGACCCTGCAGCAGGACCCGCTCCGGCGGTTGCCGTGCCCGATTGGGACAGGATGGACCCGGTCGAGCTGCTCGCCAATGCCAGCGGCTTCGTCGCGCGGCAGGTCGGCCGGCTGATCGAGAATGCCGACCGACGCGGCGGGCGGCTGGACAAGGCGCAGGTCGAAGGGCTCGCGGCGCTCGGCAAGATGATGGACCGCTGGGAGGCTCTGGCGGCCGAACGGACGAAGGACAACAAGAAGAAGAGCGATGAGAAACTCGCCGACGTATTCAAGAGAATTGACCGCCGCATTGTCGAACTCGCTGTCGAAGGCGCCGAGTTCCTCGACCAGCGGCGCCGGCGAGGACGAGGCGCGACGCGTCGACGCGGAGTGGCTGATGCGGGGTCGCCCGGCGCAGATACCGATCTGGCGCAGCCTGCTTCCTGATCCGCCCGAGACCTGGCTGGTCGTCGGCGGGCGCGGTGCGGGCAAGACGCTTCTGGGCGCCGAATGGGTCAATGGGCTCGTGCGCGGCTTCCCGCCTTATTCGCGACGGCCGAAATACCGGAACATCGCGCTGGTGGGCGAGACGCTGGCCGACGTGCGCGAGGTGATGATCGACGGCCCGTCGGGGATCCGGACCGTCGCGCGCGGCTCGCGGCCGCGCTTCGAGGCGACCCGACGACGGTTGGTGTGGGACAACGGCGCGGTGGCGCAGGCGTTCTCGTCGGAGGATCCGGACAGCCTGCGCGGGCCGCAGTTCGACGCGGCCTGGTGCGACGAGTTCGCCAAGTGGAAGAATTTGCAGGCGACTTGGGACATGCTGCAGTTCGGGCTTCGGCTTGGCGAACCGCTGCAACTGATCACCACCACGCCGCGGCCGGTGAAGCTCTTGAAACAGCTGATGGCGCATGAGCGGGTGCATGTGACGCAGATGCGCACGGCCGACAATGCGCAGAACCTGGCGGCCGGCTTTCTCGCCGCGGTGAAGGAGCGCTACGGCAAAACGCGGCTGGGCCGCCAGGAACTGGACGGCGAGCTGGTCGAGGACCGCGACGACGCGCTGTGGTCGCGGGCGCGGATCGAGGCCGAGACCGCGCCGGCCGGCGAGCTGCGGCGCATCGTGGTGGCGGTGGATCCGCCGGCCTCGGCGACCAAGCGCTCGGACGCCTGCGGCATCGTGGCGGCGGGGCTGGAGGCGGACGGGCGCGCCGTGGTGCTGGCGGATGCAAGTGCCGCCGGTCTTTCGCCGCTCGAATGGGCGGGCAGGGCGGTGGCGCTGTATCACCGCCTCGGCGCCGACTGTATCGTCGCCGAGACCAACCAGGGCGGCGACATGGTCGGCACGGTGATCGCGCAGGTGGACCCGGCCGTGCCGGTCAGGCCGGTGCGCGCCAGCCGCGGCAAGTGGCTGCGCGCCGAGCCGGTGGCGGCCCTCTACGGACAGAGCAAGGTGCGGCACGCGGAGCGTTTCGCGGCACTGGAGGACGAGATGTGCGACTTCGGCCCGGACGGCCTCGCCAACGGCCGCTCGCCTGATCGCGTCGACGCGCTGGTCTGGGCGGTGACGGAACTGATGCTGCGGCAGCGGGCGGAGCCGCGGGTGAGGGGGATGGGGTAGGGGAATAGGCAGTAGGCAGTAGGCAGTAGGAGAATTACGAACCGCTTGGTTAGGCCGCAATATAAGCGAAACAGCGATAGTTGGGCTCATGAAGTCCGCACCTACTGCCTACTGCCTACTCCGCTCACCATTCCACTTTAACAAACTCCAAGGAGGAGCCTCGATGGCTTGGACCTGGCCGTTCGCCGGGCGCGGACGCGTGCGCCTTTCAGAGACGCAGGAGAGGCGCGAGCCGGTCGCGTTGCGAGCAGCTTCGACTCAAGTGGCGGCGACCAAGGCGGCGACCGGCTTCGTCGCGCTGCACATGCAGGGCGAGGCGGCGTGGACCAGGCGCGATTATGCCGGGCTGGCGCGGCAGGGCTACATGATGAACCCGGTCGCGCATCGCTGCGTGCGGCTGGTGGCGGAGGCGGTCGGGGCGGCGCCGCTGGTGCTCTACCAGGGCACGCAGGAGCTGGAGCGGCATCCGGCGCTGGATCTGCTCGCCGCGCCCAATCCGCGCCAGACGGGTGCCGCCTTCATGGAGGCGCTGGCCGGCCATCTGCTGATCTCGGGCAACGCCTATGTCGAGATGGCCGAGGCCAGCGAGGATGCGCGGGAGCTGCATCTGCTGCGGCCGGACCGGGTAAGTGTGGTGGAGGACGCCAATGGCTGGCCGGTGGCGCTCGACTACCGGACGGGCAGGGCGAAGCGACGCATCGCGCTGGGCGAGGCGGCGCTGCACCTAGCGTTGTTCCATCCGCTCGACGACCATTACGGCTTCCCGCCGCTGGAGGCGGCGCTGACCGCGCTCGACCTGCACAATGCGGCGGGGCGCTGGAACAAGGCGCTGCTCGACAATTCGGCCCGGCCCTCCGGCGCGCTGGTCTATGCGCCGAAGGAGGGGGGCAACATGACCGACGAGCAGTTCGACCGGCTGAAGGTCGAGCTGGAGCAGACCTATTCGGGCGCGGCCCATGCCGGGCGGCCGATGGTGCTTGACGGCGGCCTCGACTGGAAGGCGATGGGGCTGACGCCGAAGGACATGGATTTCCTCGAAGCGCGCAACGGCGCCGCCCGCGACATCGCGCTCGCCTTCGGCGTGCCGCCGATGCTGCTCGGCATTCCGGGCGACAACACCTATGCCAATTACCAGGAGGCCAACCGCGCCTTCTACCGCCTGACCGTGCTTCCGATGGTCGGCCGGATCGCGGACGCGTTTTCGCAATTCCTGTCGGCCCGCTTCGGCGAGGAGCTTCGGCTCTGGTACGACGCCGACGGGATTGAGGGTCTCTCGCTGGAGCGCGAGGCGCTGTGGCGCCGGCTGCAGGCGGCGGACTTCCTCACCGACGACGAGAAGCGGGAGGCGGTGGGGTATGGGAGGAGGCAGTAGGCAGTAGGCAGTAGGCAGTAGGCAGTAGGGAAGAGGATCCCTCCATGCCTGGTCGCCGGCTGCGATGACCGCCTAAGCCCTACTGCCTACTGCCTCCCGAAGGGATCATCCAACATGACGGATCTGTCGAACACGACCTGGCTGTGGGTCGCGAAGGGCCTTGGCGCGGTGGCGGGGTCGGCGATCTCGATCGCCTATGTGCTGCCGAAGGGGCGCCGCGAGGCGGCGATCCGCTTTGCAGTGGGCGTCGTCGCGGGGCTCGCCTTCGGCGGCGCGGCCGGCATCAAGATCGCGGCGGAGCTCGAGATCGCCGACCGGCTGGGGCCGGTCGAGACGACACTGATGGGCTCGGCGGCCGCGAGCCTTTGCGCCTGGTGGGCCGTGGGGCTCGTCTCGCGCCGTCTGGCGCGGAAGCCGGCGGACGCGGCGCGCGACTGATCGCGGGCACCCGCGTGCCGGCACGGAGCCGGAGAGTACAATCACAAGGAGAGCGAGATGACGGTGGAGCCGGCGCGCCGGCCTGTCGAGCGCAAGTTCGCGGGCGTGGTGCTGGAGGATGTCGAGGCCGACGGCGCCTTTTCGGGCTATGCCAGCCTGTTCGGCAAGGTGGACCTGTCGCGCGACGCGGTGGAGCCGGGCGCCTTCCTGCGCTCGCTGAGACGGCGCGGGCCGGAGAGCGTGCGGATGCTGTTCCAGCACGATCCGAACCAGCCGATCGGCAGGTGGACGACGATCCGCGAGGACGCGCGCGGGCTCTACGTGCGCGGCCGGCTGACGCCGGGCGTGGCGCGGTCGCGCGAGGTGCTGGCGCTGATGCGGTCCGGCGCGCTCGACGGGCTGTCGATCGGCTTCCGCACCGTGCGGGCGCGAAAGGATGCCGGCACCGGCGTGCGGCGCATCCTCGAGGCGGATTTGTGGGAAATCTCGGTCGTGACCTTCCCGATGCTGCCGGAGGCGCGGATCGACCGCGTCAAGGGAACCGGCCCGGCGGGCATCACGCGGATGCGCCGGGACATCGTGCGGCAGCTACGCGGCGAGGCCGCGGCACTGAGACAGGCAGGGCTGGCGAAGCGGTTCCGCCAGGCAGCGCAGACACTCCAGACAGAAGAAGAGGACAGGTTCGCATGAGCAACGACACGCATGCGCCCGAGGTGAAGGGCGCCGACATTTCCGAGGCCTTCGGCGAGTTCATGAGCGCCTTCGAGGCATTTCGGGAGGCCAATGACGAGCGGATCGCGCAGATCGAGACCCGTTTCGGCGAAGACACCGTGACGGCCGAAAAGGTGGACCGCATCGGCAAGGCGCTCGACGAGCAGAAGCGGGCGATGGACCAGCTGCTGCTGCGCAAGGCGCGGCCGGCGCTCGGTCGCGAGGCGGGCGGGCGCGTTGCGAGCGAGCATAAGGAGGCCTTCGAGGCCTATGTGCGGCGCGGCGACGAGCGCGGCCTGCAGGCGGTGGACATCAAGGCGATGTCCTATGGCTCAGGCCCCGACGGCGGCTATCTGGTGCCGGAGGAGACCGAGACCGAGATCGGCAAGCGGCTGGCGAACCTGTCGCCGATCCGCTCGATCGCCTCGGTGCGGCAGGTGTCGACCGCCGTGCTGAAGAAGCCGTTCGCGGTGTCCGGCCCGTCGTCGGGCTGGGTGGCGGAGACGGCGTCGCGGCCGCAGACCAACACGGCGACGCTGTCGGAGCTGTCGTTCCCTGCGATGGAGATCTACGCCATGCCGGCGGCGACCGCCTCGCTGCTGGAGGATAGCGCGGTCGATCTCGACCAGTGGATCGCCAGCGAAGTGGAAGCGGCCTTCGCCGAGCAGGAGGGCACTGCCTTCGTCACCGGCAACGGCACCAACAAGCCGAAGGGTTTCCTCGACTATACGGCGGTCGCGGACGGCTCGTGGAGCTGGGGCAACCTCGGCTATGTCGCGACCGGCGTCGACGGGGCATTGCCGGCGTCCCACCCCTCCGACAAGCTGATCGACCTGATCTACAGCCTGCGGGCGGGCTACCGGCAAAACGCGGTGTTCGTGATGAACCGCAAGGTGCAGGCCTCGATCCGCAAGCTGAAGGATGCCGACGGCAACTATCTCTGGCAGCCGCCGGCGGGCCCCGGCGCGCGGGCGATGCTGATGGGCTTCCCGCTCGTCGAGGCCGAGGACATGCCGGACGCGGCGGCGGATTCGCTGTCGATCGCCTTCGGTGATTTCGGCCGCGGCTACCTGGTGGTCGACCGCACCGGCGTGCGCGTGCTGCGCGATCCCTATTCCGCCAAGCCCTACGTGCTGTTCTACACCACCAAGCGCGTCGGCGGCGGGGTGCAGGACTTCAACGCGATCAAGCTGATGAAGTTCGGGGAGGCATAAACCGGCGCCGCCCGGCCGACTGGACTCGGCTGGATGCGCTTCCGGTGCTCGCGGACCTAAATGTCCGCTGCGCTCCGGTTCTCTCCAGCCGGCCCATTCGACTCGCCGGCCCCGGTTTCTGTCCTCCCCGAAATCAGTTGCGAGCAACCCGGAGCACTCATGACCCTTTATCGAACCGTGGATCCCGCGGGCGAGCCGGTGACGCTCGCCGAGGCGAAGGCGCAGTTGCGTGTCGCGCATGACAGCGAGGACGTGCTGATTGCGGGCCTGATCCGGGCGGCGCGGGCCGAGGTCGAGGCGCAGACGGGGATGGCGCTGATCGACCAGTCCTGGCGGCTGTCGATGGACGACTGGCCGCACGATGGACTGGTGCGGCTGCGCCGGCATCCGGTGAAGGAAATACTGTCGGTCACCGTCTATGGCGAGGAAGGCGAGGCGGCGGTGCTCGATCCCGGCAGCTACGAGGCGGACCTGGCGAGCCGGCCGGCAAGGCTGCATTTCACATCGCCGCCAGCACCGGAGCGACGGCTGAACGGCATCGAGGTCGATTTCACGGCCGGCTTCGGCGAGGCAGGGACCGACGTGCCGGACCTTTTGAAACGCGCCGTCTTGATGCTGGTGGCGCACTGGTATGAGTTCCGCGCCGCCTATGGCGCGGCGGACCAGCCGGTGTCGATCCCCGCCGGCTTCGACCGGCTGATCTCGACCTATCGGACGGGGCGGCTGTGATGCGGGTCGACCCTGGAGAACTGCGCACGGAACTCGTGCTGGAGGAGGCTTCACGGACGCCGGACGGCGCGGGCGGGTTCACGGAAAGCTGGACCCAGATCGCGACTGTGTTCGCGCGGCTGCAGGCGATCGTCGCGCGGGAGAAGTTCGGCGCTGACCAGACGATCGAGGAGGTGACGCATCGCGTGACGATCCGCCATCGCCCGGACGTCGCGAGCGGGATGCGCTTCGTCATGGGAGACCGGATCCTGTCGGTCCTGACAGTGCACGATCCCGACGAGACGGGGCGCTATCTCGTCTGCCGGACCAGGGAGCAGGGCCGATGAAGGTTGCGCTCGGACTGACCGTGGACGGACTGATCCGCGCGCTGCGGGGGCGCGGGCAAGCTCTGGCGGAAACGATGGAGGTTCGCTACCGTCGCGAGGCTCATGTTCCGCGCAAGCCGAAGCGGGCTAACTCCGTACGACGGATCGAGGGGAGGGATCGCGATGACGTCGCCGGCCGTTGACCTGCAGAGGGCGATCCATGCGCTGCTGACGGCGGACGCCGCGCTGGTGGCGCGGCTGGGCGGGCAGAAGGTGTTCGACGCCACGCCGCCCAATGCGGCCTTTCCCTATGTCAGCTTCGGCCGCACCTCGATCTACGACTGGAGCACCGGAACCGAGAGCGGCACGGAGCAGCTCTTCACCATCCATGTCTGGTCGAAGGCCAAGGGCAAGACCGAGACGCTGGAGATCATGGAGACGATCCGCCAGCTGATCGACGCCGCGCCGAAGGAACTCGACGGGCACGCGCTGGTGAACATGACGCTTGAATTCGCCGAGGCCCGCTACGACGAGGACCTGTCGGTGCACCACGGCCTGCTGCGCTTTCGCGCGGTGACGGAGCCGGTGGGGTAGGGGCGAAACTGCGCCTCATCTTCCAGGGACCTGCCAATTTCAGCGTTCCGGAGCGGCTATTTATGCCGCGCCGAGGAACGAGATAACCGCCTGCGCCTGATCGCCCCAGACGTCTGATACGGCGACGGCGTCTTCACCGTCGCACAACCACCTATCCACCTTAGACATGAAATGGAGCACCCCATGCCCGGTGATATGCTTGCGTCTGTTTATGATCCAACAAATGTCGCCGCAGACGCATTTGACCGAGACAACCACTACGGCCCCGTCATTTGGCCCGTCTCCTCCCGCGCCGATATCTATGCGCTCGACACGACGGCCATCACGACCGTCAACCTAACTGAACGGGGGCGTGTCGGGCTGTTTGTCTGGACCGCAGGCAACTTCACGTCGCTTGTCGCGGCCGATCCGATGGAGGGTATCTACGTCCCTTCGTCTAGCGTGGCGACTTCGTCCGGTTGCTGGGTGCGTCAGCGGGATACGCTAGTCGTCAAGGCAGAATGGTGCGGCGTCAAGGCGGACTTCAATACCACATCTCGCACGGGCACAGATGACACAGCCGCATTCCTTGCGGCATTCAACCTCGCAAACACGGTTGCTCGCGGCTATCTCGAAGTTGGGCCGGGCGTGATGGCAGTGACCTCCGTCCTGCTCAAGACGGTGTCGGGCGTCCCCAGCTTCATAACCTTCAAAGGCACGCGCATCTACGGCATCGCGACCACAGCGCAGGACGCGATCGTCATCCTTGAGGACTACCGCCACTTCAACATCAAGGATCTCGATATTGTATCGGATGGGGGAAGCGCTTCCGCTCTGTTCCACCATAACTACGGGTGCGCCCTCCAGCTCCGATCCGTCATCGCCAACGCCACCCCGACACAGTTTGGGACTATTGACGGCCTGCTCATGTCTGCCATCAAGAATGGTCTTGTCATCGGCAATCTTTATGGACAGGCGGCACAGGCGGCCATCGCACAGTCGGAGATATTCATCCGAAATGCCCGGACGATCGGCGTCATGCGACCGTTCTACATGAACGCGCTCAACTCCATCGTCACCACAACCGGGTGTGTTTGGCTTGTGCAGCAGAGCGGATCACATTCGTCATGGTGGGTGAACGCGGACACATGGAACGTTCGATGCGACGAGGGCAGCTTTCAGAGCATCGGCGACGAGTTCCAGAACGCACTCACCGTGGGCTACATGCTCTACGGCAAGGGGATGACGCTCGTCCAGCCTCAGTGGGAGTGCGGCAATTCCAGCTACCTCAATGGGTCGTGCTCGATTTCGCAGAACTCCGGCGGGTTCGTCGCGGGGCTCCAGGGTCCGCTGTTCGTGGTGGCGCCGGGGACTACCGGGACGCTCTCCATTGACCAAGCATACTTCCGCCGAGTGACAGAGTCGCAGTGGCTGGCCGGAGTGGCGGTTGCCAGCAATGTCAACCTCGTGGAAGCCGACGAGGCTCCTGACTTTGAAATAATGCTGTCAAACAGCAAGTTCCGCGAGTTCCGGTTTGATCCCAACAACGCTCCAACCAAAGCGTTCGTTCGTGGTGGTCGCCTCTCCGCCTCCAATGTCATCCTTGAGAACCACAGTTCCTTTGCATCCTACCGCTTCAAAGGCGGGCACGGCCCCATCATCACCGGAGCTGATGTCAGTGGAGCATCCATGTCCGCGACGGCCGACCTCAGCACGCCCAAGGGTGGATGGGCGCTCACTGGGCTGACGGGCGGCAATTTTCACCGCAGCACAGACAGTCCTCCACCGGGCCACACTCTGTATATTGCCATCGAAAGCGTTGGCACGGCTGGCTCGATCGCCACACCGGGAGATACGACGGACACCCGCGTGAAGGGCGGCGAGGACTATATCCTTGACTGGTGGTGCAAGAAGATCAGCGGCGATGGAGGGCTCTACATCATCACCTCGCAGCTTACGGCAGGCGGCGCCAGCCTCGGCATCACCACGACAACCTGGTATAAGACTGGAGCCCAGATGGTCGATGAAAGCCTCGATGACTGGAACAGAACGCGATGCCCGATCAAGACCGATCCGAGGTGTGCCTACCTTCGCATCGCCGTGCAGGTCGGTGCTACAGCAATCCGCTCGGGCCTTGCCGGTTTCGTTTTGCACTAACTAGCAACACTTCCCCTGTTAGCCTGATTTTTTTGGACGTCGGGCTCACTCGACATGCCTCTGATTGTCGCGAGGCAAACCTCTGCGCCATCGAGCAGGCGCGGGCAGCAGTGTCCATCGATCGGCGCGCGGCCGGGACGCACGGCTAAGATGGTGAGGTATCGCATGGCACTCCCCGGGTTCCGGACCGGGGAGTTGGAAAGCCGTCAGCAGATGACCGCACCGGCCTTTGGGCTTTCGCCCTGGACATTGCTGACGCCTTCCCGACCAAAGTTGACGAGTGTGGGTGATGCCTGCACACGGCACCGGGGCTGAAGGAGCTTCCACGCTAGTGTGACCATGTGGGCCACGCCAGGTAAAGAGATAACCACCGGCGCAGGCCTGCGCCGGCCGGCAGATCGCCATGTTCGCTGGCCTCGTCCCGGTTCGCGGCACAAAGCCGGCCGGCGCTCGATCTGCGGCTACCGAAGACGCGTCCGACAGGCGCTCCATACGGGAACATCGGCATTCTGCGAATCCGCTCGCTGTTGAAAACTTTCTACGAACGACTTTATGAGGCAGATAAACCGGCAAAGATCGCTCTCATCGCGCTCGCCCGCTGCCTTACGGATCTTGGCAACCAAATCCACATAAGAGGAGACCTTCATGGTCGCACAGAAGGGCAAGGACCTGCTGCTGAAGCTCGACCAGAGCGGGGCGGGCAGTTTCGTCACGGTGGCGGGGCTGCGGACGAAGCGGCTCGCCTTCAACAGCGAGACGGTGGACGTGACGGATTCGGAGAGCGCGGGACGCTGGCGCGAGCTTTTGGCGGGCTCCGGCGTGCAGCGAGCCTCGCTGTCGGGCGCGGGGATCTTCAAGGACCAGGCGTCGGACGCGGCAATCCGCAGCGCGTTCTTTGCCGGCGCGATCCGCGACTGGCAGGCCGTGGTGCCGGATTTCGGAACGGTGGAAGGCCCGTTCCAGATCACCTCGCTCGAATATACCGGCGCGCATGACGGCGAGGTGACCTTCGAGATCGCGCTGGAATCGGCCGGACTGGTCGCCTTCGAGGCCGCGGCATGAGCGTGAACCGGCATCGCGGCGAGATCGCTGCCACGCTGGACGGCAGGCCGTTCAGGCTTTGCCTGACGCTTGGCGCGCTGGCCGAACTGGAAAACGCGTTCGCGGCCGAGGACCTGTCCGCGCTCGTGGCCCGTCTTTCCGCAGGACGGCTGTCGGCTTCGGACATAGTGCGCATCCTCGGCTGCGGGCTGCGCGGCGCCGGCCACGAGGTGAGCGACGAAGAGGTGCGCGCGATGCGCTGCGAGGACGGCATCGCCGGCTTCGCGCGGATCGTGGGCGAGCTTCTGACGGCGACGTTCGGCAGCGCGAAGGAGCGCCCGAACTCGGACCCTTGAGTACCGCAGCGGGCGCGCCGGCGGCCTTTCCCTGGGAGCAGGTGATGACCATCGGGCTCGGCCTGCTGCGGCTTTCGCCGAAGGATTTCTGGACGATGAGCCCGCGCGAATTCGACCGCGCGGTGCGGGTGCTGTTTCCGGCGGGAGACGGCGCGCCCGGTCGAGCGTCGTTCGAGGCGCTGATGCGCCGCTTTCCGGATGAGGAGAAAGAGGGATGGACGAAGAGGTGATCGTCTCGGTCAGGGCGGACACGGCACCGTTTGCCGACGCGCTGGCGGAGTTGGAAGGCCTGGCGGACGCGTTTGGGTCGCAGCTGACCGGCGCGCTGAAATCGGCGGTGATCGGCGGCAAGGAACTGGACGACATCCTGCGCCGGGTTGCGCTGAACCTCGCCGGCATGGCGCTGAACCAGGGCATGGCGCCGCTGCAGTCGCTGTTCGGATCGTTCTTCTCCGGCCTGCTGGGCGGGATCCTGCCCTTCGAGAAGGGCGGCGTGCCGGGGCGGGTGACCCCGTTCGCGGCCGGCGGCTTGGTCGCCGCGCCAACCTATTTCGGCATGCAGGGCGGGCTTGGCCTGATGGGCGAGGCGGGCGCTGAGGCGATCATGCCGCTGGCACGCACTGCCGACGGGCGGCTGGGCGTGGCGGCCGGCGGCGGCGCGGCCACGCAGACAATCGTGTTCAACGTGACAACGCCCGATGCCGCCTCGTTCCGCAAATCCGAGGCGCAGGTCTCCGCGATGCTGGCGCGGGCGGCGTCGCGGGGGATGAGGGGATTGTAGGGGAGCAAGGGAATAGGGGAGTAAGGCAGTAGGGCAGTAAGTGATTGTTTAGGCTGGCTGTTTGCTTCGTAGCGCGCACGCTTCCCCTACTCCCTTACTCCCCTGCCAAGGGAACAAACCACCATGACCGACCTTTTCACCTTCCACGACGTGGTGTTTCCGCTCGCGGTCTCCTTTGGCGCGACCGGCGGGCCGGAGCGGCGCAACGAGATCATCGAGCTGATGTCAGGCCGCGAGACGCGCAATGCGCGGTTTGCGCATGCAAGGCGGCGCTATGACGCCGGCACCGGGTTGCGCTCGGCGGACGACCTCTACGATGTGCTCGCCTTCTTCGAGGCGCGGCGCGGCTCGCTGCACGCGTTCCGGTTCCGAGATCCGTTCGACATGAAGTCCGGGCGGCCGGAGGCGGAGCCGACGGCGATCGACCAGCCGATCGGTGTCGGAGACGATGGGACGGCGACTTTCCAGCTCGTCAAGACCTATGGCGAGGGCGACGATGCCTATGTGCGGCCGGTGACGAAGCCGCTGGCTGGCAGCGTGCGGGTAGCGGTGGACGGCGACGAGGCGGAGGAGGGCGTGGCGTTTGCTGCCGACGCGGCGACGGGCGTCGTAATATTCCTTCCCGGCCATGTGCCGGGCGAGGGTGCAGTGGTGACGGCGGGGTTCGCGTTTCATGTGCCGGTGCGCTTCGATACCGACCGGATCGAGGCGAGCCTGGCGAGCTTTCGCGCCGGCACGGTGCCGACCATCCCGCTGGTCGAGGTGGTCGCATGAGCGGATTTTCAGAGGATTTCCTCGCGCATCTGGCGCGGGACGTGACGACGCTTTGCCACTGCTGGACGGTGGCGCGGGCGGACGGGATGGTGATTGGTTTCACCGACCATGACCGGGTGCTTACGATTGGCGGTGTCGTCTGCGAACCGCAGAGCGGCATGACCGCGACCGAGGCGCGCGACGCGATCGGGCTGGCGGGCGACGCGACCGATGTCGAGGGCGCGCTGTCGTCGGATGCGATCAGCGAGGCGGACATCGCGGCTGGCCGCTATGACGGCGCGGCGGTGACGACCTATCTCGTCAACTGGCGTGCGCCCGAACAGAACGCGGTGCTGCGCAGGGCAACGGTGGGCAAGATCACGCGCGCGGACGGCGCATTTCGCGTCGAACTGAATGGGCCGGCGGCGGCCTTGGAAAAGCGGGTGGGGCGGCACTTCCGCCGGACCTGCGACGCGCGGCTGGGTGACGGGCGCTGCGGCGTCGACCTGACGCAGGAAGGGTTTCACGGTGCTGGCGCGGTGACGGAGCGGCGAGGGGCGGAGGTCGCGGTCTCGGGGCTCGACGCCTTCGCGGTAGGCTGGTTCGCGCATGGCGAATTGACGTGGACGAGCGGTGCGCTCGAGGGGCGGGCGGCGCGGATCTCCGTGCATCGCAAGGAGGGCAGTCGCGTGACGCTGACGCTCGATGAGGGCGGCGAGGGTGTCGAGACGGGCGACGCATTCACGTTGGTCGCGGGCTGCGACAAGCGCTTCGAAACCTGTCGAACGAAATTTGCCAACCGACTCAATTTCCGCGGCTTTCCGCATATGCCGGGCAATGACGCGGCCTATGCCTATGTGACCGACGGCATCGAGTTCGACGGCGGGGCGCTGGTACCGTGAGCGCGCCGGCGGACAGGATCGTCACCGCGGCACTTGGCTGGCTCGGCACGCCCTATCGGCACCAGGGCGCGCGGAAGGGCGTGGGCTGCGACTGCCTTGGCCTGGTGCGCGGCGTGTGGCGCGAGGTCTATGGCGCGGAGACCGAGGCGCCGGGGCCCTATGCCGCCGACTGGGCGGAGACGGGCGAGGGCGACCCGCTGATGGCGGCCGCGCGCCGGCATTGCCGGGAGAAGGCGGAACGGTCCGTCGCGGCAGGCGACCTGCTGCTCTTTCGCATCCGGCCGAGACTGCCCGCCAGGCATTGCGGCATCGCGCTCGCGCCGGACCGGTTTCTCCATGCCTATCAGGGACATGCGGTGGTTTCCTCGCCGCTCGACCCGCACTGGCGCCGCAGGCTCTGCGGCACGTTTTCCTTCCCCGACCTTCGAGGCTGACCATGGCGACATTGATCCTGCAGGCCGCCGGGGCATTTCTCGGCGGCTTTTTCGGCACGACCGGCGCGGCCGTGCTGGGCGCCGCGGGATCGATGGCCGGCTACCTGATCGACCGCGCGCTGATCAATTCGACGCTGCATCGCGAGGGGCCGCGGCTGAGTGCCATGAGGCCCTTCACCGGCGAGGAGGGCGCGCCGATGGCGCGCGTCTACGGTGCCGCGCGCATCGGCGGCACGCTGATCTGGGCGACGCGGTTCGAGGAGGCGAGCCACACCGAACGCCAGGGCTTCAAGGGCGGCGCGCGGACGACGACCTATTCCTATTTCGCCAATGCCGCCTTCGGCCTTTGCGAGGGCGAGATCGCCGGCATCCGCCGCGTCTGGGCCGACGGGCGCGAGGTGGATCTGAGCGAGGTCGAGATCCGCATCCATCGCGGCGGCGAATTGCAGATGCCCGACACGCTGATCGATGCCAAGCAGGGCGAGGGCAAGACACCCGCCTATCGCGGCACGGCCTATGCGGTGCTGGAACGGTTTCCGATCGGCGACTATGGCAACCGCATCCCGCAGATGCAGTTCGAGGTGCTGCGGCCGATCGGCGATTTCGGCGCGCGGCTGCGGGCGGTGGCGCTGATTCCCGGCGCGACGGAGCACGGGCTGGCGAGCGAGCGCATCACCAAGACGATAAGGCGCGGCGAGACGGAGATCGTTAACCGGCACGTGCTGTTCGCAGAGACCGACATCGACGCCTCGCTGGACGAGCTCGCCATGCTCGCGCCGAACCTGAAGCATGTCGCGCTGGTGGTGACCTGGTTCGGCGACGACCTGCGCGCCGGCGAATGCAGCCTCTATCCGGCCGTGGTGGAGGCCGAAGGGCCGTTCCTCGGCACCGGCTGGAGCGTGAATGGCGTGAGCGCGGCCGACGCCCGGACGGTATCGCAGCATGGCGGAGGTGCGGCCTATGGCGGCACGCCGTCGGACCGTTCGGTGGTGCAGGCGATCGAGGCGATCAGGGCGCGGGGATGGGAGGTGACGCTTTATCCGTTCCTGATGATGGATGTGCCGCCCGGCAACGGGCTGCCGGACCCGCATGGCGCGACAGAGCAAGCGGCCTATCCGTGGCGCGGGCGGATCTCGTGCTTTCCGGGGCCGGAGCAGGAGGGCAGCGCGGACGTGACGGAGGCCGCGCGGGCGCAGGTCGCCGCCTTCTGCGGCGCGGCGGCGGCGGGCGATTTCGCCGATAGCGACGACACGGTGATCTTCACCGGCGAAGCGGACGACTGGGGCTATCGCCGGCTGGTGCTGCATTATGCGCATCTGGCAGTTCTTGCCGGCGGCGTCGACGCCTTCCTTATCGGCTCCGAACTGCGCGGACTGACGACATTGCGCGACGGGGCGAACGCGTTTCCCTTTGTCGAGCAGCTGGTGGCGCTTGCCGCCGATGTGCGCGGCATTCTGGGCGGTGACACCAAGATCACCTACGGCGCGGACTGGAGCGAGTATTTCGGCCACCACCTGGAGAGCGGTGACGTCTTCTTCCACCTCGACCCGCTGTGGGCGAGCGGGGACATCGACGCGGTGGGCGTCGACAACTACATGCCGCTGTCTGACTGGCGCGACGAGGATTTTTCCGGCGGCAATCCGGACGGTTTCGCCGCACCCTACGACCGCGACGGGCTACGTCGCGGCATCGCGTCCGGCGAGGGGTTCGACTGGGTCTATCCGGACGCCGAGGCAAGGCGGGCGCGGGAGCGAACGCAGATCGCGGACGGGCTGGCGGGCAAGGACTGGGTGTTTCGCTACAAGGACCTCCGTTCGTGGTGGGCGAACCCGCATTTCGACCGCATCGGCGGCGTGGAGAATGCGGCGCCGACGGCCTGGGAGCCGCAGTCCAAGCCGCTCTGGTTCACCGAACTGGGCTGTGCCGCGGTCGACAAGGGGCCGAACCAGCCGAACGTCTTTCCGGACCCGAAATCGTCGGAGAATGCGCTGCCCTATTTCTCGAATGGCGGGCGCTCCGACCTCGCGCAGCGGCGGTTCCTGGAGGCGCATCTTCGCCACTGGACGCCGGGCGGGGAGGATTTTGTCGAAACGGACAATCCTGTGTCGAACGTCTATGGCGGGCGCATGCTCGACCCGGAGCGGGTCTATGCCTGGGCCTGGGACGCGCGGCCGTTTCCGGCCTTTCCGCTGGAGCGCGAGGCGTGGCGCGACGGCGAGAACTGGCTCGCCGGCCACTGGCTGAACGGCAGGCTCGGCGCGGTCGAGATCTCCGACCTGATCGAAAGCGTCTGCGCCGGATGCGGGCTTGAGGCGGATGCGCGGGCGGCGGACGGGATGGTGGCCGGCTAGCATTGCCGCAGCCTGGCAGCGGGCGCGACGCGCTGTCGCCGCTGGTCGAGCTGTTCGACCTGGCCTTCGATGCCTCGGGCGAGACGCCGCGCTTCGCCACCATCGGTGCATCGGCAGGGGCGGCCTTCGCCATCGACGATCCGGTGTCGGCGGGCGAGGGGCGGCCGGCGATCGAGCTGACAAGGCCGCCGGACCTGGAGCTTCCGACCGAGGCGCTGCTGGGCTTCGGCGACCCGCTCGACGACTACCAGTCGGGCGCGGCGCGCGCGGCGCGCGGAGGCGGGCAGAATGTCGCCAGCCTCGACCTGCCGGGCGCGATCGAGGCGGGGCAGGCGGAGGCGCTTGCAGCGGACTGGCTGCGCCGCGCCTGGACCGGCCGCGAGACGGCGCGTTTCGCGGTGCCGGCGCGGCAGCGCACGCCGCGGCCGGGAAGCCTGGTGGCGCTGCCCGGACGCGCCGAGGGCGAGTTCGTGGTGAGCGCCATCGAGGAAGGGCTGACGCGGCAGATCGAGGCGCGGCGCATCCTGCGTCTGCCGCCTGCGCCCGACCGGGCGAGATTGCCGGCGCGGCGCGCGACAGGCAGCGCACAGCCGGGCGCGCCGCTGGCGCTGTTCCTCGATTTGCCGTCGGCGGGCGGCGAGGCGGCGCATGAACGGTTCAGGATCGCGGCCCATGCGAAGCCCTGGACGACGCAGCAGGTCTACTGCTCTCCGGAGGAGACCGGCTTCGAGCTGCGCACGACGCTGACGCGCCGCGCCACGATCGGCGAACTGACGCAGGGATTGCCGTCCGGCGTGGAGGGCAGGCTGGACGAATTCGGCGCGGTGGTCGTGCGGCTTTATGCCGGCGCGCTGTCGAGCGTGCCGCTGGCACAGATGCTGAACGGCGCGAATGTGCTGGCGATCCGCTCGGCGGCGGGGAGTTGGGAGCTCGTGCAGTTCGCCGACGCCGAGGAGATCGAGCCGGATGTCTGGCGGCTGACGCGGCTCTTGCGCGGCCAGCTCGGCACAAACGACGCGATGGTGGCGGGCGCAGCGGTAGGCGCGGACGTGGTGCTGCTGGACAGTGCCGTGCAGGCGGCGGGACTGCGCGAGGGCGAGGCGGGGCTGGAACTCTCCTGGCGGGTCGGCCCGGCCGGACGCGAGTTCGGCGCCGAGATGACGGTGACCGAGACCCATATCGGCGGCGTGCGCGCCGGCCTGCCGCTCTCGCCGGTGCATCTGACGGCGGAAAAGCAGACGGACGGCGGCTTCACCTTCAGCTGGGTGCGGCGCGGGCGGCTCGACGCGGACAGCTGGACGGGCGTCGAGATCCCGCAGGACGAGCCGTTCGAGACCTATGTGCTGCGCATCGGCGAGCCGGGCGAGGCGGCGGTGCGGCAGGTCACTGTCGGCTCGCTGTCATGGACCTATGCGGCCGCGAGCGTCGCCGCGGATTTCCCCGTGCTGCCGGACGAACTGGAACTCGACGTGCGGCAGCTCGGCCACGCGGGCGAGGGTATCGCTGGGCGGCTGACATTCGCGGCCGCCGGCTGAGCGGGCGGCCAACCGGACATGTGACGGGCCCGGATCGAACCGACTCGTTCCAACAGACCATCCCAACCAAGGAGACGACCTATGACCACGGCAAAACCCTGGTACTCTCGCGCACGATCTGGGCTTCGATCGTGGCCGTGCTGTCCGGAGGCGCGGGCTACTTTGGTATCCCGATTGGCGGAGTGGAGAACGGCGAGCTGACGGACGCAGTGCTGCAGGCGGTGTCGGCCGTGGCGGGGCTCGTGGCGATCCTGGGGAGGCTGACGGCCAAGGATCGGATCGGGTGAGGTCTGCGTCGGCATCATTCATTCCCCGTTCAGCCGATCTGCGCTAGAACGCTGGCCATGAACACGTTCTCCACCCTCAGGCGCGCCATGATCGCGCTGCTGCTCACCACCTCGGCGGCGTTCGCCGCGCCGGTGGCGGCACCTCTCGATGCGCCGGTGCTGGCACAGCCGGTCGCCGCGAATTGCAACGCGATCGCGCAGCAGATGGCGGCGCAATATGGCGGCAAGGCGCGTGCGACTCTGCAGAATCGCGGCGGCCAGCAGGTCTGTGTCGTCGTCATCGTCGTCGAAGGCAAGAACGGCCAGCGCGCGCAGCGCATCGAGCAGGTCGTCCCGGCGAATTGACGCCGGGTGCGCGAATGGCGCCGGCCGCGTCGCGGATTCGCCGGTCGGCAGGGTTGCGCGGCGGTCCGGCTTGCGAGGAGCGGCGCGAGGTCATGGCGCGGATTTCCGCCAGCCGGTTGCGTGAGGGAACAGAGGGGGACGAATGCGAATTCTGGTCGTCGAGGATGACAAGGAGCTGAACCGTCAGCTGTCGGAGGCGCTGGTCGATGCCGGCTATGTCGTCGACCGCGCCTATGACGGCGAGGAGGGGCATTTCCTCGGCGACACCGAACCCTATGACGCGGTGGTGCTCGACATCGGCCTGCCGCAGATGGACGGCATCTCCGTGATGGAGAAATGGCGCCGCGAAGGGCGCAAGATGCCAGTGCTGATGCTGACCGCGCGCGACCGCTGGAGCGACAAGGTCGCCGGCATCGACGCCGGCGCCGACGACTACGTGACCAAGCCGTTCCACATCGAGGAAGTGCTGGCGCGCATCAGGGCGCTGATCCGCCGCGCGGCGGGGCATGCCTCGTCGGAACTTGTCTGCGGGCCGGTGCGGCTCGACACGGCGGCCTCGAAGGTCGACGTGGACGGCAAGCCGCTCAAGCTCACCTCGCACGAGTTCCGCCTGCTCGCCTATCTAATGCACCATGTCGGCAAGGTCGTCTCGCGCACGGAGCTGGTGGAGCACCTCTACGATCAGGATTTCGACCGCGATTCCAACACGATCGAGGTCTTCGTCGGCCGCCTGCGCAAGAAGATGGGCATCGACATGATCGAGACCGTGCGCGGCATGGGCTATCGCCTGCGCGAGCCCGATGCGTGACCGGCGAGGCGCAGGGCGCTGAGCGGAGCGTGCGGCGGCCGACAATCTGGCTGCCGAAATCGCTCGCCACGCGCGTCATCACCTTCTCCACCATCTGGGCGATCCTCGCTCTGGTGGTCATCGCGACCGTCGTCTCGACGCTGTTCCGCGAAGCTTCAGAGCGCGGCTTCGACAGCCTGCTTTCTGCCAATCTCTTCAACCTGGTGGCCTCCGTCGGCGCGGACGACGGCGGCAACCTGACCGGCACGCCTGAGCTCGGCGACGAGCGCTATCTCACGCCTGATTCCGGCTGGTACTGGTCTGTCGAGCCGCAGACGGCGGGGCTGAAGGGTGACCTGCGCTCGGCATCACTACAGGCGACGATACCGGCGCCCTCCGTGACGGAGGTGCCGTTCGAGAGCGGCTTTCAGCGCAGATACAAGGCAACCGGGCCGAACGGCCAGAGCCTTGCGGTGCTGGAGACGGAAGTGGTGCTCGGCGCACCGGACCGCATCGCGCGCTATCGCGTGATGGGCAATCTCGACGACCTGAATGCCGAGATCTCCTATTTCAACCAGCAGCTCTACACCTATCTGGCGCTGTTCGGCGTCGGCATGATCGCGATCAACGCCGCGGCGATCTGGCTGGGGCTGCGCCCGCTCGGCCGCGTGCGCGAGGCCTTGCAGAGCGTGCGCGAGGGCACGGCGAAGCGACTGGACGGAACCTTCCCGGCCGAGATCGAGCCGCTCGCCAACGAGACCAATGCGCTGATCGAGAACAACCGCCGCATCCTGGAGCGCTCGCGCACGCGGGTGGGCAACCTGGCGCATTCGCTGAAGACGCCGCTCGCGGTGCTGACCAACGAGGGCCACGCGCTGGGCGGCGAGAAGGGCCGGCTGATCTCCGAGCAGACCGGCGCGATGAAGCAGCAGATCGACCACTACTTGCAGCGCGCACGTATCGCGGCGCAACGCGAGAGCGTGGTATTCCGAGCGCCCGTCGTGCCGGTGCTGGAACGGATGACGCGGGTGATGGCGAAGCTCAACCCGAAGATCGACGTCGCCTTCGAGCATGAGGGCGGCGATGTGGTCTTTGCCGGCGAGCGCGAGGACCTGGAGGAGATCGCCGGCAACCTGCTCGAGAACGCGATGAAATGGGGCCGGACGCAGGTCATGGTCACGCTGGCCGACCCGGCGCCGGACGCGGCCGACAGTTTCGTCATGACTGTGGAGGACGACGGGCCCGGGATTCCCGAGGACAAGGCGCGCGAGGCGCTGAAGCGCGGCCGCCGGCTGGACGAGTCGAAGCCCGGCACCGGGCTGGGCCTCGCCATCGTTTCCGACCTCGTGGCGGAGTATGGCGGCACGCTGAGGCTCGAACGGTCGGAACTCGGCGGACTGCGCGCCGTTGTGCAAATGCGAAAAGCCGCATGACAGCGGAACAAAATTAGGACAAACATCGCCCCTAGGGCTCCCCGAAGGCGCGATCGCGGACGCATCGGAACCGGATGGAATGAAAATATCGGCAGGGATAGTCGCGGTGGCGCTTACGCTTGGCGGATGCGCGACCAGCAATACGGGTGCATCGGGCGTGTCCGGCTTCGCCGGCCAGCCGACGCGCCCCTCCGCGCAGCCGGCCGGGCAGGCGATCATCAAGGCGATGGCCGGCGGGCTGATCGGCGGCAATGTCGGAACCGGCCTGTCCAGTAACGAAAAAGTGCAGGCGCTCGAGGCAGAGCACGCGCGCTCGAATATTCGCAGCCGGGCCAGCCGGTGGCCTGGGGCGACAAGGGCTCCGGCCGCTACGGCGAGGTCGCGGCGGCGCAGCCATACCGCGTCGGCTCGCAGGATTGCCGACAATACACGCATACGGTGACGCTTGGCGGCGCCCAGAACGTCGCGCGGGGCACGGCCTGCCGCAATTCCGACGGCAGCTGGACACCTCTGACCTAGCGGTCTGCCAGCTTTGCTGCAGATCAAAGCGGCGCAGCTTGCGCCCGCATAGGGACATCATCGTTCGCCATAACCGGCAAAAGGCCGCATCCCGCCTCTGTTGGCAGGGGAAGGGGCGATGGCTAAATGGTGCCCATGTTGTTCTGGATCGCCGCCGCTGCGCTGACGCTTGCCGCCTGCCTGGCGGTGCTGGTGCCGTTGACGCGCCAGCGCGCGGCCGCCGCCGACGGTGGCCATGACGTCGAGGTCTATCGCGACCAGTTGCAGGAGGTCGAGCGCGACGCTGCGCGCGGCGCCATCGAGGCCTCGCAGGCCGAGCAGGCCAAGGTGGAGATCGCCCGACGGCTGCTGAAGGCCGACGCCGATGCGCGATCCGCGCGCGCGGCAGGCCAAGGCGGCGCGGTGCGTATCGCCGGACTTGTCGGCGTGCTCGTCATTCCGCTGGTAAGCTGGGGCCTCTACACGACGATCGGCGCGCCGGGCCTGCCGGGCGAGCCGCTGGCCGAGCGCATGGCGCGCAACCCGTCCGAGAGCACGGTCGACGAACTGGTGGCGCGGGCCGAAAAGCACCTTGCAGAAAATCCCGACGATGCGCGCGGCTGGGAGGTGCTGGGCCCCGTCTACATGCGCCAGCAGCGTTTCGCGGATGCCGCGACCGCCTGGCGCAACGCGATTCGACTTGCCGGTTCCAACGCGCAGCGCGAGAGCGCGCTCGGCGAGGCGATCGCCGCTGCGGCCGGCGGCGTGATCACCGCCGAGGCGCATGCTGCCTTCGAACGGGCGCTTACGCATGATCCGAACGAGCCGAAGGCGCGTTTCCTGCTGGCGAGCGGGCTGGCGCAAGAAGGCAGGATTGCAGAGGCCGCGGAGGCCTGGCGGACGCTGAGGGCGGTTCTCCCCGCCGATTCGGGCTGGCGCGAGCCGGTCGATCGCGCGATCGCGGAAGCCGAGGAACAGCTCGGCGCACCCGCGGCGAAGGGACCGGACGCGGATGCTGTGGCTGCCGCGAACGAGATTTTGCCGCAGGACAGGCAGCAGATGATCGAAGGCATGGTGGCGAGCCTCGACGAGAAACTGCGCGCCAATCCCGATGACCTGGAAGGATGGCAGCGCCTCATTCGTTCCTATGTGGTGCTCGGCCGCGCCGACGATGCAAAGGCCGCGCTCGGGCGTGCGCTGGCCGGCCTCGAAGGCGACAAGAAGGATCAGGTGAGCGCGTTCGCGGCGGAGCTCGGGGTGAGGGTGGACGGCTGATGACCAGGAAGCAGAAACGGCTGGCGGTGATCGCGGGCGCGCTGGTGTTTCTTGGCAGCGCGACGGGACTGACCTTTTACGCGCTCGGCCAGCGGACCTCCTATTTCTACATGCCGGCGGATCTCGCCGAGAAGCCGGTGGAGCCCGGCCAGCGCATCCGCCTTGGCGGGCTAGTGGAGAAGGGCTCGATTCAGCGCGGGCAGGGCACCGAGGTCGAGTTCGCGGTGACCGACCAGATCAAGGTGGTCAAGGTCGTCTACAACGGCCTGTTGCCCGACCTTTTCCGCGAGGAACAGGGCGTGGTCACCGAAGGCACGTTCGACGCCCGCGGCGTCTTCGTGGCGGACAGCGTGCTGGCCAAGCACGACGAGAACTACATGCCGAAGGAAGTGGCCGACAGCCTGAAGGAAAAGGGCGTCTGGCAGCATACCGGCGACGGAAGCTGAGCAGATGGTCGAGATCGGACACTTCGCCCTCGTTCTCGCCTTCGCGCTGAGCCTCGTGCAGGCATCACTGCCCTTCATCGGCGCGCGAACGCGTCAGGACCGGCTGATGGCGGTCGGCGGGCCGGTTGCGGTGACCGGCTTCGCGATGACCGCGCTGTCGTTCCTCGCGCTGATCGTCGCCTATGTGCAGTCCGACTTCTCGGTACTCAACGTCTGGGAGAACTCCCATTCGGCCAAGCCGCTGCTCTACAAGATCACCGGCACATGGGGGAACCACGAGGGCTCGATGCTTTTGTGGGTGCTCATCCTCACCTTCTTCGGCGCGCTGGTCGCCGCCTTCGGGCGCAACCTGCCGGCGGTGCTGAAAGCGGATGTGATCTCGGTGCAGGGACTGATCGGCGCGGCCTTCTTCCTGTTCGTGCTGACGACCTCCAACCCGTTCGTGCGGCTCTCGCCGGCACCGATCGAGGGCAACGACCTCAATCCGGTGCTGCAGGACGTCGGGCTCGCGATCCATCCGCCGCTGCTCTACCTCGGCTATGTCGGCTTCTCGGTCTGCTTCTCCTTTGCCGTGGCGGCGCTGGTCGAGGGCAGGATCGATGCGGCTTGGGCACGCTGGGTGAGGCCCTGGACGCTCGCCGCATGGATATTCCTCACCGGCGGCATCGCGATGGGCTCCTACTGGGCCTATTACGAGCTCGGCTGGGGCGGGTTCTGGTTCTGGGACCCGGTCGAGAACGCCTCCTTCATGCCATGGCTCGCGGGGACGGCACTGCTCCACTCGGCAATCGTGATGGAACGGCGCGAGGCGCTGAAGATCTGGACGATCCTTCTGGCGCTGCTCGCCTTCTCGCTGTCGCTGCTCGGCACCTTCCTCGTGCGCTCGGGCGTCTTGACCTCGGTGCATGCGTTTGCGACCGATCCGACGCGCGGTGTGTTCATCCTTGCGTTGCTCGCCTTCTTCGTCGGCGGCTCCTTCTCGCTCTTCGCGTTCCGCGCGCAGTCGCTGCAGGCGGGCGGCCTGTTCCAGCCGATCTCGCGCGAGGGCGCGCTGGTGCTCAACAATCTCTTCCTGACCACGGCGACGGCGACCGTCTTCGTGGGCACGCTCTATCCGCTGGCGCTGGAGGCGCTGACCGGCGAGAAGATTTCGGTGGGCGCGCCCTTCTTCAACCTCACCTTTGGCGCGCTGATGGTGCCGCTTATCGTCGCCGTGCCGTTCGGGCCGTTGTTGGCATGGAAGCGCGGCGACCTCTTCGCGGCAGGCCAGCGCCTGTTCGCGGCTGCGGGAGCGGCGGTGCTGGCGGGTCTCGTCGCCATCTTCTTCGTCGACGGGACGACGGCCTTCGCCGCGGTGGGCTTCGGGCTGGCGACCTGGCTGCTGATCGGCGCGGCGACCGACCTGGTGCTGAAGGCTGGCATTGGCAGTGTGAGCGCTTCGGTCGCGCTGCGCCGCTTCACCGGCTTGCCGCGCTCGGTGGTCGGCACGGCGCTGGCGCATTTCGGACTTGGGCTGACCGTGCTCGGCGTGGCTGCCGTCAGTTCGCTGCAGGCGGAGCGGATCGTCGCCATGCAGCCGGGCGATACGGTCGCGATTTCGGGCTATGTGCTGAAGTTCGACCGCATGGAGCCGGTGCGCGGTCCGAATTTTACCGAGGACCGGGCGCACTTCGCCTTGTCGAGCGCGGGCGGCCGCAGCCTCGGCGAGATTGTCTCCTCGAAGCGCGTCTATACCGCGCGGCAGATGCCGACAACGGAGGCGGGCATCGCGACGCGCGGCTTCAGTCAAGTCTATGTCTCGCTCGGCGATCCGGCCGCGAATGGCGGCACGGTGGTGCGCGTCTGGGCATAAGCCGCTGGTGACGCTGATCTGGATCGGCGCGCTGGTGATGATGGCGGGCGGGATGATGTCGCTTGCCGACAGGCGCCTGCGGGTCGGCGCACCGGCCAAGCGGAAGCTCAAGGCTGCGCCGGCCGGGGTGCCCGCCGAATGAGCGTCCGGCGTCTTCTGATCCTGCTCGCGGCGCTGTTTCTTGCCGTCCAGCCTCTGGCCTTGCGTGCAGTGACGCCGGACGAGGTCCTGCCGGATCCGGCGCTGGAGGCGAGGGCGCGCGCGATCTCGGCCGGCCTGCGCTGCATGATCTGCCAGAACCAGTCGATCGACGAATCGGATGCGGACCTTGCGCGCGACCTGCGCATCCTGGTGCGCCAGCGGCTCGTCGCAGGCGACACGGACCAGCAGGTGATCGCCTATGTCGTCTCGCGCTACGGCGAGTTCGTGCTGCTGAAGCCCATCTTCAATTGGCGCAACGCGCTTCTGTGGGGCACCCCGGTGCTGCTGCTCCTCGCGGGCGGAGGCTATATCCTGCTCGCTGCGCGCCGGCGCCGGCCGGCGCCCGCCCAGGCTCTCTCCGACGAGGAGAAGGCAGCCCTCGCCGATGCGCTGCGGCGGGAGGAGTAAGACGTTCATCAGGCTTTCGTTGCGAACCGGCTCCGGATCGACTATGTATCGTCAATGTAGATACTCTGCGCGTCAGCCGGGAGATGTTGAATGATCGCCACCGTAGCGAAATGGGGAAACAGCCTGGCTGTGCGGATTCCGGCCGCGTTCGCACGGGAAACCGCGATTGGCGACGGTGTTTCGGTGGATATTTCCGTGGTGGACGGAATGATCGTCATGCGGCCGGTAAACGACCCGCACGCCTACGACCTGAACGATCTTCTTGCCGGAATAACGGACGACAACCGCCACGGTGAAGTGGCTACCGGTCAGGCGGTCGGCAATGAGGTCTGACAAGCCCTACTGCCCTGACCGCTTCGACATCATTCATATCCAGTTCAACCCGCAGGCCGGCCGGGAACAGGCGGACAAGCGCTATGCGTTCGTGCTGTCGCCGAGAAAATACAACCAGATCGCACGCCTGTGCGTCCTGTGCCCGATTACCACGCAGGTGAAGGGATACCCCTTCGAAGTCGCGATACCCGATGGCGGCAAGACGCGAGGCGTGGTCCTGTCGGACCAGATCAAAAGCCTCGACTGGTCGGCCCGCGGCTCCGAGTTCCACGAAAACCGACCTGATATCGCTCCGCCGCTGATCGGCAAGCTGAAGGCGCTTCTGCCGTTCTGAAACCGGAGGGCCTCACGTCCCCGCCAACATTACGAAACTTTCATTTCCCGGAAAGAACGCCGTAATGTGACCGCCTCTATCTCTCATGTCCGACGGTGCGCAGGGCGCATCAGATTCTGGAAAGGACATGATCGAGATGAGCAACGTTTCTTCCCCGGCGAGAAAGCGACTGCTGGCTGCGGCCGCTTCCCTCGCGATCGCCGGCGCGATCGGCGTCGGCGCAGTGACCAGCGCGACGATCCCCGTCTTCGCCGAGGCGGTGCGGGTCGATGCCCCGCAGGCTCCGGCTTCGCCGACGTGGTCGAGAAGGTTTCCCCGGCAGTTGTGAGTGTGCGCGTCAAGTCGCGCATCGAGTCCGCCTCGGACGATTCCGGCTCGCTCTTCGGCGGCCCAGGCGGTGGCTTCTTCAACGGTCCCGGTTTCGACGAGCTTCCCAACGACCATCCGCTCAAGCGCTTCTTCCGCGAGTTCCGCGGCGACGGTCCCCGTGCCGAAGGTCCGCGTTCGGAGCGCCGTCAGGAGCGCCAGCAGCGCCGCGCCGAGCGGATGCGCCCGTCCTCGCAGGGCTCCGGCTTCTTCATCTCCGAGGACGGCTACCTCGTCACCAACAATCACGTCGTGAGCGGCGGTGCTGAATACACCGTCGTGATGGACAATGGCGACGAGCTCGACGCCAAGCTGGTCGGCACCGACGAGCGGACCGATCTTGCCGTGCTCAAGGTCGATGCCCAGCGCAAGTTCACCTATGTGGCCTTTGCCGACGACTCGAAGATCCGTGTCGGTGACTGGGTCGTGGCGGTCGGCAATCCGTTCGGCCTCGGTGGCACGGTGACGGCCGGCATCGTCTCGGCGCGCGGCCGCGACATCGGCGCCGGCCCTTATGACGACTTCATCCAGATTGACGCGGCGGTTAACCGCGGCAACTCCGGCGGCCCGGCTTTCAACCTCAACGGGGAAGTGGTCGGCATCAACACGGCGATCTTCTCGCCTTCGGGCGGCAATGTCGGCATCGCCTTCGCCATCCCCGCGACCACGGCCAAGGACGTCGTCGCCAAGCTGATGGACGGTGGTTCGATCCAGCGCGGCTGGCTGGGCGTCCAGATCCAGCCGGTGACGGACGAGATCGCCGAATCGATCGGCCTCGACAAGCCGCGCGGCGCGCTGGTGAGCGAGGCGCAGGCGGACGGCCCGGCCAAGGCGGTGGGCATCGCCGCGGGTGACGTGATCGTCTCGGTCGACAAGAAGCCCGTGGCCTCGCCGCGTGAGCTCGCCCGACTGGTCGGCAACATCGACCCCGGCAAGAACGTATCGGTCGAGGTGTGGCGCGCCGGCAAGTCGCAGACCTTCGAGGTCAAGCTCGGCACGCTGCCGGGCGCCCAGGACCGCGCCGACACGACCCCGGACAAGGCCACGCCCGAGACCGGTTCGCTCGAGGGCTTCGGCCTGACCGTCACCAAGGCGGAAGACGGCAAGGGCCTCGTCGTGACCGACGTCGAATCCGACAGCGAAGCCGCCGATCGCGGCATCCAGGCGGGCGACGTGATCACCGCGGTGAACTCGAAGGAAGTCTCCAGCGCGGCCGATGTCGAGGCCGCGGTGCAGGAAGCCTCAAAGGCCGGCCGCAAGGCGGTGCTATTCCAGGTGACCCGCGACCAGACCAACCGCTTCGTCGCCCTTCCGGTGGCGCGCGGCTGACGATCCAGGGGCCGGCCGCTTGTGAGGAGCGGCCGGCTTCGCGGACAGGCGCGGGCCGTTCGACTCTCGCGCCGGCGGCAGCGGGCTCCCCCCATCGCCCGCTGTCCGCTTTTCAGGCAGGTCGATCGCGAGATCGGGCGGAACGCGCAGTCCTGCTTTTTCCGCCAGATCGCCTATATGTGACGCATGAAGATTCTGGTAATCGAGGACGACCGCGAGGCGGCGGAATATCTGGAGCGGGCGCTCACCGAGGCCGGCCATACCGCCCATGTCGCGCGCGACGGCGAGACGGGCTTCAGCCTTGCAGATTCCGGCGATTACGACATCCTCGTCATCGACCGCATGCTCCCGCGCCGCGACGGCCTGTCGGTCATCGCGGGGCTCAGGGCACGCGGCAACGAGACGCCGGTGCTGATCCTCTCCGCGCTCGGCGAGGTCGACGACCGAGTCACTGGGCTGCGCGCCGGCGGCGACGACTATCTCACCAAGCCCTATGCCTTCTCCGAACTCCTGGCGCGCGTCGAGGTGCTGAAGCGGCGCGCGACCTCGCGCGACAGCGAGACCACCTACCGGACGGGCGACCTCGAGCTCGACCGCCTGTCGCACGCGGTGCGGCGCGCCGGCAAGGAGATCGCGCTGCAGCCGCGCGAGTTCCGCCTGCTCGAATACCTGATGCGGCATGCGGGGCAGGTGGTGACCCGCACCATGCTGCTGGAGAACGTCTGGGACTATCATTTCGACCCCCAGACCAACGTGATCGACGTTCACGTCTCGCGGCTGCGCTCGAAGATCGAGAAGGGCTTCGAGAAGCCGCTGCTCCACACCGTCCGCGGCGCGGGCTACATGCTCCGGGCCTGACATGGGCCGACTGCCCGCGATCTTCCGCACGACGGCCGCCCGGCTGTCCGCGCTCTATCTCCTGCTCTTTGCGGCGTCGGCGCTGGTGCTGGTCGTCTACATGACGTCGCTGTCGACGCGCATGCTGACCGACCAGACGCGCGAGACGATCCTGGAGGAGGTGCTGTCGCTCTCGCGCTTCTACGAGAGCGGCGGCCTGTCGCGGCTCGTGCGGGTGGTGTCACAGCGCTCTCGCCAGCCTGGCGCCTATCTTTATCTCCTGACCGACCCCAACGGCCGCCCGCTGGCCGGCAATGTCGAGAGCCTGGAGCCCGGCGTTCTGGAGACGGACGGCTGGACCGAGCGGCCGTTCTCCTATCGCCGCTACGGCGATGCGAACAACCAGGCCCAGACAGTGGACGGCCACAGGGCGATTGCACAGGTGGTGCGGCTGCCCAACACCATGATCATCCTGGTTGGCCGCGATCTCGGCGAGCCGGAGCAGTTCCGGCTGGTGGTTCGCCGCGCCCTGACCGCGGCATTGGCGCTGATGGGCATCGGCGCCTTCGTCATCTGGTTCTTCGTCGGCCGCCAGGCGCTGCACCGCATCGACAACATCTCCGACGCCTCGAAGCGCATCATGGGCGGCGACCTTTCCGGCCGGCTGCCGGTGACGGGCACGGGCGACGAGTTCGACCGGCTGTCGGAGAACCTGAACGGCATGCTCGCCCGCATCGGCGCGCTGAACGACGGCCTGAAGCAGGTTTCGGACAACATCGCGCATGACCTCAAGACGCCGCTCACCCGGCTGCGCAACCGCGTCGAGGCGACGCTCGCCGGCTCGCGCACGGAGGCCGAGTATCGCGAGGCGCTGGAGGCGGCGATCGCCGAATCCGACCAGCTCATCCGCACCTTCAACGCGATCCTGATGATCTCGCGGCTGGAGGCCGGCTATTCGGCGGAGGCGACGGACGAGGTCGATCTCGCCGCGATCCTGCGCGACGTGGTGGAACTCTACGAGCCGGCCGCAGAGGAAGCGGGCGTGACGCTGACCGCCGAGGACAATGCGGAGGCGAAGATCACCGGCAACAGGGAACTGATCGGCCAGGCGCTGTCCAATATTGTCGACAACGCGATCAAGTATTCCGCCGGCGCCGACGGCGGGGCGAAGGTAACCGTGTCCATCACCCGGCAGGACGGAACTTTCCGCCTCGGCGTCGCCGACAACGGGCCGGGCATCCCGCCCGAGGACCGCGTGCAGGCGACGGAACGCTTCGTGCGGCTGGAGAAGAGCCGGTCGCAGCCCGGCTCCGGCCTGGGTCTCAGCCTTGCCAAGGCGGTGATGACATTCCACGGTGGCACGCTGGAACTGTCCGGGAGGGAGCCCGGCTTGCTGGTGGAAATGGTGTTTCCGCGTCAGGGGGGGATGATGGCAAAGGCAGCGGCCGCGAAAGAGGCGGCGGGGGAGGGGAACTGGTTCGGGGCTGCTCCGGCGCGGCTCGTGCCGCTCGACGCGGGGGCGGCGAAGGCCGAATTTGCCGACCTGATCTCGAATGCCGGCGAGGCGGGACTGGACGGTCTTGTGGCCGATCTCTCACGCGCTGGCGCGACGGTGGATTTCCTCGAAGCGGCGCTCGACCTCTCGTCCTTCCTGCGCGACAGCATGCGCCGCGCACCGCAGATTCTCGACCACCTGCGCGCCGCGCCCGCGCCCGAGCGGATCGACGCCATCCTGGGGGAGGTGGAGGCCCTCGGCCGCGCGCCCGAGATCGCCGAGGCAAGGCTGATGGCCGAGCTCAGACGGCTCAAGACGGAAGCGCATGCGCTGATCGCGCTATGCGACCTCGCGCGTGTGTTCGATGCCGAGGCCACCGTCCACCGGCTGAGCAGGCTTGCCGATGCGGCGATCGGCGCGGCGGTCTCGTTCCTGCTGCGCGACGCCCACAACCAGGGCAAGATCACCCTGCCTGATCCGTCCGACCCGTCGAAGGAGTCCGGCTGGATCCTGCTTGCAATGGGCAAGCTTGGCGCACATGAGCTCAATTTCTCCTCCGACATCGACCTGATCTCGTTCTTCGATCCGGAAGCGCGGGCGATCACCGATCCCTACGAGGCGAACGAGTTGTTCGCGCGGCTGACGCGGCGGCTGGTGCGTATCCTCCAGGACCGCACCGAGGACGGCTATGTCTTCCGCACCGACCTGAGGCTCAGGCCCGACCCGGGCTCGACGCCCCTGGCGATTCCCGTCAGCGCGGCGCTGCACTACTACGAGAGCCGCGGCCAGAATTGGGAACGGGCGGCGATGATCAAGGCGCGGCCGGTCGCAGGCGACATCGAGGCGGGCAGCGCCTTCCTCGCCGAGCTGAAACCTTATGTCTGGCGCAAATACATGGACTTCGCCGCGATTGCCGATGTCCATTCGATCAAGCGGCAGATCCATGCCCATAAGGGGCACGGCGACATCGCGGTCAAGGGCCACAACGTCAAGCTCGGGCGCGGCGGCATCCGCGAGATCGAGTTCTTCGTCCAGACGCAGCAACTGATCGCCGGCGGCCGCTTCCAGGAACTGCGCGGGCGCGAGACGGTGGCGATGCTGGGCGAGCTCGCGAACCGCGGCTGGATCTCGCCCGAGGCGCGCGACGCGTTGGTCAAGCAAGTACTGGTTCCTGCGCGACGTCGAGCATGCGATCCAGATGGTGGCGGACGAGCAGACGCATCTCTTGCCCGAGGACGACGAGGGGCTGGAGCGCATCGCGCATATGCGCGGCTACAAGGATGCGACCGCCTTCTCCGCCGACTTCCGCGCCTCGCTGCAGGTGGTGGAGAAGCACTACGCGGCGCTGTTCGAATCCGCGCCGCAGCTTTCCGCGGGCGTCGGCAATCTCGTCTTCACCGGCGATGTCGACGATCCCGACACGCTGCAGACGCTGTCGCAGCTCGGTTTCGAGCGGCCGAGCGACATCTGCCGCGTCATCCGCACCTGGCATTTCGGTCGCTACCGCGCAGCGCAGTCCGCCGAGGCGAGGGAACGGCTGACGGAGCTGACGCCAGCACTCCTGCAGGCCTTCGGCAACACACGGCGCGCCGACGAGGCGCTGATGCGCTTCGATGCGTTCCTCGCCGGCTTGCCGGCGGGCATCCAGCTCTTCTCGCTGCTCCAGTCCAACCCGGCGTTGCTGAACCTTCTGGCGATGATCATGGGCGCTGCACCGCGGCTGGCGGCGATCATCACCAAACGGCCGCACGTCTTCGACGGCCTGCTCGACCCGATGCTGATGGCGGAGCTGCCGGACCGGCGCTATCTCGCCGGGCGTCTCGGCGCCTTCCTCGAGGCCGTGAGCCTGCACGAAGAAATCCTCGACCGGCTGCGCATCTTTGCGGCGGAACAGAAATTCCTGATCGGCATCCGCCTGCTCACGGGTGCGATCGACGCGACGCGCGCCGGCAAGGCGTTTTCCGACCTCGCCGACCTCACCATCGGGGCGGCGCTGGAGGCCGTCCGTGCCGAGTTCTCCGTCCGGCATGGCAGGGTGGCGGGCGAGAAGGTGGCCCTGCTCGGCATGGGCAAGCTCGGCAGCCACGAACTCACCGCAGGTTCCGACGTCGACATGATCCTGCTCTACGACCATTCGGAGGCCGCCGAGGAGTCCGACGGCGAAAAGCCGCTGGCGCCGGCGCTCTATTTCACGCGGTTGACGCAGCGCCTGATCGCAGCCGTGTCGGCGCCGACGGCGGAGGGCGTTCTCTACGAGATCGACCTGCGCCTGCGGCCCTCCGGCAACAAGGGTCCGGTCGCCACCCACATCGTTTCGTTCCGCAAATACCAGCGCGAGGAGGCCGAGACCTGGGAGCACATGGCGCTGACCCGGGCGCGCGTGGTGGCGGGCGACGCCGATTTTGCCGCCGCGATCGAGTTGGAGGTCGCGGGCGTCGTCGCGGCGCCCCGCGATTTCGCCTCCGTGGCGCGCGAGGCGCGGCAGATGCGGGCGCTGATCGAAAAGGAGAAGCCGCCGGCCGACGAATGGGACCTGAAGCTGGTGCCGGGCGGGCTGATCGACCTTGAATTCGTCGCGCAGGTCGCATCGCTGACCGACCGTGTCGAGGGCGAGGGGCGGACGACCGCCACGGCCGAGGTGCTGCGCCGCCTCGCGGACGACTTCGCGGGCGCGCAGGTTCGTGGCGACCTCTTCGAGGCGCATCGACTCTATACAGGCCTCACGCAGGTAATGCGGCTCTGTCTGACCGAAAACTTCGATCCCGCCGATATTCCGCCCGGTTTGTCCGATCTGCTCATCCGCAGTGCCGACGCGCCGGACCTCGGTGTCCTGCGCGCGCTGCTGCACGATACGACCGGGAACGTGCGAAAGCATTTCGACGCTCTCCTAAGTGGAAATCCGCATCGCGGTAGTGGAAATGACATGATCCGGTGCCCATGTGCGGATCAGGTCGAAGAATGGAGCAGAGAATGAAGAAGTCGGTTCTAGCCTGGACTTTCGTGGCGTTTGCCGGTGCTATCGGGGCCACCGCGTCCCAGGCTGTCGCGCAGGACGAGGCGCGTTTCGAACGTCTGGATGCGGACAAGAGCGGCGATATCTCGTTTGAGGAATTCGTTACAGTGGTCAAGGATCGCCTCGAGAAGGCGGACTCGGATGGTGACGGCAAGCTGACGGTCGAGGAGATTTCCACGACCTTCCAGGGGCCGCAGGCCAAGGATCAGGCGGCGACGCTCGTCAAACACTTCGATGCGGACAAGGACGGCACTGTCACCCTCACCGAGGTGGAGGAGCGTCGCAAGCAGCGCTTCGCCAAGCTGGACACCAACTCCGACGGCAAGCTGGTGAGGGAAGAGATGTCCAGCGGGGCGGCCGCGCCGGCCCGCAGCACCGGTAAGGGTGACCGGCTGAAGGCGTCGGCCGACTGAGGCCGGCCGGCGGCCGTATCGGGGCCGCCTCGTCAGGCAGCCTTTCGTGACGGCTGCGCTGCCGCCTTCTTCTTCACCGGGATGCGCACGGAGACGATTGTCCCGACGCCTTCGGTGGAGCGGATCTTGAGGGCGCCGCCATGCAGTTGGGCCAGCGATCGCGAGATGGCGAGCCCTAACCCGGAACCGGCATGGCTCTTGGTGAACTGGTTCTCGACCTGCTCGAAGGGCTTGCCGAGCTTCTTGAGCGCTTCGCGCGGGATGCCGCAGCCATTGTCCTCAATGGTGAGGATGACCGCGCCGGAGGTTTTTCGGGCGCGAAGGGAAATCTTGCCGCCGGGACCGGTGAACTTGACCGCGTTCGACAGGAGGTTGATCGCGATCTGCTTGATCGCGCGGCGGTCGGCGTTCAGCGTCATCGAATCCGCGATCTTGGTCTCGATCGTGATCGATTTCTGCGCCGCCTGCAGCGAGATTACTCGCACGGTCTCACGCACCAGCGGGCAGAGGTCGATCTGCTCGCGGTCGATCGAGAAGCGGCCCGCCTCGATCTTGGACATGTCGAGGATGTCGTTGATGACGCCGAGCAGGTAGTTGCCGCTGCCCTGGATGTCGCGGACATATTCCTCGTAGCGTTCCGAGCCGAGCGGGCCGAACAGACCTGACTGCATCAGCTCCGAGAAGCCGATGATCGCATTGAGCGGCGTGCGCAACTCGTGCGACATGTTGGCGAGGAATTCCGACTTGGCGCGGTTGGCAGCCTCGGCGCGCTCCGTCTCGCGCATGCACTTCTTGTTGAGTTCCGCCAGCTCGCGTGCACGGTCCTCCTCGGCCTTGCGGGCGACGGACAGGTCGTGGATCGTCGCCATGAGGCGGCGCTCGCTGTCGACCAGCTTTTCCTGGTGCTGCTTGATCTGGGTGATGTCGGCGCCAACCGACACGATGCCGCCGTCGCGCGTCACCATCTCGTTGACCTGCACCCAGCGGCCGTCCTTGAACTGGCGCTCATAGGTGACCGCGCCGTTGCGGCCATTGCCATTGGCGAGCCGGCGCTCGGAGGCGAACGCGGTCATCCGCTCCTCGATCGTGGCGCGCGGCGTTCCCTGCTCGACGTCTGCATCGGCGAGGCCTGCCTGTTCCTGGAAGCGCGTATTGCACATCACCAGCCGCTGGTGCGAATCCCACAGCACGAAGGTCTCGGAAATGTTCTCGATCGCGGTGCGCAGACGGGCGTCCGCTTCCTCCGACTGCATGGCGAGGTGATACTGCTCGGTGACGTCGATGGCGATGCCGAGCAAATGTACGTCCTGCGCATCGGGATCGATGATCTGCGCCCTTGCCCGCACCCACACCCATTGCCCGTTGGCGTGGCGCATGCGGAAGACCCGGTCGATCTGGTCGACCTCGCGGGCGGCGAGCGCCTTGGCCACCGTGAACAGGTCGCCGTCTTCTTCGTGGATGATCTCGTTGACCTCGCCGAAGGACAGCATCGCGTCGCTGGGTTCGTAGCCCAGCATCTCGTACATCGAGCGCGACCAGAACAGCCGCCCGCGGCCCATATCCCAGTCCCACAGGCCGCAGCGGCCGCGCAGCAACGCGGAGTCGATGCGCTGATGGGCTTCCGAATAGATCCTGTCGGCGGCCTGCGCCCGCGCCGCCTGGGCGAAATAGGCGTAGAGGATGACGATCAGCACGCTCGAGGTCAGTACGAACAGCGTCACGTTGAGCGAGACGAGCTTGCGCCAGTCGGCGAACACGGCGTCGGCGGACACCAGCGCCACGGCCGCAAATTTGCGATCGGGCCCGAGATCCGCCGCGGCGAACCAGTGATTGCCGTCGATCGTCACGTCCATCACCCCGGCGCGCTTGCCGAACATGAAGAGCGGCTGGCCGCCGCCGATCTGGCTCTCGAGCCAGCGGCCTTCCCAGCCGATGTCGCGGGGGGCGGCCGCCGTCACGCGGAAGCTGCTGTCGGTCACCAGGAGAACGTGGGTCTGTGCGAGGTTGCCGGTCTGAGCCGCCGCGTCCACCGCGCGCCGGTGGAGGTCGGCGGCGTCCGGCGAAGCGGCCATTTCGGCCTTGAGCGTGGCGGCGATCTCCGATGCCGCGAGCGCCACCATCGAACGCGCGTCGCGCTCGATGTCGTCACGCAGCGCCAGCAGCGAAAGCGCCCGCGTCGCGGCCACGACGATGAGGAAGATGACGATCAGCGCCGGGATCGACCGCCGCAGATAAGGCTCCGCCGCCAGCAGCCGCTTGTAGGCGGGCGCGACGATGATGTCCGGGATTTTCGTCCGTTCGCCGCCTCGTCCGCCGGCAAAAAAACGCCCGCCAGTCGCCCCCCAGGCGCCTGTCTTTCCCATTGAAGGGCCCCGCAAAAGTTGTTGTTCCGGCTATCTGTTCGGAAACGCCGCACATCCGAATCGCCGTATAAGAATCAAACGTGATTCGCCTTGTCCAGAGGCCGATTCAGAAAATCTTTACGATTTGGAATTTTGGCGCCGAAAGTCGCGCTCAAGGCCCTGTGCAGGTGCCTGAGGAGGGCTCTTTGCGCTCGACATCGTTCACCGAGGCCGGCAGGCATTCTTGCCGCCGGCTCGGGGGTCTCTAGGCCAGCGTCCGTTCCACGATGTCGCGCAGGTCGGCCGACAGCGCAGGCGCGGCCTTGATCCGCGACAGCGTCGCACGCGCGCGCTCCCTGCGGGCCTCTTCGAGCGACCGCCAGGAGCGGAACGCCGTGGCGAGGCGCGCCGAGAGCTGCGGGTTCTTTGGATCGACCGACAGCGCGATCTCGGCCAACAGCTCATAGCCCGCGCCGTCGATGCGGTGGAAGCCGGTCTGGTTGGCCGTCGTGTAGGTGCCGATCAGCGACCGCACGCGGTTGGGGTTGCCGAGCGAGAAGCCGGGATGTGTCATCAGCGCGCGCACGCGGTCGACCGCGCCGTCGCCGGGCGCGATCGCCTGAATCTGGAACCACTTGTCCATCACCAGCGGATCGTTGCCAAACCGCGCCTCGAAATCCGCCAGCGCGTCGGCGGCCTCGGCCGAACCCGGATGGCGCATCGTCAGCACCGAAAGGGCCGCGGCGCGGTCCGTCATGTTGCCCGCCTCGCGATACTGGCGCGCGGCGATGTCCGGCGAGGCGGTCGCGAGGGTGACATAGTCGAGCATGACGTTGCGCAGCGCCCGCCGCCCGCCGCTCGCCGCGTCGGGGGAATAGCCGCCGGTGTCGGCAAGGCTCTCGTAAGTCGACAGGAAGCTGTCGGCGTTCGCCGTGGCGATCACGCCGGCGAGCAGGTTGCGCGCCGAAAGGATCGCGTCCGGATCGATGTTCGAGCCGATCTCGCGGGCGATGTCGGCCTCGGCCGGCAGGGTCAGCGCCAGCGCCTTGTAGGCCGGTTCCAGTGCCTGGCTGCGCACCGTCTCCAGGCAGATCTGCGAGAGTTCGGGCGCGATCTTCGCCGCCTTGCCGCCGCGGATGGCGCCGGCCGCGTCGATCAGCGCGCCGGACATCAGGCTGGTCAGCGCCTGCCAGCGTGAGAACAGGTCGCTGTCGTTGCGGGCGAGAAGCATGCGTTCCTGCAGCGGCTGGTCGAAGGCGATTGTCACCGGGGCGGAGAAGCCGCGGTTGAGCGAGATCGCCGGCCGCTCGGCCAGACCCTCGAAACGGATGACGTGCCGGCGCTTCTTCAGGTGGATGACGCCGTCCTCGACGGTGGCGCCGCTGACCGACGAGCAGGCGATGTCGTTTCCGTCGGCGCCGACCAGACCGAAGGCAAGCGGAATATGCATCGCCTTTTTGCGGCTCTCGCCGGGGGTCGGCGGCACCGACTGCTCGATCTCCAGCGTCAGCGTCGCGGCATTCGCATCATGCGTGGCCGAGACCATCAGGTTCGGCGTGCCGGCCTGGTGATACCAGAGCGAGAACTGCGAGAGGTCGCGGCGCGACACGTCCTCGAAGACCTTGACGAAATCCTCGATCGTCGCGGCCTCGCCGTCGTGGCGCTCGAAATAGAGGTCCATGCCGCGCCGGAAGTCCTCCGCGCCGAGGATGGTGCGGATCATGCCCACGACCTCCGAGCCCTTCTCGTAGACGGTGGCCGTGTAGAAGTTGTTGATCTCGCGATACCGCCGCGGACGGACGGGATGCGCCAGCGGCCCCTGGTCCTCGGGGAACTGGTGCGCGCGCAGCGTGCGCACGTCGGCGATGCGCTCGACCGCGCGCGAGCGCTCGTCCGCCGAGAATTCGTGGTCGCGGAAGACGGTCAGCCCTTCCTTCAGGCAGAGCTGGAACCAGTCGCGGCAAGTGATTCTGTTGCCTGTCCAATTGTGGAAATACTCGTGCGCGATGATCGCCTCGATATTGGCGAAATCGGCGTCCGTCGCGGTCTCGCGGTCGGCCAGCACGTATTTGTCGTTGAAGATGTTGAGGCCCTTGTTCTCCATCGCGCCCATGTTGAAGTCGGACACGGCGACAATGTTGAACACGTCGAGATCGTATTCACGGCCGAACGTCTCCTCGTCCCAGCGCATCGAGCGCTTCAGCGCGTCCATCGCATAGGCCGCGCGGCCCTGCTTGCCGTGCTCGACGAAGATGCCGAGCCGCACCTTGCGTCCGGACATGGTGACGAACTGATCCGCCACTTCGGCGAGATCGCCGGCGACGAGCGCGAAGAGATAGGACGGCTTCGGATGCGGATCGAACCATTCGGCGAAGTGCCAGCCGTCGGCGAGCTCGCCCGCAGCCCCCGGATTGCCGTTGGCAAGCAGCAGCGGCGCCTCGGCGCGCCGTGCCTCGATCCGGACCGTATAGACCGAGAGCACGTCGGGCCGATCGAGGAAATAAGTGATCCGGCGGAAGCCTTCCGCCTCGCACTGGGTGCAGTAATTGCCGCCCGAGCGGTAGAGACCCATCAGTGCCGTGTTTGCGGACGGCGCGGTCTCCGTCTCGATCGCCAGCCGGAAGGAGCGCGTGCGCGGCGGTGTCGCGATTGTCAGTTGCTGCGGTGTTGCCTCGTAGCTGCCGGGCTCCAGCGCCACGCCGTCGATCGAGATCGCGAGCAGCGCGATGCCGTCGCCATCGAGCACAAGCGGGGTCGAGGCGGTCACGCCGTCGCGCCGCTCGATCGTCAGCTCGGCGATCACGCGCGTCCTGTCAGGATCGAGCCGGAAGGTCAGGGATGTCCTGGGAATGAGCCAGTCGCTCGGACGATAATCCTCGAGCCTGAACACCTGGCCTGTATCTGTGCGCATGCAACGTCTTTCGGGCTCGGCCGCGGCCTTGGTCCAAACGGTCGAAGCCCTTGGCGCGACAAACTGTTATGCTAGGTCTTTACACGAAACATCGGCTCGTCAAAACTCACGGTGCGTAAGCATTCGCACCCGCACCAGCCGCAGATCCACGAGGAAAGACCATGACTGTTCAAACTCCCAAGTTTGGAATGGGCGCATCCGTGCTGCGCAAGGAGGATGACGCGTTCATCTTCGGGCGCGGACACTACACCGACGATTTCGCGCCGGCAGGCATGCTGCACCTCTATGTCCTGCGCTCGCCCACTGCGCGGGCGAAGTTCACCATCGTCTCGACGGAGGCCGCGAAGGCGGCGCCGGGTGTCCATCTGGTGCTGACCGCCGCCGACATCGATCTCGGCGACCTGAAGTCCGGCGCGATGCAGAAGCAGCCGGACGGCACGCGCGCGACGCCCCGCGACATCCCGATCCTGTGCCGCGACGAGGTGTCCTATGTCGGCGACGCGGTGGCTTGCGTCGTTGCGGAAAGCCGCGCGCTGGCGCAGGACGCGGCGGAACTGATCGAAATCGACTACGAGGACATGGAGCCCGTTGCGTTGACGGCGCAGGCGCTCGATGCGGATGTGCCGCTGGTCTGGCCCCAACACGGCAGCAATCGCGCCTTCCGCTATGAACTCGGCGACGCGGCAAAGACCGAGGCGGCCTTCGCCAAGGCGAAGCACGTGACCAGGACCGTGTTCCGCAACAACCGCCTCGTCTGCAACTACATGGAGCCGCGCGCGGCGCTTGCGGAGTGGAACGCGCAGGAGGAGAGGCTGGTCCTGACCGTCGGGTCGCAGGGCGTGCATTCGATGCAGCGGATCCTTGCCGGCGTGTTGGGCATTGCGCCCGCCGGCCTGCGCGTCGTCACGCCGGATGTCGGCGGCGGCTTCGGCCCGAAGACCTTCGTCTATCGCGAATATGCGCTGGTGCTGGATGCCGCGCGCCGTCTCGGCCGGCCAGTGAAGTGGGCGAGCGACCGCACGGAGCACTTCCTCACCGATGCACAGGGACGCGACAATGAGGTGGTGGCAGAGATGGCGATGGACGCGAACGGCCGCTTCCTGGGCCTGCGCGTCGGCCTGGTTGCCAATCTGGGAGCCTATTGCTCGCAGTACGGACCGTTCATCCCCTATGTCGGCGCGACGATGTCGACCGGCGTCTACGACATCAAGGCGCTGCATGTCGAGATCGACGGTGTCTACACCAACACCTGCCCGGTGGACGCCTATCGCGGCGCCGGCCGGCCGGAAGCGGCCTATCTGCTGGAGAAGCTGGTCGACGCCTGCGCGCGCGACATGAACCTGTCGCCCGCCGAGATCCGCCGCCGCAATTTCATCCGGCCGGAGCAGTTCCCCTATACGACTGCGACGGGTCGCAGATACGATGTCGGCGAGTTCGACGGGCACATGACGCTGGCGCTGGAACGAGCCGACTGGAACGGCTTCGAGGCGCGCCGGCAGGCATCGAAAGCGGCCGGCAGGCTGCGCGGCATCGGCATGGCGACCTATGTCGAGGCCTGCGCCTTCGCCGGCTCCGAAGCCGCCCACCTGACGCTGAACGGCGACGGCACCGTGACGCTGTTCATCGGCACCCAGACCAACGGCCAGGGCCACGCCACGGCCTATTCGCAGTTCGTCGCCGAGAAGCTCAACCTGCCGATCGAGAAGATCCATGTCCGGCAGGGCGACACCGACGAGTTGGACAAGGGCGGCGGCACCGGCGGCTCGCGGTCAATTCCGCTCGGCGGCGTCTCGGCTGCCTATGCCGGCGAGAACCTCGCCGAGAAGATCAAGAAGATCGCCGCGGACGAACTGGAGGCGGGCGCTGCCGACATCGAGCTCGTCGACGGCACCGCACGCATCGTCGGTACCGACCGCTCGCTCGATTTCGCCGCGATCGCGAAGGCTGCCAAGAGCCCGGAGGACCTGAAGGGGTTCGGCGAGTTCGTCCAGGACGAGGCCACCTATCCGAACGGCACCCATATCTGCGAAGTCGAGATCGATCCGGCTACCGGCATGACGGAGATCCTGCGCTACACGATCGTCGACGACTTCGGCACCGTGGTGAACCCGATCCTGCTCGCGGGACAGGTGCATGGCGGCGTCGTGCAGGGCATAGGCCAGGCGCTGACCGAGGACGCGGTCTACGGCGAGGACGGGCAATTGCTGACGGCGAGCTTCATGGACTACGGCATGCCGCGGGCGGATCTGATTCCGTTCATTGACTTTTCGACCCGCAACGTGCCCTCGACCACCAACGCGCTCGGCATCAAGGGCGCGGGCGAGGCGGGCACGATCGGCGCCACGCCGGCGGTGATGAACGCGGTGACGGATGCGCTGTGGCAGGCCCATCGCATTGGCCACATCGAGATGCCGGCGACGCCCCTGAGGGTCTGGCAGGCGATCCGGGACGCTGCCTGAACGTGCCACATTTCACGTTCTCGCGGCCGGTGGCCGCGATCATCCTGAAAACGTCGTCGATCGCGGTTTTTGTGGGGATGCAGTCCTTCATCAAGCTGGCCGGGGTCGTCCCGGCCGGCCAGATCGTGTTCTTCCGCTCCTTCTTCGCGTTGATACCGATCCTGATCCTGCTGGCCTGGACGGGCGAACTCAGGACGGCGTTCTATACGAGCCGTCCGGGACGCCACGTGGTGCGCGGCCTTGTCGGCGTCTCGTCGATGGCGCTCGGCTTCTTCGCCCTGACGCGGCTGCCGCTGCCCGAGGCGATCATGCTCAACTACGCGCAGCCCCTGCTGGTGGTCGTCATCAGCGCGCTGGTGCTGGGCGAGGTGGTGCGCGTCTTCCGTTGGACGGCGGTCGCGGTCGGCTTCCTCGGCGTGCTGATCATCTCATGGCCGAAGCTTACCCTGTTCACGTCGCCGGACGGGATGGGAAGCGCCGAGGCGGTCGGCGTTGCTGCGGCCCTCGTCGCGGCCGCCATCTCGGCCGTCGCGTTGCTGCAGGTTCGATCGCTGGTTCAGACGGAAAAATCATCGACGGTTGTCATTTGGTTCTCGCTCACCGCCTCGGCTGCGGGCCTGTTCACGCTCCCTTTCGGCTGGGCGCCGCTGACGGGTTGGCAGTTCTTTTACCTCGTGATGAGCGGCATCTGCGGCGGTGTCGCCCAGGTGCTGATGACTGAATCCTACCGCCACGCCAGCGTCGCGACGGTCGCGCCCTTCGAATACACCTCGATCCTGTTCGGGCTCGCGGCGGGATATCTACTGTTTGGCGATCTTCCGACTGTCCATTCGATCGTCGGCGGGGCGATCGTCGTGGGGTCCGGCCTGATGATCATCTGGCGCGAGCAGCGGCTGGGGCTGGAGCGCGGCAAGGCGCGCAAGGTCATGCCGCCACAATAGGCTCAGGCAGACGCTCTGGCCGCGGCAAGCGCCCGCAGCGTTTCGGCCGTCTGCGCGTCGGCCGGGAAGAAGGATTCGATCGCAATCTCCGACACCGTCACGTCCAGCGGCGTGCCGAAGACGGTGACGGTCGAGATGAACGACAGGCTGACACCGGCCGCCTTGATGCGCAACGGCACGGCGATGTTCGAATAGTCATGCCTGACCGGGCCGCCGTTCGAGCGGCCAGGATAGGCGCGAAGCTCGGCTTCGAGGTCCGCGACCTCCGGATTGCCGCTCGCTGCCGCCAGCCGCTTCAGCCGCTCCAGCACATGCGCGCGCCATTCCGCCAGGTTCTCGATGCGCGGCGCGAGACCGCCCGGATGGAGGCTCAGCTTGAGCACGTTGATCGGCGGCTCGAGCAGGCTCGCTTCTTCGATATCTTGGAGGAATGGCGCGATCGCTGCGTTCGCGCGGATCAGGTTCCAGCACCCGTCGACGGCGAGCGCCGGGTTCGGCTCGTGCGCCGCGAGCACGCGGCCGATCGCCGCCATTGCCGGCGCGAAGGCTTCATCCTCGACCAGCCGCTCGGGATAGGTCGGCGCATAGCCGGCCGCGAGCAGCATCCGGTTGCGCTGGCGCAGCGGCAGGTCGAGGCGCTCGGCGAGCCGGATCACCATGTCGCGCGACGGAGCCGCGCGCCCGCTTTCGAGGAAACTCAGATGCCGCTGGGAGATCTCGGCCTCGAGAGCAAGGTCGAGCTGGCTCATGCGGCGGCGGGCGCGCCACTCACGCAGCAGGTGGCCAACGGAGGTGTGCGGCGTATCCATGCCGCAAAGCTAGCCCGGTTCGGGAATGGTTGCCATTACCTGGCACGTAATCGCCAACACGATCCGCGCGATCGATGATCCGCAGCAATCCGGTCGATGCCGGTGCAACTGAAAGGACCGCAACATGTCTATCGCCGTTACCCCCTATGTCCGCAACGTCCTCCTTCTCGATGGTCTCGTCAGCGGCGCGGCCGGAATCGTCATGGCGGCCGGCGCTTCGCTGCTCGCTCCGCTCCTGTCGCTTCCGGTCGATCTCCTGTTCTGGGCGGGCATCGTGCTCTTGCCCTGGTGCGCGGCGCTCGTTTTCCTCGCGCGCCGGTCGGCCATCTCCCGGATGCTGATGCTGGACGTGATCGCGATCAACGCGCTCTGGGTCGCGGCGAGCTTCGGCATCATGGTCGCCGGCCTCGTCCAACCCAACCTGCTCGGCGTGCTGTTCGTTACGGCGCAAGCGCTGACGGTGGCGCTGTTCGTCGCGTTGCAGCTTGGCGTCATGCTACGCGCCGGCGCAGCGGCCTGAGACGACCTGCGTGGAGGCCGGGGCCGGAGAGGCCGCGCTCCGGCTTTCGCATCTCGGCGGTCAGCCGGCGTCCCGCAGCTTCGCCTTCACTTCCAGGAAATCGCGCCAGGCGAGCTTCTTGTGGGCGGGGTTGCGGAGCAGATAGGCCGGGTGCAGCGTCGGCATCAGCGGGATTTCGACGCCGGTGCCGATCGAATGCGCCTTCCATGCCCCGCGCAGCCGCATGATTCCGGTTTGGGTCTTCAGCAGCGCCTTGGTCGATGCGTTGCCGAGCGTGACGAGCACGTTGGGATTCACCAGTTCGATCTGCCGCTCGATGAACGGGCGGCAGATCTCGGTCTCCATCGGCGACGGATCGCGGTTGCCCGGCGGCCGCCACGGAATGACGTTGGCGATGTAGACGGACGTGCGGTCGTATCCGATCGCCGCGAGCATCCGATCCAGCAGCTGGCCCGAACGGCCGACGAAGGGCAGGCCCTCCAGATCCTCCTCGCGTCCGGGGGCCTCGCCGACGAACATCACCGACGCTGCAGGATTGCCGTCTGCGAAGACCAATGACTTGGCCGTGAATTTGAGATTGCAGCCGTCGAAGCCGGCGAGAATCTCCCTCAATTCGTCGAGCGAGCCGGCGGAGCGTGCGGCCTCCCGGGCGCGCGCTGCCTGCGCCTCGTCGGGCACGCTGGCGGCAATTGCCGGAGCTGGCGGTCTCGCGGCGGCTTGCTGCCGCGGCACCTCGACCGGGGCCGGGGGAGCGGCGGGCGGCGGCGCGGCCCTGGCCGACAGGGCGAACCGATCCACGGGCGCGTCGTCGAGCGCCTCGTCCACGCCCGTCTCGGCGTAGAAGCGCAGAAGCTCCTCGAGGGAGGCGCGGGTGTCGATGGCGTCGGTCATGGTCAATTCGCGCGGCCATACTGCCGCTGCCCATTCAATAGGGCGGTGCCGGTCCTGCGTAAACCTCCATGCTCACGACAGCGGAATGCGCGGGTCCTGCCGGAGGTAGAATTCCAGCTTCGGCGTGAAGTCCGTGACGAAGAACTTGAAGTCGGCGGTTTCCAGCGGATCGACATGGCCGTCGGAGAAGACGATGCGATCGTTCGGCTCGAAGTCGGTATCGTGGATGCGGAAGGAATCCGACGACCGGTTTTCCGGATTGACGCGCCTCTGGTCGAAGGAGAGGCCGTCGCCGTGCACGCTCGGAATGCCGAGCTGCTCCTGCAACTCGAACTCGTATTCCGTCCAGGCGATGCCGCTGTTGTTGAGCGAGCGGATGCGGAGGTGCATCATGCCGGTGGCAAATTGGCCCGGCTGGCCTTGGGTGCGGATCTGGGAGGCGACCCGGATGACGAGTGTCACGGGGCTCGCCGACACCATCTCCTGTTCGATGACGAACGGATCGGCCTTCGTGCCGATGCCAGACACGCCAAGAAGGATGAAACCGCCGAGCTCGTCGGAGAAGGAATAGGCGCCGGAGCGCCACACATGCGGTTCGCCACCCTCCGCCACAGCGAGGAAGGGCAGGGCGGCAAGACATCCTGCGATCACCTTCCAGAGAGCAGCCATCGTCTCGTCCGGCAGAACGTGCTTGGGCGAGGATAGACTCGTTCGACGGCAAATGGATACGGCGAATCCATAGGCGCCGGAAATCGCCGGGCGAAATCGGGAATTGAATTGACGTTTACGTTAAGGTAAATTTATAGCAATTAATCTAACGAACGTTAGAAATATGCGACGCTTTCGCGCGGCAGCGGGTCTGGTGCAGGCGTGAGAATTAAGGCAAGAGGATCGGCGACCGGCCGGAGGACGAGATGAGCGAAGTCGAACGCGAGAGCATGGAATTCGATGTGGTGATCGTCGGAGCGGGCCCCGCCGGCCTGGCCGCCGCCATCCGGCTCAAGCAGGTCAATCCCGAGCTCTCGGTCGTCGTGCTCGAGAAGGGCGGCGAGGTCGGCGCGCACATCCTCTCCGGCGCCGTGGTCGACCCGATCGGCATCGACAGGCTGCTGCCGGACTGGCGCGAGGATGCCGACCACCCGTTCCGGACCGAGGTCAAGGATGACCATTTCCTGGTGCTCGGACCGGCCGGCTCCGTGCGCATGCCCAACATCCTGATGCCGCCGCTGATGAACAATCACGGCAACTACATCGTCTCGCTCGGCAATGTCTGCCGCTGGCTCGCGACCAGGGCCGAGGCGCTGGGCGTCGAGATCTATCCGGGCTTCGCCGCCGCGAACCTCACCTATGACGAGAACGGCGCGGTCACCGGCGTCATCACCGGCGACATGGGCGTGGAGAGGGACGGCACGCCGGGCCCCGGCTTCGCCCCCGGCATGGCGCTCTACGGCAAATATGTGCTGATCGGGGAGGGCGTACGCGGCTCGCTCGCCAAGCAGCTCATCGCGCAGTTCAAGCTGTCCGACGGCAAGGAGCCGCAGAAATTCGGCATCGGCCTCAAGGAACTCTGGCAGGTCAAGCCCGAGAACCACAAGCGCGGGCTTGTGCAGCATTCCTTCGGCTGGCCGCTCGGCATGTCCACCGGCGGCGGGTCGTTCCTCTACCATTTCGACGACAACCTGGTCGCGGTCGGCTTCGTCGTCCATTTGAATTACAAGAACCCGTATCTCTCACCCTTCGAAGAGTTCCAGCGCTTCAAGACGCATCCGGCGATCCGTGGCACCTTCGAGGGCGCCAAGCGCCTTTCCTATGGCGCGCGCGCGATCACCGAGGGCGGCTGGCAGTCGGTGCCGAAGGTGTCGTTTCCGGGCGGTGCGCTGCTCGGCTGCTCGGCCGGCCTCGTCAACGTGCCGCGCATCAAGGGCTCGCACAATGCGGTGCTCTCCGGCATCCTCGCGGCCGAGCATGTGGTGGACGCGATCGCCGCCGGCCGCCAGCACGACGACCTGATCTCCTACGAGGAGGCCTGGCGCGCGAGCGACATCGGCAAGGACCTGAAGCGCGTGCGCAACGTCAAGCCGCTCTGGTCGCGCTTCGGCACGCTGATCGGCGTCGGCCTCGGCGGGCTGGACATGTGGACGAACCAGCTCTTCGGCCTGTCGCTCTTCGGCACGCTGACGCACGGCAAGACCGATGCAGCCTCGCTGGAACCGGCCGCCAAGCACAAGAAGATCGCCTATCCGAAGGCTGACGGCGTGCTGACCTTCGACCGCCTGTCGTCGGTGTTCCTCTCCAACACCAACCATGCCGAAGACCAGCCGGTGCACCTGCAGGTCAAGGACATGGCCCTGCAGAAGACCTCGGAGCACGACGTCTTTGCCGGCCCGTCGACCCGCTATTGCCCCGCGGGCGTCTACGAATGGGTCGATGCGGAGGGTAACGCCGCCGCCGACAAGATGGGCGTCGACGTCAAGTTCGTGATCAACGCGCAGAACTGCGTCCACTGCAAGACCTGCGACATCAAGGATCCGAACCAGAACATCAACTGGGTGCCGCCGCAGGGCGGCGAGGGGCCCGTTTACGTTAACATGTAACCGGACTGCACGCGCAGATTGCCATCACGCCCGCCGCATGTTTTTCTGGCGTGGGTTTGGGAGCAGTGGCGGGAATGCGTGGTTTCGCAAAGCTTGGGATGGTGGTCGGCGCTGCCCTGATAGCGTCGACCCTGGCGGTCCGCGCGGATGTGACCGTCAAGACGAAGTATTACGACATCAAGGGCAAGACCGGCCTCGAACTGTTCTATGACATGAACAGGAAGGGGCCGCGCCACGGCTTCCTCACCAAGGCGATCGCCCAGACCCAGTTCAAGACCGACATCAAGGGCGACCTGGTCTATTCGAAAGGCATCTGTCGGACGCAAGGCGCGAAGATGGTGATGGAGATAACCTACGTTTATCCCCGTCCGGTCGACAAGCTGCCTGCCGCGCTCGCCCGCCGCTGGAAAAGGTTCCAGGCGACGAACGTCGCGCATGAGGAGATGCACGGCAGGCTCGCCAAGAAGATGGTGAGCGACGTCAACCGCACCTTGCGCGGCTTCAGGATGGCCGACGGCCAGTCCTGCCGCAAGGCCAACGCGAAGCTGATGAAGGATCTCGACAGGATCATTGTCGCCTACAACAAGTCCCAGGTCGACTTCGACAAGCGCGAGCACCGCGACGGCGGGCCGGTGGAAAAGAGCGTCCTGGCGCTGGTGGCCCGCTGAACGGGGCGACTTGAAGGCCGCCGTTATGCCCCTTGCCGGCCTGCCCCGGCCCCGTTGAGAGCCGCAAACCGCATCACTTGCATCAACTCTTTAATGCGGCGAGCCCGTTGACGACGAGATCGACGCCGAAATCGAAACGCGTATCCTGGTGGGTTTCCAGCAGTTCCGGCAGGCTCGCCCGGATGTTTGGATAGCCCTCCGACGAGGCGAAGAATGCCTCAAGCGGCCCGGCGAGCGGGTGCGCGCCGGCGCAGTGTCGGCTCTTCTCTGCCAGCGCCTGCTCCTCGATGACGAAACCCATCACATAATACATCAGCGAGAATACCGCTCGCGGGGCGACGCTGTCGTCGAAGCCCGCCCGGCGCAATGATCCGACGAGAATCTCTCCCAATCCCAGCACATTGGCCCGGGCGACGAAGGTTCCGGCGAATACGCGCGCGCCGTCGCGGCGGGACAGGAGGGCACGGCGCATTTCCTGCGCACCGCTGCGCAGGACCTCCCCGTAGTCGCCGCCGACCGGAATCCTGTCCGCCACCCCGGCGACAAGAGCCTCGGCCATTTCGTCCAGAAGGGCCGGCTTGCCCGAAAAATGCCAGTAGAGGGCGGGGGCCTGCACCTGAAGCGCGTCGGCCAGCCGTCGCATGCTCAGCCCCTCGACCCCCACTTCATCCAGCAGATCCAGCGCGTGCGCGACAATTCCGGAACGGGTGAGAGCCATGCGAATCCTCTTGCCGAGTGACCTTAACAGCGTTAAGTCAATTTAACGATGTTAAATTGGAGATGGCTATGCGACTTGATCTCGACGAACTTCCGATCATCTGGATGCGCGACCATGACGAAGGCGAGGTGCATGACGATGAGGAGGACAATCGACGTTTCCTTGCCGTGCTCCAGCGCGGCGAGCCTTTCGTCATGATTGCGGAGCGCGCGCCGTCATTGCCTGATTTCGCTAAGGTGGATGCCGAGGAACGGCGGAGGCGGGCCAAGCTGCTCAAGGACCACAGACGCGACCTCGCGCGGCTGTGCCGGGGTATGATCCTCGTCGGTCGTGCCGCCAACTTGCCGATGCCGATACGAAAGGGGATCGAGGCCATCTCGTCGGCCGCCGGGATCGCGCTTCTGTTCGCCGACAGCGAGCCGGCGGCGCGTGACCTTGCCCGGGCGCGACTCGCGGATCGATAGGTTGCTTTCCCGCTTCGAGCCTTAGGAAGCCGGCGCCGGCGTCCGCGCAGCATTGGAAGGGGCGTGAGTCGACGCCGATTTCCGCTTGGTCAACACGCAGCACTCCCGAATTGGTGAACGAATAGTCAACATTGTCTTGAAACCGTTGGTTTCTTGTGATGCACTTGGGGCGACGGAGATACCGCATGCGCCTGTTTGCCTGTTCATGCTGTTTTCTTGCCCTCCTCGGCGTGATCACGCCGGCGAAGGCTGGTCCTAAGGTTTCGTCGCGAACGACGAGCTTCCCGATCTCCGGAGAAACGGGCGACGCACTTCTCAGGCAGCTCGAGCAGAAGGGGCCGAAGCACGGCTTCACCTCTCGCGCGATCGCGCAGACGCGCTACACGATGAATTCGGAAGCGGACTGGGTCCACACCGACGGCATATGCAAGGTGACGCGGCCCCAGGTCCGGCTCGACATCAATTACATCTATCCCGAAGTGAAGAGCGAAGTCAGCGGCCCGCTGCGCAGCCGCTGGCAGCGCTTCATGGCCGGCATCAGGAAGCACGAGGAACAGCACGGCCGCATCGCGCGCGAAATGGCCGCGGAGGCCGATCGCACCATCGCGGGCCTGAAGGTCGCGGACGGCAAGTCCTGCGGCAGGCTGCGGGCGGAGATGAAGCGGGTCGTGGCTGCGATCGTCGCCCGCTACGAGGCGCGCCAGCGCCAGTTCGACGTGGTCGAGCACTCGAGCGGCGGCAACATCGAAGGCCTGGTCAAGCGCCTGGTGAAGTAGCAGCGGGCTTCAGCACCACCGTCGTGCCGGACGCCTCCGGCCTGGCCTGCGAGGGCACCCAGAACTCGGTCAGGACCGGCAGGTGGTCGGAGCCGACACCCTCCGCGCGTTCCAGCTTCGTGACGATCACTCCGGCGCCCGCCAGCACATGGTCGATGCCAAGCCCGACCGCGCGCCGCAACGCATCCGGTAGGCTGCGCGGCAGCCAGGACGGGCCGACCGGGCCTGCATCCTCCAGCCGCGAGGATGCGGCGATCTTCGAGAATGTCTGGCTCCAGCGCGCCGCGTTGAAATCGCCGGCGAGAATCGTGGCATCCGGCAATTGCGACAGGCGCGGCGCGATGCGTTCGACCTGCGCCGGCTGCTCGAACGGCCACGGCCAGTAGAGATGAAGTGCTGCGACCGTCACGATCTCTCCGGCGAAATCGATCGGAGCGATGGCGAGCGTGCCGCCGTCGATGCATTCGCCCGTGGCACCCTGCGCGAGGGGTCTGCGCGACAGGATCGCAACGCCGCCGACCTCGCCGCGCGCATCGCAGAATGTGCTGTAGGGGTACGCGGCTGACAGTGTCTCCAGCCGCTGCCGCCACATCGCCGACACCTCGTTGACGGTCACGACATCGGGATGCAGCCGCGCGATCAGCGACAGGAAGCGACCCGGCTCCGAATGATCGAACCGGGCATTGAGGTGCAGCAGCCGATAGGTTGCGCGGTCGTCGGGCGCGGCGGACGCCTTCGCCTGGTTGCTGATGGCGTTGTCGAACCAGGTTCCCGGCGTGACGAAGACAGCGCCCGTGGCAAGCGCAAGCCCGGCGAAGGCCTCACGCCGGAAGCCCGCCGGGATCAGTCCGAACGCACCCACCGCCAAGAGAGCCGCGAGATGCAGCCGGAAATGCGAGAAGGAATCGAGGGCCGGGTGCAGCCTGCCAAGGAAGCCGAGCCCGATCGCTGCGGCAGCGACGCCGCACACGACGAGCAACAGAAGGGACAGGACGGTGGCGGCGCGCGTCATGCGCGCTTCCTCGCCTGCGATTGCGGCAGGGATAGGGACGGACCCTATTGGAACGCGGTCTCGGAGAAGCTCCTCAGCTTGCGTGAATGCAGCCGTTCGGGCGGCATCGCGGCGAGCTTTTCCACGGCCCTGATGCCGATGGTGAGGTGCTGGGCTACCTGGCGCTTGTAGAACTCCGTCGCCATGCCGGGCAGTTTCAGCTCGCCGTGCAGCGGCTTGTCGGAGACGCACAGCAGCGTGCCGTAGGGCACCCGGAAGCGGAACCCGTTGGCAGCGATGGTGGCGGATTCCATGTCGAGGCCGATCGCGCGCGACTGCGACAGGCGCTGGACCGGCCCGCGCTGGTCGCGCAGCTCCCAGTTGCGGTTGTCGATCGTCGCGACCGTGCCGGTGCGCATGATGCGCTTGAGCTCGAAGCCGGAGAGGCCGGTCACCTCGGCCACCGCCTCCTGCAGCGCCACCTGCACCTCGGCCAGCGCCGGGATCGGCACCCAGACCGGCAGGTCGTCGTCGAGCACGTGGTCCTCGCGCACATAGGCATGCGCCAGCACGTAGTCGCCGAGCGCCTGCGTGTTGCGCAGGCCGGCGCAGTGGCCGAGCATCAGCCAGGCATGCGGCCTCAGCACCGCGATATGGTCGGTAATCGTCTTGGCGTTGGACGGCCCGACGCCGATATTGACCATCGTGATGCCGGAATGCCCGGGCTTGACGAGGTGATAGGCCGGCATCTGCGGCAGGCGAGGCGGGTGCGAGCCTTCGGATGGCCCGGATTCACCCGCCTGCGTGATCAGGTTGCCCGGCTCGACGAACGCTTCGTATCCGCCGCCGCCGTTGACCATCAGCTCGCGGGCGTGATTGCAGAACTCGTCGATGTAGAACTGGTAGTTGGTGAACAGGACGAAATTCTGGAAATGGTTGGGGCTGGTCGCCGTGTAGTGCGACAGGCGGTGCAGCGAATAGTCGATGCGCTGTGCGGTGAAGGGCGCGAGCGGCATCGGTTCGCCCGGCGCCGGCTCGTAGGTTCCGTTGGCGATCAGGTCGTCGGTCGCGTTGAGGTCCGGCACGTCGAAGATGTCGCGCAGCGGCCGCATCAGCCGGTCGGCGATTGAGCCTTCCACATGCGTGCCTTCGAGGAAGGCGAAGTGGAGCGGTATCGGCGTCTCGGATTCGGCGATCGTCACCGGCACGCCGTGATTGCGCATGATCAGCCCGAGCTGATCGACGAGATAGGTCTCGAACAGGTCCGGCCGGGTGATGGTGGTCGAATAGTGCCCCGGGTCATACATGTGGCCGTAGGCGTAGCGGGAGTCGATCTGCGCGTAGGACGAGGTCGAAATCCTCACCTCGGGATAGAAGGCCCGGAACCGGCGCAGAGGCTGGTCCTTGGCGAGGCTCGCGAAGGACTCGCGCAGGAAGGCGGTGTTGCGCTCGTAGAGGTGGCGCAGGAGCTGCACCGCCTCGCGAGCGTCGGTGAAACTCTGCCGGGCGAACGGCTCCGGGGTGACGACTGTTTCGATCGGCTTGGGATAGATTCTCTTTTCCATGCTCCATTATAGTCGAGCAGCATGACGCTTGGGAGTATCTCCCGCGAGAATCAGTTTCAACGCATCCGCTGCAATCCGACCGCGAGAACGAAGCCGACGCCGCTGGGCTTGGCGATCTGGCCGCCGACCAGCATGACGTCGGTCACGATAGCCTCGGGCGCGGCGTTGACCTTGCTGACGGCAAGGGCGGTCGAGCCGATGAACAGCGCGATCAGTGCGAGCCGCGGCAGCATCCGGACGATGTCGGCAATGGGGTTGGCGTAAGTGGTCATCTTCTTGTCTCGTTTCGTTCCGGATCAGAGCTCGGCGCCGCCGCATTTCACCGCGGTATCGAAGACGCAGGGCACGACTTGGTTCGTCTTCCAGCGGCGATCCCGGCCGGCCTCGGCCACGATCATCGCGAACACCATTCCGAACAGGATGGTCATCAGGCTGACGATGGTGAGGCGGCGGGCGAGCATTGGTTGATCCCTCAGTGTTGAGGGGAAGATGCCAGATGCGCTCTGAACTCATCCTGAGACGGCCGTTCATCCGCGGTTCAGGGAAGTAAACACGCTTTTCCCGGTGATCCTGGATGGAGCCGCATGGCCAGGACCGGTCGGGAGAAACAAAAGGGGCCGCGCGTGGCGGCCCCTTCTTCGTCCGAATATGATCGATGCTACTGCCGGGTCAGGCTTTCCGACTTGCAGATCACCCCGCCGAGGACGCAGCCGGACAGCGACAGCGTATTGCCCTTCACGGAGGCCTTGCCGTTGTAGGTCTTGCCTTCGTCGAGCTTGTTGACCTTGCCCTTGTAGGAGCCGTCGGCGCCCTTCATGCAGCCGATCGACTTGCCCTTGTATTCGCCGGTCAGCACCGTGCCGCAGAAATTGCCGCCGGAGCCGGCATATTGGATAAGCGTACCGTTCGGCCGCTTCCAGGTGCCTTCGATGGGGTCCGCGAGCGCAGCGCCGGCCATCATCAGCGTTGCCGCGGCCGTCGCCATTGCAATTCGATACATGTTTTCCTCCTGCGCGGGATCGGCGGCGGAGCGGGACCTCCCATCCGCATGCGCCTTACGCAAACGTCAACGTAAACCAGCCGTGGGCGAAACGGAAGCGGTGCGATGGCGGCGGATCGAGGAATTTCGCCATCGCCCGCCAGCACATTTCAGATCTCCCGCCACCCGCTTCCCCTCGATGCGCGACGATCGAAAGATGAGCCGTGGTTAGCGGAGTCTTTCGTCGCGACGACGGGATTTTATGCGCATTCGAACGGAATCGCGAGAAGTCCGGCAGCTTCGATGCTTAACGGAATCTGCCGTTTACCTATTGTTTTAGCTTTGTTTTCCGCAAATTAAGCACGCCTGTTCACCCGCAATTCAAGCCTCCCCGCCATTCTCGAACCCATCAGACAACGCCTCGGAACGGACCAAACCGGCGGGGCAACAGCGACAGACAGGGGACAGAAAATGGCACGTTTCGAGATGTTTGAGGCAGGCTTCGGATCGATGGGCGCCAACGCCCAGGCGGACATCCTTTTCGAGCTGGGCATGATGTATGCGACCGGCCGCGACTGCGAGGTCGATCCGGTGGCGGCGCACAAGTGGTTCAACATCGCTGCGATCAAGGGCTCCGCCCGCGCCGCCGAGCTGCGTGCCGAGCTGGCGGTGTCGATGTCCAAGCCGGAACTCGCCCGGGCGCTCCGTGAGGCGCGCGAATGGATGACCATGCACTGATTGCTGTCACGCGAACAGGGCGGTTCGCGTCGTCTGGGCGGGGGACGCCGTGACGACGTGGAAAGGCCGCGACCGGCAGGGGACAATGCCGGCGCGGCTTTTCTCTTTTTCGCTCAGCTCATGCCCATGTAACGGCCGGGCTTGTGGTTGATGCCCAGGATCAGGTTGACCACGGCGGCACCGACGAGCGATAGCGCCACCTTTTCCAGCGGCAGGACGAAAAAGGCGGCGACGAGGATCATCACGTCCACCGCAAGCTGGAACCAACCCGCTCGCATGATGCCCTTGTCTTGCAGATAAAGGGCAAGAATGTTCAGCCCGCCAAGTCCGGCGCGATGGCGGAACAGGATTAAGAGGCCCATGCCGATCAGCCCGCCCCCGGTCGCAGCCGCGTAGAGCGGGTCGAGCGCCGCGATGTCGATCCAGCCCGGCGTTAGGCGTGAGAACAGCGACAGAAGCGCCACGGCCGCGAAGGTGCGCAGCGTGTAGGGCCAGCCCATCCGCAGGATCGCCAGCGCATAGAACGGCAGGTTGACGACGAAGAAGATCGGGCCGAAGCCGTAGCCGGTCAGATAGTTCACCAGCATGGAGACACCGGCAACGCCGCCCGTGGCCAGCGTCGCCTCGGTGTAGAGCGTCACGCCGAGAGAAGCGAGAAGCGTGCCCAGCAAAAGCGCAAGCACGTCCTCATAGAGACGGTGCTTCTGTTCGGGTAACCTGCCGGCATCTTCGACGCTCATGCTGCAAGTGCTAACAGCGGCGATTGCGGCGTGCAATGGAGCCGGAACATTTTGACTTCCGAATTATGGAGAAGTATTTTTATGAAGTAATTGGAGGAAGGGGGATAAATGAAAAGAGCTATCTGTTTTATTTTCGCTGCCTTGTGCGTTCAGGATGCTCTTTCCCAAGAAAACGGGAAGTTTGTAGGTACGCCGGTCATCCTCGAGCAGCATCCAGGTGGAAAGCCGAAACCTTTCAAGCTGTTCCGAGAGGTCATCTATACAGATCCGTCGGGAGATGATTGGAAAGTGCCGGCCGGTAGCTTCACCGACGGAGCGACGATTCCCTGGCTGGCGGAACTGATCACGGGCGACAACTACAGCGGCCCTTACCTTGCCGCAGCGGTCGTGCACGATTTCTATTGCTGTGTTCAGACCCGGGACCAGGTCAAGACCCATCACAACTTCTACTATGGTATGCGGGCCGACAACACCGACGGCTGGCTTGCGTGGCTGATGTATGCCGCGGTGCGGCTTGGCGGTCCTACCTGGTCGGATCTGAAGTCTGAGAATGGCGAGATCAGCGGCGAATGCGTCGTGGGCGGCCCGATGGCGGTCAGCAAGGACCTCGCCGCTCCCGCTGCCACCTGGCCCGTGACCGGACCGACGGCAGCCTTCGCAGGCGCGGCTATATCCGCAGAGAAGGAACGCAACCGTTTCGTCGCAAGCAAGGTCGTCGCGATCGCGAAGACGTTGAGGGAGACGGATGGACAATATCTGGACGTCGGCCCCGACGGCAGGATCGAGGCGTCCTTCGAAGGCGTCGAGACGATCGTGTCGGCGGCGCGCGCGGCCGTGACGTTCAACAACTACACCGGCGGCACGACAGATTTTAGAAATCTTGGATTGCTCGCTCCCATCGAAGGAGATCTAGAGGAATTTGTTGCTGCGGTGGCTTCGCAAGGTGGGCTGGCCAAGACCGCGACGGAGTGGAACGCCTCGGAACTCTCCACGATCGGCATCGCGGCTGCAGAACTCCCTTCTGTTCTTCCTGGGGACTATCTCGCCAATGTGCCGGCGGCCTCGATCTACGACAAGGTCGGCGTCGGCTGGGCGAATCCGGCGCTGAAGGTCGAGGACAAGGTGATCTGGAACAATGCGATCACCGCTGACAAGGTGATCCAGGACTGGCAGGCGAACTTCCAGCGATAAGTCCACCGCGGAACTGTGTCGGATCGCGGTTCATTCCGCAAATCGCACCAGCACGGTTCCGTCGGTCACCTGCTGCCCTTCGGCGACGATATCGGCCACCTCGCCGTCATGGGGGGCGGCGATGGTGTGTTCCATCTTCATGGCTTCCAGCACCAGCAGCGCCTGACCCTTGCTGACATGCTCGCCGACGCTGGCCCGCACCACCTTCACCAGTCCCGGCATCGGCGCGCGCAGGCTGCCCGTGCCGGCGCCGGCATCGGCGGCATCGGCAAACGGGTCGGGCGCCTTGAAACTGTGGGCGACGGCGCCTTCGAACACCGTTACGTGTCCCGGCCATGCCGCCACGCGCGCCGCTGCGGGGGCGGGGCGTTCCGCGCCGTCGATCTCGACCCCGAGCCGCCCGGCCCTGACCTGCACCGAGGCCGTGACCTCCGTCTCGCCATAGCCGAGCGCCACCTTGCGCCGCACCGGGCTCCAGTGCGCGTAGCCGGAAAGGGCGTCCCACGGATCGGCGCTGGCCGGCGTCAGGCTCGCACCCGACGCGGCCACGGCGGCTGCGGCGACCGCTTCCACCGAGGGCGGGGGAAGCGCGGTCAGCGCCGCCTGCTTGCGGCCGATCAGGCCGGTGTCGACATCGCCGGATGCGAAATCTGCGTCGGCGGCGAGCGCGGCGAGGAAGGCCGTGTTGACGGTCGAGCCGGCGATCTCGGTGCGCCGCAGCGCTGCACCGAGCGCGGTAAGCGCGCCGCCGCGGTCCGCCGCGTGGACGACGAGCTTGGCGATCATCGGATCGTAGAAGGGCGAGATCGCATCGCCCTGGCGCACGCCCGTCTCGATGCGGATCGCGGTTCCCTCCGCGCCGGAGGTCGGGAACTTCAGGTGATGTAGCGTGCCGATTGCCGGCAGGAAGTCGCGCGTCGGGTCTTCGGCATAGATGCGCGCCTCGAAGGCGTGGCCGGACAGGCGGATTTCGTCTTGCGACAGCGGCAGCTTCTCGCCAGCCGCGACACGCAGCTGCCATTCGACCAGGTCGACGCCGGTGACCATCTCCGTCACCGGATGCTCGACCTGGAGGCGCGTGTTCATCTCCATGAACCAGAAGCGGTCGGGCCTGAGGCCCTCGGATCCGTCGACGATGAACTCGATCGTGCCGGCGCCCGAATAGCGGATCGCCTTCGCAGCCTTGACGGCCGCATCGGTCATCGCCGCCCGCATCTCGGCCGTCATGCCGGGGGCAGGGGCCTCCTCGATCACCTTCTGGTGCCGGCGCTGCGCCGAGCAGTCGCGCTCGAAGAGGTGGACGGCATTGCCGTGATTGTCGCCAAACACCTGCACCTCGATATGGCGCGGCTTCTCGACGTATTTCTCGATCAGCACCGCCTCGTCGCCGAAGGCCGCTTTGGCCTCGCGCTTGGCGGAGGCCAGCGCATCGGCGAAATCGTCGGGATGGTCGACGCGGCGCATGCCCTTGCCGCCGCCGCCGGCCCGCGCCTTGATCAGCACGGGATAGCCGATCTCCTTGGCCTTTCCGGCAAGCAGAACCAGCGCCTGGCCGGCGCCGTGATAGCCGGGCACCACCGGAACGCCGGCCTTTTCCATCAGTGCCTTGGCCGCGTCCTTCAGGCCCATGGCGCGGATCGAGGCGGCGGACGGGCCGATGAAGACGAGACCGGCGGCAGTCACCTGGTCGACAAAGCCGGGGTTCTCGGAGAGGAAGCCGTAGCCCGGGTGGATCGCCTCGGCCCCCGCGGCAAGCGCGGCCTCAACGATCCGGTCGCCGCGCAGATAGCTTTCCGAAACCGGCGCCGGCCCGATCCGCACCGCCTCGTCGGCTTCGCGCACGAACAGCGACGCGGCGTCCGCATCCGAATGGACCGCCACGGTGGCGATGCCCATGCGGCGGGCGGTCCGGATGATGCGGCAGGCGATCTCGCCGCGGTTTGCGATCAGGATCTTCTTGAACATGCACGATCCATAGCCTTGCGGCGAACGGATATGAAGGCCCCTTCGAATGTCGATCGCCTGCTGTCAGGCGGGCGACCTCTCCCGCCTGTCCTTCTGCTGGGCTAGTGTCCCGCTTCCGATCACCAGAGGGTTTCGATTCATGGATGCCGTCGCCCCGCAGGGACTTCGCGCGCAGTTCGCGACGATGTGGACCGCACTCTGGGCATCGCCGGTGCGGCGCGGCATCCTGATGCTCTACTTCGGCATCACGGCCGTGATCCTCGCGACCGCGTTCGGCCAGGTGCTGCTGAACCGCTGGAACCAGCCCTTCTACGATTCGCTGGAAAAGCGCGACCTCACGGCCTTTCTCGACCAACTCCTGGTCTTCGGCTACATCGCCGGCTCGCTGCTGGTGCTGAACGTGGCACAGGCCTGGCTGAACCAGATGCTGCACATCAAGCTGCGTGAAGGCCTGGCGCGCGATCTCATCGGCGAATGGATGAAGCCCCGCCGCGCCTTTCGCCTCGGCTATGCCGGCGACATCGGCGTCAATCCAGACCAGCGCCTGCACGAGGATGCGCGGCATCTCGCCGATCTGACCGCCGACCTGTCGATCGGCCTGATGCAGGCGACCATACTGCTCGCGAGTTTCGTCGGCGTGCTGTGGTCGATTTCCAGCAACTTCACCTTCGTCGTCGGCGGCCGGAGCCTCGACATCCCGGGCTACATGGTATGGGCAGCCTTCCTCTATGCCGGCCTGGGCTCGGGACTGAGCTGGCTCGCCGGCCGCCCGCTGATCCGCCTCAACGAGGCGCGCTACGCGCGCGAGGCCGAGCTGCGCTTCTCGCTGATGCGGGTCAATGAACGCGTCGATGCCATCTCGCTCGCCGGCGGCGAAGCGGACGAGAAGGCGAGGCTGGAACGCGACCTGCAGACCGTGCTGGCGGCGGCACGGCGCATCATGAGCGCGGCGGTGCGGCTGACATGGGTGACGGCCGGCTACGGCTGGATCACTGTCGTGGCGCCGATCGTGATCGCCTCGCCGGTCTACTTCTCGGGCAGCCTCTCCTTTGGCGGGCTGATGATGGCGGCAGCCGCCTTCAACCAGGTCAACGGCGCGCTGCGCTGGTTCATCGACAATATCGGCGGCATTGCCGACTGGCGCGCGACGCTGCTACGCATCGCCACCTTCCGCACCAGCGTGGTGGCGATGGATGCGCTGCACGGCTCGAAGGAGCGGATCGCGGTCGTTTCGGATGAGCCGGACCGTTTGACGCTGGACAATCTCTACGTCGCCTCGCCGGACGGCTGCGCCCGGCTTTCGGTGCCGCAGGCGCATGTCGAGGCGGGCGGGCGGCTGCACATCGTCGGCGAGCCGGGCGCGGGCAAGACGCTGCTCTTCCACGCGATCGCCGGCCTGTGGCCCTGGGGCGGCGGCACGATCCGGTTGCCGAAGGATAAGACGGTCGCTTTCCTGCCCGGCCAGCCCTTCATCCCGCGGGGCACGCTCGCGGGCGTGCTGGCCTATCCGCTCTCCACCCCGGTCGCTGAGGCAGAGGCCGTGCATGCGCTGGAGCGCGTCGGCCTCACCCGGATCAAGGGCCGGCTGGACGAGGGCGAGCGCTGGGACAGGGAACTGAGCGATGACGACCAACGCCTGCTCGCCTTTGCCCGGGTGCTGGTGCAGAAGCCGGACTTCATCGTCGTCGACGAGGCGCTGGACGCGCTGGGCGAGACGGCGCGCGAGCGCGTGCTGGACGCGCTGGAGGAGGTCCTGCCGGGAACGGCGCTGCTGACCATCGGTACAGTGGCGCCCAGGGATACGCGCCTCGGCCCGGTCGTCGGCCTGCGCTTCGACCGGAACGGAAAGGCCCTCGGCAAGAACGGGGAAAAGGCCGCGACCGCCTGAGGCAGCCGCACCGCCCGGCCTCGTCTGGGGCGTGGGTCGCCTTGATGTCCCCTTACGCCGCGAGTCGGATCGGAGTGGGACAGCACCTCGAAATACAGAGAAACGTTATTCATATGTAGGCAAACAAGATAGAATTGGAGCATTTCTCTCCACTTTCTAAGTACAATACTCTGTTAACCATACTATACGACCATGAATCAAGAATTCCTGCGGGAGAGGTGTCATGGAATTTCGAAATCCGATCTTCGTCGTGTCTGCTTTGATTTGTATGCACACGAATAATGCGGGTGCGGCGACGAGCAACGTCATCTTCGATGCAACCGTCGACGCCACCTGCACGCTGCAGGTCGTCTCCGACGGCACGATGGCGGTGAGCACCAACCTGCAGAACCTCAGTTCCAAGAATGCGGGGGGCAGCGCCGGCAGCGTCACGCTTTCGACGACCGGAGGCGTGGAGATCGGCGTCAATCCGACGGTCGTCGCAACTCCTCCCTCGGGCGATTCCGCGACCACCTGGACCCCGGAATACTCTGTCTCGGGCGCTCATACCGTGGCATTGACGAGCACGGACACGGCGCTTTCCACCGCGGGCACATCGAATGTCACTGTACATTTGACCGGCACCAAGAGCGGTAGCGACCGGTTCACCAACGGCGCCTACCAGGCCGTCGTCACGGTCACCTGCGAGTAGGCGCCATGTGGAAGCGCCTTCTCCTGTCCTCGACCTTGGTGGCGATGGCCGCGCCCTCCCTGGCGCAATCCATGTCGCCGATGCGCGGCGAGATCACCAGCTTCACCGATTCCTTCGCGGTGAAGGTCTTTCCGGCCAATCCCTACGGGCACTGGATCGACGTCTCGGTGAAGGTCTATGACCAGAATTTCCGCCCGGTCGACGCAAGAATATCTCCCGGAACCTTCAAGCTTGCGGGCGGGGCGTCCCGGTCCGTTATTGTCGTTGTTCCTTTCGATGGCAGCACGTCGCGTAAGATACGTATCTGTACGGAAAGCGTTCCTTTTCCAGGCCAGCAAACCCAGATAAGGGCACAGATATGTGGCAGGTTCCTTGCGCAGCGGCGGTCTTGAGCCAGATCCTGCTTGCCACGCCGGCTTACTCCGAGGACGTCTACAATCTCTACCAGCGCCAGACCGGCTTCTCGCTGCCGGGCGTGACCTTGCCGCAGGGCCAGGACGAGGTGCGCGCGGCGGATGGGCACGACCTGCCGTTCGGCGGTGTCGGGCTCGGGCGCCTATCTCGACGTCGGCGTGATCCAGGGCGCGGCGCGCGACACGGGCGAGACGGCAGCCTATGGCCGCGTCGTCATCCCTCTGGAGCGGCCGCGCAAGCGCGTCGACTGCACACGCCTCTATGAGCTCGAGGTTGAGCGGCTGCAGATGGAGATCCGGCTGCTCAAGATGGGCCTTGCCGATGGAAGCGGTGCGACGCGCACGCAGAAGGCCGGCTGGGCCGAGGAAGGCTGGACGAACGCGGGCCAATGAGGACGGGGCGCATCGCTGGATCTGTCACCGCGCTCGCAGCGGGGGCAGCGTTCCTGACAGGCTCGCCGGGAGCAGGGCTCGCGGCGGTGATCGGCTCCTGCACCATCGTGGTGCAGTCCAGCGGCACGATGAAGGTCGCGCCCTCGCTCACCGCCATGAGCTCGCGCAATTCCGGCGGCAGCGCTGCCCAGGTGTCGGTCAATCCGCAATCGCTGGTCTGCAACATCCTGGCGCTGCTCGACTGCTACTCCATCTCGACGCCTGCGCCCGCCTCGTTCCTGACCTGGCCCTCCGGCTGGAGCGGCTCGGCCTCGTTCGTCTCGGCCTTCACGATCAACGGCGGCGTCGAGCGCCCGGGCAATACGCCGGTGATGGTCGCCAACGGAACGAAGACGCTGGATATTCATCTCGACGCCACCGGCAGCGGCATCTTCCGCGCCGGCGCCTATCAGGCGCAGGTCACCGTTCGGTGCGAATAAGGCCGCAGTGGCTATGCCATCGCCTCGCGGAACGACACCAGGCGCCTGGCGCGCTCGTCCCAAAGCACCAGCTTCACGCAGCGCAGGCTGTCGAGGATGGTGATGCGGCCGATCTCGGACAGTTGCGGATGGTCGCGCAGCACTTCGGGCAGCCGGTAGAACGGCACGCGGCTCGACAGATGGTGCACGTGATGGATGCCGATATTGCCGGTCAGCCATTGCAGTGGGCGCGGCAGCAGGTAGTTCGATGCGCCGTGCAGCGCGCTCTCCTCGAACGTCCACTCCGATCCGTCCGACCAGTGCGTGTCCTCGAACTGGTGCTGGACGTAAAACAGCCAGATGCCCGCCGCTCCCGCCAGAACCGCGATTGCGAGATGCACGGCGAGGAACGGTACGATGCCGGTCAGCCAGATCAAAAACGCGCCGAGCGCGACGATAACCAGATTGGTCAGCATGGTGGACCGCCACGGCATTCCGGTGACCCGGAAGGTTTCGAACGGCCAGCGGTGCTTCAGCACGAACAGGTAGACCGGCCCGATCACGAACATCACCAGCGGATTGCGGTAAAGCCGGTAGCGCAACCTGCCCCAGCGCGACAGGGCACGATATTCCGCCACCGTCAGCGTCAGGATGTCGCCGACGCCGCGTTCGTCGAGATTACCGGCCGAGGCATGGTGCGTCGCATGGGCCGCCCGCCAGTAATCGTAGGGCGTCAGCGTCAGAATGCCCAGCGTCCGGCCGGTCCAGTCGTCTGCGCGGCGGTGGGCGAAGAAGGCGCCGTGACCGCAGTCGTGCTGGATCATGAACAGGCGCAGGAGGAAGCCGGCAGCAGGCACGATCAGCACCAGGCCCCACCAGAAGCCGTAATGGGCCGACGCCAGCGCCAGCCCCCAGAAGACGAGGAAGGGAGCAAGCGTCACGACCAGTTCGAACAGGCTGCGGCGGCGGTCGGGCTGGCGATAGCGGCTCAATGCCTTCAGCCACGACTTGGCGGAGGGCGGGGCAGCGGACTGCATTGGCGCGACGTGGACGTTCATCCGAGGCCTCCAAAGGCACGGCGCGAAGCGCATGGCCTGGGTGTTGGCGCATTGTGCGGCGCCGTTGGGTGAGGTCTGGCGGATTGACCGTCCCGGCGTTTGCCACGGGCAGGCGCGCTTGGCAATCGGAAAGCTCGAACCGGCGCCGGCAGGGAGGCAAGGCGAGAGCCGGGATGGCGCGCCCGTAAGACCTCTCCGATCATCGTTTCATTTCTTTCCGGGGTAGCGAATAGCGCGGAACGGCAAGAAGTTGGCCCGGCCGGATGCTGAAATCGGCATCCGGCCCGCCGCCTGCGCAGGTTGCTTTGCGCACTCGATCCCAATAGGCAGGGTCCATCCAAGGAGATCGACTATGCCGAGACCGCCGAACTACAATCACGAACGCCAGGAGCGGGATCGCGCCAAGGCGAAGAAGAAAGCCGAGAAGCTCGCTGCGAAGGCGGCCGCGAAAGAACGAGGCATCGACAAGGTCGATACCGAAGCGGAGGTTGAGTCGGAGGATTAGCCTGCCGCGATCGTCGCTTTCTGATCGACGAACACGCCGGCTTCGCGGGCCGCGGCGACGAAAGCGCGCCGCGCTCCGATGGGTGGTTTGCCGCCATTCTGGACGTCAGAACAGGCCTGGAGGGCCGCCCGATGCTTTTCGGTGCGTTTTCCGGGCCATCGGTTGAGGAGGAAATCCGAAGTGTCGCGGGCGGTTCGGAGGGTGAGCAGTCCACCCGTCGCGTCGACCTTGACGAGGATGGGCATATCGAATTGATCTTTTTCCATCGCCGCTCTTACGGCAATGGAAGGACAGAAGCGAGGAAATACCTGCCCGACCTGCCAATGTGGGTGGGCGAACCGGAACGCGGGCCAGCGTGACATGCGCGCCGTCACGCCTTCCGCAAGATCTTCTCCATCGTCTTGCCCTTCGCCAGTTCGTCGATGAGCTGGTCCAGATTAGCGGATCTCGCGCATCAGCGGGTCCTCGATCTCTTCGACCCGGATGTCGTAGCTAGTTCCGCGGCGCGTTCGGCCCGTGCCGCAGCAACGCGTCGCGGTCGGCCGAGCGGATCCGCACCCAGTTCTCCCGCCCGTCGCGCACGACGCGCAGCGGCACCTCAATGCCGGCCGGCCCGCTCGACCAGAGCGTGCGGTAGAAATCGGCGAGGCCGTGGACCTCCTTGTCGCGCAGCTCGGCGATCACATCGCCCTGGCGAAGCCCTGCCTCCTCCGCGGGCCCGCCCTCGGCGACGGACAGCACGACCACCGTGCCGTTGCGCTCGGCCGAATAGGCGCCGAGCCAGGGACGCGGCGGGGCGGGCGTGCGGCCGCGCCGCACCAGATCGTCGAGAATCGGCTTCAAAAGGTCGATCGGCACCGACATGTTGATGCCGGAGGTCTCGCCGTCCTCCATCATCTCCAACCGCAGCGAACCGATGCCAATGAGCCGGCCGTCCTCGCCGACGACAGCAGCACCTCCCCAGGACGGATGCGCCGGCGCAGTGAAGATTGCCTCCTCCAGCAGATATTCCCAGTAGCCGGCGAACTCCTGCCGCGCCACGATCGCACCCTCGACGAAGCGGCCGGCGCCGTCGGCAAAGGTGATCCTGTCGCCGACTCCTACCTCGGCGGAACTGCCGAGCGGCATCGCCGGCAGATCGAGCCGGCCGAGCGCTTTGACAAGACCGAAGCCGGTCTCCTGGTCGTAGGCGAGGGGATGCGCCGGCACGACACGGCCGTCATGCCGGGTGAGCCATATTTCGTCGGCCTCCGTGATCAGGTAGCCGATGGTGAGCACCAGCCCGTCCGCATTGATGACGACACCGGACCCCTCGCGCTCGGTGCCGAGTACGCCGGCGGTGAAGGCGTCGTCCGGAATGCGAGCGCGAAGCGCCACGATGGAGGAGCGGATGGAGGATCTGGGCATGACGGCACTCCGGCGCTGCGTGCGACTGAGGGATCACAATATAGGTATTCCGCCGGCCAGGAGATGCAAGGTATCGCTCCGCTGCCCGTTTGCGGAGGGGACAGTCGTTCAAGACCCTCACCCCTCCCGCAATATCTTCTCCATCGTCTTGCCCTTCGCCAGCTCGTCGATGAGCTTGTCCAGGTAGCGGATCTCGCGCATCAGCGGATCCTCGATCTCCTCCACCCGGATGCCGCAGATCAGGCCTTTGATCTGGGCGCGGGACGGGTTGGGGTGAGGGGCCTTGGCGAAGAACGTTTCGAGGTCGGTCTTGTCCGAGAGGATGGCCTCCAGTTCGTCGGGGCCGTAGCCCGTCAGCCAGGAGATGATCTTGTCAACCTCGGCCTTCGTGCGGCCCTTCTTTTCCGCCTTGGCGATGTAGTGCGGATAGACGCTGGCGAAGCTGATCGAATAGATCCGGTGCCTGGGCATGGCGGGTCCTCCAACGATGACATCAAAGCACGGATAGCTAAGGCCATCCACGGCTACACCGTGGCATCCAGGCTCTTGCCATCTGCCGAGAGGCGTTGCGTCGCGATGTGGTCGACAAAAGCGCGCAAGGGCGTAGGCATGAACCGGCTGGAAAAATAAAGGCGCGGCCCGTCGAAAGCGGGCCACCAGTCGCGCAGGAGAGGCACGAGCGCTCCGCTCTCCAGATGCGGATCAAGCCAGTTTCGAAAGGTGTTGATCAGCCCATGCCCGGCGATCGCAAGCCCTATGGCCGCCGCCGCGCTTGCCGCACCGATGATCAGCCGCGCGGACGGATCGATGATCAATGTTTCCCCCGCCTTCTCGAATTCCCACTCGGTTACCGCCCCGCCGGCAAGCCGCATCCTGATGCAGTCATGCTCAAGTATATCGCGCGGATGCGCCGGCGCGCCGCGTCGGCTGACATAATCCGGCGAGGCGGCCACCGCGCCCCATTGCCGGTGCGGACCGATGGGCACCGCTATCATATCCTGCGCCAGATGCTCGCCATAGCGTATGCCGGCGTCGCAGCCGGCTGCGTTGATGTCGACCAGTCGGTCGTCGACCATCACCTCCATGCGCACTTCTGGAAACTTGGCGAGAAAGCCGTCGATCAGCGGAGGCAGGATATCGACCATCACCGCGCCGGGGACGTTCAGCTTCAGCCGCCCCCGGATCTTGCCTTTCTGGCTCGCCGCGTCGTCCAGGGCAGCGCGAGCCTCGGCCATGACGGGTTCGAAACGCTCGGCCAGCGCTCGGCCTGCCTCCGTGAGCTGAACGCTGCGGGTGGTCCGGATGAGAAGCGGAACGCCGAGCCGCTGCTCCAGCCGCGTGATTGTCTCGCTCACCGTTGACGGCGACACCCCAAGCCAGCGCGCGGCGGTGCGAAATCCGTTGCCTCTCGATACCGCGAGAAAGACGGAAACGTCATCGAGCGGCGGAAACGAATGATTGTTCGGCATGGCGAACAGCCTATTCGCCTCGGGTATGGTTATCAAGGCTCAACCGATCAGCCATATGCTCGGCAAAGGAGACCGCACAATGACCAATCTTCCTGCTTCCGCCGCCGGCCGCTTCACGTTCCCCGGCACCTCGATTTCAGTGAACCGCATGGGCTATGGCGCCATGCAACTGGCCGGCCCGCATGTGTTCGGCGAACCCAAAGACCCCGACGAGGCGCGCGCTGTGTTGCGCGAGGCGCTGACGCTCGGCATCGATCACATCGATACGAGTGATTTCTACGGTCCGCACGTAACCAATCGCCTGATCCGCGAAGCGCTTCACCCCTATCCCGCAAACCTGACGCTGGTGACGAAGATCGGCGCCTGGCGCAACGATGAAGGCGACTGGATCCTCGAACATGGCGCCGATTTTCTGCGCAGGTCCGTCGAAGACAATCTCGAGCGACTGGGCCTGGAACGCATGGCGATCGTCAACCTGCGCATCGAGGGCCCGCAGCAGGACGTCGCCGGTCCGATGCGCACCATACGAAAGATGCAGGAGGAAGGTCTGCTCGAACACATCGGCATTAGCACGGTGGACATGGCGCAACTGCGAGCCGCCCGCGATATCGCTCCGATTGTCTGTGTCCAGAACCACTACAACCTCGTCCACCGCGATGACGATGCCATGATCGATGCGCTGGCCGCAGACGGCATCGCCTATGTTCCCTATTTCCCGCTGGGCGGCTTCGCGCCGTTGCAGACGGAAGAGCTGAATCGGGTGGCCGGCGAAATGGAGCAGTCGCCGCAGAGCGTTGCGCTTGCCTGGCTGCTGCAGCGCAGCCCGAACATTCTGCTTATTCCGGGAACGTCCCGGCGGGCACATCTGCACGCGAACGTCGCGGCCGCTCAGCTAACGCTGAGCGAGGCGCAAAGGGCAAGGCTGGACGCGATAGCCGGCCTGAGTTGAAGGATAGCGGCGGGCCACCGTCGCACCCGCAAAAAGTGGAGATGAGGGCGCTACATCCTGAACACGCCGACCCTCGTCTCCTCCACCTCCGCGTTGAGCGCGGCGCTGAGGCTCAGCGCCAGGACCTCGCGGGTGTGGGCCGGGTCAATGATGCCGTCGTCCCACAGCCGGGCGGAGGAATAGAGCGGGTGGCCTTCCTTCTCGTATTTCTCCAGGACCGGCGCGCGGAAGGCGGCTTCCTCCTGGGTGCTCCATGACCCGCCCTTGCGCTCGATGCCCTCGCGCTTGACCAGCGCCAGCACCGTGGCCGCCTGCTCGCCGCCCATCACCGAAATGCGCGCATTGGGCCACATCCACAGAAAGCGGGGCGAATAGGCCCGCCCGCACATGCCATAGTTGCCGGCGCCGAACGAACCGCCGATGATGACCGTGACCTTGGGCACTTTCGCGGTGGCGACGGCGGTGACCAGCTTGGCGCCGTCCTTGGCGATGCCGCCGGCCTCGTATTTGCGCCCCACCATGAAGCCGGTGATGTTCTGTAGGAAGACCAGCGGAATCTTCCGCTGCGTGCACAGCTCGATGAAATGCGCGCCCTTGAGCGCACTTTCCGAGAACAGCACGCCATTGTTGGCGATGATGCCGACCGGCAGGCCGTGGATGCGGGCGAAGCCGGTGACCAGCGTCGTGCCGTAGTTCGCCTTGAACTCGTCGAGCTCCGAGCCGTCGACCACGCGCGCAATGACCTCGCGCACGTCGTAGGGCTGGCGCGTGTCCTGCGGCACGATGCCGTGGATTTCGCCCGGGTCGAACAGCGGCGGGCGCGGCGGCTCGGTCGCAAGCTGCAGGCGCTTCGTCCGGTTGAGGTTGCGCATGATCTTGCGGGTGATGGCGAGCGCATGCGCGTCGTTCATCGCATAGTGATCGGCGACACCCGACTGACGGGTGTGGACCTCGGTGCCGCCGAGGTCCTCGGCCGAGACCTCCTCGCCGGTCGCCGCCTTCACCAGCGGCGGGCCGCCGAGGAAGATGGTCGCCTGGTTGCGTACCATGATCGTCTCGTCCGACATCGCCGGCACATAGGCGCCGCCGGCGGTGCAGGAGCCCATGACGCAGGCGATCTGCGGAATGCCGGCGGCCGAGAGGTTCGCCTGGTTGAAGAAGATGCGCCCAAAGTGCTCGCGGTCGGGGAAGACCTCGTCCTGGTTGGGCAGGTTCGCGCCGCCGGAATCGACGAGATAGATGCAGGGCAGGTTGTTCTCCCGCGCGATCTCCTGCGCGCGCAGATGCTTCTTCACCGTCATCGGATAGTAGGTGCCGCCCTTCACGGTGGCGTCGTTGACGACGATCATGCATTCGCGGCCTTCGATCCGGCCGATGCCGGCAATCATGCCTGCGGACGCGATGTCGCCGCCATACATGTCCCACGCCGCGAACTGGCCGATTTCGAGAAAGGGCGCGCCTGTGTCGAGCAACTGGGCCAGGCGGTCGCGCGGGAGCAGCTTGCCGCGCGACACATGCCGCTCCCGCTGCTCCTCCGGCCCGCCCTGTTCGACGATCGCAGCCTTGGCCCGGATATCGGCGACGAGCCCGCGCATCTTCTCGGCATTGGCCCGGAAGGCATCGGAAGTGGGGGAAATCTGGGACTGGATGACGGGCATGTGCTCCCTCTGGCTTCTATGGCCTTGGCACGGGTTTAGCAGCGGCGAAGGAAACGGGGTAGGGGTCGCAGGCCCATCGCGGAGGGAGCCACCCTTCCAAGTCTGCTCGATGTTGCTCCCTTAGCAGAGGAGCGCCCGCCACAATCCCGCCCCGATCCACCCCTAGCAGCCCGTTCCCGCCGCTTCCGCTGGGGAAGAGGCTGTTCGTCCGAGGAGACCGTCATGACCGGCCAACCGAGAGCCACGCACATCGCGCCGGCGCTCGCATTGCGTCCGGCAGACAGGACTCCAGTGAGGATAAACGGCCATGGCACGTTCCCAATTGAAACAGCGGCGCGACGCCGAGCGCCAGCGCATCGAGGCCTATGAGGCGACGCTCCGGCGCGTCTTTGCGGCACCTCGGCCCGCGCCCGATTTCGAGAACGCGATCGACGAGGTCAAGCGCGGCTTCGTGAACGACATCGTGCGGCCTTCGCACGAGTGGCGGCCGAAGCTGAAGACGCGCGACCCCGGCCGGCTCAGGCTGGCCGCGGCGCGCCATCTCTTCGCGCGCTATGCCGTGCCCGCCCATCTCGAGCGGATCTGGATCGAGCCGGGAGGGCTCGACCCGGCCGAGGCGATGCTGCGCAGGCGCTGGTATGTGGCGGCGGCCCGCGGCGACTCGCTCTACAAGGCCGGCGCTTCCGAGTGGCTCAGCCGCAAGGAGGTGCACGCCTTCCTGCGCGCGCGGGGAGACCTGCGCTTCGAAGAGGCGTTCTGGCTCGCCATCGCCCAGGGCATATCGGAAGATCCGATGCTGGCGCTGCGGATCGCGCGGTCGCGGATCGCCGCGACGCCGCGGGCCGAGCTCGGCTTCTGGCGCGAGGCGGCGTGCTTTTTCTGCGCCCACCCGACGAGCCGCGAGGAGATCGACGATCTCTGCGACTATATCGTCGCCGCGCGTGAGCGCGACCGTCGCTTCAGTCTGAAGGGGCGCACGCTCGCCTCGCTCCGGCGCCTGTCGGCAGAGTGGCATCGTGACATGGCGGCGGTGGCGCGGATCGAGGCAATGCGCAGGCGGCTGGCCGGGCCGCAGGCGGCAAGCGAGACGCGCTGGGCCGGCTCCAGGCTGCAGAACTGGAGCTGGCAGCCGCCGGGCAAGGAGGCGAGGGCGCGGCGCGAGGAGTTCGTGATGGTTCAGTTGACCAGCGCGGAGGACCTCGTTGCCGAAAGCCGCGCGATGCACCACTGCGTGTGGACCTATGCGGGCAAGTGCATCGCCGGTCAGGCCTCGATCTGGTCGCTGCGGAGGAAGGCAGGCAAGGACGCCTCGCGGCTGCTCACCGTCGAGCTCGACCGCGATGACCGTGCCGTGCAGATCCGCGGCTTCGGCAACCGGCTGGCCTCGGCGGACGAGACCAAGGTGCTCGACCGCTGGGCGCAGGCCAGGGGCGTGTCACTGTGAAAAGGCCTCGCGCGGCGCGAATGCCGCGCGGGTCATCCCTCAGCCATGATCTCGCGGCCGATCAGCCAGCGCCTGATCTCGCTGGTTCCGGCGCCGATCTCGTAGAGCTTGGCATCGCGCAGCAGGCGGCCGGTGGGGTAGTCGTTGACGTAGCCGTTGCCGCCGAGGAGCTGGATGGCGTCCAGCGCCATGAGTGTTGCCTTTTCGGCGGCGTAGAGCACGCAGCCGGCGGAGTCCTTTCGCGTGGTCTCGCCGCGGTCGCAGGCCTGGGCCACGGCGTAGACATAGGCTCTGGCCGCGTTCATCGTCGCATACATGTCGGCCAGCTTGCCCTGGACGAGCTGGAATTCGCCGATCGGCTGGCCGAACTGCTTGCGCTCGTGCACATAGGGCACAGCGACGTCCATGCAGGCGGCCATGATGCCGACCGGGCCGGCGGCGAGCACGACGCGCTCGTAGTCGAGCCCGCTCATCAGCACCTCGACGCCACGGCCTTCCTCATGCAGCACGTTCTCGAACGGCACCTCGACGTCATCGAAGACCAGCTCGCCGGTGTTCGAGCCGCGCATGCCGAGCTTGTCGAGCTTCTGCGCGACCGAAAACCCTTTCGTGGCGGTGTCGAGGATGAAGGCGGTGATGCCGCGCGAGGCGCGCTCGGGATCGGTCTTGGCATAGACCACCAGGGTGTGCGCATCAGGCCCGTTGGTGATCCACATCTTGGAACCGTTGAGCACGTAGCGGTCGTTCCTTTTCTCGGCCCGCAGCCGCATCGACACGACATCGGACCCCGATCCGCTCTCCGACATGGCGAGTGCGCCGACATGCTCGCCGGAACAGAGCGCTGGCAGGAAGCGCTGCTTCTGCTCAACCGTGCCCCAGCGGGTGATCTGGTTGACGCAGAGGTTCGAATGCGCGCCATAGGACAGGCCGACCGAGGCCGAAGCACGCGAAATTTCCTCTACGGCGATTACCTGCGCGAGGTAGCCAAGCCCCGTGCCGCCGAAATCGGGCTCGGCGGTGATGCCGAGCAGGCCGAGATCGCCGAACTCTTTCCAGAGCTGTTGCGGGAACTCGTTTGAGCGGTCGATGCCGGCGGCTAGCGGCGCGATGCGCTCCTGCGCAAAGCGGCGCACCAGGTCGCGCAGCGCGTCGATCTCCTCGCCGAGGCCGAAATTGAGCGTATTGGTATACATGTCGCTCCTCCTGACGGTGCCAATCTATCCCCGCGCCTTGCCCTTCCCCGCAGCCGGAAGGGGGAGGGGTAAGGGGTAGGGGTGTCTCCCAAAATTCCCGTCGCCGACGCCGCGCCCACCAGCCGCATCGTCATCGTGTGGTAGGTCTCCGCCACTTCCTCGACCGACAGGCGCTCGTCGGGGCGGAACCAGACGATGACGCCGGTGATCATCTGGATGATCGCCATGGCGGTGAGCCCGACGTCATCGATGGCGAAGGCGCCGCTCTCGGCTCCCTCGCGCAGGATCCGGCGCAGCTCCTTCTCATAGGAGTTTCGCAGCCGCAGGATTTCAGTCAGCCGAGCCGGCGACAGGCTCCTGAGCTCGAGGTTCGAGACATGCGTCGAATGCCGCCGCGCGACGTGGAAGGCGATATGGTTGCGCACGAAGGCCGACAGGCCGCCTCGCGGATCGCGCGCCAGCGGCCGGGCCGCCTCCCAGGACGCGATCAGGCCTTCCATATGCTCGCGCATCAGCGTGAAGAGCAGGTCTTCCTTGGTGGGGAAGTAACGGTAGAGCGCGGCGGCCTGCACGCCGACCTCCTCGCCGAGCTGGCGCATCGACACCGCGTCGTAGCCGTGTCGCGCGATCAGCTTCAGCGCCGCCTCGCGGATCGCCGCCTCGGTGCGTTCGCCGTCGGATCCCGTCGTGCGCGCCATGAGCTCCTCCCAACAAATGCAGTAATAAAACGATCGTTCATTTAATTCAAGATGACTCGGCCGGTGTGACGACGGTGGCCCGCGGAACGACCGCTCCGCCTGCATATATGTGAAGCGGAAACGGAAGGCTGGCGTTTCGAAGCCGGGTCGGGCATCTGAGGACGGCATCCGTCCCCGCTGTGTCGAGGCCGGGCCGGACCGTTTGATGGAGGATAAGCGATGCCCACGAATACAAGGATCGTTCTCGCCGCCAGGCCGCAGGGCCGTCCGAAGCCGACCGATTTCCGCATCGAGACGGTCGATGCGCCGCAACCGGCGGAGGGCGAGGTGCTGCTGAAGATTCTCTATCTCTCGCTCGACCCCTACATGCGCGGCCGTATGAACGACGCCAAATCCTACGCCAAGCCGGTGGACATCGACGCGGTGATGGAAGGCGGCACGGTTGCCGAGGTGGTGGCGTCGCGAAATCCGAAATTCGCCGTGGGCGACGTCGTGCTGTCCCATTCGGGCTGGCAGAGCTTTGCGATCTCCGATGGCGCGGGGCTGCGGAAGCTCGATGCCTCCGCCGCACCGTTGACCACCGCGCTCGGCGTGCTGGGCATGCCGGGCTTCACCGCCTATTCCGGCCTGCTCACCATCGGCAAGCCGAAGCCGGGCGAGACGGTCGTGGTGGCGGCGGCGAGCGGCGCGGTCGGCTCGGTCGTCGGGCAGATCGCGCGCATCAAGGGCGCGCGCGCCGTCGGCATCGCGGGCGGACCGGAGAAATGCGCCTTCGTGCGCAACGAACTTCGCTTCGACGCCGTGGTGGACCATCGGTCACCGGACTTCGCCGCCGAGCTGAAGGCCGCCTCCCCGGACGGGATCGACGTCTATTTCGAGAATGTCGGCGGCCATGTCTGGGATGCCGTCTTCCCGCTGCTGAACGAGTTTGCGCGCATTCCGGTCTGCGGGCTGATCGCTCAGTATAACGCCACCGAGCATGCGGGAACGGACCGCCTGCCGACGATGATGCGCGAGGTGCTGAGCCGCAGCCTCAACATCCGCGGCTTCATCCAGCGCGAGTTCGTCGACCAGCGGAAGGATTTCTATCGCGACATGGCGGGCTGGATCGCGGATGGCTCCGTGCGCTACCGTGAAGACATCGTCGACGGCCTTGAGAACGCGCCGCAGGCCTTCATGGGCCTGCTGGAGGGCAAGAACTTCGGCAAGCTGGTGGTGCGCGTCGCGTCGTAGGCGGTGCGCACTTCAGTCAGTTGCCGCGCGCGGTGGCCAGAGCGCCCGGCAGTTCCTCGGCGAAGATGGCGAGCTCTTCTTCCGGACCGGTGCTGACCCGGATGCAGCGGTCGAGCCTAGGGGCCATCGGCTTGCGCACGAACACGTCGCGGTCGATCAGCGATTGCATGACCTTCAGGGCGAAGGCGCCGTCGCCGCCGCAATCGATCGTGACGAAGTTCGTCGCGGAAGGCAGCGCGGCGAGGCCGTTGTCCGATGTGATGCCCTCGATGCGCCGTCGGCCGTCGGCGATGCGTTCCAGCACCTCCGCGAGCCATGCTTGGTCCTCGACCGCCGCGGCGGCCGCGACCTGCGTCATCCGGCTCATGCCGAAATGGTTGCGCACCTTGTCAAATGCGCGGATCGTCTCGGCCTCGCCGATCGCATAGCCGCAGCGCATGCCGGCAAGCCCGTAGGCCTTGGAGAAGGTGCGCATGCGCAGCACGTTCGGCCGGGCGATGTCGAGGGGAGGGCGTGAGGAAGCGGGTGCCATCTCCGTATAGGCCTCGTCGAGCACGAGCAGCGTCGTGTCCGGCAGCGCCTCTATGAAACGCTGGATCTCGCCGCCCTCCCACCATGTGCCCATCGGATTGTCCGGATTGGCGAGATAGACGAGCGGTGCTGCCTCGCGCTCCACGGCATCGAGCAGCGCCTCGATGTCCTCGCGGTCATCGCGATAGGGCGCGGCAACGAGCCGGCCGCCGAAACCCGCGACGTGATAATTGAAGGTGGGATAAGCGCCGAGCGAGGTGACGACCGGCTGCCCCGGTTCGACGAAGAGGCGCACGATGAGGCCGAGCAGGCCGTCGATGCCTTCGCCGATCATGATGTTTTCGGGCGCGACGCCATGATGGGAGGCCACCAGCTGCCGCAACTCGTGGTTCTCGGGGTCGCAGTATTTCCACATCTCAGGTGCTGCCGCTGCGATCGCGGCCGCGACGCGCGGCGACGCGCCGAAGCCGTTTTCGTTGGCGCCGATCCGGGCGCGGAACGGCCGTCCGCGCTGCCGCTCCTGTGTTTCCGGTCCGACGAAGGGAACCGTGGCCGGCAGCGACTGGGCAAGGGAGGTGAGGCGGGGGCGGCTCATGCGGGAGGCTCTGTTGTTTGCACTTCCTTAGAGAAATAGGAGGTTGGCAACAATCGCCCTGAGCAGAAAAGGCCCGGCACACGGCCGGGCCTCTCCAAAGGATCGTCTGTGCGGCTCAGAACGAGCGCTGGAAGCGCAGGTAGCCCGAAACGGTGCCGCTAAGCGTCTCGATCTTGTCATGCTGGATTTCCGAGCGGACCTCGAAGTCGGTCACGGGCACCCAGACCAGCGACAGTTCGGCCGAATGACCGTCCAGGCCGGTCTTCACGTCCGTGCCGCCAATGTAGAAGTCGCTGAAATGCTGATAGCCGACCGAGGCGCCGAACGTGTCGGTGAACTGATGCCCGTAGGAGGCCAGGATCGACCATTCGGAATTGCCGTTACCACCATTGATCGTTTCGAAGGCAGTGGCGGCAGGGCCGTGCAGCGTGCCGTAGGTGTGATCGCCGTCGGCATAGTAGCCGATCAGGCGGAAGGACGAGCCTTCCATGTTCGGCACGTTGACCTGCAGGCCGAGCGAACCCGCGAAGCCGCCGCTGTTGGTGCCGGGAACACCACCGAGGACGTAGGACGAACCGTCAAAGCTCTCAGCGTAGCCAACACGCCCCCAGACGCCACCCCAGCCGGCTGCATAGCCGAGCACGCCGACGACGTCGGGCATGTAGCCCTCACCGGCCAGCGCGTCGTCCTCGAGCGACAGCACGCCGAAGAAGCCATTGCGCTCGAAATTGTACTGCATGATCGCGCGCTGCTGGTCGCCATAGGACATGGAGTTGTCCGAGTGCGAGCCGGTAGTCGCGACGTCGCCGACGACTGTGTCGGCCCAGGCCGATTCGGAGTAGCCAGCACGGAAGCCTCCGAGGCTGAGCCAGGCCTGATCGGCGCGGACTGGCCCGTCGTTGACGCCGTTCCACGACGCCTGGAAGCGGATGTAGGAACGCAGTGTGCCCCATTCGGTCTCGGAGCGAGCATCAAAGTTGAGACGGGCACGTACCGTCTTGTCCCATGCGTCCACGGCGAAGCCGTTATAGTTCGGCGTCTCGCCATCGCTGGAGGTGCCGATCTGGTAGCGGACATAACCGGAAATGCGCAGGCAGGTTTGGGTACCTGGAATGTAGAAGAAGCCGGCGCCATAGACGTCGCAGATACGGACGTATTCAATGGGTTCAGGCTCGGGAGCCATCACGGCGTCGGCGGCATACGCCGACATGGCTGAGGCCGCCAACATGGCTGCGGCTGAGGTGTAGCTGAGAATTCGCATATTTTACCCTTCTGACGAGCCGATCCGCAAATCTGGAGTCACCCGCTTGGGGGAATTCGGCAGGATGAAACGACAGCAGAACTGCTGCAGGCGGATGAACGGCTCCGGCCCTTCTGGATTCCCGTTCGAGGAACGAATAGAGGGCTTCGTTCTTGGTTTTGTGACTGTCGTATGAACTGTGCAATGAAATGAGAGGTGAGGCACACAGGACACACACTTCTCCTTGCGTCTTCGCAACGCCGAAAGCCCGGCCAAAGGCCGGGCTGGAATTGATGGACGCTGTGCTTAGAAGAAGCGGGTGAACCGCAGGTAGCCGGACACGGTTCCGTCCAGCGTCTCGATCTTGTCGTGCTGGACCTCGGAGCGGACCTCGAAGTTCGTCACCGGCACCCAGACCAGCGACAGTTCGGCCGAGTGGCCGTCCAGGCCGGTCTTCACGTCGGTACCGCCCCAGTAGAAATCGCTGAAATACTGATAGCCGACCGAGGCCCCGAACGTCTCGGTGAACTGATGCCCGTAGGACGCCAGGATCGACCATTCGGAGTTTCCGTTGCCACCATAAATCGTTTCGAAGGCAGTGGCGGCAGGGCCGTGCAGCGTGCCGTAGGTGTGGTCGCCGTCCGCGTAGTAGCCGATCAGTCGGAACGACGAGCCTTCCATGTTCGGGACGTTGACCTGAAGGCCGAGCGAACCAGCGAAGCCGCCGCTGTTGGTGCCGGGAACACCACCTAGGACGTAGGACGAACCGTCAAAACTCTCGGTGTAGCCGACGCGACCCCAGACTCCGCCCCATCCGGCTGCATAGCCGAGGACCGCGACAGCGTCGGGCACGTAACCCTCTCCGGCTAGCGCGTCGTCTTCCAGCGACAGCACGCCGAAGAAGCCGTTGCGCTCGAAATTGTATCTGCATGATCGCGCGGCGCTGGTCGCCGAAGGACATTGCGTTGTCGGAATGCGATCCGAACGTCCCCACCTCGCCGACGACCGTGTCGGACCAGGCCGATTCGGAATAGCCGGCGCGGAAGCCGCCGAGGCTCAGCCATGCCTGGTGGGCCGTGACCTCACCATCGCCGACGCCGTTCCAGTCGGCCTGGAAGCGGATGTAGGAGCGCAAGGTGCCCCATTCCGTCTCCGAGCGGGCGTCGAAATTCACCCGCGCGCGCACGCCCTTGTTCCAGCCGTCCGGCTCGAAGCCATTGTAGTTGGGCGTCTCGCCATCGCTTGCCGCGCCGATCTGGGTACCAGACATAGCCGGAGATCTGCAGGCAGGTCTCGGTGCCGGGGATGTAGAAGAAGCCGGCGCCATAGGCATCGCACACACGGACATATTCGACCGGCTCGGGTTCAGGCGCCAGCACCGCGTCCGCCGCGAATACGACGCCGGGCGACACCGACAGCGCGCCGGCGATGGAGAGGAGTTTCAAGGACTTCATGGTTGACCCCGGTTATGTTGCATTGCGCCGGGCTGACGTGGATCTGTCGGGGCCCCGGCATACGCACGCTGCGGACACATGGTCCGAATGGTGCGTAATGTAATAACATTACACAGCTATATGATGGCGCGAAAGCGCTAGTTTCAGCTGGCGAGGATGTCACGCCTCAGAAGTGCATTCCTGCAACACCTGAAACGCCGACGATCGCTCGCCTATAGAATATACATGATAAAAATTATCAAGATATTTTGTGCCGCCTTCAATCACAAACGCGCCGCTATTTGTGACAGCATGGCAAAATCCAGCACCGTCGCGGCCTCGTCGCTCGGCAGCGGCACGGTCGAGAACTTGACGATCACCACCCTGGAGACGGGGTCGATCAAAAGGCGCTGCCCGTGGATACCTTCTCCCGCGAAGTGGTCATGCGGCGTGCCGAGCTGGTACCCAGCACGACCTGTAGCGTCCGTCCGGGAAGGAGGCGGAAAAATTTCCGTCGATCCAGGCCTGCCGGTCTCCGTTCCTGCGCATATCGTCGATCCAATCGCCTGGAATGACCTGCTGTCCGTCGTGACGGCCTCCATCGAGCACGAGCTGGCCAAAACGCGCCAGGTCGCGTGCCGTCACGCACATTCCTCCTGCGGCACGGGCCGCACCAATGCGATCGACGGTGACATAAGCAGGCCCACGAGCGCCCATCGGCGTCCAAAGCCGGTCGCGCATTGTACTCGTGCAATCGGATTCCGGTGGCGCGCTCGATCACGATGCCGAGCATGTCCGTGTTGGGGGAGGCATAGGCGAAGACTTTCCCGTGCGGTCCGTCGGCTTTGGGCAGCCCGATCAGCACGGCTTCCATGCTTTCCGGCTTCGTTCCGGACCTCTCCGGGTTCCACAGCATCGAACGGCGGTAGCGATCGAAGTCGCCTTCGAGGTCCAGATAGTCTTCGACGAAACCCAGGCTGACGGTCATGTCGAAGAGGTGCCGCACGGTGGCCGTTTCGTAAGCCGAGCCCGCTGGAACCTGCACATAGTTCGACACCGGCGCCGACGGATCGAGCTTGCCGTCGCCGACGGCGATCCCTGCCAGCATGCCCGTCACGGATTTCGAGATGGAAAATATGAGGTGCGGTCGGACTGTCGATCCGTGGGGCGCGTTCCATTCGGCAACGACGTTGCCGTTGCGCATTGCGACAAAGCAGTCGCCATGTGCCAGGGCGAGGTGCTCGGCGGCCGGTACCTGTGTTCCATCCGGCCGCGTCAGCGTCATGGTCTCCAGGCGTGATGCGCCCGGGCTGCCCGCATTGCTCTCAATCCCGCTGGTAATCGTCGCGGTTGGAACGAATTCGCTGACGTTGGCAAAGCTCCATCGATGATACGGCGCCTCGCGCCAGTTCGAGAGCGTGATGTTCTGGCGAGTAAAGGGAATGGCTGTCATCGGGAGGATCTCAGTGCGCAGACACTATTGCGTCGCGAGCGCGGTCCGGCAATCCCGATCGGGTTGGTTCAGCCGGAAAAGAAAAACCCGGCGGTTGCCCGCCGGGTCTTCTGGATATCACGCTGATCTGATCTGTCGATCAGAAGAAGCGGGTGAAGCGGAGGATGCCGGAAAGCGTGCCGTCCTCAAGATCATTATCGTCATAATTGAGTTCGGTCCGAACCTCGAAGTTCGTGACCGGCACCCACACCAAGCCGAGGTCAGCAGACCAGCCATCGACGCCCGACGAAATATCAGTTCCGGCGAGGTAGAAATCGTTGAAATACTGCACGCCGACCGATGCCCCGAAGGTCTCGGTGAACTGGTGATAGTAAGACGCCAGCACAGACCATTCGGAGTTGCCCATGGTGGAATAGGCAGTCCAACTGCTGCCAGCACCATACTGATGGTCACCATCAGCATAGTAGCCGATCAGTCGGAAGGACGAACCTGGCATGTTCGGCACGTTGATCTGGGTGCCGATCGAAGCCGCGAAGCCACCATCGTTTACACCGCCAAAGCCATCCGGGGTGCCATCAAAGCTCTCATCGTATGCCGCACGCGCCCACACGGCGCCCCAGTCGGCACCGTATCCAATCAACGCCACGACATCAGGCACATACCCTTCGCCGTCCAACGTATCGTCTTCCAGCGAAATCGTGCCGAAGAAGCCATTGGAGGAGAAGTTATACTGAATCAGAGCACGCTGCTGGTAACCGTAATAGAGGCCACCCCAAGTGTGCGAACCGAAGCTCGAAATACCATTGACTGTCTCGGCCCAAGCCGATTCGGTGTAACCCATCCGAAGGCCACCCAATTCGATGAAAGCCTGATCAGCTGCGACTTTGCCGTCGCCGACGCCGTTCCAGTCAGCCTGGAACCGAATATAGGAGCGGAGAGTACCCCACTCGGTCTCAGACCGCGCGTCGAAGTTCACACGAGCGCGCACGCTCTTGTTCCATCCGTCACGGGCAAAAGCCCAATAGTTCGGAGTGTCACCAGCGCCCTCGCTTGTCGCACCGATCTGGTACCACACATAGCCCGAGATCTGCAGGCAGGTTTCGGTGCCGGGGATGTAGAAGAAGCCCGAACCATAGGCGTCGCAGACGCGAACATATTCCACCGGCTCCGGCTCGGGCGCCATGACGGCGTCCGCGGCATTCGCACTGGTCGCCGCTGCGAGGGCAGCCGCCGAGCCGAGAAGAAGGCCCCTAATATTCATTGTTATGCTCTCCGTTTCGAACTGTTCCCGAAAGCGCCAGCGGTCGGCTGCTGTGCGTCCCTTGCCGAATTTGTGCGGGACTTCTTTTGCCAGTTCAACAGGAACGTCGCCGTTTGGCCGCATTTCCGGCCAGTTGCGGCGGCTCTGTTGCGGAAATGTGACTGTTGGCTGACTGCGAATTGTGCAGATGGCGTGGTTTCGGTCGCTCTGCACCCGGCATTGGCTAGTTGCGCGCATTTTCAGGGGACTAGTCAATCGGTCGAACCGTTTCGAATCGCTGGAGAATCGGCAAACTGAAGCACGTCGCTCCCTCCGCTCTGTCTGGTTCGCCGCTGTGCCGCGCAATTGACCGCGCCCGGGCGGCTTGTTACGAGATTCCCGCCGAAGGTTTCCGCGTCCTCGGGGCGCGGATGAAAAGGGAATACGGAACGGGATCGTCCCCAGGCCGTAGCTGCCCCCGCAACTGTGAACGGTGAGGCGCATTCACGAAGCCACTGGGCGCAATGCCCGGGAAGGCGAATGCGCCGACGAGCCGTGAGCCAGGAGACCTGCCTTCGACGTCACCTTCCGGATGCGGGGAGCTTCCGGGGCTGTTTCGAACAGCGGTGGCGAGAAGTCATCGCTGGGTCGGGATCGCAACACCCCACCAGCGCAAACGCAGTCTGATCCGGCAGGGACCGGTGGGGGATGATATGAAGGTTTACGGGGCAAGGACACTTACATTGGCGGCGCAGACGGCGCTTGCTGCCATTCTTCTTGCGGGGACGGCGCCGGCAGAAGCGCAGGAAATCGACATCGGCGAGATTGTGGTGACGCCGAACCGCACGCCGGGCGACAAGACTAAAACCGGCTCCAAGGTAGAGAAGGTCACGAAGAAGGAGATCGAGGAGAGGTCGCAGCCGACGGTCATCGACTATCTCGATACCGTTCCGGGCGTCGCGATCAGCCAGCCGGGCAGCGTCGGCGGCGAGGGGTCCCTTGCCGTGCGCGGCCAGCCCAAGCGGTATGTGAAGACCTTGTTCAACGGCATAGATATCGGCGACCCGACCGCGCCGCAGGTCCAGACGTCCTACCAGTACCTGCTCACCGGCGGGATCGAGGAGATCGAGGTTCTCAAGGGATCGCAAAGCACGCTCTACGGTTCGGAAGCGATCGCGGGCGTGATCAGCCTTTCGACGTTGACCGACTACAAGATCGGCGTGCAGCACCTCTTCCACATCGAAGGCGGCTCCAACGGCACGGCGCTTGGCCGCTACGGCCTGCGCGCCGCGACGGAGATGTCCCGCGCCGGGATAAACATCACCGGATTCCGCACGGACGGCATCTCGTCAGCGGCGAACGGCACTGAACGTGACGGCTATGAAAACGTGACCGTCGATGCTGCTGCCGAGCATCGCTTCAACGAGAATTTCTCGGTGTTCGGTTCGCTTCTCTACATCAATGCCTCGGCCGAGTTCGACGATTCCTTCCCGATCGGCGACAATCTGACCGCGACCAACCACAGCCGCCAGCTGGCGGGGCGCATGGGTTTCAATCTCGATCTCATGGACGGCCGCGCGCGCAACACCTTCTCCGTGCAGGGTTTCGACATCGACCGGTCGATCACCGGCACGTTCTTCGACGGCGAATATCTCGGCGATCGCGTGAAGGCGGACTATCAGGGCGCTTTCGACGTGACGGAGCGGATCACGCTCCAGTATGGCGCCGACTACGAGCGCCAGTCGATTGAGGTGCCCGGCGCGTCTGCCGATTTCACCATCGGCGGAGTGTGGGGACAGGCGGTTTTCCAGCCCGTCGACAGCCTGACGCTGACGGCCGGCGGCCGCTATGACGACCATAGCGCGTTCGGCGGCTACGGGACCTATCGCGCCTCGGCCTCCTATGCCTTCCCGACCAACACCCGACTGCACGCCTCGGTCGGCACGGGCTTCCGCGCGCCGAGCCTGAACGAACTGTACGGCCCGTTCGGCGCCAACCCGCTCCTGCAGCCCGAGACGAGCATCAGCTACGACATCGGCGTCGAGCAGAGGCTGGCGAACAATCTGATCGCCGACGTCACGTTCTTCCAGATCGATATCGACAACCTGATCGCCTATTCGGGCCCCGGCTACAACCAGGTCCCGGGCGTGACGACCTCGCGTGGCGTCGAGACGTCGGTTGCGTGGACGGCGACCGAGTGGCTCAGCCTCGCCGGCTCCTACACCTACACGGACTCGCACACGGCAACCGGCGCGCGCAACATCCGTATTCCGCGCCATGCGATCGGCCTGTCGACGGTCGTGCAGCCGGCGGAGAAGTGGACGTTTTCCGCCTCCGGCAAGGTCGCGCTCGATACGGTCGATTCCGGCGATTTCCAGCTGGACGACTATTTCCTGCTGAACGCGAAGCTCGCCTACAAGCCGACGGATGCCACCGAAGTCTATGTCCGTGTCGAGAACGCCTTCGACGTCGACTACCAGACGGTCCGGGGCTACGCCACGCCGGGCTTCTCCGCCTTCACGGGCGTGAAGGCGACGTTCTGATGGATGAGCGTCCGGCGGCAGAGGGGAAAGGCGGCGCCCTGCGACGCTCCCCTCCGTCCTGCCGGACATCTCTCCCCGCAGGGGGGAGGTTCCCAGGCTCCGCGCTTTCGTCCACCTTGCACCGCTGGGGTTCGGCGAAACCTTCCGAGACAGCCAATCTCCCCCCTCGTGGGGGAGATGTCCGGCAGGACAGAGGACGGCGCCACAGAGCGCCTATCCTCGCATTCGGCCTGAGCCTTGGGTTTGTGAGCGTCGCGGTCGCCGCGCCGCCCTCCCGCGTGATGTCGCTCAACGTCTGCACCGATCAGTTGGCCATGCTGCTCGCCACGCCCGGCCAGCTCGTCTCGGTGTCGGAGCTCGCGTCGGACCCTGGCCTTTCCTTCCATTCCGCGCTCGCGACTTCCTATCCGCACAATCGCGGGCTGGCGGAGGAGGTGCTGGTAGCGAAACCGGACGTGGTCATCACGGGCGCCTATTCGCTGCACAACACCACGCCGCTCCTGCGCCGCCTCGGCTACCGGATCGAGGAATTCCAGTATTCGCAGACGCTGGACACGATCCCGGGCGAGATCCGGCGCATGGGGGCGATTCTTGGTGCTACCTCCCGCGCCGAAGAGATGGCGTCTTCGTTCGAAAGCGAGCTGTCGCGCATCGAGGCCGGGCGGTGCGGATCGCCGCCGACCGCCATCGCCTACGACCAGAACGGCATCGCCATGGGTGCCGGCTCGCTGGTCGACTCGGCGATGCAGGCGGCGGGCCTGCGCAACATCGCAGCCGAGCTTGGTTATTCCGGCATGGCGCCGTTTCCGCTTGAACTGCTGGTCGAGAAGAAGCCCGACATCGTCGTGCTGCCCGAGCCGCTGGCCGACACGCCGGCGCTGGCCGACCTGATCGCCTCGCATCCGGCGATCAGGGCCCTGGGGCAGGGCACGCTGCGCATTCATCTGCCGCGCGGTTCAGCTTCCTGCGGCGGGCCGTTCGTCATCGAGGCGGTGAAGGCGTTGGCCGAGGCGCGGCGGCGTGTCGTCTCTTGCCCGCCAGGCGGGTCCGCGCCATGAGCCGCCGCGCGCTCATCGGGCTGCTCGCCGCCACGACGGTGGTCTTTCTCCTGCTGTCGCTGCTGACCGGGCCTGCCAGCTACGGCCCGCTGGAGAGCATCCGGGCGCTGGTCGCAGGCGGCGACGAGGCAGCATCGATCATCCTGCGCGAAATCAGGCTGCCGCGCGCCCTGCTCGGTCTCATGGTGGGTTTCGGCCTCGGCGCTTCGGGCGCGGCCCTCCAGGGATTCCTGCGCAATCCGCTGGCCGAGCCCGGGATCATCGGCGTCTCGGCCTCGGCGTCGCTCGGCGCTGTGACGGTGTTCTACAGCGGCCTTGCCGGTGCTTCGATCCTGGCCTTGCCCGCCGGAGCACTCGTCGGGGCCGCCGCCTCGGTGCTGCTCCTGCTCGGCATATCCGCCCGGCACGGTTCGACTTTGACGCTCATTCTCTCCGGCGTCGCGCTGTCCAGCCTTGCCGGCGCGCTCACCTCGCTGGCTCTCAACCTCTCGCCGAATCCTTTCGCCAGCTACGAGATCATCTTCTGGCTGCTCGGTTCGCTGAAGGATCGCTCGATGGTCCACGTTTTTATCGCGCTGCCCCTGATGGTAGTTGGTGCTGCGCTCCTGTTCGCCTCCAGCCGCGCGCTCGATGCGCTGACACTGGGTGAGGAGAGCGCGGCAAGCCTTGGCATCGACATGCGCCGGGCGCGGCTGTCCGTCGTTGCCGGTGTGGCGCTGATGGTAGGGGCGGCCACCGCCGTGGCGGGCGCCATCGGCTTTGTCGGCCTCGTCATGCCGCACCTGATCCGCCCGCTTACCGACCGCATGCCTGGCAGCCTGATCCTGCCGGCGGGACTGGGCGGCGCCGCGCTGCTTCTCGCCGCCGATGTTGCGGTGCGGGTTGCTATCCCCGCGCGCGAATTGAATGTTGGCGTGGTCACCGCGCTCATCGGCGCGCCGTTCTTCCTCTGGCTCGTCGCGCGTACAAGGCGGGAGACGTTGTGATGCGGCTTTCGGCGCGCGAACTTTCGATCAGTCTCTCCGGCCGCCGGGTCCTGGACGGCGTCTCGATCGACCTCGAACCGGGCCAGGTGGTCGGCCTGCTCGGTCCCAACGGCGCCGGCAAGTCTACCCTGATGCGCACGCTCGCCGGGCTGATCGAAACGCAGCAGGTGTGGCTGGACGACCGCTCCCTGTCGGCGATGGGCTCGATCGAACGCGCACAAAAAATCGCCTTCCTGCCGCAGCAGCGTTCCATCGGCTGGTCGCTGGCGGTGGAGCAGGTGGTGATGCTCGGGCGCATACCGTGGCGGGCTTACGGACAGCGGCCGTCCGAACAGGATGAGGCGATCGCCGCCGACGCGATGCGCCTGCTGCAGGTCGACGGCCTCGCCGCGCGGCCGGCCACCGAACTGTCCGGCGGGGAGCAGGCGAGGGTGCTCGCCGCCCGCGCAGTCGCGCAGGACACGCCGTTCCTAATTGCCGACGAGCCCGCATCCGGGCTCGATCCCGCGCACCAGATCTCGATGATGCAGGCTTTCCGCGCGGTGGCGGCGAAGGGGCGCTGCGTGCTCGTCTCGCTGCACGACCTGACGCTCGCGGCGCGCTGGTGCGACCGGATCATCGTGCTGGATGGAGGAAGGGTCGCTGCGGACGGTGAGCCGGGAGCGGTGCTCGACGCCGAACTGCTCCAGTCCGTCTATGGCGTCACCGCCCATGTCGCGCACGAAGGCGGCAAGCTGGTGCTTGCGCCGCTCGCCCTGTCGCAGGCGAGGCAGCCGTGATCCAGTGGCCGTCGATCCTGCCGGCGAAGACGGACGGGACGGTGCCCGAGCCCGTCGCGCTGCCGGTCGAGACGGCTTCCGGCGCGGATAGATTTCGGTTCGAATTTCCGCGGCTTGCGCCCGATGGTGAAAGTGCCGGGGAAGCCTCGTCCGACATCGCCGCGCCCGGCGCAGAAGTGGCGACGCCGCTCGCCAGGACCCGTTGGAACGCCGCCGCGCTGGCGGTGTCGCTGGTCTTCCATGCGGTCGCCGTCGCCGGGCTCGGCATGCTCGTCTGGCATGAGGGTGTCGAAGCCGAAACGGACGCCATCTCGGTCGAGATCGTGGCCGATCCGGCGCCTGAGCCATCGGAAGAGCCCTCCGTCGCGGGCGATGCCAGCGAGATGCTGGATGCAGCTGCGCCCGCCGATCGGCCGGAACCCGGCGCGGAGGATGTCGAGAAGCAGGCCGATCTCGCCGAGGCCTCCGTGGCGGAAACGCAAGAACCGCCGTCCGCCGATCCTGTCGTTCCGGCTCCGCTGCCGCAGTTTCAGCCTCTGCCGCCGCTGACGGAGATGGACATTGATCAGCCTGTGCCGGGCGCGGCTGTCGCTCTCGAATCGGATGCCGAAGCCGATCTCGCAGCGGTCACGCCGGATGTGTCGCCGTCGTCCCAGCCGGCCGGATCGCCCGGCGAGGCCGCCGCGACACGTCGGGATGTCGTCGACAAGCCGGCGCCGGACGCGCCGCCGGAGGCCGGGGAAACAAACGACGCGAGCGCGGCAGTTCCCGTGCTTGCCGCGCGCCCCTCGCTCGAATCGATGCTGCCGGCGATCGCCGTCCCCGAACAGCCGCTCTTCCCGGCGGCCGCTATGCCGGAGCCACCCGCGCCGGCGCAGGCGAAGCAGGCCGACGCACCGAAGATTGCCAGGTCTGCCCCAGTCGAAACAAATCGCAAGCCGCCGGCCAAGGCAGCGCCTACGCAAAAGAAGGCCGAGCCGACCAGATCGGCCAAAGCCCAGGACCAGCCCCGCAAGACAGACACGAAGCCGGCCGCGCGGGCGGACAAGCCCGAACGGCGCGAGCGCGGCACGGCGGCGCCGACCGGCGGGGCCAAGGCCAGGGACAAGGCCCGCCCGGCAAGCCAGGCGGGCTCCGTCGCCTCCGCCGCAGCGTCGTCCGGCGACCGCGAAGCCTACGGCCTCAAGGTCAACGGTCACGTCCAGCGCTACAAGCGCTACCCGGACGCCGCCGCGCGCGGCGGTATGAAGGGAGCGGTGAAAGTGTCGATCAGCATCGGCGGCTCAGGCAATCTCGCCTCTGCGCGGGTCACGGCGAGTTCCGGCTACCCTGTGCTCGACAGCGAGGCGCTCGCCACCGTGCGCCGCGCAGCGCCCTATCCGAAGCCTCCGGCGAGCTTCGGCGGCACGGCGCGCTTCTCACTGACGCTGCGCTACAGCCGGTAGCCTTCCGGCCGCTTCGCGATTTCGCTATTTCGCGAATGCGTTGTTGATTGTGCCCGGGCTTTTCAGTATCGGGAAGCCACCGGAGAGGTGGCCGAGTGGTCGAAGGCGCTCCCCTGCTAAGGGAGTAGAGGTCAAAAGCTTCTCGAGGGTTCGAATCCCTTCCTCTCCGCCATTTCGGAACAGAAATGGACACTGATTTCGTTGAGGTTCTAACCTCACCCGTGCCCGTCAATGTCCTCGTAGCTCGTACTCCCTTCTGCGGGAGGTGCGCGCTTTGGCTGCTAATGGCTCGAGTCGCGTAAATTTATGGCAAGGGGCGACAGTGCAGGACCTCGCAGATGCCGTAGGCCCGTGGTCATCGCTGTCGCAGAACTTGGGCACAGAATTGCCGCTTTGAGCGGGATTTTCGAGACAAGCGCCTGATTGACAACTTTTGAAAATTTGCCCTCCTTGTCGTGTCTCAATCCTTCACTGGAAGAGACAGCCATGCGCAAATCCTACTATACTTCCCACAGCATCTACTCCGGGCCTAGGTCGTATCGCGAAACGTTGATGCGCGGTGGCATCGAGCCTGAGTCGGTTGCCCAGTGGATTTGCTCGTTCATGCAGCATCCTCGCGGGGCCGAGTCCAAAGAACGAGGCTTCACACCCGAACAGGCCGCCGACCTGGAGCTTCGTTCCGTCGCGGAGATTCTGTCTGTACTCGTAAAACGCAATTTGCTTGAAGGGGATACGGGCACAGCCCAAAGTCGGCGGCGTATGCCGGGATTTCGCTATACTGGCGTTCAGCACATTTCGTGAGCGCGGCATCCCGGCTCGTCTCCGCGTCGGGTTTGCCGACCATTTGGTGCCTGGCCGTTGGGAAGATCATTGGCTTTGCGAATGGTATGACGGCGAGCGCTGGAAACGGCTCGATGTGGAGTTTGCAGCTGTCCACGGGATTTCCTTCGACACCTTGGACGTGCCGCGCGAGCGATTCCTGACAGCAAGCGAGGCATGGTTTCGGATCCAAGGGATGCCCGAGATCGCTTCGCAATTTGGCGTGTCGAGCCTCGACCTTGGTGGCGAGTGGTTCGTGGCGGGAAGCCTGTTTCGCGAAATCGCAGCTTTGCGCGGGCTGGAACTGAAACCGTGGAATTATTGGGGTCTATCAGAGGAACCTTTCCTGCGTTTCGGCCGAATGGTCGCAAGAGGCGTGGGCCCTACTCGACCAGCTCGCTTACGGCTCAAGGGCGCCGATGTCGACAGGGACGGCGAGCCGGAAGCTGTAGCCGATTGGCCCTTACCAGAGCAGGTTATCAGCTTCCCATACAGCGAGCCTGTGGCCGTCGTGTTGCGATGTTCCTGAACTGCGTGACAACGCTACTCAGACCCCTTCTCCAAGCCTCAAAGGACTCCACGCGCGATCGATCGCCTCGGCCTGCGTATCGTGCGAACTTTGGCGCTATCTACAGCCCCGCAGAAAAAACGGTCGCGTCCGTCGGATTCAAGCCCCGAAACTCCAATTCCCCGTGGCATGTCCAGTCGTTCCAGCACTTCACCGGTCGAAGGATCGATACGGCGAACATCGCTTTCGTTGTTCTCCCATGTGCCGTGCCAGAGCTCGCCGTCGACCCAGGTGACGCCGGTGACGAAACGATCGGTTTCAATCGTGCGCAGCACCGTTCCCGTCTCGGGGTCCACCTGATAAATCCTGCGGCCGCGATGCTGTCCGACCCAGAGCGTGCCTTCGGCCCAGGCAAGGCCTGAATCGTCGCGATTGCCGGGCGCCGGAATCGTGGCGAGCACCTCGCCCGTCTTCGGATCGATCCTCCGGATCACCGCGTCTGCGATCTGGAACAGGTGCTCGCCATCGAACGCCGTGCCTGCATCGGCAGCAACATCGAGCGAGGTCTGCATCTCCCCGCTGTCGGGATCAAAAGCGCTCAGCCTGTCACCGGTCGCCATCCAGACCCTGCGGCCGTCAAAGCTGACCCCGTGGACGCGTTCCACTCCGGGAAACGGACCATATTCGCGAATGATCTCGGCGGCTGAGCGTTTCATGTCCACATCCTAGCCCACGACGCCGATGGCGGGGAGTAACAAGCTCGTCGGGAAACCCGGAACGCTCATCGCGATCCAGCGACGTGCGCGTCCCTGGCCGAACCATTCCGCCTTGCCATCTGCCGCAAGGCCGTCGAGCGCCCGCTGCACCGTACGCGGACTGACATCGAGCGCCAGCGCCAGCGCGGAACTGGACCAGGCCTCGCCATCGGCCAGAAGGGCCAGCACCTCGCCATGCTCGTCTTCAACGGGCGGTGCGAACACCGCGACCACGTCGGCCTGCTGTGGTTCGAGTACGAACCCCCGCTCGGTGGCATGTATCTTCGCCAGGGGCCTGATCGCGTCGCGCAAGCGCCCAATCTCGACCCGCAGTCGCGCGCGATGCGATTCGTCTGCCTCCCGGGCGCGAAAGACGCGAGCGAGAAGCTCTTCTCGGGATGCATCTTCCGGCCAGACCTCACCGAGCACACGCATCAGCGCGAACAGGACCGGGCGATTGGCCAGAGAAATGCGGGCTGTCTGGCCGCGCACTGCATTGCGGCACGCGTCGACGACGAGCGCCTCCGATGCGACCAGCGCCTCGATCTCGTCGAGACGAAGAAGCCGTCCTCCATCGCGCGCGACCAATCGCGCGGCGGGCGCTTCGAACGCCCGCACGGCCCGGTCGGCCTCGGCCTTCAATGCCGCATTCCCGACGCCGGCGGCCGTGCGTCTCGCGCGGTCGAGCGCATCGCGGGCCGGTCCGGCGCGTATGCGGCGTATCGCAATCCCCGCGACCACCAGCTCGTAGCCCACCCGCGATATCGCCGGCAACGCACCGGCATCAAGACCGCCCAGAACCCGCTCCGCCTCGTCGAGGCGACCGATCAGCAGCAGAGCCCGCGCTTCGAGATAGCGGGCATGCGCTGCGTTCGCGAGGTCTCCGAACGCTTCCAATGTCGCTCTGGCGCCGCCCAGCTTCTCCACGGGCCGGCCAAGGTCGCGTGACACGAGCGCAATCTCGGCCTCGGCGAGGCTGCATCGGGCACGGGCGGCAGGCTCCTTATCGCCGAAAAGGCGCGCTGCGTTTCCCAGCAGTTCCTTCGCGCGGACGAGATCGCCGAGCTGCGCCATTGCGATGCCACGCAAGGCAAGCGCCGGAGCGTCGTCGCGCAATGAGACGCGCTTGAGCGCCGCAAGCGGATCGCCGGCAGCCAGCGCGCTCGCCGCGGCAGCAATCAGAGGGTCCATGTGTTTCCCGTCACACTTGTTACTCACACCTTCCTGCCGTGCGCCCGTACATCTTTCCCAGGTTCAACGCCGTAACGGCGAAGCTCAACTGGACGTTCAGAAATGACGACATCCATCGTAGCAAAAAGGCGCTCTCCGGATACCCGGCGGACCCGCCATGACGCGCGCTGGCTCGGACTTGCGGCGTCGCCGACCTTCGCATTGATGGCCTGGGTTTCGGCGAATGACATGCAGAACATGCTGTGCGTGTCCGCACCCGGCGCTCTGCCCATTGGCGGCATGGCCTTCATGTACCTGCTGATGAGCTTTTTCCACCTGCCGCCCTGGCTGAAGCTCGCGCCCGCCTTTCGCGAGAACCGACGCAACTACCATCCCCAGACCGAGGAGACTGACCATGCATCCAACCATCGTTTCACGCGAAGACTGGCTCACCGCGCGCAAGGCGCTTCTGGCCAGGGAACTCGACATGACCCATGCGCTCGACGCCTTGCGCGCCGAACGCCGGCAGATGCCCTGGGTCAGGGTCGAGAAGGGCTACGTCTTCGACGGTTCCGACGGCAAGTGCACCTTGCTCGACCTGTTCGGCGACCGCAGCCAGCTCGCCATCTATCATTTCATGCTCACGCCGGGCTCGGACCATCTCTGCCCGGGGTGTTCCTATACGATGGATCACGTCGACTCCGCGCGGCAGCATTTCGAGCAGGCCGATCTTGCCTTCGCAGCCATATCGCGTGCGCCGATCGCGCGGATCGAGCAGGTGAAAGCCCGGATGGGCTGGACGTTTCCCTGGGTCTCGTCCGGAGACGGCGACTTCAACTACGACTTCGGCGTGTCCTTCACCGAGGCAGATCGTGCTGCCGGGCGTGCGCTCTACAACTACGACAAGACCAGGATCCGGAAGTCTTCGGACATGTTCGGCATCAGCGTCTTCGTCAAAGACGGGGACGACGTCTTCCACACCTATTCGACCTACCATCGCGGCACCGAACTGCTGATGGGCGCCTTCAACTGGCTCGACCTCACGCCCAGAGGCCGCAACGAGACCGACGGAACCATGAGCTGGGTTCGTCTGCACGACGAATACCCGCAATCGGAATAGCCCCACGCTGCGACCCGCCGCGACACCAGGAACAGGAGGATATCATGTCCGCAGCCGTCGCAAATCGAACCTCTTGGCCGATCTCGACCTGGCTCTCCGTCGTGTCGCTGACCTTTGGCAGCTTTGCATTGATCAGCAGCGAATTGCTGCCCATGGCAGTGCTTACACCAATGGCCGCTGATCTCGGTATTTCAGAAGGCGCTGCCGGCCAGGCGGTGACACTCACGGCCTTGTGTGCCGGTATCGCGGCGCCGACGGTGGCGCTCATCATCGGGCGCCTGGACCGCAAGCTGATCAATCTGACCCTCTGCGCCCTGGTGATTGCTTCGAACCTCGCTGCTGCCCTCACCTCCGATTACTCCGTGCTGCTGGCCGCCCGCATGCTCCTGGGCATCGCCATCGGCGGCTTCTTTGCTCTGGCCGGGGCCACTGTCGTCCGGCTCGTCACTATGGAAGACATGGGCAAAGGCATGTCGATCGTCTTCATGGGCCTCTCGGCGGGGCTTGTCGCCGCTCCGGCGCTTGCCACCCTGATCGGAGAAGCCTTCGGCTGGCGCACGGCATTCATGGCTGCCGCTGCCTGCGGCCTGCTCGCATTGCTCTTGCAGGCCGTCTGTCTGCCGAGCGTGCCGGCGACAGGCGCAACGAGCCTTTCGAGCCTGTTCAGCTTGTTGAAACGGCGACCTGTAAGGGTCGGACTGTCGGTCGGGCTGCTGTTCTTCGGAGGCGAGGTAAGCGGCTTCACCTTCATGCGACCCTATCTCGAAACCAATGGCGGACTGAGTGCGACGTCCATCGCCCCTGTCCTGCTGGTGCTCGGTCTCGCCAGTCTGCTGGGAAGCGCAGTTGCCGGAGCGGTTGCAGATCGCGTGCTGCGCGAAGGTTTTGCCGCCACTTTCCTGATGCTGGCGATCGCCACGGCGGGCCTGTTGGCGCTCAGCAATGCTTACGTTGCGGTCTTCGTCTTTGCTGCTGCCTGGGGCATCGCCATAGGCGCCGGGCCGGTGATGACCCAAACGTGGATGGGACGTGCCGCGCCCGACCAGCTCGAAGGCGTGGGCGGCCTGTTTCTCGCCGTCATTCAGCTCGGCGTCACCTTGGGCGCGGTCGCTGGTGGTATCGCCGTGGAGGTCGTCGGAACAAGCGCTCCGCTCTATGTCACTTTAACCTGTGCCGTTCTGGCGGTCACGCTGATTGCAACGCAAGGGGCTCCTGATGGGCTGTCGCAGACGCCTCTCTCGCCATGGATCCGGCCGGATGACCGGAGGTGGAGAACCGCCATGGCCTCACTCCTTCACTTCCATTCAAAGACAAGAGGAGACGATCATGCCCCACAAGACAGATTATGCAGCCCCTGAACTCGTCGATCGCGCTACATTCCAAACAGAATTGGACGCATTGCGCCTTCGCGAGAAGGCGCACACAAGGGAGGGTGACGCCATATCAGCCGCCCGCCGGCGGCTGCCGATGGTGAAAGTCGATGGCGACACGTCCCTCATAGGCGACAGTGGAGCGGTCACATTGCTGGATGCATTCGAGGGACGCCGAATGCTCATCGCCTACTATTACATGTGGTTCGATGGCCAGCCCGCGTCTGAGCAATGCGAGGGTTGCACCTTCTTCACAACCCAGGTGCGCGAGCTGTCCCATATCCATTCGCGCGATGCTACCTACGCCACGTTCTGCCAGGGATCATATGAGGAAAGCGTCAGATACCGCGATTTCATGGGCTGGAAGATGCCATGGTATTCTGTGCCAGAGGCATCACTCCAGACGCTTCTTGTCGGCCGCCGGCCGCGCATGATGTATCTTGTCTGCTATCTGAGGCGGGGATCGGACGTCTTCGAGACCTACTGGACGACCCGCCGCGGCGTGGAGGCGATGGACAACAGTTACCGTCTGCTCGACCTGACGGTCTATGGGCGGCAGGAGGATTTTGAGGACTCGCCCGCCGGCTGGCCACAGCATTGGGGCGAAACCAACCATCCGTTTCGACGCGATGGCCGTCCCATCTCCCAATGGCGCCGTTTGGAGGCGGGGCATTACGACAGTCTTCGAGCGGATAACGACCGGAATTGAGCCTGCAACAAGCGGACTCTCTTCGATAGCTTTGGCTTTGCAAAGGGATTTTCGTATCGTGCTTATTGGTCATGCCCGCTCATAGGAGCGCCTACGCCGCCGGCGGAAACCAAGAGACGGCGCGTCACCGTCGAGTTCATTGACAGATTGGAAGGCAGCTTTCGCCGCGTAACCGCCCAAGACCTGCCGGACCGTTTGCCACCAATTCGGAAGTTTGGAAGGCGAGTGAAGTGCCGCGATTCCACCTTTTCGCAGGTATTCGAGGCTTGGCACGAAGCCTCTCCGCACGAACGGATTGGGCGCCGCATAATGTCGGGACTTTTTATCTCGAGCGCCGAACGATGAAGATGGCCGCGATCGGAAGCCGCCCGAGTTCAGGTAGGCAGGGAGGGGCGAGGTAGCTCCGCGCTGAATTCTCGGGAGGGGCGGTTCCTTCCTCCGATAAGGGTTCCCTTTTTCCTGCTCTTGCCGCTTCGACGACGGCCAACCAATTCGAACAGTTCACCTAGGTGTCTTCCTGTCGGAAGCAGGGCCAGTCAGGCTTGGAAGCGGTGACCTTAGCCGGTCCTCTGCAGCGCGTCGATACGGAAGAGCCGACAGGTCCGAAAGCCGTTCACCGCTGATTTGCGAGGACGGGCCGTCGCTGGCAGCGCGGGAGTGTCAGGATATTGTCTGTGTAAGGCGTCACGATATCCTCGGAACTGACGCGGGAAGAGTTTCGGGAACAGCGTCGCGACGACGCTGTGGAGGTAGCGCATGGCCTCACGATCGCGCTCCTTCCACGCTGCGAAGGGATGTCCTTCCCTGCCTTCTTCACGATGTGTTCCTTCTGGCAACGGCGTTCGTCCCGGGTCAGACCCTCGCGTCAGGCCGGCAGGACCGTCCTTGTCCGCCGCTCGCCGATCGTCTCGGTGACCGCCAGCGGCAGCGATCGCAGGCGTCGCCCGGTGGCGGCAAAGATTGCATTGGCGACGGCTGCGGCGGCCGGCACGACGCCCGGCTCGCCGACGCCGCAGGGCGGCTCGTCGCTCTCGACGATGGCGACCGTCACCTCGGGCGCGTTGGCGAGGCGCTGGATCGGGAAGTCGTGGAAATTAGTTTCCATCACCGCGCCGTTCTGCACGGTGATCTCGCTCATCAGGGCACTGGTGACGCCGTACAGCGCGCCACCCTCGATCTGAGCGACCACCTGATCGGGGTTGATGATCAGGCCCGCGTCGATTGCGCAGAAAATCCGGTCGACACGCAGTTCCCCGTCGTCGGCGACGGTGACCTCGGCGATCTGGGCAACGACGCTGCGATAGCACTCCTCGATCGCGATGCCGCGCCCGCGCCCCGGCGCCATCGGACCTCCCCAACCCGCCAGCTCCGCGACACGATCGAGGACCGCCAGATGGCGCGGGCTCTCGCGCAGCATGGCGCGACGATAGGCAAGCGGATCGGCACCGGCCGCCAGCGCGCATTCATCGATGAAACTTTCGGTGAAGAAGGTGTTGAACGAGAAGCCGTTGGAGCGCCAGAAGTGGATCGGCAGGTGCGTGGGCACGTGCTGGCTGCGGGTGCGTCGGTTAGGCATAGAGTAGTGAAGCTTGTCGAGGCCCTCGATGGTGAGGTAGTCGCCGTCCGGTCCAGGCGTGAACGGCATGTTGCGGCTGCCCATGGAGTTGAAGATGGACTGCGAGGCAACGAGCGCGTCGTAGGCGATCGGCAGCCCGTTGGGGCCTAGCGCCATGCGCAGGCGAGCCGCAGCCTGGCTGCGGTAAAGGCCGCGTCCGATATCCTCCTCGCGCGACCACATCACCTTGACCGCGCGGCCCGCGTGGCGGGCGGCAAGGAAGCAGGCCTCCGCAATCACGTCCTGGTCGCTGCGCCGCCCGAAGGCACCGCCATTCATGGTGATGTGCAAGGTGACGTCACGAGGGCTCACGCCTGCCCAACCCATGCCCCGGCCAACCCCTGATCGCATGGTCACCCGGTTCTGCGACGGCGCCCAGACCTCTGCCGTTGCGCCATCGCGCAGGATCGCGGTGGCGTTCATCGATTCCATGCAGGCGTGAGTGACGAAGGGAACGCGATAGTCGGCTTCAATCACCGAAGCGCCGGCCGCCGAAAGCGCGGATGGCGCATCGCCATCGTCGATGTGGCCATAGGCGGTCTCGGACGACAGCGCCGCCTGAAGGCGTTCCGACAGGGTTGTGCTGTTCTCGTCATCGGCCTCCGTCTGCGTCCACTCGACATCGAGAAGCCAGGCGGCCTGTTCGGCCTGCCACCAGGATGCGGCAACGACTGCGACGTGTCGGTTGTCGATCACGGCCACGTCGACGATGCCCGGCGCGGCGCGCACTGCAGCCTCGTTCCCGATCCGCACGACCTGCGCGCCGAAGACCGGCGCATGGCGCATCGAGGCATGCAGCATGTCCGGAAGCACGACATCCATGCCGAAGACGGGCTCTCCGCGCACCTTCGCCGGAATGTCGACGCGCTGCTGCGGGCGACCGATGATCCGCCATTCGGACCGAGGCTTGAGCTCGGGAGCGGCCGGCGGCGACAGCTGCGCGGCAGCCTGCGCAAGGTCGCCATAGGCGATGCGACGCCCGGTCGCCTCATGATGGACCGCGCCTTCGCGCGTGGACAGTTCGCTCTCCGGCGCGTTCAGTCGGAGAGCGGCCGCTGTCACCAGCATCGCGCGCGCCGCAGCGCCGGCAACCCGCATCGGGTGCCAGAGACCCATTGTCGAGCCGGAAGCGCCGGTGGCGATGAAACCCATCTGTCCAAGCACGCGCCGCCCCAGCCAGACGACGGGGCCGGCGGCTTCTTCGGGGCGGACCTGCAGGACGTTGAACCAGGCGGAATAGGCTGGATGGGCCTCGGTGGGAAACTCGACCCTGATGCGGTCGTCGAACGGCAAATCCATCTCCTCGGCCACGACCATGGCTAGGCCGGTGTGGATCCCCTGGCCCATCTCGGTGCGGGGCACGTTGATGACGACGCTGCCGTCCGAATAGAGGACGACGAAGGCGTTCAGGCTCGCCCGCTCGCCATCGACAGAGCCGCCGCGCAGACCGTCGACGTCGACCGTGGACAGGAACCCGACACCGCCAACGGCGGCAACGAGCGCCGTGCCGCCCAGCGCGGCGCCCGTCATGAGGAAGGCGCGTCGGGATAGGATCCTTGGCATGGTCTGCTCCTCTATTCGCGCGCGAGTGCGGCTGCGCGGTGGATGGCGCGGCGGATGCGCGGATACGTCCCGCAGCGGCAAATGTTGGTGATGGCGGCGTCGATCTCGTCGTCGGAGGGATCGGGGTTCTGTCGGAGCAGGTCTGTCGCCGCGACCAGGAAACCCGGCTGGCAGAAGCCGCATTGCGGCACCTGTTCCTCGATCCACGCTTGCTGGACGACGGAAAGGTTACCCTGCGCGTCGGCGAGACCTTCGACGGTGACGACGGATGCGCCTTCGACATCGCCGACGGGCACGATGCAGGAGGGCGTCGAGACACCGTCGATCAGCACCCGGCAAGCGCCGCACTGGGCGATGCCGCAGCCATATTTGGGACCCAGGATCTCGAGGTCTTCGCGAAGCACCCACAGAAGTGGCTTGTCCGCGTCGACCGACACATCGGCGGGCGTGTTGTTGACGATAAAGGCGACCATGACGGCTCCTGACGGCGACGCGTGTTCAAAGACGAGGCGACAAGGCGCGCGCTGCCGCGCGTCGCGTTCCGGAAGCAGAGGGTGGAGGTCGATATCCGGCGACGGCCCGCCGGATAGTCTGTGGAACCCCGTGTTTCCAGGCTGAAGCTATCGGCGGCGCGTCGCACCGCTGTGCCTGACATGTCGCGGAGTGTATCGATGTGTATCGGAGTGGATGGTCGCGGCCTGAGAACGCGCCGATCCGGTTACAAACGGATACACTTTCGCCCGAGCCGCAGCGCACAGACGGCGTTATAAGAGGGCATGTTTTAGCCTTCGAGATCTGCCATGGAGCGTGTGCCCCACATTGCCGTCGTCGACGACCACCGCGAAATCCGCGACCTCGTCGGGAAAGCTACCTGCAGCAGCAAGGCTATCGCGTCAGCACGGCGGAGAACGGCACCGCGCTTCGGCGGCTACTCGAAAGGGGCGCCCCCGATCTGGTCGTTCTCGACATCATGATGCCCGGCGAGGACGGCCTCACACTTTGCCGCGATCTACGCGCCCGGTCCGGGCCGGCCATTCCCATCATCTTCCTCACCGCCCGGACGGAGGAGACTGATCGTGTTATCGGGCTCGAACTCGGGGCCGACGATTATCTCATCAAGCCGTTCTCCTCGCGCGAACTCCTGGCGCGGATCAAGGCCGTCCTGCGGCGCGTCAACAGCCTGCCGCCGCAGCGTGCGGCGCGACGTATGGGTTCCGTGCGCTTCGAGCGCTGGGTGCTCAGCCTGGCCCGGCGCGAATTGCAGAGCGACGACGGGATCGGCGTTCCCCTGTCAACGGCGGAATTCCGGTTGCTCAAGGTCTTCGTCGACCACCCCGGCATGGTTCTCAGCCGCGACCAGCTGCTCGACCTCACCGTCGGTCGAGAGGCCGAACCGTTCGACCGGTCGATCGACAACCAGATCAGTCGCCTGCGACGCAAGGTCGAGATCGATCCGAAGAACCCGACGATCATCCAGACTCATCGCGGCGGCGGCTACAGTTTCATACCGGAGGTCTACGCGGAATGAAGCCGCTGCTGGCGCTCTGGCAGAAGAGCCTCATGGTGCAGCTCCTTTCATGGATGCTCATCGCGCTGTTTGCCTCCCAGGCGATCAGCCTTGCCATCTTGTGGGACTATCTGCAGGCCGATCTTCGCGCATCCGCGCGCGCCGAAATCAGCAGTCGAGCGGCTGCGGTATCCCGGCTTGTCGAGACGGCGCCGCCAGACCTACGCCAAGACCTCATACGCATCAGCAGTACCGAGACCTCTCGCTTCTGGGTGTCCGATGGGCGCCCGGTGACGCTGGAGGACTGGGTCCGGCAGGCGTTCGTCCAATTCGAAATCCCGCTGGCGAAGCTGCTGACGGCCACCGATGAAGCCACCGCTGTCAGCGCCGCAGACGAGAGCCATCTTCCGGCGGGGCATGGACCCGCAATACTTCCTCTCCGGCGCGACATGGACGATGCCGGCGCAGGATCAGGGCGAACTGCCGGTCATGGCCAGATATCTCGACTTCGCCAAGCTGAACGGCGCCGGGGTGATCGTCCCGCTGGCGGATGGTCGGGTTCTCAACGCCGCGTTCTACAAGAACATCTCGCCCTCGGTCTGGCGCACGCACCTGCCCTTGTCGCTGACACTGACGGCAATCCTCGTCGCTCTCGCGGGGTTCTTGACGGTTCGTCGGATCGCAAGCCCGCTGCGTCAGCTCACGCAGGCCGCAGAGACACTGGGCCGTGGCGAAGCCGTCTCGCCGCTGGTCGAGCGCGGGCCTGAAGACATTCGTCGCACGACGATCGCCTTCAACGGTATGCAGGAGCGCATTCATCGCTTCGTTGCCGACCAGACGAGAATGCTCGCTGCCATCGGCCACGACCTGCGCACGCCGTTGACGACCATGCGGTTGCGCGCCGAACTCATCGAAGACACCGAACTCCAGGAGCGGATGCTCGACACGATCGAGGAAATGCAGGCATTGACGGAGTCGGCGCTCGCCTTGGCGCGCCAGGAGACCAGCGCCGAGCCCACCCGCACGATCGACCTGGCCGCTCTCGTGGAGAGCGTCTGCGACGACCTGGCAGACATAGGCCAGCCTGTGCGCTTCAAGCCCGGCGAGCGGATCACCTATCGCTGCCGTCCCGACGGTTTGAGGCGCGTGATCCGAAACCTGATCGAGAACGCGGTGCGGTATGCCGGAGGCGCCGATGTCAGCCTCGCTGCCGAGGCGGCCAGTGTAAAGATCCTCGTGGAGGATGACGGTCCGGGCATCCCGATCGACAGCATCGAAGACGTCTTCGCACCCTTCTTCCGCCTGGAAGGCTCACGTTCGCGCGAGACCGGGGGCAGCGGGCTCGGTCTCTCAATCGCCCGCGCGATCGCCCGTCAGCATGGCGGCGACATCATTCTCTCACCACGCGCGCCCGGACTTCGGGCCATGGTTGTATTGCCAGGATGACTTGACGGCAGCGCCGGTGTCGCCTCGACGGGGGATCGAGGCCGAGGTGCAATTCGCGCCGAAAGGAGAAGTCGGGGCGGAAACCGGTCGCGACGACAATGCGATCGACTTTCTCGACCCCTCCGCGCCTATCGGATTCCACCGCGACCAGGTTCCCGGCGCATCGATAATCGCGCCAGAAGGCGGTGTACGGCCTCAGCATCGCGATAGCGCACGACGAAGGGCGCGTCGGCGCGACCGTCAGTCGACATCAGGTCGTGTCCCTGCCGTGCGATCCCGGTCACCTCGGCGCCGAGCTATGCGCGTTCTGTCATCTTTCGGCGTGCCGGCTCTGGCGGACAGCTTCCGTCCGCGCAGCATTCGTCCGCGAGGTAGCCGATCAGAGCCTGCATCGACGGATACTCGGCGCGACAGATGAGCGTTGTCGCATGCCGCTCCTGGCTCACCAGCCCCGTCTCGATCAGCCGCTTGCAGTGATGCGAAAGCGTGGACGCCGGGATTCCGAGCCTCTCCTGGATGCTGCCGACCGGCAGTCCCTCGTCGCCTGCGCGCACAAGGATTCGGTAGATGTTCAGGCGTGTGGGGTTGCCGAGCGCTTCGAGTTGCGATGCTGCCTGTTCGAGCTTCATGCGAGGAGCGTAATCATTCCGAAGCCGACGGTCAATCGAATTTCGATGAATCTCGAAATTCGATTGACCAAGGATGCCTGAAACTCTCGCTCATTTTGATCTCGATCAGCACGCGCTTGCGCCGAAGAGGATATGGGGGAGGGGATCATTTGGAGTCGATGCGATGCTGGAATACCGGGTCGAAGCGAAACGCGTGGATGCGCATGGAAGCATGGCGCGTTGCAAGGACGCCGAGGTGCGGCTCGACACGGACGTGAACGACCGTCGCGATGCCTTCAATCCGGCCGAAATGCTGCTGGCATCGCTGGCGGCTTGCATGATCAAGGGGATCGAGCGCGCGGCGCCTGTGCTTAAGTTCCATTTCCGGGGTGTCGAGGTGCGCCTGCACGGGATGCGCCAGGACGCCCCGCCGCGAATGTCCGAAATGGACTACGAGATCGTCGTCGATACCGATGAAGACGACCGTCGTATCGAACTGCTGCACATCAATGTCCGGAAATACGGCACGATCTTCAACACGGTTCCGCCGCAGCCAGTCTGTCCGGCCGGATGGTCCGAAAGGGCTGAACTGCCCGCGCTTCAGATCGACTGCTGGTTCACCCGCTTCGACACTTCCTCCGCGCTTTCCACGCGCTCCGAGTAGCGATCGGTCAGGTAGTCCGATCGGTCGCGCAGAAGGAGCGTGAACTTCATCAGTTCCTCCATCACGTCGACGATGCGGTTGTAGTAGGGCGACGGCTTCATCCGCCCCTCGGCATCGAACTCGTTGAAGGCCTTGGCCACCGAGGACTGGTTGGGGATGGTGACCATGCGCATCCAACGGCCCAGCACACGGAGCTGATTGACCGCATTGAAGCTCTGAGAGCCCCCGCAGACCTGCATCACCGCAAGCGTCCGCCCCTGCGTCGGCCGCACGCCACCGAGCGACAGCGGAAGCCAGTCAATCTGCGCCTTCATGATCCCGGTCATCGAACCGTGCCGCTCCGGCGAGCACCAGACCTGTCCCTCCGACCATGTCGACAATTCGCGCAGTTCCTTGACCTTCGGGTGATCCGCCGGGACCGAGTCTGGAAGTGGCAAGCCCGCCGGATTGAAGATGCGCACCTCGGCGCCCAGCCGCCGCAGGATCCGCGCCCCTTCCTCTGTCGCCAGCCGCGAATAGGAGCGCTCGCGCAGCGACCCGTACAGCATCAAGATTCGCGCCGGATGTAACGATCGGGGCGCGTCGAACAAGGCCCCGGGGTCGATGGCCTGGAACTGTGCCTCGTCGAGATTGGGGCATGAGACGATGGGCTCGGCTGCTTCGGTCATGTCGTCCTATTTGAATCCCTGCAATGCGACTTTATTTCGAAGAAATTAGAAATATTGAAACCAGTCGCTCGGCGTCAAGGATATTTCGGCCATCATCGAAATTCCTTTCGCCCGTCGCTGGGGAATGATAGGCTTCCGTGTCTCATAAGCATTACAAGGCCATGTCCCGACCTCCCAGAAGACCCGGTTACGACCGCTGCGATGCGGATGGGTGCGACAGCCGCCACGGCTGACCTGTTTCCTCCCGCCCGTAACCACTTCTGGAGTTCCGTCTCATGCGCACATCCCTGCGTCTGCCTCCTGCCGCCTTGCTCATTCTCGCCTGCGCCCTCTGGGGCGGCGCAACCGTCCTCAATAAGGCGCTTCTCGCTTCGATCCCTCCCGTGCCGCTGCTGGTCTTGCAGCTTGCGCCAAGCGCGATCGTTCTCTGGTTGACCTTCGGCCTCTCCAGTCGAAAGGCCGCTCCGAAATCCGTTATCCTGCCGCTGGTTCTGCTCGGCCTCCTCAATCCCGGCATTTCCTACACACTCAGCCTGATGGGACTGGCCCACATATCGGCGAGCGTCTCCACGCTGCTATGGGCTGCCGAACCGTTGATGATCCTGGGCCTTGCCGCGATCTTTCTGCGGGAGCCGGTCACGCCGCGCCTGTTGGGGGTGATGCTCGCCGGCATGTTCGGCGTTCTCCTGGTTGCAGATGCACTGGGAGGCTTCCAAGGCAACGACCCCGCCGGGGTCCTGCTCCTGCTTTCCGGTATTCTGTGCTGCGCGTTCTACACGGTCTTCTCCCGGAAGCTTAGCGAGGCGGCGGACTCGCTGTATATCGTGGCGGTGCAGCAGACGGCTGGACTGACATGGGCGGCCGCGCTGTTGGTTGCGGGCACGTCCTACGGCAGTTTGGCGGATATCGCTGACGTGCCGCTCGAGCGTGCGGCGGTAGCGGCGCTGTCTGGCCTCCTGTACTACGCCGCGGCTTACTGGCTCTACATCGCGGCGCTCCGGTCGGTTCCTGCGGCGGTCGCGGGGAGCTATTTCAACGCAATCCCCGTATTCGGCGTCACCTTCGCATTCCTGTTTCTCGGCGAAAGACTGACATCGATCCAGTGGGTAGGCGCGGCGGTCATCCTCGTGTCCGTCTTCGAACTCGTAAGGCTGACCCGTACAGATGCACGCCAGCCCGGGACCACTTAGCCGCCGTTCTGCTGCCGTCAGATGTAATTCTGATCGACTCAGATGGCTTCGAACGCGACCCGCATTCCGGGCTCGACACGGTTCACGCCGGGCGGCAGAAGCACGATCCCGTCGGATTGAGAAATTGCCCGCAGGCTAGCGGACGAGCCGCGGCCGAGCATGGTCAGGCGCGGCAATCCATCGGACCCTGCGGCGGCGAGGCGCACCGGCACGAACTCGGTGCGGTCGGGACGCTTCTCGTAAGTGAAATCGGCAACCGCCTGCGCCCATATCGGCGCGGTGTTCGACAGGCCCGCCAGTCTGCGCAGGGCCGGCAGTGCGATCATGCGGAAGGTGACGAGCGTGGCATTCGGGTTGCCGGGGAGCCCTAGGAATAGCGCCGGACCCAGCCGTCCCACCTTCACCGGCTTGCCGGGCCGCATGGCGACTTTCATCACGTCGAGCATGCCGCCGCTGGAGCCGACAGCCCAGGTGACGTGGTCTTCCTCTCCGGCGGACACGCCGCCCGTGGTGATGATTGCGTCGCATCGCGCGGCTGCGTCGGCCAGAGTTGCGGCGATCGCGGCGCGCGTATCGGGCACGATGCCGAAGTCGAGCACCTCGGCCCAGCGGCACGCATCGAGGCTGGCGCGCAGCATCGCGCGGTTCGAGTTGAAGATCTGGCCGGGATGAAGCAGCTCACCCGGCTCGCGCAGTTCGGGCACCGGTCGAGATCAGTCCGATGCGGACCTTCCGGCGAACGTCGATCGCGGCCATTCCCTGACCGGCGAGGAGTGCGAGGTGCTGCGGTTTCAGCGTGATACCGGCATTCAGCAGGAGCTCGCCCCGGCGCACGTCTTCTCCGGTGATCCGCACATTCTGGCCTGTACGCGGCTTCTGGTCGATGACGATGGCGTCGCCGTCGAGACGGCATTTCTCCTGCATGACGACGGTGTCGAAACCGTGCGGGACCGGCGCCCCGGTCAGGATGCGGACCGAGCTTTCGAAGGATTGCGTGGGCTTGTCGCCCGCCGCAATGCGCCCCGTCACCTCGAGCCGCCACGGCCCCTGTCCCGCGAAGCTGTTCGACATCACCGCGTACCCGTCCATCGCGGAGGCATCGAACGGCGGAAGGTCCCGGCTCGCGCGTACATCCGAAGCGGTCACACGTCCGATCGCGGCGAGCAGGTCGAGCATTTCTGTTTCCGCCACCGGAACCGCCGTAGCGATCGCCTTGGCCGCGGCGATGTCGACGGGAATGACCGCCCCGGTCGCGCCGGCTTCGCAATGATCCGGAAGAGCAAGGGCAGACACTGTCATGGTCACTCCGGCAGGGTCTTGAGATAGGCGACGAGGTTGGCGAGTTCGTCCGGCTTCTTGATGCCGGCGAATGCCATCTTCGTGCCCGGAACCTTGGCCTTCGGCGCGACAAGATATTCGGTCAGGTGCGCATCGTCCCAGACGAGACCGGCGGCGCCAGCGTCCTTCATGGCCTTCGAGTAGTTGAAGCCTTCGACGGTGCCGGCTGTCCGGCCGATCACATCGCCGAGATGCGGGCCGACCTTGTTGGTCGTCGTATCGGTTGCGTGGCAGGCGACGCACTTCCTGAAGGCGGCCTTACCGGCCTCGATGTCCTGGGCGTAAGCCATGGTTGCGACGAGGACAAAAGCTCCCGTCGCCACGGTTTTGGCGGTCAATGATTTCACGATGCACTCCGGTCTGATGCTGACGACGCCGCCGGGCTGGCGTGGCCCGGCGGCGCAAGGCGCGGCGGTCAGCCCGCGCTGTATTCCATGGACTTGAACGACAGGTCCGCCGCCGAGGCCGGCGCATCCGAGATTTTTCGGATGTTGGCCCAGGTATGCTTGTAGTTCGGCAGGATCAGCTCGTTCGTCCCCGCATTGACGATGTTGCCCTGGGCGCCGTTAGGCGCGCCGAATACCATGAAGGTCTCCTTCCGCCGCGCGGTCGGCGTCGGATAGACCAGCGCCTGCGTCGCGCCGACGTCGTTGAAGACCTCGACCAGGTCGCCGGCCTTGACCCCGAGTTCGGCCATGTCCTCCGGGTTTATCTCGATATACGGGATCGGGAAGCGGTCGGAGACGAAGTCGTTGGCCTTATCCAGGAACCAGTTCTGCCAGATGACGTTGGCGCGGCCGTTGTTGATGAGGAACGCGTAGTTGTCCCTCTGGTAGGCCTTGCCGGGCGCCTGCAGCCCGCGCCACTCGCCGCCGCAGAACAGCGCCTTGCCATCCTCGCGGCCGTGGCGGGTGAACTTCCCGTCGGTGTAGAGGCGCTTGGTGCCGACAAGTTGGCCGTTCTCGAAGCCGACCACCGGCTCCTGCACTCCGTTGTTGCCCATGGCGCGCAGCCGGTCGTAGGTCACTTCCGGATTGCCGGAGTGATAGCCGTCCATGAAGGCGTCTTCCTCGGTCTTCCAGTCATAACCCTTGAACTGGTCGGCATAGGCGTCGCGGCCATCCTCCCGCAGCACCCGCTCCAGGTTCTGTGCGAGGCCCGCCGCGATCAGGCAGTCCGGCTTAGAGTTGCCCGGGCCGTCCATGTATTTCTCGACGAGGCGCATCCGGCGCTCGCCGTTCATGGAGGTCAGGTTCATCTCGCCGGATTCGACCGCCGGCAGGATGACGTGAGCGGCTTGGCCGATCTGGCTGTGGATGATGTCCACGTTGACCGAGAACAGCCCGCCCGCGTTGATCGCGCCGACGATCGCCTCGACGAGTTCTTCCCGCGTCGCGCCCGCATGAGCGTCCATGGCGTCCTTCACCATGTTGGTCCGGCGATTGTATTCGCGCTTGAACTCGGTCGCGTTGAGCGTCGTCTTATAGTGATCGTTGGCCCAGATGTGATGCACCTTGCCGTGCCCGGCGATGATCAGCTGGTCGATATAGGGCGCGGGCCGCCCGACATGCGCGTCCGAGGGACGGAAGTAGCCTTCCTGGTGGCCGCCCAGGCGGCAGACGCCACCGCCCTCGCGGCCGATGTTGCCGGTCGCCAGGCCGATGTTCACCAGAGCGCCGATGACGCGATAGTTGTCGTTGCCCCAGATGATGCCCTTCTCGTAGCCCGTGGCGCACTTGCGGCGTGAGCCGTCTTCCTTCGGTTTCGCGATCCACTCGGCTGCTTTGACGATGTCGGCTTCTGCAAGCCCGGTGATCGACGCACCCTCGGCCAGTGACATCTTGCCCTTGGCCCGCGCCATCTCGAACGAGCCGAGCGCCGCCGGATGCTGTTCGTCCTGCGGAACCGCAATGTCGCCCTGCAAAGTCGAGGCGGCGATGAAGTCCTTGTCCACCCAGCCCTGGTCGGCGATGTAGGTGAAGAGCGTGTTGAACAGCGCCAGGTCCGTGCCGGTCTTGATCGCCAGATGCAGCACGTTCTCCGCGCCCGCCTCCACTTCGCAGGCGTTTGCCGTCACGGTGCGGCGCGGATCGACGATGATCACCTTTGCGCCGTTCCGCATCCCCGGCACCATGTGGTTCAAGAACAGGTTGGTCTGGCATTCGAGCGGGTTGGTTCCCACCAGCATGATCGTGTCGGTCAGCGTGTAGTCCTCGTAGGCGTAGTTCAGTTCGTCGACGCCCATGTCGCGGGTGGAGTGGACCTCGGAATTGTAGGCCGGACGGTTGTGGATTCGGCAGTTCTTGACCTTCATCGATCCGAAATAGAGCTTGCCCGTGCCCCAGGTGTTCTCGTAGCCGCCGGCCGATCCGCCATGGTCGAACATCGAGACGAACAGGTCGTTCTCGTCGTCCTTGTCGATGACCCGGGCGGTGACGCGCGCGACGAGGTCGAGCGCGTCGTTCCAACTGGTCGGCTGCCAGGTGCCGTAGCGCCAGACCATCGGCTCGGTCAGCCGCTGCTGCTGGGTGCCGGTCTTGTCGGAGCGGCGGTTCTCGGCCATACGCGCGCCGCGCACGGAGCCGAGGCCGGAATTCACCACGCAGCCGTGGTCCGGCTTGATGACGAGATGGACGTCCTTCCCGTCCTGCTTCACGACGTTGTACATCGACGGCGCATACCAGGCGTCGGTGTCGGCCGGCTGCTGCTCGGCGAGGTTCACGCCGAAGGCGTTGGCGGCGGCGTCGATGCCGCCCTGCTTGTTCACCGGCCATGTACGCATGGTAGCCGCAGCCGACGATGCAGTAGTGGCAGGTCACATTGTGCTTCTTCGCATCCGCCGGGATGATCGGCAGGCGATCGATATGTCGCTTGTAAGCCATGGTTTCCTCCCTCAGAGCACGTTCGACAGGCGGCCGTAGAGAAGCTCGTCGACGCCCTCGGCGTAGATGTCGCCCTTCTCGTCCACCCTCAGCGCGTATTGCGGCAGGTTCTGCGTGGCCTGGCCCCAGATCTGCTGTCCGCCCGCCTCGCAATCGAAGCGGGAGTAGTGGCCGGGGCAGTTCAGCGTCCGGTCAGCGGCGACGTAGTTGAGCGGGAAGCCCTTGTGCGGGCAGATGGTGGAAAAGCCGACGATGTCACCGTCGGGGCCTGCGCCACCTTCGACCGACGTGCCGAGCTTCAGGAGCACGCCCGGCGCGTTCTCGTCCGGATATGTCACGTCGAACGGCTCGTTCGGCTTGAGGTCGGCGACGTTGCCGAGGCGGTTCGACGGATAGTCGAGACGCGCGAGCGCCACCTGGGCCCTTGCCGGCGCTGCCGGAAGAGCCACTGACGTCGCCGTGGCCGCGGCCGCAAGCGCGCCGCCGCGAAGAAACTGTCGGCGACCGACATCGACCAATTTGTTGCACCTATCCATCCCATCCTCCCTGGTTCGCGACTGGGTACGGTTGGGATGGTGCAAGGAGGGTGCCAGTCGCGGGAAACGGGCCGGCACCCTCCAAATCCAGCGTCTTACGGCAGGCGCGAATTGGTCGCGTCCGGATTTCCGGACATGCTGCGCCGCCGTTGGTCCGGAAACCCGGACGTAGCCCAGAAGTGTAGGATTCCGGTCGATTTCGATGCCCTGGAGCGTTAGTCTGTCGGCTCAGGGAGGATGGAGTTCTTGTTCGTACGTACCCAGCCACGAGCCAGGTATTCAACCGTCGATCGGCGTTTGCACTGATCGGCAGCGCCGCGCTTTCTCTTGCACTTGCGCCGCCCCGTGCCACCGCTCAGGACGGGTTCAAGTTCGGTCTGACGCCGGTCTTTCTGTCAAACGACCTCGAACTGCTGGCACTCCTTCGCGCCTACCTGACCGAGGCGATCGGCGAGCCGGTTGAACTGGTCAGCCGACGGACCTATCAGGAGATCACGGCGCTGCTCGTCGCGGGCCAGCTCCATGCGGCGTGGATCTGCGGCTATCCCTATGTCCAGTTCAAGTCGGATCTTGATCTCGTTGCCGCGCCGTCCTGGCATGGCAAGCCGCTCTACCAGTCCTACCTGATCGCCGCCGCCGACAGGCCTGTCGACCGATGGGAAGACTTGAAGGGCGACATCCACGCCTTTTCCGACCCGGACTCCAATTCCGGCTTCCTCGTGACCCGCGCGCTTCTGGCCGAGAACGGGTTGAAACCGGAAGGCTTCTTCGCCCGCACCTTCTACACCTACGGCCACCGTAACGTGATCCGCGCAGTCGCGTCGGGGCTTGCCCAGTCCGGCAGCGTCGACGGTTATGTCTGGGACGTGACGCGCGAGATGGAGCCGGACCTCGTTAACCAGACGCGGATCGTGCGCCGGTCCGAATGGCTCGGCTTTCCGCCCGTGGCCTCGCCCAGGGCGCTTGCCGGCGACCCGCGGATCGCCCGTCTCAAGGCTGCGCTGACGGCGATGGACCGTCACGAGGAGGGCCGCAAGGTCCTGGCGCTGCTGCGGCTCGACGGCTTCGTCGCTGCCGAGCCGGCGCTCTTCGACACGATTGCCGCCAAGGTCGATACTGTGAGGCGGTTCGGATGAGGTTCTTCGGTCGCTTCCGCGCCATTCCGGTCTCGTACCGCGTGCCCATCCTGGTGGCACTCCTGATGGTGGCGATCAGCGCGGTGATCTCGGAGCGGGTGCTCGACCGCCTGTCCCGCACGCAAGAAGCCTTCATCGATGGTCTTGCCGGCAGCTATCTCGACGGATTGACCGCTGCCATTCTGCCGGCCGTTCTGCGTGGCGACGTCTGGGAAGTCTTCGACGCGCTCGACCGTTCCCAGAAATCCTACCAGGCGCTGTCGCCGATCGAGGCAGTCGTCACGGGTGCCGACGGCAAGGTAATCGCAGCCACGGACCCGACCCGCATCCCGTCCTTCTCGGCGCTTCCGGAGGCCTATGCGTCGCGCTACGGCGCGCACACCGTGACCTTCGACCGCGAGGCGGACACCGGCTTCGCCTTCCGCGACCTCGTCTATCAGGGCCAGAAGATCGGTGCGATCCACACCGCCTTCGATGCCTCTCATATCTTCGCCGAGCGCCGCGAGATCCTGGCGACGCTACTTGTCACCAACGGCGTCCTCGCCGCCATCTTCTCGCTCGGCGGCTTCCTGCTGGTCCGCCGCATGATCGAGCCGATGCGGGTTCTGGAGGATCACATGCGCGCGGCCGCCAACGGCGTTGCCGAGCCCATCTCGTCGCGCGAGTTTCCGTCGCGCGGTGGCGAGGTCGCGAGCCTCTTCAATGGCTATAACGCGCTGGTGCATGCCGAACGGGAACGCGCCAATTTTGCGATGCAATTGGCCGAGGAGGAGAAGCTGGCGAGCCTCGGACGCCTCGCCTCCGGCATGGCGCACGAAATCAACAACCCGCTCGGCGGGCTGTTCAACGCCATCGACACGCTGAAGACGCATGGGCGGACGCCGGGCGTGCGCGACACGTCGATCAGCCTGATCGAACGCGGGCTGAACGGTATCCGCGAGGTCGTCGAGGCGGCACTCGCGACCTATCGGCCCGAACGATCCGCCCGGCCGCTCAGCGCCGACGATCTGGAGGACGTCAGGGTGCTCATGAAGCCTGAGCTGCGCCGACGCCGGCAGAGGCTGGACTGGCGGGTCGACTGGCCGGCCGAGGTCGCCGCGACGATCCCCGGCGGCCCGGTGCGGCAGGCGGTCCTGAACCTGCTGCTCAACGCCAGCGCCGCTACACCCGAGGGCGGCACAATCGGCCTGGGCGTCGATCGGACGACGGAACGGCTGAAGATTTCGGTCTCCGACGAAGGTCCGGGCATGCCAAGGGATTCGATCGCAATGCTGAGCGATGACGATCCCGGACCTGCGGTGCGTGCCGGACGAGGACTGGGTCTATGGATGGTCCGCCGCATGGTCGACGCCTGCGGAGGAAAGGCCAGCGTCGATCCAAGACCATCGGGAGGGTCGGTCGTGACCCTGATTCTGCCGATCCCGGAGGAAACACGGAATGAACGCAGCCATGCTGCCTGAACGCGCCCACGTCGGACTGGTCGAGGACGATCCCGTCATGGGCGGTTCCATCGTCCAGCGACTGGAGCTTGAAGGCTGGGACGTCACCTGGTGGCAGACCGGGGGCGAGGCTGTCGCGGGACTGGGCCGCCTCGCCGGCTCCCTCGACCTCGTGATCTGCGACATACGACTGCCGGACATGTCCGGCGAGGCGGTGTTCGAGCAAATGACTCGGCAGCCGAACGCGCCTCCGTTCCTGTTCGTCACGGGCTTTGCCGAGATCGACCAGGCCGTCCGCCTCATGCGCTCCGGAGCGGTCGACTTCATGACCAAGCCGTTCGCCATGGACGATTTCCTGAAGCGGATCGCCACTGGCCGGCGGAGCACGCGCTCCGGCATACGGCTGAGGGAATACGTGCTTGGGCAGTCGCCGGCGATCCAGCACGCCGAAGACCTCATTCATCGCTACGCTGCGCATGACCTGCCGGTGCTGATCACCGGTGAGACCGGATCCGGCAAGGAGGTCGCGGCGCGGCTCCTGCATCAGGTCTCGGCCCGCGCGGAGCAGCCCTTCGTCGCGGTGAACTGCGCCGCGATCCCCGCCGATCTCTTGGAAAGCGAGCTGTTTGGCCACGAGAAGGGTTCCTTCACCGGCGCACACCAGAGGCATCTCGGCTACGCCGAGCGCGCTCGGGGCGGCACGCTCTTCCTCGACGAGATCGGCGACATGCCGCCAGCACTTCAGGCCAAGCTCCTGCGCCTGATCGAGAGCGAATCCTTCACCCGCCTCGGCGGCGAGGCAGCCGTCCCCTTTCGCGCCCGGATCGTCGCGGCCACGCATCGCGCCCTGGCGCCTGGCCAGGCATCCGGCTTCCGCGAGGACCTCTACTTCCGGCTCGCCGTGCTTCCGGTCGACATCCCGCCGCTCAGGCAGCGGCCGGAGGACATCGTTTGGCTGCTCGACCGCTTTCTTGAAAATGCCGCCGCTCGCTCCGACGCCCGCATCCGCGGCTTCAGCGCCTTGACAGAAGAAGCAGCGCTTTCACACCCGTGGCCGGGCAACGTTCGCGAGCTGCGCAACCGCGTCGACCGCGCCGTGGCACTGACGGCGTCGGAATGGATCATGCCGGGCGATCTCTTTCCGGATCGTCCGGGAAAGCAGGCCAGACCAGGTTTCCTCCCGCTGGCCGACGTCCGCGACGCGGCAGAGCGCCGGCAGATCGAGCGGGCGCTCGAACAGACCGATGGCCAGGTCATCAAGGCTGCAGAACTGCTCGGCATCGGCCGCTCGACGCTGTGGGAGAAGATGACGCGGCTGGGGGTTAGAGGCTAGGCTCGCTCCCACACTGAGCGCCGAATTGAAGGCTGGATCGGGGCCGAAAACGGACCGGCCGCGCCTCTACGATCAGTAACGTGAGCTGGGCGGGCGGCTGGATACCGGAGATATGCTGATCGCATCCCCATGCCCATCCGTCATCCCAATGTCGGCGTGGATCGGTGAGGCTGGCCTGCACCTCAGTCAATAGTTAATGCTGGTCAGAACCATGTAGACGATCGTTGCAGCAACTCCACCGACCAGTAACATCAGGAGCCAGAGGGACGGTTCTGCCTTCATTCGATCGCGATATCGCATCGGCGCCTGCCTTTCCGAGCTCGATATGCACCTCAGACCAATCTGTTGTCCTCGGCCTTCTGGCGGTCGCGGCGACGTGTGCCGTCGGTGTCCGACTTGCGGTGCCGTTCAGCCGCTGCCTTCCTGATCTGCTCGAAGCGATTGTCGTCGACTTGCTCAGGCGGTTGCTGCGGATTCGGCTTCTTCTCAAACGAGATCATGACTGAAATCCTTTCCCTTCGCGGGAGCGCTCGGGCGTGAAGCCGAGCGCCGCCGAGATAGGTGTTTCTATGCCGACAGGGCGGTGGCGCAGGCTTCGGCACCGCGCCTGTCAGGCGTGGTCTGTCCGGGCATCGTCGCCCAGCCACCGGCTTCGACGAACTGCCGCTTCTTGTAGATGTCAGTGATCACCTTGAACTCGGCGAGTTTCGCCGCGGAATCCGGTGCCGCGTTGAACCGTTCAACGCATATGGCGGATGCCAGCTCTCCGCGGGCCGTGTCACCGGCCGCTTTCGCCATGGTTTGCGAGGTGCCGCCGGTGACCCAGCCGCCCCAGCTGAACCCGACGACAATCGTGGCGATCATCGCCGCGATACATGCCCAGACCAGAACGGTCTTCGAAGGCTGGTAGTCTTCCCATCGGCGGGAGAGGGATGGTTTTGTGGTGCTTTGCGTGGCCATGGAGATCTTCCTTCCAGATTGTGGTGAGGATTGCTTCGTCCGGCCGCGCCGGCCGAACGGTTCAGGCACTGTTCTCAGTATCCGCCCATGCCGCCATTCCCGGCGGCGGGCGCGGAATCTTTCGCGGGAATGTCGGCGATCATCGCTTCGGCGGTGATCAGCAGGGAGGCGATCGAGCCGGCGTCCTGAAGTGCGGTTCTGACGACCTTTGCCGGATCGACGATGCCGGCCTTGATCATGTCGACATAGGTTTCGGTCTGGGCGTCGAAGCCCTGGTTGCGGTCCTTGCTGTCGGTCAGCCTGCCGACGACGATCGAGCCCTCCACGCCGGCGTTCTCGGCGATCTGCCGGACCGGAGCCTCCAGCGCTCTGAGCACGATTGAGATGCCGGCGGTCACGTCGGCGTTGGCGCCCGTCAGCGAGGTCAGCACGGTCCTGGCGCGCAGCAGCGCCACGCCCCCGCCCGGCACGATGCCTTCCTCGACAGCCGCGCGCGTGGCGTTCAGCGCGTCGTCGATACGGTCCTTCTTCTCCTTGACCTCGGCCTCGGTCACGCCGCCGACGCGGATGACCGCGATGCCGCCGGCGAGTTTCGCCAGCCGCTCCTGCAGCTTTTCCTTGTCGTAGTCCGAGGTGGTCTCCTCGATCTGCGCCTTGATCTGAGCGATGCGCGCAGCGATCCCGGTCTTGTCGCCGGAACCGTCGATGATCGTCGTCGTATCCTTCTCGATGACGACGCGCCTGGCACGGCCGAGCATATCGAGCGTGACGTTTTCGAGCTTGATGCCGAGGTCTTCGGCAATCAGCTGGCCGGCAGTCAGCACGGCGATGTCTTCCAGCATGGCCTTGCGGCGATCGCCGAAACCGGGAGCCTTGACCGCCGCAACTTTGAGACCGCCGCGCAGCTTGTTGACGACCAGCGTGGCCAGCGCCTCGCCCTCGACGTCTTCGGAAATGATCAGCAGCGGCTTTCCGCCTTGCACCACGGCTTCCAGAATCGGCAGCATGGCCTGCAGATTGCCGAGCTTCTTCTCGTGGATGAGGATGTAAGGATCATCCAGTTCCACGCGCATCTTCTCGGCATTGGTGACGAAGTAGGGAGAGAGGTAGCCACGATCGAACTGCATGCCCTCGACCACGTCGAGTTCGGTCTCGGCCGTTTTGGCTTCCTCGACGGTGATCACACCCTCATTGCCGACCTTGTCCATCGCCCTCGCAATCATCTCGCCGATGGTCCCGTCGCCATTGGCGGCGATCGTGCCGACCTGCGCGATCTCAGCCGACGACTTGACCTTCCTGGCGCGTGACTGGATCTCCTTGACGACGGCCGCGACGCCAATGTCGATGCCGCGTTTCAGGTCCATCGGGTTCATCCCGGCGGCGACAAGCTTGGCACCCTCTCGCAGGATCGAGGCCGCGAGCACCGTTGCAGTGGTGGTTCCGTCGCCGGCGAGGTCGTTCGTCTTGGATGCCACCTCGCGCACCATCTGTGCGCCCATGTTCTCGAACTTGTCGGCAAGCTCGATCTCCTTGGCGACGGTGACGCCGTCCTTGGTGATGCGCGGTGCGCCATAGGCCTTGTCGATGACGACGTTGCGTCCCTTCGGCCCGAGCGTCACCTTGACCGCATTGTTCAGCAGTTCGACGCCGCGCAACATGCGGTCGCGGGCTTCGCCGGCGAATTTGATTTCCTTGGCAGACATGATGTTCGTCCAGTTCGGTCTTGAGATCGGGTATAGGCCGCTCAGGCGGCCTTGCTGGTGGCCGCTTCGGTCTTCTCGACGATGCCCATGATGTCGGACTCCTTCACGATCAGGAGTTCCTCGCCGTCGAGCTTGACCTCGGCGCCGGACCACTTGCCGAACAGGATCAGGTCGCCCACCTTGACGTCGAGGGGAACCAACTGGCCGCTTTCGTCACGGGAGCCCGGGCCGACGGCGATCACCATGCCTTCCTGCGGCTTTTCCTTCGCGGTGTCGGGGATGATGATCCCGCCTTTGGATTTGAGTTCGCCGTCCGCACGTCGCAGGACGACGCGGTCATGGAGGGGCCGGAATTTCATGAGAATTCTTTCTGGGGTCGGCGCATAGGGCGACCGCTTCAGATACATAGCGGCTTTGGCACTCGAATGATAGGAGTGCCAGAATTATTTCGAAGGCCTAAGAATATTGATCAATCAGGCTGTCGCACCCATCCTCGTCAAAAGGAAATTCGATCGGATTTCAGAAATATTTTTCCGGAGATTTATTTTGCTGCATGCGCAGAAATAAATAAAAATGCTGATCGCCTTGCAGGAGGCGCGATCTTAGTCCATATATGAATCTCGTTGATTTGGCCGATTTGGCTTCGCGGTGTCAGAGACTACGACCCGCCATTCACCACCGAATTCTCGATAGCGAATGCATTTAGCGCCGATCCGGCGCGCATATCGCTCTGTTCGAACATGGGAATGAATCCCGCGGCTGACCACGGATGTACTGGCAGCACGGAGGTTCGTTCCGGTTCGAATGGGATGATGCGGGAGGCGCGTTCGCGCCCTTTTCGCGGAGGTATCGACCCATGACAATGCGCACGACGCAAACCGTCGTCCGATTCTCCGCACCCTTCATGCTGGCCGGTTTCAACGCCCCGCAGCCCGCCGGCGACTATCGTGTGGACCACGATGAAGAACTGCTGGAGATATCCTCCCGCCTCGCCTGGAGACGTGTAGGCGCCTTTATTCACCTGCCGGCCATCGGCATCGATGGCCACACACATCAGATGGCGCCGATCGATCCTGCCGTTCTCGACGCCGCACTTGAAAAGGATCACCAGAGGTCATGATATCGACGAGCTCCAGCCGGCCAACAGCCCGCCGCGCCCGACACGAGTCTCCTACCCATCTCTTCACGATCGGTCAGGCTGTCCGGTTGCGAGGCGGATTTGGCAGGCTGCCTCAACATGCAGAAATCTACCGCATCACCGGCACATTGCCGCCGCGAGGAGATTCGCTCCAGTATCGCATCCGCAACGATGACGAGCGTCATGAGCGGGTGACAACGCAAGACAGCCTCGAGCCGGTCGACATGTCGCAATCCGGCGGCGGCGCAACGCTCATCGAAAGGACGTTCGGAGATGGCTAAGGGTCAGAAGCGAAGCAGTCGCGAGATCAGAAAGCCGAAGCAGGAGAAGGCTCCGTCCAAGCCGGAAAGCAGCTTCGGGAGCCAGGTCAAGGTTGCCGCAAATGCCAATGGACCTGGCGGCAAGGGTAGAAACTGAGTTCAAGATGCTCCTGCGGGCGAGGAAGGATGACGATGCACGTCGTGGTCGAATTCTATCGCACCCGGGATGTGGATGATGCGCACGCCGTGGTCGGTCGCGAGACCACGGAAGCGGCCGACCTCGACGATGCCGTGGAAGTCGCGCGACGACTTTCGGAAACGCTCGACATGCCGCAACGACCCGACGCGATGACGATCACCGATGCGGCCGGCGCGGTGCTCTATGCCGGCGCGGTCGAGGCCGACGCATCCGATGAAGAAAGACAACGATCATGAATGCCCACGACAACGACGCCGAGCGGCAGCAAGATGCCGCAGCCTTCGCCATCGACGTATGGGAAAACGAGGGCGGCGCGCAGTGCCGTGATTCCTTGGACCATCACTATGGCCGGCGGGTCGAAATGGATCGGTCCTGGACCGTCTATCATGTCTTCACTGGCGTCCCGGCGCGTATCGGCGGCATCGCGATGGTCGGCCTGAGCCGAAAGGCGGCAACCGACGGCATGCTGTCGCTCAATCGCCGCAACCAATCGCGCCGCCGAGATGGAGGCAGCCTGATGTCCGTCATCCGGACCGCATCACATACAGCAGAGGAATGCCAACGGTGACCCTCGAATTTCCCAACCCGAGCCGCAGCTTCGACGAGGTGCGCAACGCTGTTCGCTTTATCGGCCATGACGGCATGTTCGAAGTGCCGTTCTTTGTCGAGACCACCGCGCTCGCACAGTCCGGAAGGACGCCCCGGTCAGAGAGTGATTTCCTTGCCGCTTTCGACTCAGCGCGCAGTTCGATCCAGGACGTCGCGCGCGAGGCCTATTCCAATGGCCGACGCGCCTCCTACACGCTTACTGCCATCGATTTCCGATGAGGCATCATTCGATGCTGATCCGCTACGGCTACGAGATCACGTTGACCTGCCAGCAGCCAACCGCGCTGGTGTGCCTGCTATCCGTGCACGAAGATCGCGCGGCCGACATCAGGGTGCCGGAGACGACGTTCACGACACCCGATGTTCCCATTTCGACCTACCGCGATCTGTTCGGCAACCGCTGCCGGAGGCTGGTCGCGCCTGCCGGCGACCTGACCATGTGGGGCGATGCGACGATCTGGGACGACGGACAGCTGGACAGGGTGGTGCCAGACGCACGCGAACTCGCGGTCCCGGAGCTGCCGGACGGTTGCCTCGTCTACCTGATGGGAAGCCGCTACTGCGAGACTGACCGTCTCAGCCAGATCGCCTGGGATCTGTTCGGCACAATCCCCGCCGGTTGGGGGCGCGTGCAGGCGATCTGCGACTTTGTCCATGACCACATCCGCTTCGACTACATGCAGGCGAGGTCGACACGCACGGCTTTCGAGACCTTCAACGAACGCGTCGGCGTCTGTCGCGACTTCGCGCATCTGGCAGTGACCTTTTGCCGATGCCTCAACATCCCCGCGCGCTACGTCAACGGTCATCTCGGCGATATCGGCGTCCCGGTCGTCGACCCGATGGACTTCAGCGCGTGGATGGAAGTGTTCCTCGATGGCGAATGGCACACCTTCGATCCCCGCAACAACGTGCCCCGTATCGGCCGGATCGTCGTGTCGCGCGGCCGCGACGCGACCGACATACCGCTTGTCAACTCATTCGGCCCGCATGTTCTCAAGGCATTCAGGGTATGGACCTATGAGGTAACGGGCTTGCAACCGGTGCAGGGACATTCCCGGCCGGGCGATGCGCGACCGGACACCCTGGTTACAGGCGACACCGCAAAGCATACCTGAAGCGCCGCAGGCCTTTCAAAAGACAACCCGCTTCAGTCAGGCACCGACCATGGCGCGCTGACCGTGGTTGACGTCACGCGCCTCCCGTGCGAGCGCCAAGAGCGTTGAATGACGGATTTCCCCGCAGCCAGAAGCGGACCGGCAACAACCCGCCCCGCGACAGGCAGGTAGGTTAAGCATCGCGCGACTAAGCGGCGGTCTGCGCCGCGTCGGATGGCTGTCAATGTCAGATTTACGGTGCGGCGAGGCCGGTCATTGTCTTGGCGCCCCGGCGGATGTAGATGCACCGCGGGCATCACGCTTAAAATTTGACTAAAAAGCCGCGTCGACGGTTAGCGGGGAGCAAGCAACAGGTCCCGTAAAACGGGCCGTTCGGAGGTGCTTCGTGTCGACGAATGTCTATGTCCTGCTGCTCAATCCGGCCATCGCCTGCATCCTGGCTTCGGCGATGTTGATCATCTGGTATCATCGGCCGAGCGCGGACGCCATGCGGACGGCTGCGATCGGGCTCTTCGCGTTCGCCGTGGCGTTCGTGCTTCAGGACATCGTCCCTGCGATGCCTATCCCGGCTTTCGAACCTGTTCACGAACCTGGCATTTCTGTCGGCCGTAACACTGATCTGCGTCGCGGTCATCGAGACGGCGGGCGGCAAGGTGCCATTGCTAGCACTCGGCCTCACTGCTCTCGCGACGGTCGGCGCCATCCTGTGGTGGCTCTATGCCGACAACGACCTGACCGCCCGCATCCATGTGATGAACGTCTCGCATGCCGTGATGTCCCTGGTGACGCTGATCGCCACCTTCCGCTCGCGATCGCGGGGATGGGGCAGGTCCCTCGCCATCGCGGTCTCGACCCTCGCGCTCCTCAACTTTTCCTGGCGTCCCCTGCAGGTGATGTGGGAAGGCAATTTCTACGCGGACCAGAACGCGCTTCACAATTCGATCTACTGGAACACCACGCGTCTCGGCTCCCCCATCCTGGCCGTGTTCGCCGCCTTGTCGCTGCTCGTCGGCCTGGCAGTCGTCCTGATGAAGGAGCTCAAGCTGGAGGCCCGTCTCGACAAGCTCTCGGGCTGCCTCAACCGCCGTGGCTTCGAGGAGCAGTCGCTGCACCTCCTCCAGGCGCCCGACCGTTCGACGCTGCGTCTGACGATGATCGTCGCCGACATCGATCGTTTCAAGCAGATCAACGACACGCTCGGCCACGCGACGGGCGACGCGGTGATCCGCGCATTCGGCCGAACTCTCATGGAGACGATGCCTCCGGATGCCGTCGTTGGACGCATCGGGGGAGAGGAATTCGCCGTACTGCTCGCCGGCGAGGGCGCCGACCGGGCGCACGAGATCACCGTGTCGTTCCAGAAGGATCTTTCAAAAACGCTCCAGGGCCAGGACCTCCCGCTCGCCACCGCAAGCTTCGGGATCTACAATTGCGGCTATCAGGACGATCTCAGCACCGTCCTGAGCCGCGCGGACCTCGCGCTATACGAAGCCAAGAACGACGGCCGGGACGCCATTCGAATGCATCATCCCCGTCTGAGGACCGTTCGAACGAGAGCGAAGAAGGCTACCGGCTCCTGAGTGCTCGCCGTGCGCGCCGGAGCCGGGCACGTTCCCTTAGCTCACTTCCAGCTCGCAGCCGTTCGCAGGTCCCGCTGCCTATTCCCTTTGTTCGGCTGTTGGTTCGGCGCCGGATCTGATGTTCTCGGCCGTCACATTCCGCGGTCCGGGAAATCCAGGCTCCGGTTTCTTGAGGGCGCCGACAAAATCGACTGAAACGGCATGCGCCTTGTTCATGAAACCGATGATGAGTTCCAACTGCTCCTCGTCGTAGTCTTCGTAGAGGGCTTCCATTTTTTCCTGAAGCGGAGCGTAGATCCGAAACAATTCGCGCATCTTTTCGGCCTGCGGTGCCGCCAGCACGCGCCTGCGATCTGTGGGATCGGGTAGGCGTTGTATGAAGCCGGCCTGCTCGAGCCGATCCAGGAGCGCCGTCACCGCGCCGCTCGTCAGGCCGGTCCACTGCGCAAGCTCGCCTGCGCTCGCCCGTCCCCGCATCTCAAGAATGTCCAGGCATTCCATATCCGTAGTGTTCAGTTTGACCTGTGCCGCGACGGCCTGGCTGACGAGCAGCGATTGCGCGCTCGCTCGTCTGATCGCGTCGGTGAGTTCTCGGTGTAGAGTGTCTCTTGACATTCAAGTATCTCGATAATTAAGATATTGTAGTTATCAAGATAGCGGATCGAAGCAGGCAGGACCAGCGCCCTGTGCAGTTCGCGGCGCGAACGCTCGCCGGGGAAGGCATAGCGTGCGGCAGGCATCGTCATGCTCCGCAACCGTTCTCACATGGGATGGACAAATTGTTCGAACCCGCGGCCTTCTATTCAATCATGGCTCCCGCAATTGCCGGCACCGTAGGTTTGGGCGGCGGCTTCTACGAGACCCTTCTGGTCGACAAGGCATGGCCGAAGATGCCGGCCATGATCCAGCCCGACCGCGGAGGAATCAATCGAAAGCTTTTCTGGGGACCTGTCCACGGGCTGTTCGAGCTGGGACTGCTCGCCGCCATCTGGTCGACGTGGTCCCTTCCCACGGTTTGCTTTTGGGTATGGTGCGCGTTCGCCGCGCATCTCGTCGTCCGCATCTGGTCGTTTGCATATTTCATCCCAATGGCGATTCGGTTCGAAGCGGGATCGGTAGGCGATTCCGACACGACGTCCCGGGCGGCGAGAAAATGGATCAGGTTGAGCCGTCTGCGGCTTCCTCTCGAGTTCCTTGCGGTCGCTCTGCTCTTTGTCGCGCTCGGACAGTACGCTGCGGCCGGATCTTAGGAACGTCGCCTGCCGAAGAGGCAAGGATTCGATCCACCGCACCATGCACTCCGTCACATTTCGACAACCGATGGCTGGCAACGGTGCGGCCACCCTCTTCCACGGCAACGTACCTGTGCCCATGCGGTCGGGCGACTGGGTCTTGCCTGCTGCGCGAGGCTCGGTCAAACCTTCCACGGCGTCTCGGCAGCAGTTGGGATGCTGCGTGAAACGAGGAACTGCGGATGAATGAACGGGTCGGCATGATCGGCGTGGGTCTGATGGGCCACGGGATCGCGAAGAACATCGCGCTGAAGGGCTGGAGCCTGCGCTACCTGCGCCATCCCGGCAACCAGCCGACGGACGATCTCGACCGCGCGGGCGCGCAGGGCTGCGACACGGCGGCGGAGCTTGCCGGCGCGAGCGACATCCTCGTCCTGTGCGTGACCGGCACGCCGCAGGTCGAGGACGTGCTCCTGGGCAGCGGGCGGGTGCTGGAGGCGCTGCGCCCCGGCATGGTCGTGATCGACTGCTCGACGGCCAACCCCACCTCGACCGTGTCGCTTGCCGCCAAGGTGGCGGAGAAGGGCGCGCATTTCGTCGATGCCGCCATGACCCGCACGCCGAAGGAGGCGGAGGAGGGCAGGCTGAACTTGCTCGTCGGCGGTGACCCCGCAACTGTGGCGCGGGTCAGGCCGCTGCTCTCGGCCTTTGCGGAGAACATCTTCGAGGCCGGCGGGGTCGGCACCGGCCACCAGCTCAAGCTCCTGCACAATTTCGTCTCGCTCGGCTCGGTGACGCTGATCGCCGAGGCCGTGGCCTGCGCCGGCAAGGGCGGCGTGTCGATGGACGCGCTGGTCGAATGCCTCGCCAAGGGCGGCGGCGGCGGGGTCGCGCTGGAGCGGCTGCGTCCCTACATCGCGAGCGGCGAGACGGCGCAGCTGCGCTTTTCGATCGCCAATGCCGCCAAGGACCTGTCCTATTATCGTCGGCTCGCGGAAGACCTGGGCGCGGCGGATCTCGTCGCCCAAGGCGTCTCGCGAACGCTCGAAGGCCTGGTCGGCCGCGGCGAGGGCGAGGCGTTCGTGCCGGAAACGATCAGGCTGCTGCAAGGCTGACATCTCGGCCTGCGCCGGTCAAACCGGCCGATATACCCGTTCCGCCGTCTTCCAGAAGATGTTCTCCCGGTCCTGCGGCGGAAGCTTCGCCGCGGCCGCGATATGTGCGGCGACAAGCGACGGGTAGTTGGTCCACAGCTTCTCGATCGGGAAGTTGGAACCGAACATCAGTCGCTGGCTGCCGAGGATGGCGTTGGCGCGCGCGACGATGAAGGCGATCAGGTCCGGATCGTTGCGGTGGACGAAGGTGCCGAGGCCGGACAGTTTGGCGGAGAAATTGTCGAAGCCCGCCATGGCGGCAAGGCCTGCTTCCCACGGGTTCACCGTCTTCGCCTCATGATCGACCAGCATGCCGGTGTGGGTGAGGATGAAATCGATCCCGGGGTTCTCGCCGACCAGCACCGCGCCGTCGCGCATCTGGCCGGGGAAGAGCTGCAGGTCGAAGGAGAAGCCATAGTCCTTCAGCCGCGCCACGTTGCGCCGCACGGTCGCGTCGATCACCTGGTCGGCCGAAGCGGCGAAGCGGAACTGCGGGGTCTCGTGCCAGTGCAACTGCATGCGCACGCCGCGCACGCGCGGATAGGCTTTCAGCCGGTCGAGCTGCGGGCGCACGTCGTCCACCGTCATGTCGGCATAGGCGACGATGGCGTGCGGCCAGCCGGTCGCGTCGGCGGTCTCCTGCAGCCAGGCCGCCTCCTTCTCGAAATCCTCTTTCGCCCAGTTGGTCTGGACATAGACCGCCTTCTCGACGCCGGTGCCCGCGCGGTCCGCGAGATATTCGCTCATCGGATAGTCGCGGCGGATCGGCTCATGCGGCCCGAAGATGCGCGGCACCATCGGCCCCACCAGCCAGGGCTGGTCTGCCTGCCGCCAGACGTGGAAGTGGGAATCGATGATCCTCTGCGTCATGAGGCCCTCCAGAGTGTCGCCGCGTCGGGGGCGGGGCGGGCGAGCGAGAGAAGAAAGCCGGACAGCGCCTCGACCGACGATCCGTCCACCAGATCGTCCAGCCAGGGAAGGATCGCCTTCAGCGCCGCGGTCTCCGGGCGAAAGCGCGGATCGCCCGCGAGCGGCGTCGCCAGCGCCAACCTGCACGCGCTCGCCGACAGCCGCCGGAACGCGGTCTCCATCTCGGCATGCCCGCCGCGCTCCAGCCCGTCGGAAAGGACCACGACGGATGCGCCCCGCGCCATGGCCGCGTAGCGCGGCACCGAAAGGAAGGCGGCAAGCGACGGCCCGATCCGCGTGCCGCCGTCCCAGTCGTCGACGAGCGCGGCCGCCTTCGCCAATGCCTGCGCGCGGTCGCGGACGCGCAGCGCGGGCGTGATGCGGGTGAGCCGGGTGCCGAAGGTGAAGATTTCGGCCCGGTCTGCCGCCTGGACGGCAGCATGCGCCACGCCGAGATAGTCGGTCGTATGCAGTTTCATCGATCCGGAGACGTCGATCAGAAGCACCAGCGGACGTGCAACGACCTTGCGCCGCCGCAGCGGAGGATCCGGCACGTCGCCGTCGGCGCGCACGATCAGCCTGAGCGCGCGGCGCAGGTCGGTCGCCCCGCCGGAGTTCATCCGCTGCGACCGGAAGGAGCGACGCTTCGGCAGCGCGGCGGCGAGCTGGCGGCACAGCTCCGCCAGCATGTCTCCGTCGCGCTGGAAGCTGCGTGTCCCGGCCCGGTCGATCGTGGACGCGAGCGCGCCGCTCGCCTCCAGCCTGGGTGCCGCCACTGTCTGTTCGAGATGGCCGCGATCGTCCTTGACCTCCGTCTCTTCGTCGTCGCCGTCGGCGACAAGGCTCTGCTCGCCGTGAAAATAGGCGCGGAACAGCACCTCGAACTCGTCGCGCCGGTCCGGATCGATGGCGAAGGTTGCAAGCGCCGCGAGACGGATGTCGTCGATCGTGCGCGGCCCGAGCAGCGTGATCGAGCGCATGAAGGCCTCGGCCTGCTCCGGCGCGATCCTGAAGCCGAAGCTGCGCAGGAGGCGGGCGAAGCCGGGAAAAGGGCGGGCGGCGCGGGGCAGGGCGTTCATGCCAGCGCCTCCTCGAGTATCGCATCGAGCTCGGGCGCGAGGCAGGCGAGGTCCTCCTCATCCTTGACCACGACGCCGATCGCGCGGCGGAAGGCTTCCGGCCACGGACTGCCGGACTTTTCCAGCATCGTCGCCGCATTCGCCCACTCGACCGCCTCGGCGATGCCGGGCGGCTTGGCGAGCGGCTGGCGGCGGATGTCGCGCACCGCGTTTGCAACTGCCCTCGCGGTCTCCCGCGCGACGTCGCCGGCCCGCAGCATGATGATCTCCGCCTCGCGCGCCGCGTCGGGATAGCCGATCCAGTGGTAGACGCAGCGCCGCCGCAGCGCCTCGGCGAGCTCGCGCGTGCGGTTGGAGGTCAGGATCACCACGGGCCGCGTCGCAGCAGCGATCGTGCCGCGCTCGGGGATGGTGATCTGGAAGTCGGACAGGAACTCCAGCAAGAGCGCCTCGAACTCATGGTCGGAACGGTCGATCTCGTCGACCAGCAGCACGCGGCGCTCCGGCGCGCGCAGCACCTGCATCAGCGGCCGGTCGATGAGGAAACGGTCGTCGTAGATGTCGACCTCGCGCTCGCCCGCCTGCCGGATCGCAAGCAACTGGCGCTGGTAGTTCCACTCGTAGAGCGCATGCGCGGCGTCGATGCCCTCGTAGCACTGCAGCCGCACCACCTCGCGTCCGAGCGCCGCGGCGATCGCCTTCGCGGCCTCCGTCTTGCCGACGCCCGGCGCGCCTTCGAGCAGCAGCGGCTTGCCGAGCCGGATCGCGAGGAAGATCGCCGTGGAGAGGCCGTCGTCAGCGATGTAGTCCGCGCCCTTGAGCATCGCGGCGACCGCTTCCGGGGAGGCGATGGAGTCGGCGCCGTTCATGCGCCGGACCTGCCAGCGGACGGAAGCAGTTCCATCGTCGTTACGCCGCCGCCCGCTGCGCTTTGAGCGCGCGCAAAATCTTTTCCGGCGTGATCGGCAGCGAATCGATCCGCACGCCGACCGCGTCGAACACGGCGTTCGCCACCGCCGGAATCTGCGGATTGGCGCACATCTCGCCGACGCCCTTCGCCCCATAAGGTCCGTCCGCCGCCGGCCGCTCCAGCACGATCGTCTCGGTCTCGGCGAGGTTTCCCGGTCCCGGCATCAGATATTCATTGAAGTCGCGCCCGCCGTGCTCGCGCGCCGGATAGTAGGGCTCCGTCGTCTCGTAGAGCGCGTGGCTGATGCCCATCCAGGAGCCGCCGACGAGTTGCTGCTCGACAATGCGCGGATTGAGCGCGCGGCCGACCTCGAAGACGTTCTTCACCGAGACGACGTCGACCTCGCCGGTCTCGTCGTCGACCTCGACATCGACCACCGTGCAGGCATGTGCGTAGCAGGTCGCCGGCTTCATCGCGCCGGTCTCTGTCTCGGGGAAGGAGCGCGGCACAAGGAACATGCCGCGCCCGGAAATCGAGCGGCCATATTTGAAATGTGCCGCAAGCGCCGTGTCGAACACCGAGATCGACTTCTGCGGCGCGCCCTTGACGTGGATCATGCCCTTGCCGTCGGTGTCGAGGTCGCCCGCATCCACCTCCAGCGCCTCGGCCGCCACTTCCAGCATCACCTGCCGCGCCTCGCGCGCGGCTTGCGCCACCGCGTTGCCGATTCGGTGCGTACCGCGCGAGGCGAAGGTGCCCATGCAGTGCGGACCGGTGTCGGTGTCGGCGGTGTCGATCGTCACCTGCTCGGTCGGGATGCCGATCGTCTCGGCGCAGATCTGCGCCATCACCTGCCGCAACCCCTGGCCGAGGTCGACGGAGGACAGGGTCACCATGAAGGCGCCGGTCGGCGTCGAATGCACCAGCGCCTGGCTCGGGTCGCCGCCGAGGTTCATGCCGGTCGGATAGTTGATCGCGGCGACGCCGCGTCCGCGTCTCAGCGCCATCTCAGGCCTCCCTGCGTTTCGACGACATCTTCATGAACCGCTCCGCCACCGGCCAGCCGGCGGCGATCGAGGCTTCCTGCATGCACTCGACAAGGGCTGCCCCCTCCGTCGGCTGGCGATGCGCCTTCATGTCGCCGTCGCGGTAGGCGTTGATGAAGCGGAACTCGAGCGGGTCCATGCCGATCAGCCGCGCCAGCTTGTCCATCTGCACTTCGAGCGCGAAGTCGGCGATGGTGACGCCGAAGCCGCGCATGGCCGAGGAGGGCGTCCGGTTGGTGTAGACGCAGTAGGTGTCCACCCAGACGTTCGGGATCGTATACGGGCCGGGATAGTGCGCCGCCCCCTTCTGCGCGCCATAGGGCGAGTGGCGCGAATAGGCGCCCGCATCGGTGTAGCCGGTGACCTGGCGGGCGATGATCCGCCCGTCCTTCATCACCCCGTCCTTGATCGTGATCGTCTCCGCCGCGCGCGGCGAGGAGATCTGCATCTCCTCCTCGCGGCTGTAGATGAACGACACCGGACGGCCGGTCAGCCGCGCCGCCAGGATCGCGATCGGCTCGACCGTCACGTCGACCTTGCCGCCAAAGCCGCCGCCCGCCGTTCCGCCCACCATGTGCAGCTTGTGGCCGGGCATCTGCAGGATGATCGAGGCATTGTCGAGCGTGAAGAACATCGCCTGGGTATTGGTGTAGCAGGTGAAGCGGTCGTTGCCCTCGGGCGCGACGATGCAGCCGGTCGTCTCCGTCGGCGCCTGCTCGATCGGCGAGGAATGGTAGGTCTCCCCGAGCACGAAGTCGGCTTCCGCGAACCCTTTCTCGACGTCGCCGAAGCGCACCTTGCGCGAAGCGCCGCTGTCGTACCGGTAGTAGTTCTGGCCGTGATGTTCGTTGACCAGCGGCGCGTCCGGCTTCAGCGCCTCCAGCATGTCGAAGACGGCCGGCAGCACCTCGTAGTCGACCTTGACCTTGGCCGCCGCCTCGTTGGCTGCCCGCTCGCTGTCGGCCAGCACCGCCACCACAGCCTCGCCCTTCCAGCGCACCTTGCCCTCGGCCAGCACGTGCTCGTCCGGCGGGCCGACCTGGATCAGGATCAGGATCGTGTAGAGGTTCTGCGGCACGTCCTTGGCGGTGAGGATGCGCACCACGCCCGGATGCTTCTCCGCCTCCGACAGGTCGATGCCGCGGATGCGCGCATGATGGTGCGGGCTGCGCACCATCTTGAGGTGCAGGAGATTCGGAAAGGTCCGGTCGGCGAAGAACGCGGTCATGCCGGTCACGTGGTTGGGCACGTCGGACCGCTGCAGCGACTGGCCGATCTCGTTCAGGTCGTCCTTGCGCTCGTCGGCGAAGTAGCTCTTGCGCAGTTCCATCAGACCCTCCTCAGGCCGCGTTCTGCGAGTTCGACCGTGCGGCCGAGAGGATCGCCTGGATGATCGGTTCGTAGCCGGTGCAGCGGCAGATGTTGCCGGAGATCGCCTCGACCACGTCCTCGCGGGTCGGGTTCGGCACGCGGGCGAGCAGCGCCTTGGCGGCCATGATCATGCCCGGGGTGCAGAAGCCGCATTGGGCTGCGAAACCGTCGAGGAAGGCGCGCTGCAGCGGATGCAGGATCCCGTCGCTGGCAAGCCCCGCAGTGGTCTCGATGTGCGCGCCGTTGCAGGTTTCGGCCAGCGTCAGGCAGGAGAGTTTCAGGTCGCCGTCGACGATGACCGAGCAGGCGCCGCAGGTGCCCTGGTGGCAGCCGCCCTTGGGCGAGGTGTCCCCGAACCGGTCGCGCAAGGCGTTCAGCAGCGTCAGCCCGCTGTCGATGAACTCCGCGCGCTCTGTGCCGTTGAGCGTGAGCTGGACTGGTACCTTCACCATGTTTCCTCCCTGCGTGGCTCTGGCTGCGTCGGGTGTTCCGGGTCCGCGTTACTCCAGGAGAAGGCGCCCGAGATGCACGGGCAGGACTTCCGCCCGGTGCACCAGCCACTGGCGATGGCGTCGGTGATCGGCGAGGTGCCGTCGGTGGCGACCGTCAATGCAGCGGCGATGCCCTCGGCGGTCCGCGCCTTGCCCGACAGCGCTGCCTCCGCCGCCCTCGCGCGCATCGGCCTGTCGGCCATGCAGCCGAGCGCGATCCGCGCCGAACTGATCACGCCGCCATCCTCCTCGATGACCGCCGCGATGCTGAGCACGGAGACGCCCTTGGGCTTCACCCGCGAGACCTTCTTGAAGCGGAACGCTCCGGCCGCCGGCAGGGCGAAACTCACCCCGGTCACGATGCGCCCGCGCGGCAGCATATCCCGCCCTGCCAGGAAGGCTTCGATCGGCTGGTCGCCATCGGAAAAATGCACGGTCGCGTCGAGCGCCAACAGCGCCACGGCGAAGTCGCCATAGGGCGCGGCAGCGAAAAGGTTGCCGCCCACCGTCGCCATGTTGCGGACGGCGGGCCCTCCGACCGCGCGCGCCGCCGCCGCAATCGTCGCGAGATCCGGATGGCGCGCGATGGCTGCCATCGTCACCGATGCGCCGAGCCGGACCCGCCCGCCTTCGACCAAGATCGCGGCCAGCGTCGGGTCGGTGACGCGCACCAGTTTCGAGAAGGACACGTCGCCCTCGTTGTTCGCCCGCACCGCGAGCGTGCCGCCGCCGAGATAGCGTGCGTCGACAGCGTCGAGTGCTGCGGCAGCGTCGGCGACGGAGGGGAAGCTCTGCAGGGTCAGTCCCATGGCGGCCTCCTGGTTCGAGCTCAGGCCTGCCCGGAGAAATGGGCCTTCAGCGCGTTGAAGCCGCCCTGGAAGACGTTGTCGCCCATCCCCTTGGCGATCTCGTCGCCCTTGTCGGCCGGCGCGTCGAACGTACTTGTCCAGACCGCGAAGGCACGGTCCCCGTCCGTCACGCGTTCCAGCTTCAGCGTCGCCGTGTGGTTCGAGATCGGGGCAGGGTGCTCGATGATCGAATAGGTGGTCAGGTGGTCGGTGTCGGAGAAGGCGATGAGCTTTTCGCGGATGGTCGCCCCCGACGCCACCTTGAACTTGCGGACGCAGCCGATGTCGGTCGCCTTCTTGCCGTCCTCGATCTCGCTCTCGACCATGCGTGGATGCCAGGAGGGCAGCCCGTTGAAGTCGCGGACGCGCGCCCAGACCTTTTCGATGGGAGCGTCGATGACGCTGGAGATGGTGACCGATGCCATGTTCGCCTGCCTCGCGGGTTGGATGAGGTCAGGCTAGGGCGTCTTCGGAGGCCGCGCTTATCAAGGAGTCTTGTCGGCTTATCGATCCGTCTGAAAATCGTTCAGAGACTGTTTCGAAACTCGCTCTGGCGACTCAGATGGTGGCGTTCTCGAGAACCGGAGCGCAGCGGACATTTGGGTCCGTGAGCACCGGAAGCGCAGAAAACGCCATCAGATGGCCGCCAGAGTAGAGTTTCCAAGCAGTCTCTCAGAGGCCGGCCCGCGCCGCCTCGCGGTATAGCGTCGGCGGCACGCCGGCATGGTCGCGGAAGAAGCGCGAGAAGTTTCCCGCCGTGGTGAAGCCGAGCTGGCAGGCGACGGAGATCAGCGGCTCCTGTGTCGAGCGCAGCTGCCGCAAGGCCTCGTCCATCCTCAGCGTGTTCCAGTAGACGTTGGGGGTCAGCGAGGTCTGCTCCTTGAACAGGGCGAAGAAATGCGGCCGCGACAGGCCGACCTCGCGCGCAACGTCGTCCAGGCTCATCCGCTCGCAGACATTGCCCTTCATCAGCTCGATCGCCTTTCGGATGCGGTGGTCGAGCATGGCGTTCGCCGCCAGGCCGCGCAGCCGGCGCGGATGCGCCTCGTCCGCGGCGTCGAACAGGCTGTCGATCAGCCGTTCGATCTCATAGGGCGCCAGGTCGTCCAGCCCGTAGTCGTCGCAGAGCTGGTCGAGCAGGGATGCGGCGGCGCGGTGCAGCCAGGGCTCCAGCGGAATGGTCGGCTCGACAAAGAGCGGCGCGCCGGACGACAGTCCCCGCCGCAGCCGCGCCCAGGCCGGGTCGATGTAGAACGCGAGGAACAGGCCGGGTCGGCCCTCGCAGGCGAGGTCGTGGCTGTGCGGTTCGAGCGGGTTGATCGCCGCCGCCGTCGCCGCACCCAGATGCACCGCGCCGTCGCCGATGGTCATGCGCCCGGCAGCGCCCTCGATCCAGACGATGATATGCGCTTCGGGATGCGCATGGGTGACGAAATCGCTTTCGACGTTCAGCACAGACACATGCCCGAACGCGCCCTTGAAGAGCCGGATCGAGGTGGCCATCGTTTCCTCCCGGGGCGCTTGTTCTGTCGTTTTGCCCCGTCTTCGGAAATCTTTGTCCTCAACTCGGCGCGCGTCAAGCGGCCGTGGAAGGCTTTTCCGGCGCCGCCGGCCTGTCCCACGACGACACGCTCTTTGGCCGGTCGAGCTGCAGCGTCGTCGCCGGCGGCTTGGCGTCGGGATGGACGAAGCCGAAGCCCAGCCAGTTGTTCGGCCGGGCGCGGATATATTGCGGCGGGTAACGGATGTCGGCCCCAAGTGCCGCCGCCGCATGCAGACCCCAGCGCGGATTGTCGAGCATCGGCCGCGCAAGCGCCACGAAGTCGGCCTCGTCGGAAGCGATGATCGCCTCGGCCTGTTCGGGCTTGGCGATCATTCCCACCGCCATCGCCGCAAGCCCGGTTCTCCTCTTGATCGCGGTTGCGAACGGAACCTGGTGACCCGGCGTCGCCGGCGGGATCGCGATGCCGGGCCTGATGTTGCCAGACGACATCACGACATAGTCCAGCCCTTGCGCTTCCAGCGCCTTCGCCAGGTCGACCGCGTCGTCCAGCGTCGAGCCTTCCGGGGTCCAGTCGGTGCTGTTCATCCGGAAGCCCAGCGCCTTGCTGCGTGGCCAGACGGCGCGCACCGCACGCACGATCTCGATCGCGAAGCGGTTGCGCCTGTCCGTCGACCCGCCCCAGCCGTCGGTACGCCGATTGGTGATTGGCGACAGGAAGGAGTGGATCAGATAGCCGTGCGCGCCGTGGATCTCGACCAGGTCGAACCCCGCGCGATCGGCCCGCACGGCCGCATCCGCGAAGGCCTCGATGATGCTCCGGATGCCTTCGTCGGTCAGTTCTTCCGGCTCCTGCCAGCCGGCGTCATAGGCGATGGGGGAGGGGGCTACCGGCTTCCACGCGCCTTCCTCCGGCGGCAATGGTTCGCCGCGCCAGCGCTCGGGGATTGTGCGCGTCGCGGCCTTGCGGCCGGTGTGGGTCAACTGGATGCCGAGCCTGGCGGAGGAGAGGTTGCGCGCCTGCGCGACGAGAGATCCGAGCGCTTGCTCCTGCTCGTCGGTGTAGAGGCCGAGGCAGCCATGGGTCCCGAGGCCGGCTGCCTCGACGGAGGTGGCCTCCATGATCACGAGTCCCGCGCCCGACATCATCAGGTTGCCGATGTGGATCAGGTGCCAGGGCTGCGCGACGCCGCGCTCGCCGCTGTATTGGCACATCGGCGAGACGACGATGCGGTTGTCGAGGTCGAGGCCGCCCAGTCTGCCTTGGGAAAACAGCGCGCTCACTCCGGTCTCCTCCCGATGTCGCTCCAAACGCCCTTTTCCCCGAGCCTCCGCCTGCATGCAAACGGCCGCCGCGCGCATGTCCGACTTTCAAGGATATGAAACTCTCTTACTCATCCGAGTTTGAATTGACTCCACAGCCTTCCGCCGGGATTTTCCGCCGCAAGATGCCGCGACCCGTCCGGGGACAGCGGTCGCGCAGGAGGAAACCCCATGTTTGGCCTGATGCAGGACCAGCCGCTGCTGATCTCGTCGCTCATCGAACATGCGGCGCGATTCCATCCCCATTCCGAGATCGTCAGCCGCACCTGCGAAGGCCCGACGGCGCGCCTGACCTATTCCAGCCTGCGTGCCCGCGCTGCGAAACTCGCCAACGCGCTGCTGCGCATGGGCATCAAGCCGGGCGACCGCGTCGCCTCGCTCGCCTGGAACACGCACCGGCATATGGAGCTCTATTTCGCCGTCTCCGGCATCGGCGCCGTGCTGAACACGGTCAATCCGCGTCTTTTCCCCGAGCAGATCGACTACATCGTCAATCATGCCGAGAACCGCGTCCTGTTCTTCGACATCACCTTCGCCGGCCTCGTCTCGGAGCTGAAGCCGAAGTTCTCGACCGTCGAGCGCTTCGTGGCGCTGACCGATACCGACCACCTCCCGAAGGAGGTCGACGGCGTGGTCGCCTACGAGGACCTGCTGGACGTCGAAAGCGACGCCATCTCCTGGCCGGTCTTCGACGAGCGCCAGGCGTCCGCGCTCTGCTACACCTCGGGCACCACGGGCAACCCGAAGGGTGTGCTCTATTCGCACCGCTCCACCATCCTGCATTCCTTCATGGTCTGCACGACGGACGGCTTCAAGCTCGGCCGCGCCGACAGCGTGCTGCTCGTCGTGCCGCTGTTCCATGTCAACGCCTGGGGCATCCCCTATGCCTCCGCCATGTGCGGCGCGAAGCTCGTGCTGCCCGGGCCGAAGCTCGACGGCAAGAGCCTGTTCGAACTCGCGGTGAAGGAGGAATGCACCTTCTCGCTCGGCGTCCCGACCGTCTGGCTCGGCTTCTTCAAGCATATCGACGACACGCCGGGCCTTGACGTGTCGAAGCTCAAGCTCGAGCGCGTGGTGGTGGGCGGCTCCGCTGCCCCGCGTGCGATCATCGAGCGTTTCCGCCGCGACCACGGCGTCTTCGTCCTGCATGCCTGGGGCATGAGCGAGACGAGCCCGGTCGCGACGATCGGAAACCTGCTGCCGGCGCACGAGAACCTGCCGGTGGACAACCAGATCGACATCCAGGCCAAGCAGGGCAGGCCGGTCTACGGCATCGACATCAAGATCACCGGCGAGGACGGTTCCGACCTGCCGATGGACGGCTCTGTCTCTGGCGATCTCAAGGTGCGCGGCCCCTGGGTTACCAAGGGCTACTTCAAGGGCGAGGGCGGCAATGTCCTCGACGCCGAAGGTTGGTTCGCCACCGGCGACGTCGCCAAGATCGATGCCGAGGGCTACGTTCAGCTCACCGACCGTTCCAAGGACGTGATCAAGTCCGGCGGCGAGTGGATTTCCTCGATCGACCTTGAGAACGCGGCGGTAGGCCATCCCGCGGTGCAGGAGGCCGCGGTGATCGGCCTGCCGCATCCGAAGTGGCAGGAACGCCCGCTTCTCATCGTCGTCCGCAAGCCCGGCGTTGAGGCCTCGCGCGAAGAGCTGCTCGACTTCCTGTCCACCCGCGTCGCCAAATGGTGGCTGCCCGACGACGTCGCCTTCGTCGACGAGCTGCCCCACACCGCGACCGGCAAGCTCCTCAAGACGAAGCTGCGCGACCAGTTCAGGAATCACGCGCTGCCCGCCTGACTCGATTCACATCCGTGAAAGTATGCTGCACATCGATGCAGTGATTGTGCCACGCCGCCTGATCGCCTAGCCTTTGCGCGACAGCACGGCCCCATCCGGGAGGAATGATGCCGCAGACAGTTTTCGACGATCCCGATGGCACGCTTGCGATGCTGCGCGACAGCGTGGCGACGCTGGCGTCGCGTCAGCCGGGAGCAGCATCCCTGCGCGCCAAGCGTGCCAGGTCGGGCGATGTCGACCGCGATCTCTGGAACTCCATGGCTGAAGCCGGCTGGACCGGCCTGCTGCTGCCCGAGGATCTCGGCGGTGCGGGTCTCGGCCTCGCCGAACAGGCCGTGCTCTCGGAGTCCCTGGGCCGGGCGCTGATTTCCGAGCCGGTCGGCGCGGGCGCGGTCTTCGCCTCCACCCTTCTGCGCGACGCGCCGGCTTCCGCCGAGCGCGACCGTCTCGCGGCCGGTCTTGTCTCCGGCGAGCTCTTCGTCTCTCCGGCCTGGCAGGACCCGTCGCAGCATGTGCATGGCGCGCCGCTCAAGGCGGCCGTGGACGCCGATGGCGTCGTGCTCACCGGCGATCGCCACTTCGTCGACGGCGCGAGCTCTGCGACTGATTTTCTGGTCGTGGTGGATGCCGGCAGCGAGGCGCTTGTGGTGTCCGTGCCTGCGAATGCATCAGGCCTCTCGGCGTCGGAGAAGGCAGGCGTCGACGGCGCAGCCATCGGCCGCTTGCACTTCGAGCGCTGCCGCGTCGCGGCAAGTCGCGTGATCGGCCGTGGCCCGAGTGTTGCTGCGCTCGTGGAAGCCGCCGTGACCAATGCGCGGATCGCCATCGCGGCGGAGCTCGCGGGCATCGCCAGCAAGGCCATCGAGATGACGATCGCCTACACCAAGGACCGCATCCAGTTCGGCAAGCCGATCGCGAGCTTCCAGGCGGTGCAGCACCGCATGGTCGAGATGTGGAGCGATGCGGAATTCGCCTGCGCCTCGGTCGTCAACGCGGTCGTGCGCCAGTCGGAAGACGATGCGAAAGAAGCGGCCATGGCCGTGCTCGCGGCAAAGGCGCGCTGCGGCGACGCGGCGACCTCGATCTGCCGCCGCGCGGTGCACCTGCACGGCGCCATGGGCTTCACCGATGAGCACGACATCGGCCTCTACCTGAAGCGCGCCATCGCGCTCAGCGCGACGCTCGGTCAGCCCGAGGCGATGCGCCTGGAATTCGTCGAAGTAGAACGCGCGGCCTGACTGCGGGAGGAAATGCAATGCGTAACAATCTGATCAAGGTCGACATCGCCGACCACATCGCGCTCGTGAAGATGGACAGCCCTCCGGTCAACGCCTACTCGCGTGACTTCTCCGAGGAGATGATCGAGACCTTCGACGAGCTGAACGATACGCCCGAAGTGCGCTGCATCGTCATCACCGGCCGCGAGAAGATCTTCTCCGCCGGCGCCGACATCAAGAACCGCCAGGCCATCGGCGACATCAAGGGCGAGACCTACCGTCATATGCGCCGCGCCCGCGAGGTTTCCAACTCGATCATGGAACAGAACCGGCCGGTCATCGCCGCCGTCAACGGTCCCGCGCTCGGTGCCGGCATGGGCCCGGTCATCGCCGCCGACATCATCGTGGCGTCCGAGAACGCCGTGTTCGGCCTGCCGGAGATCGACATCGGCCTGATGGGCGGCGTCAGCCACATCACCACCATCTTCCCGAAGTCGCTTGCCCGCCGCATGGTGCTCACCGGCTACCGCGTGCCGGCCGCCGAGGCTTACCGCCGCGGCATCATCGAGGCCTGCGTGCCGCTCGAGGACCTGATGGAAGAGGCGATGAAGCTCGCCCGCAACATCGCCTCCAAGAGCCCGAAGGCGCTGTCGCTCGCCAAGCGCGCCATCAACACGGTCGGCTCTATGCCGCTGCGCGAGGGCTATCGGTTCGAGCAGAACCTCACCAACGAGATGACCCGTCACGAGGACTCCAAGGAGGCCATGCGCGCCTTCATCGAGAAGCGCCCGGCGGTGTTCAAGGACACGATCTGATGGCGACCGACTGGAATGCGATGTCGGACGACGACTTCCGGGCCGCTTTCCGCGACCTGGTCGAGCGTCGTCTTCCTCCCGAACTGCGCTTCATGCGCAAGCAGCGGCCTCTCTTCGACGAGGTTGCCGTCTGGTACCATGCGCTGAACGAAGAAGGCTGGCTGTCGCCGGTCTGGCCGGTCGAATATGGCGGCATGGGGCTGAATCCGGCCAAGCACATGATCTATGTCGAGGAGTGGGGGCGCCTCGGCTGCCCGCGCATCCCCGACCATGGTCTCGGCCTGATCGGCCCGCTGCTGCTCGCCTTCGGCACGGAAGAGCAGAAGAACTACTATCTGCCCAAGATCCTGTCCGGCGAGCACGTCTGGTGCCAGGGCTACTCGGAGCCGAATTCCGGTTCGGACCTCGCGAGCCTGCGCACCGCGGCCGTGCGCGACGGCGACCACTTCGTCGTCAACGGCCAGAAGATCTGGACCACGCTGGCGCATTGCGCCAACTGGATCTTTGCGCTGGTGCGCACCTCGCGTGACGAGAAGGTGCGTCAGAAGGGCATCACCGTCCTTCTGATCGACATGACGACGCCAGGCGTGAAGGTCCGCCCGATCGCCAATCTGCGCGGCGAGACGGACTTCTGCGAAGTCTTCTTCGACAATGTCCGCGTTCCGGTCGGGAACTTGGTCGGCGAAGTGGACCAGGGCTGGAACGTTGCGAAGTCGGTGCTCGGCCACGAGCGCATCTTCCTCGGCGCGCCGACGCGTCCCGAGATCGCGATGGAGCGGCTGGACAAGCTCGCCCGCGCCCGCGGCGCTTTCGAGGATCCGGCCTTCCGCTCCCGCTATGCGAAGCACCGGCTGGACCTGTATGATCTCGGTTCCGCCTTCGAGCGTTTCGCCAAGGTGCTGCGCGAGGGGGGAGAGCTTGGCGCGGACGTGTCCCTGCTCAAGATCTTCACGACCGAGCTCTATCAGCGGATCACGGAGGAGATGTTGTTGCTGGCCGGCGAGGATGCCCGCTATTTCGACGACATCGAAGCCGGAAACGACGAGGTCGATGCGATGAACCTGTTCCTGGATTCGCGTGCGCCGGCCATCTTCGGCGGCTCCAACGAGATCCAGAAGAACATCCTTGCCAAGGCTGTGCTCGGCCTGCCGAGCTAGGCCTCGACGTGTGGGCGGTCCGCGCGCCGGGACAGGCGCGGGACCGATAGGGAGGAAACATGGCGAATAGCTCTGCGGTCCTGTCGCGGACCGAGACTGCGCAGGACGCGGACAACGTGCTGGTCGCCGAAGGGCTGACCAAGGTCTTTGCCGGCTTCGCTGCCGTGAAGGACGTGAACCTCGCCGTTCGGCGGGGCTCGATTCATGCGCTGATCGGACCGAACGGCGCTGGCAAGACGACCTGCTTCAACCTCCTGACCAAGACGCTCGCGCCGACCAGCGGCAAGATCGTCTTCGACGGCGAGGACATCTCCTCGCTGCGCACGTCCCAGGTCGCACGCCGCGGCCTCGTGCGCTCGTTTCAGATTTCGGCCACCTTCCCGAACCTCACCGCCCGCGAGAACGTTCGCGTGGCGCTGCAGTCGTCCTACGGCACGGCGTATCAGTTCTGGCGCTCGCTGCGGGCGGTCGCGCCGCTGAACAGGCGCGCCGACGAACTGCTCGATCAGGTGGGGCTGGCCAACAGCCGCGAGACACCCGCCGCCGAGCTTTCCTACGGCAAGAAGCGCGCGCTGGAGATCGCCACCACGCTGGCGCTCGAGCCGCGCGTCATGCTGCTGGACGAGCCGACCGCCGGCATGGGTCACGAGGACATCGAACCCATCACCGACCTGATCAAGCGCGCCGCCGTCGGGCGCACGGTGCTTCTGGTCGAGCACAATCTCTCGGTCGTTTCGACGCTCTGCGACAAGATCACCGTGCTGCAGCACGGCCAGGTGCTCGCCGAAGGCAACTACGCCGAGGTTTCGAACAATCCCGCGGTCGTCACCGCCTATATGGGAGGCGTCGATGAGTAGCGTTGCCGTCGAGAAGGCATCGCCGGCCGCGAGCAGCGCGCCGATGCTGAAGATCGACAATCTGAGCGCCTGGTACGCGGAATCGAAGGTCCTGCACGGCATGACGTTCGACGTGCGCGAAGGCGAGCTCCTCACCCTCATCGGGCGCAACGGCGCGGGCAAGACGACGACGTTGCGCTCGATCATGGGCATCGTCCAGAAGCGCACCGGCTCGATCAATTTCAACGGCACCGAGCTGGTCGGCAAGCGCACATTCCAGATCGCGCGGCTCGGCATCGGCTACTGCCCCGAGGAGCGCGCGATCTTCTCGTCGCTGTCGGTGCGGGAGAACCTGTTCCTGCCGCCGGTGCTGCGCGAAGGCGGCATCACCGACGATCAGCTCTACGCGACTTTTCCGAACCTCAAGGCTCGCGCCAACAGCCAGGGAACGAAACTCTCCGGTGGCGAACAGCAGATGCTGGCGATTGCCCGCATCCTGCGCACCGGCTCGCGCCTGCTCCTGCTCGACGAGCCGAGCGAAGGGCTTGCGCCGGTCGTCGTCAAGGAGATCGGCGAAACCATCCAGCGGCTGAAGTCGCAGGGGTTCACGATCGTGCTGGTCGAGCAGAACCTGCGCTTCGCGCGCCTGGTCGCCGACCGGCACGTGGTCGTCGAGAACGGGAGGGTGGCCGACATCCTGACCAATGCCGAGCTCGAGGCCGACATGGGCCGCGTAAAATCCTATCTGGGGGTGTGAGCGATGTTCGAAGGCATCGATGCACCCAACTGCTCTTCGGGCAGATCCTGCTCGGCCTCATCAACGGCTCATTCTACGCGATGCTGTCGATGGGCCTCGCCATCATCTTCGGCCTGATGAGCGTCGTGAATTTCACGCACGGCGCCCAGTACATGCTCGGCGCTTTCGTCGCCTGGCTCCTGCTGAACTTCCTAGGGGTGAACTACTGGGGCGCCCTCATCCTTGCACCGATCGTCGTCGCCGTGACCGGCATGGTGATGGAACGGCTGCTGCTGCGGCCGCTCCAGGGGCTTGACCATCTCTACGGGCTCCTCGCCACCTACGCCGTGGCGCTGATCGTCGAGGGCCTCGTGCGCTACAAATACGGTTCGACCGGCCTGCCGCACGAGAACCCGATCCCCGGCGGCATGAATCTGGGTTTCATGTTCCTCCCCTATTACCGCCTGTGGGTGGTGGTCTTCTCGCTCGTGACCTGCCTGGGCACCTGGTATCTCATCGAATACACCAAGCTCGGCGCCTACCTGCGCGCCGCCAACGAGAAGCCGCAGATCGTCGAAACCTTCGGCATCAACGTGCCGAAGATGATGACGCTCACCTATGGCTTCGGCGTCGGCCTCGCCGGCCTGTCGGGCGTGCTGGCCGCGCCCATCTACCAGGTCTCGCCGTCGATGGGCTCCAGCCTCATGATCGTGGTCTTCGCCGTGGTCGTCATCGGCGGCATGGGCTCGATCGCGGGAGCGGCCGTCACCGGCTACATGCTCGGCGTCGTCGAGGGGCTCACCAAGGTGTTCTACCCCGAGGCTGCCAGCGTCGTGATCTTCCTGTTCATGATCGTCTCGCTCTATCTGCGCCCGGCCGGCCTGTTCGCCAGCAAGGAGTCCGTCTGATGCCTCGCCTGCTCATCCTTGCCGTGGTTGCGGTGCTGGCGATCCTGGCGCCCTTCTACTTCTACTCCGTCACGCTGATGACGGTGATGTGCTTCATCATCTTCGCGTGCTCGTTCAACCTCCTACTCGGCTATACCGGGCTGCTCTGCTTCGGCCACGCCATGTTCTTCGGCGGCGCGGCCTATGTCACCGGACTGATCCTCAAGACCACGCCGATCTCGACCGAACTCGCCATCCTGGCGGGCGGCGGGGCGGCGGGGCTTCTCGGCCTCGTCATCGGCTATCTCACGATGCGCCGCCAGGGCATCCAGTTTGCGATGATCACGCTCGCCTTCTCTCAGTTCATCTACTTCATCTTCCTCCAGGCGCCGTTCACCGGCGGCGAGGATGGCATGCAGGCGATCCCGCGCAACGACCTGTTCGGCTTCGTCGACATCAGCTCGAACATGACGTTCTACTATGTCGTGCTGGCCATCACCGCGCTGTGCGTCTTCATCTACTACCGCGTCGTCCACTCACCCTATGGCGAGGTATTGAAGGCCGTGCGCGACAACCAGCCCCGCGTCGAGTCGCTCGGTTTCGATCCCGAGAAGATTAAGCTCTTGGCTTTCGTCATCTCCGCCGCGATGGCGGGCGTGGCCGGCGGCATGAAGGCGACCGTCTACCAGTTCGCCACGCTCACCGATGCGTCCTGGCCTGTGTCGGGCGAGGTCATCCTGATGACGCTGCTCGGCGGCCTCGGCACGCTGATCGGCCCGGTCTTCGGCGCCGCCGGCATCATCCTGCTCAACGACTATCTCGCCGGTTTCGGCGAATGGGCGCTGGTTTCGCAGGGCGTCATCCTGCTGATCGTCATCGTCTTCTTCCGCCGCGGCTTTGTCGGCGAACTGACCGCGCTCGCGAAATATCTGCGCCGCCGCTCTGCGCCGTCGGATGCCAAGGCCAAGCAGGTCGAGGTGAAGCCCGCGCACTGAGCGCGGGCTTTCATAAGCTAGAACTCGATGTCGATCGGCTGCTCGAAGGGATCGTTCGGACGGACCGTCTTCACCGCCCGGCGCAGCGTCGCCAGGTAGCGGTCGTGGTTGGCGCGGATGCGCTCCGCCGCGCCGCCGAGGCCGAGCACCACCGGCTGACCCTGGATGGTGATCGGCAGAAGGACGCAGATCGTGCCGCCGCCGAGAAACGGCACGTTCTCCGCCGAACAGTAGCCCTTCTCCCGGATCTCGTGAATCTTCGCCAGCATGTCCGGGATCTTCACCTTCTCGGCGGATTTGTCGGTGGCAATGTTGGCGCGGCGCACGATGTTGTCGATCTTGTCGTCGGGCAGCGTCGACATCAGCGTCCAGCCGACGGCCGACTGGGTGAGGGGACGCAGGGTCCCCTCGTCGACATGGAACCGCAGCGCGTGCACCGACTGGATGATCTGGACGTATTGCAGGTAGACGTCGTTCTTGGTGCCAATCGAAACCGTCTCGCCGGTGGCGGCGTGCACGTCCTGCATCGCCTCCAGGACCCGGCTGTTTCCGAACAGCGCGCGCGGGATCCAGTCGCCGAGCGAGGTCACTTTCGGCGTCGGGAAATAGAGCCTCTCGCGGCGGTCGTAGTTGAGGTAGCCGAGGGTGACGAGCGTTTTGAGGAGCACGGTGCTGCTCGATTGCGGATAGCCGAGCGCGACCGCGATCTCCGACATCGACTTCGGCTGTCTAACCTTCTTGAAATATTCGAGAATTTCAATCGCGCGCGTCGCCGACTTGACCTGTGACGTCAGCATTCTTCGCCCCTCCCGGCCAACGCCAATTTCACGATCGTGAAACTGCGCAGCACGTATGAATTGCATATGGCCTCGTCAGACTGCGCATGACATGGTGCCCGCCGTCAAGTCCGGCGCCTGTCGTGCGACGGCTCGACGCAAGAACAAGACGGACGACCGAAGTGGATCGCCCGCGTTCCGGAGGAAACCATGAAGCTCGGAGTGTTCTATGAACATCAGCTTCCGCAGCCCTGGGTGGAGGGTGCGGAGCAGAAGCTGTTCAACGACGCTCTCGACCAGATCGAACTCGCCGACCGGCTCGGCTTCGATCACATGTGGGAAGTCGAGCATCATTTCCTGGAAGAGTATTCGCACTCCTCCGCGCCTGAGGTTTTCCTCGGCGCCGTATCCCAGCGCACCAAGAACATCCGCATCGGGCACGGCATCTGCCTGTCCTCGCCGCGTTACAATCATCCGGCCCGCGTCGCCGAACGCCTCGGCACGCTCGACCTGATCTCCAACGGCCGCGTCGAGTGGGGGCACCGGCGAGTCCGGTTCCCTGATCGAGATGCACGGCTTCGGCATCGAGCCCGAGCAGAAGACCGCGATGTGGCGCGAGGGGGTCGAGCAGACCGCCAACATGATGACCATGCGGCCCTATCCGGGCTACGAAGGACAGTTCTTCTCGATGCCGGTGCGCAACGTCGTGCCGAAGCCGGTGCAAAAGCCGCACCCGCCGATCTGGATGGCCTGCTCCCGCCGCGAGAGCATTCTGCGTGCCGCCCGTCACGGCGTCGGCGCCCTGGTGTTCGGCTTCGTCGAGGCGAGTCAGGCGAAGCTATGGCGCGACGAATACTACGCAATTATCAAGTCTGACGAATGCGTGCCGATCGGTCATGCGGTAAACGCCAACTTCGCCACGCTCAACGGCATGATGGTTCACGAGAACCATGACGAGGCGATCCGGCGCGGGCTCGATGGCTTCCGCTTCTTCGGCTATTCGATCGCCCACTACGCTGTCTATGGCGAGCACCAGCCGGGCGTCACCAATCTCTGGAAGCGCTTCCTCACTATTAAGGAAGACATGAAGGAGACGCCCGGCTCCGGCTCGATCGGAACGCCGAAGAGCGTGCGCGAGCACCTGAAGGGCTACGCCGACGTCGGCATCGACCAGATGATCTTCATCCAGCAGTCAGGCATGAACCGCCACGAGCACATCTGCGAGGCGCTCGAACTGTTCGCCAGCGAGGTCATGCCGGAGCTCAAGGAGCGCGAGGACGAGCGGGTGAAGAAGAAGGACGAGGAACTCGCCCCCTTCATCGAGAAGGCGCTCGCCCGCAAGCCCCGCATGGCGGAGCTCGCCGAGCATGAGGTGCCCAACGTCGAATCCATCGGCATCGTGCTCGAGCGCCGCTCCGGCAAGGATTACGCCACGGCGGGTGGCACCTATGCCGACCCGACGCGCGGCGGCGCGATCCCGATGGCTTCGCGCGAGACCTTCGCCAAGGCAGCGAAGGCGGGTTGAACGAGAACTATGTCGTATCAGGGAAGGGAAGTGCATGGCTGGTAGGCTCGAAGGGCGCGTCGCGCTCGTGACCGGCGGGGGGCGCGGCATAGGGCGCGCCATCTCCGAGGCGTATGCCCGCGAGGGCGCCGCCGTCGGCGTGCTGGACCTCAAGCCCGAGATCGCCAGCGAAGCCGCGGATGCCATCAACGCGGCGGGCGGCAAGGCGCTGCCGCTGGTGGCCAATGTCGGCAAGCGCGACGAGGTCTTCGCGGCGGCGGCGAAGCTGAAGGAGGCTTTCGGCCCGACGACCATCCTGGTCAACAATGCGATGTTCAACCGCTACGGCTCGCTCCTGGAGCAGGACGAGAAGACGATTGGCCTGATGATCGACGTCGGCTTCAAGGGCGTCATCTGGGGCTATCAGGCCGTGGTGCCGCAGATGCAGGAAGCGGGTGGCGGTGCCATCGTCAACATCGCCTCTCCGGCGGCGCTGATCGCGTTCAAGCACGGCATCATGTACAGCTCGGTCAAGGCCGCGGTGCAGGCGTCGACGCGTTCGGCCGCCGCCGAGTTCGGCCCGATGAACATCCGCGTCAACGCCATCGCGCCGGGCTCCACTCGCACCGACGGCGCCAACCTCGTCGTCGACGAGGCAGGCTGGGAGCGCCGGCGCCAGAAGGTGCCGCTCGGCCGTCTCGGCGAGCCGGAAGACATCGCCAATGCGGCGGTGTTCCTTGCAAGCGAGGAGTCAAGCTGGGTCAGCGGCGACATGATGCTCGTCGATGGCGCGATGACGTTCGCATTTTCATGAGATCAGCCGGCGGAGGGCCGCCGGATGTGCAACCAGCTCAGACGGGGCAAGGAAAAACCCTGGGGAGCGCAAGTGGAGGAAATCGCATGTTGAAGACTAACAGGTTCACGGTCGCAGCCGCATTGCTTGCCGGTTCGACCATTCTGTCGGCCGGCGCCGGATTCGCGCAGGAGATTTCCGGCGACATCGTCAAGATCGGCGTCATGGCCGACCAGTCCGGCCCTTATGCCGACAATGGCGGTCCGGGCTCGGTCGAGGCGGCCAAGATGGCCATCGAGGACTTTGGCGGCGAGGTCAACGGCAAGAAGATCGAACTGGTCATCGCCGACGACCAGAACAAGCCCGACATCGGCGCGGCCATCGCGCAGAAGTGGGTCGACCAGGAAGGCGTCGACGCCATCGTCGGCGGCTCCGCCTCCTCGATCGCGCTCGCCATCCAGAAGATCATGGCCGAGAAGAAGAAGCCCTACATGCTTGCCGGCACGGCATCGTCCTCGCTGACCAACGATGCCTGCTCGCCGATGGGCTCGCAGTGGGTGCTCGACACCTATTCGCTGGCCAAGGGCGTGATCAAGTCGATGCTCGCCGCCGGCAATGACAGCTTCTACTTCATCACCGTCGACTACACCTTCGGCAAGACCTGGCAGGCCGACGCGACCAAGTTCATCGAGGACGGCGGCGGCAAGGTCATGGGCTCGGTCCTGCACCCGCTCAACACCAACGACTTCTCGTCCTATCTGCTGCAGGCGCAGGCCAGCGGCGCAAAGGTCATCGTGCTGGCCAATTCCGGCGCCGACTTCGCCAACGCCGTGAAGCAGGCGCAGGAGTTCGGCATCCAGGCGGGCGGCCAGCAGGTCGTCGCGCTCGGCTTGCAGATCAACCAGGTTCACGGCATCGGCCTCGAGGCCGTCAAGGGCATGTCGATGGTCACCCCGGGCTACTGGGACCTGAACGACGAGACCCGCGCCTTCGCCGACAAGTTCAAGAAGCGGTTCCGCGACCGCATCCCGAACGAGACCATGTCGGGCACCTACAGCGCGATCACGCACTACCTGAAGTCGGTCAAGGAAGCCGGGACCGACGACGGCGAGAAGGTCGTCGCCAAGATGCACGAGCTGCCGATCAACGACTTCCAGATGAAGGACGTCAAGATCCGCGCCGACGGCCAGGTCATGCGTCCGATGTATGCGGTAACGATCAAGTCGCCCGACGAGGTCAAGCAGCCGCATGCGACTACTACACCGTCACCGCCACAATCCCGGCGGAAGACGTCTGGCGGCCGGCCACCGAAAGCACCTGCCCGCTCCTCAAATAGGCCTCCCAAGCCTGCGGCGGGGGGACACGATCTCCCCGCCGTCTTTTTCAGCATATCGATGGAAAGGACCGGCGGATGTCGTTTCGGATGAGCCGTGTCTCCGACCAGGCGGATTTCCTGGGTGAAAGCCCGGTCTGGGATTCGCAGGGCCGGCATCTTTATTGGGTGGATGGATTCTCGCGGCTGATCCGGTCGCACGATCCTGCCACCGGGACGTTCCGGTCCTGGCAGGCGCCTTCCATGGTCGGCTCTATCGCGCTCGGCGCCGGCGACACGCTGATCGCCGGCCTCGCCGACGGCATCTACAGCCTCGATCTTGCGACCGGTGCGTTCTCGCCGCTGTTCCGCCCCGATCCAGTCGACCCGGCGATCCGCTTCAACGACGGCAAGAACGATCGCCAGGGGCGGTTCCTGTGCGGCACCATGGGGGTCCATGCCGACCCGCTCGGCAAGCTCTATCGGCTCGACGGCTCCGGCCGCATCGAGATGTTCGCCACCGGCATCCATATTTCCAATGCGCTCTGCTTCAGCCCCGACGGCGCGACGATGTATTTCGCCGACAGCCTGGAGCGGAAGATCCGCGCCTACGACTATTCGACCGACGACGCCCCGTCGAAGGGCTACCGGATCGCGATCGACACCGAGCCTTATGGTTCGGGCCCCGACGGCGCGACCGTCGACGCCGAAGGCGGCATCTGGGTCTGTCTGATCCAGATCGGCAAGATCGCGCGCTTCTTCCCCGACGGTTCGCTCGACAGGATGATCGACGCGCCCACCGATATGCCGTCCTGCGTCGCCTTCGGCGGGCCGGATCTCGCCACCCTTTTCGTGACGTCCATCAAGGATTCCGGCTCCGGCCGTGCCATCTCGAAGCACCCGGACGGCGGCATTCTCTTCGCGATCGACGGCCTCGGGGTCGGCGGGCTTCCGGAAGCCCGCTTCGACCAGGGCGCCGTCGCGACAAACATGGAACAGGCCTGATGCTCAACCGCTCGCAAAGTCTCTCCGCCCTTCTGGCGCCGAACTCCGTCGCGCTGGTGGGCGCATCGGACGACGTGACCCGCATCGGCGGCCGGCCGTTGCGCTACCTGCGCGAGGCGGGCTTCAAGGGCGCCGTCTACCCGGTCAACCCGAAGCGCGAGACCGTGCAGGGCCTCCAGGCCTATGCGTCCGTCGGCGCTCTGCCCGAGGCGCCTGACGTCGCGATCCTCGCCGCACCGGCGGCGGCGACCGTCCAGGCGGTGAGGGAATGCGCCGAGCGCAACGTCAAGGCGGCGATCGTGTTCTCCGCCGGTTTCGCCGAGACGGACGAGGCCGGCCGCGCCTTGCAGGACGAGATGACGGGCATCGCGCGCGAATCCGGCATGCGGCTGCTCGGTCCCAATTGTCTTGGCGTGTTCAACTCCTCGATCGGCTTCTACGGCACCTTCTCGGCCATGCTGGACACCGGCCTCGTCAAGCCTGGCCCGATCGGTATCGTCTCGCAGAGTGGCGCCTACGGCTCGCACCTGATGTATCTCGCCCGCCTGCGCGGACTCGGCATGAACCACCTCGTCACCACCGGCAACGAGTGCGACATCAACGTCGCGGAAGCGCTGCGCTGGATGGTCGAGCAGCCCGACATCAATGTCGTCATGGCCTATGCCGAAGGCATCAAGGACCGCGACACCTTCATCGAGGCGCTCGAAGTGGCCCGCGAACGGCGCAAGGCGATCGTCTTCATGAAGGTCGGCCGTTCCGAGGTCGGCGCACATGCGGTCAGTTCTCACACCGCGGCACTCGCCGGATCCGACGCCGTGTTCGATTCGGTCTTCCGCCAGTATGGCGTCTGGCGGGCGCAGACCACGGCCGAGCAGATCGACATCGCCGCCGCCTGCTCGCGCGGCGTCTATCCCAAGAGCAATTCACTCGGCATCTTCACCATGTCCGGCGGCTTCGGCATCCAGATGGCTGACGACGCCGAGACCGCCGGGCTCGACGTCAAGCCGATGCCTGAAAAGGCGCAGGAAGAACTCAAGGCGATGCTGCCTTATGCCTCTCCGCGCAATCCGGTCGACGCCACGGCGCAGGCCGTCACCGACCTGCCGCTGATGACAAGCTTCATCTCGGCCATGCTCGAAAAGGGTGACTACGGCTTCTTCGCCGGCATCTTCGGCAGCGGGCCAGCGAGCCCTACCTTCTCCGGCAAGCTGCGCCAGGCGCTGGAGACCGCGGCCGCCGCCTCGCGCGACACGATCATGACGCTGACGATGACCGCGCCCGACGAGATTGTCCGCGCCTATGAGGACAAGGGTTTCATCGTCGCCCAGGACGGTTCGGCGCTGATGAAGACGCTCGGCGCTATGGTTCACTTCCGCGACAGCTTCGAGCGCGCCGCGGGCCGCAAGCGCGAGCTCGCGCCCGGCGAACGCGTTGAATTCTCCGGCGGTGCCCTCAGCGAGCGCGAGGCGAAGCCCATCCTCGCCAAGGCCGGCGTCACCTTCCCGAAGGAGGCGCTCATCAAGGCCGGCGACGAAGCCGGCGCGGTAGCCGCCTCGGTCGGCTTCCCGGTCGTGCTGAAGATTTCGTCGCCCGACATCGCGCACAAGACAGAGATCGGCGGCGTCATCGTCGGCGTGAAGGACGAGGCCGCCGCGCGCGAAGCCGCGGCAACCATCTTCGCCCGCGCCGCCGAAAAGCGGCCGGACGCCCGCATCGAGGGCATCCTCGTTTCGCCGATGATCTCTGACGGCGTCGAGATCATCGCCGGCGTGGTGAGCGACCCGGCCTTCGGGCCGGTGGTCATGTTCGGCCTCGGCGGCGTCTTCGTCGAGGTGTTGAAGGACGTCACTTTCCGTGCGGCTCCCTTCGATGTCGCGGAGGCGCACCGCATGATCCGCGAGATCCGCGGCTTCGCGATGCTGGAAGGGGTGCGCGGCGCCGCACCCTCCGACATCGACGCGCTGGCGCAGATGCTGTCGGCGCTGTCGCGCTTCGCCGCCGCCAATGCCGACACGATCGAGAGCATCGATCTCAATCCGGTGCGGGTGATGGAGAAAGGCAAGGGCCTTGTCGCACTGGACGCATTGATTGTTCCGGCGTCGCGAAAGGCGTGAGGAGGAGACCATGGACCAGGCGAAGCTCAACGAACTCATCGACCGAGAGGCGATCCGCGACTGCCTCTACCGCTATTGCCGCGGCATCGACCGCGGCGACGAGGCGGCGCTGCGCAGTTCCTACTGGCCGGACGCGACCGACCAGCATGGAGCCTATTCGGGTCCGGTGGAAGGCTTCATCCAGATGGCGTTGGGTGTCTTCAAGACCAATCCGCGCAACATCCACCAGGTCTCCAACATCCTGATCGAGTTCCGCGGCGCCTCAGACGCGCGGGTCGAGACCTATTTCAATGCCCTTCAGCGTGGCCCAGGACAGGACGGCGTCGTGCGCCAGTTCCTGCTCGCCGGCCGGTATTGCGACGCGTTCGAGAAGCGCGGCGATGAGTGGCGGGTCGCGCGACGGACGGTTGTCTACGACTGGGTCGAGGAGCAGACGCCGCCTGAAGGATCGGATGCGGAGCGCTTCGGCGTTCGCCAGCCGGTTGGAGGGTTCTTCCCGCACGATCCTGTCTACGCTCTTTTGAAAGACTGAATTTCTTCAAGAATATGAATGTCGTCCTCAGATGATTGAATTGCTTGAACAGGATAGGCGAGGGCGCACAATGGTTTCCATGCGGAGGGGAGAAGAATTTCCGACGTCCGCAATGGAGGTCCTCAGCGATGGCTACGGTCCAGGATACGCATCCGGCTCTTCGCCCTTTGGCGTCGCCCCGCGGGCTGGCGCGGGGTGCTGAGCGCATGCCGGAGATTGTCGAAATGCCTGCTTCCGACACCGTGAGCGACGCCGACTTCAAGACGGCGATGCGACAGGTGACCTCGTCGGTCGCGGTGATCACCGCGCGGTCCGGCAAGGCGCGCAACGGCCTGACGGCCACCGCCGTCTGTTCCGTGTCCGCCGACCCGCCGATGATGCTGGTCTGCATCAACCGCAGCGCCACCGCCGAGAGCCTGATCGCCGAGAGCGGCTCCTTCGCCATCAACTTCCTGTCCGACCAGCAGCACAGGATCGCGCGGCTGTTCTCGACGTCGAAGCTGAGCGCCGAGGAGCGGTTCGGCGAAGGCCGTTGGATCTCGATGGCGACCGGCTCGCCTGTGCTGGAAGGGGCCGTCGCGGCCTTCGACTGCAAGGTCGTGGAGAGGGTGCTCTCCGGGACGCATCACATCTATTTCGGACGGGTGGTCGGCGTGACGTCGCTCGACCAGGAAGCCCTGCTTTACCGCGACGGATCGTTCCGCCGCTTGGCTGCGGTCGGCTGACGGCCGCCGCGCTTATTTTCGCTGACTTCGGGAGGAATGCTGATGGACGGATCAGGACGCATTGTCGTCATCACGGGTGCCGCCGGCGGGATCGGTCGCGAGGCGGTCGCCGCGTTCCTGCGCGACGGCGACACGATCGTGGCGGTCGACCAGGCCGGCTCTGGTGTCCGCGAACTTGCAGCCTCCCTCGGTCCGCAGCATTCGGGCGAGGAATGCGATATCGGCAGCGAGGCCCAGATCGTCGCGCTGTTCGACCGCATCTCGGCACGCTACGGCCGCGTCGACGTGCTGATCAACAATGCCGCGCTCGGCCCGACGATGACGCCGACGGTCGACACCGGCATCGATCTATTCCGCCGCACGCTGTCGGTCAACCTCATCGGGCCGTTCATCATGGCCCGAGAGGCCGCGAAGCGCATGCCGAACGGTGGCGCGATCGTGAACACCGCCTCGCTCGCCGGCGTGTTGGGCAATCCCCGCCGCAACGCCTACTCGGCATCGAAGGCGGGGCTGATCTCCTTCACCAAGTCGCTCGCCTGCGAGTGGGCGTCGAAAGGCATCAGGGTCTGCGCCGTGGCTCCCGGCTACGTCCGCACGCCGATGGTCGCCGAACTGGAGCGGACCGGAAAGGCCGACCTCGCCGCCGTGCGCCGCCGCGTGCCGATGGGCCGCATGGGCAGGCCGGACGAGATGGCGGCCGCGCTGCATTTCCTGGCGTCGAGCCGGGCCGGCTACATCACCGGCTCGGTCCTCGCGGTCGATGGTGGCTGGATGTCGTTCAACCAGCCGGGCGATGCGCATCCGCCCGTCGACGGCACGCCGGACCTCGAACTGAACCGTCCCGCCGTGTCGAAGGCCGCGCGCGTCGTGCTGGTGACGGGCGGCGCCAAGGGCATCGGCGAGGCCGTTGCGCGCAAGTTCGCCGCCAATGGCGACACGGTCGTCGTCGCGGACCGGGACGGCGAGGGGGCGGCTTCCGTCACCAAGTCTCTCGGCCCTGCGCATATCGCCCACACTGTCGACGTGTCTTCGGACGCGGAGGTCGTCGCGCTCTTCGAGGCGATCCGGCAGCGCTTCGGCGGGCTCGACGTGCTCGTCAACAACGCCGCGATCTCCGACACCTTCCGTCCAGCGCTCGAGCAAACCACGGCCGATCTCGAGAGGGTGCTCGATATCAATCTCACCGGCGCCTTCCTTTGCGCGCGCGAGGCAGTGAAGTCGATGCGGGCCGGCGGCATGATCGTCAACACGGGTTCGATCAATACCTTCCTGCCCTTCGTGCCGCGACATGCCTATGGCGCCTCGAAGGCCGGCATCGATATCCTGACCCGCTGCATGGCGGCGGAGCTCGGGCCGTCCGGCATCCGCATCGCCACCGTGGCGCCCGGTTATATCCGCACGCCCGGCGTCGCGGCGCTCGAACAGTCCGGCCGCGTCGACACCGCGTCTATCCGCCGCCGCATCCCGATGGGCGACCTCGGTCGACCGGACGACATCGCCGACGCGGCTCTCTTCCTGGCCTCGGAGGAGGCCTCATACATCAACGGCTCGATCCTTTATGTCGACGGCGGCTGGACCTCGTTCGGCAATGCCGGCTTCGCCAGCGGTTTTTCGGACGAGACGGTTTCGGAGGCGGCGGAATGATCGTCGACTATTCGCCTTCCAGTGGGCTCTCACTGCTCGAGGCCGAGGATTTCAAGGGCTTCAAGCTGCGTATGGCCGGGGCCGAGGCCCGGCCGGCGATCGACGGCGTCACCTTCGTCGATGACGGCAACGTGCTGATCGGCGTCGACACGGTGCCGGCGCTGCCCGGCGCCCCGGCGACGGCCGAATGGCGGGCCGGATACCAGGCGATGGTCGACTACGCCGCGAAGAAAGGCTGGATCGACGCCGCCACGAATTCAATCCGCGCGCATGTCGAGCGCGTGCCCTGAACAGCCAACAAGCAGAGCATCCGAGGAAACTTCAATGGAATTCGGAACATTTATCCTGGCCGCCCAGCGCGGTTATCACCAGTCGTCCGACCAGGTCATCCGCAACTCGATCGAGCAGGCGCAGGCCGCCGAGCGCGCCGGCTGGGACGTCGCATGGTTCGCCGAGCACCATTTCAACAACTACAGCCTCGTGCCGTCGCCGCTGATGATGGTCGCCGCGCTCTCGGGCGTGACCAAGACGATCCGCCTCGGCACGGCTGTCTGCGTGCTGCCGCTCTACCAGCCTCAGCGTCTCCTCTCCGAGATCGGTTTCGCCGACATCGTCTCTAACGGCCGCCTCGAGCTCGGCGTCGGCTCCGGCTACCAGCAGTTCGAGTTCTCGCGCTTCGGCGTCAACGTCGACGAAGCCCCTGCGGTCTTCTCTGAATATCTCGACATCATCCTGAAGGGCCTCAACCAGAAGATCTTCGAGCACCAGGGCACGCACATCAGCATCCCGCCGACGGCGATCTCCGTGCGCACGGTGCAGAAGCCGACGCCGCCGATCTGGCTCGCCGCCGGTTCCGCCCGCTCGATGGGCCGCGCCTATCGTGAGGGCCACAACCTTTTCGTGACCGCCTTGCATGGCGGCCTCGATCAGGTGCGGAACCTGCGCGAGATGATCGAGAAGGCGGCTGAGACGGAAGGCAGGAAGGCGAGTGATGCCAAGATCTCGCTGCTGCGCTGCTGCTACGCCAGCGACGACCAGGCCGAGATCGATTCCTATCTCGACAATGCGCGCTTCCAGCGCCGCCTGTCGGAAGCCCTGCATCAGCGTCGCCAGCAGAGCGCGGACGGCTACATGCTGCAGGAGACGCCGACCCAGCAGGACCTCTCCTTCGAGACCATGCAGAAGAACCTGCCCATCGGCAGCATCAACCGCGTCATCGACCGGCTGCTCGAGGAGATCGAGATCCTCAAGTGCGACCAGATCGCAGTCCAGACACAGCTCGGCGACTTCGACCAGAAGACCATGGTGAAGCAGATCGAGCTCTGGGGCGAAAAGATCATCCCGGCCGTGAACAAGGCGCTCGGCGGCTCCGCCACGCTCAAGGTCGCGAACGGCTGATCCGCATCGGATAAAGAATACGGGGCGTCGGGCATCAGCCCCGGCGCCCTTTTCCTTTTCGGAATGCGGTTCGTGACGATCACTCCTCTCGAGCCAGCCCGCGAATCATCCCGGTGATTCTCTCCGCCAGCCCGACTTGGACGCGTCCAGACCGGCGAACGGAAACCGGATGATGGAGAGACCGTTCTGCTCACCTTGCCTGCGGAGAGGGCGCGTTGCACCCTCGCAGGGCGTCACTGAGGCTGATTGTCGGCCAGCCCGTCACATTGGGGCGGAATGGCGCAATTCCGCCGTTTTCCGGGCCGTTCGGCGATATCTTTCTGCTTCGTTAAGCGCCCTGGTTAAGGCTTCCTTTCGCTCCCTCGGCAAATCGTGTCATTTGTGCAACAGCAATTGGGCATAGCGGTGTGTGCAAGGCGGCGGGGGCAAGTTGACGGTTGAACTGGCGGGGCCGTTCGGTAATTGTCGGTCGGGAAGAGAAGCGACTTCGGAAGCGACTTTTCGCCTTTAGGGGATGGGGCAGGGAACGCTGTCCTTCAGCAAAAAATACCCAGACCCGTTTATTAACTTTGACTGGAGGTCAGAAAATGAACATCAAGAGCCTTCTCATCGGCTCCGCTGCGGCTCTCGTCGCAGTGACCGGCGCCCGCGCCGCCGACGCCGTCATGGCGCCGGAGCCCGAGCCGGTCGAATACGTCCGCGTCTGCGACGCGCACGGCAACGGCTTCTTCTACATCCCCGGCACCGAGACCTGCCTGCAGATCTCCGGCTATGTCTGGTATCAGATCGGCGCGAACAGCTATCGCGATCCCGGCGACACCTTTGGCTATCAGGGCCAGGGCCATTCGTCGGGTGAGGGCTGGTTCAAGAGCGTTCGCGCTCGCGTGAACTTCGACGCTCGCTCCGAGACCGAGTGGGGCACGCTGCGTTCCTACATCCGCCTTCAGGCGTCGTGGAACGGCGCTGGTGATGGTCCGGTCGCTGCTGACCAGGCCTATATCATGCTCGGCGGCTTCATGGCTGGTTACTCGGAATCGTTCTGGGTTGACTCGAAGAACGGCGGGCCGTCGAACTACGGTTCGCACTCGTGGTCGGGCATGTCCTACGGTTATTCGCAGCGCGCCCTCATCGGCTACCGCTTCGACTCGAACGGTTTCTTTGGTGCTCTCTCGCTTGAAGACGACACGCTCACCGGCGAAGGCTACATGCCTGACGTTGTTGCCAAGCTTGGCTATAGCGCTGGTTGGGGTGCGGTGTGGGCGAAGGTTGCCTACGACGAGAGCCTCGAGTCGTTCGCGGCTCAGGTCGGCTCAGATCAACGTTCCGAACATGCCCGGCTCGTCGCTGCGCGTGATCGGCTTCTACTCTGAGGACGTCGGCAACGCCTATGGCATCTATTATGATGGCGGCTTGCCTCCGTTTACCACTGTGAACGCCGAGTGGTCGATCTTGGCCTCGTACAACCAGCAGTTCTCTGAGACGCTGGGCGCTTCGATCGCTGGTCAGCATTTCAGCGGCTTCGATGGCTTCCCGGATGGTTATCTGGTGGAAGGTTCGGTCGTGTGGTTCCCGGTTTCGCAGTTTGAGGTTCGCGGCGAACTCGCTTACGCCAAGACCGACGGCTTCGACGGCACCGTCTCCGGCTTCCTGCGCTTCACGCGTTACTTCTAATCGGCTCACGAGCTGATTTGACGAGACCCGGCGGGCAACCGCCGGGTCTTTCGTTTTAGTTGGATCGTTGGCTTCCTACCCGAACCGTGTGCCGGCGCGACTTATCCTTAACATTGGCGCAATCACCTGCGGCGTCTCCAGCTTAGTTAGGGACCACGCGCCCGCGAGCGGCTCAACCGCCTGTTCCCGGATGTCGACAAAGCTCGCCCCCGGCACAGCCAATGGCTCGCAGGCCGTGCGAACCTCAGCTCCGCTCCGCCTTCTCCAAGAAACGCGCGATTCTCTCGGGCAGATCCCCCGTCTCCAGCAGCGGCGCGTGGCCTTGGCCCTCGACCGTGATCGTCTCCATGGCCGGATGCCGCCGCGCCATCTCCTCGAGCGTCTCGGCCGAGAGCAGCTTCGAATTCTCGCCGCGGATCGCGAGCACCGGAATGCCGCGCAGTCCTTCGAACTGCGGCCACATCTGCGGCAGCGGCTTGTTGAGGTCGATCGAGCTCATCGTGTTGAGCAGCGCCGGGTCGAAGTCGGCGACGAGCGTTCCGTTCTCCTCGCGGTAGAAGGCGCGCGCCATCCGCTCCCAGTCGGCATCCGTCAGCGCGGGGAAATTGTCCTTCTGCGCCGCGCGGCTGATCTCTACCGCTTCCGCGAAGGTCCGCGGCTTCGGCGCGCGTTCGAGATAGGCGCGGATCTGCGCCAGCGCTGCGCCCTCGACCACCGGGCCGATGTCGTTGAAGACGACCGCTTTCAACACGGCGGGCCGCATCGCCGCGAGGACATGGATGATCAACCCGCCGCGCGAAGTGCCGATGAAGCCGCCATGCTCGATTCCCATCGCCGCGAGACCGGCGAGGATATCGCCGCTCTCGATGACGACATTGTAGTTCTGCCAGTCGCGGTCATAGGCCGAGCGGCCGCGGCCGCGATAGTCGAAGGCGACCACCTGACGCGGTGTTTTCGGATGGCGCGCCAGATAGAGCGCGAGGTCGTGGAAATCCGCGGCGTTGCGGGTCAGGCCGGCCAGGCAGATCGCGGGGAGGGCGGATGGATTGCGCTCGCCGTAGATCCGCGCATAAAGCTTCAAACCGTCGGTCGAGCTGTAGTGGAAATCCTCGTAACCAGCCTGCTTCATCCGTTCCTCCCGATGCCTTGTTCAAAGCCATACAGGGGAACGCCCGGGTGGCAAAGCCACTCGGGATCGCTCGGCTCAGCGCCCTTCGACGAGGTCGGCTGCGATGTCGAACTTGCCGGTCAGCCGCATCTTGTAGACCTGATAGTTCTCCATCACGCGCTGCACATAGTGGCGCGTCTCGGTGAACGGGATCCGCTCGATCCAGTCGACGACCTCCTCGACCGGCCTGCCGCGCGGGTCGCCGTAGCGTTTTACCCAGTCCTGCGCGCGCCGCGGGCCGGCATTGTAGCCGGCGAACGTCAGCACATAGGAGCCGGAAAAGCGGCCGAGCTGCTCGGACAGGAATTCCGAGCCGAGCGTCGCGTTGTAGCCGGGATCGGTGGTCAGCAGCACCTTGGAGAACGGCATGCCGGCCTTCCGTGCCATCTCCTTCGCGGTGTCCGGCAGCAGTTGCAGCAGCCCTTGCGCGCCTGCGCCGGACACTGCGCCGACCTTGAACTCGCTTTCCTGTCGGGCGATCGCATAGGCGAGCGCCTTGCCTGCGCCCGAAATGTTCGCGGTCTCGGGGATCGCGCCGGTCGGATGCGCCAGCGAGCCGATCGCCATGCCGCGCGAGGCCGCGATCTTGCCGACCCGCAGCGCGAGATAATGGTCGCCGCGCGCCTCGGCCATGCTCGCCAGCAAGGCGAGTTCGCCGGGGCTGTCGAGCTCACCCGCCAGTTCCCGGTAGAGCGTGTCGGCGTCGGCGGCGTAGCCGGCTTCCTCGATCCGGCGGATCGCCGTCACCGCGTCGCGGCTCTCGAAGGCCGTGCGTTCGGCGTCCGTTGCAGCGGGCATGTCGATAGGAATGGTCTTCCTGCCGAGCTTCTGCGCCGCGAGCTGGCCGTAGAAGGCAGTGCCGTGTTCCGCCGCCTTCTCATAGTTCGATCTGGCGTCGCCCGGCGCCCCGGCGTCGATCGCCCGGCCGAGCCAGTAATGGGCGCGGGAGGAGGAGATTGGCCCCGCCGCGATCCCGGCGATCTTCTCGAAATGACCGGCCGCCGTCTTCGCGTCTTTCAGCATCCTCAGCGCGATCCAGCCTGCATGAAACTCCGCGTCCGCCGCCATCGCTGGAGATTCGGCTGCATGCGCGGCGGCGAGCTTATAGGCGGTGCGAAAATCGCCGAGGTCCATCAGTTCGCGCACGAGCACGCGCCGCTCCACCCACCATGCGTCCGGATCGGCGAGCGCTTCCTTCGCGGTCGGTGCCTTCAGCATCTCGGCGGCGGCCTCGGTATATTTCCCGGCGCGGCGCAACTGCTTGGCGCTGGCGAAGAAATAGCCGGCACTGCGTTCTTCCTTCGGCACATCGTCCAGCAGTTTGCGCGCGTTGCGGTCGCCCTTGATCACCGCCATCCAGGCGGCGGCCAACTTCTCGGCACCCGCAAGGCCCGCCACGCGCATGGCCGAGGTCGTCCGGTCGTTGTAAAGCATGAACTCCATGCGCGCGTGGTGATCCGCCTTGGACAGGACCTGGGAGAATTCCTTCAGCACGGCGGCTTCCGTCGCCGATTCCAGCTTCTGCGCGCGCCAGAACCCGGCAAGCGTCGTGCGGGCCGCCGCCGCATCGCCGAGCGCCGCCTGCGCCCGCGCGAGGATCCGTGCACCCTCCACAGTCTCGGGCGCGGCCCCTGCGAATGCCGCGAGGACGGTTCGCGGATCAGCATTCTCCCGCAGCAGGGCCCGTTCCGTGTTCCGCTTCAGGTCGTTGATCCCGGGCCAGCCGGAAAGCATCCGGATCGCTGTCTCGATCTCACCGCTCGGCACAGCCGGCTGGTTTGAGATCGCGGTCGCCCAGGTCAGGATGTCGTGGTCGAGCGAGCCGAAGCGAAGCGCGTTGCGCGCGGCGACCGCGCCGGTCACGTCGCCGGCATCGAGGGCGGCAAGCCCGAGCTTCAGGAGCGCGATGTCGCCTGCCGGCCGCACGGCCTTCTGCGGCTGCGCCGACTTGGCGGTGGGCGGGGGAGTGGTCAGCGCCGGAAGCGTCGGCAGCACCGGAACGATGGGGGCGGCAGGGCCGGATCGCTTGAGGCGGCTGCCGTCCGGATCCGTATTGGGTCTGTCCATCCCCGCGGTCACGGGCGGCCGCGCCCCGGCCGTAGAGGTCAGGGCGTTCGGATAAAGCACCCAGCCGCCAGCCGCGAGCGCGACCAGGGCGCTGCCGAGGGCAAGCCGATATGGGAAGAGACTGGCGTTCATGCCGGCGATCCCTCTTCAGCACTCCGGACAAACCCTGCAGGGGACACTGGCAAGGGTAGCCGTCCGAGCGTGAAGACTTGGTGAATGAATGGTTATGGCGTCGGGCCGCATCATCGAGTAGAGCACGGGGCCTGCTTGCCGCATCCGCGTGGCAAGACTATGTTGCCGCGCTTTCGCGCATGTAACCGCGCATCAGGAGAAATGCTGATCATGTTCCAGGGGTCGTTCACCGCGCTCGTCACGCCGTTCCGCGCCGATGGCGGGGTCGACGAGAAAGCGTTTGCCGACTTCGTGGACTGGCAGATCGCGGAGGGCACCAACGGCCTCGTCCCGGTCGGCACGACCGGCGAGTCGCCGACGCTCACGCATGAAGAGCATCATTCGGTCGTTCGCGCCTGCATCAAGGCGGCGAAGGGCAGGGTTCCGGTCATGGCCGGCGCCGGCTCCAACAACACGGCCGAAGCCATCAGCCTCGCCACCGAGGCCGAAAAGTCCGGCGCCGATGCCGTCCTGGTCGTCACGCCTTACTACAACAAGCCGACCCAGCGCGGGCTCTACGAGCATTTCGCCGCTGTCGCGCGGGCGACAAAGCTGCCGATCTTCATCTACAACATCCCGCCGCGCTCGGTCATCGACATGACGCCTGAGACGATGGGCAGGCTGCGCAACGATTTCAAGAACATCGTCGGCGTCAAGGACGCGACCGGCAGGGTCGAGCGCGTCTCCGAGCAGCGCATCACCTGCGGCAAGGACTTCATCCAGCTCTCGGGCGAGGATGCGTCCGCTCTCGGCTTCAACGCCCATGGCGGCGTCGGCTGCATTTCGGTCACGTCCAATGTCGTGCCGCGGCTGTGCGCCGAGTTCCAGGCCGCGACGCTCGCCAACGACTGGGAGCGCGCGCTGGAGCTGCAGGACCAGTTGATGCCGCTGCACAAGACGATTTTTATCGAGGCCGGCGTGACGGGCTCAAAATACGCGCTGTCGAAGCTCGGCCGCGTCGCCAACGTCGTGCGCTCGCCGCTCGTCACCGTGGAACCCTCGACAGCGGAGAAGATCGACGCGGCGATGAGAAGCGTCGGTCTCCTGAATTAGCAGCATGGCCACAGGACGTGACGACCCCAACAACAGGACCGTGGCAGAGAACCGCAAGGCGCGGTTCTCCTACGAGGTGCTGGACACGCTTGAGACGGGACTGGTTCTGTCCGGGCACCGAGGTGAAATCGCTGCGCCAGGGGCAGGCGAACATCCAGGAGTCCTACGCCTCCGTCGAGGGCGGGGAGCTGTGGCTGATCAACTCCTACCTGCCGGAATACCTGCAGGCCAACCGCTTCAACCACGAGCCGCGCCGGCGCCGCAAGCTGCTCACCAGCAAGCGCGAACGTGCGCGCCTCGCCCAGGCGGTCGAGCGCGAAGGCATGACGCTCGTGCCGCTGAAGATCTATTTCAACGACCGCGGCCGCGCCAAGCTGCTGCTGGCGGTGGCGCGCGGCAAGAAGCTGCACGACAAGCGCCAGACGGAAAAGGAACGCGACTGGAACCGTGAGAAGGGACGCCTGCTCAAGGAGCGGGGGTAGTCCGTCTAGACGTTTCGACCAAGAAAACGCGCCACATTCGCGAACACGCCGACGAACATCTCTTCGGTCAGCACGCCGGTGTTCGTGTTGTAGCGCGAGCAGTGATAGCTCGAGAACACGCTGACGCCGCCGATCTCGGTCGCCGCGCCGTGTTTGAACGGATGTGCCGCGACGCGGCCGCCCAGCGCACGTATCGTCGACTGGTGTGCGATGGCCCCCAGCGTCACGATAGCGCGCAGGTTCGGAAAACGCCCGACCGTCGCTGAAAGAAACCCCCGGCAGGTGTTGATTTCGCTGCTCTCCGGCTTGTTGGCCGGCGGCACGCAGCGCACCGCGTTGGTGATCGCTGTGTCGATCAGTTCCAGGCTGTCGTCGGGTCGTGCCAGAAACTCGCCGCGCGCAAAGCCGAAGCTTTTCAGCGTCCGGTAGAGCAGGTCGCCCGCATAATCCCCGGTGAAGGGCCGGCCGGTGCGGTTCGCGCCGCGCAGCCCGGGCGCCAGCCCGATGATGAGCAGCCTCACCGAGGCGTCGTCGGACGCGGGCAGGAAGGTCGGCACGGGTCCGTTGAACCAGCCTGGCTCCTTCGCCCGCCATTCGGCGACGAAATCGTGCAGGCGAGGGCACAGCGGACAGTCGTGGGGAGGTTCCGCAGCACCGCGGAGAATCGCATCGATCATCCGGCGATCATGCCCGGATCAGAGATCGTCGTCAGCCGGTTCCTGAGGTTCGATGCGCCGCGGCGGGCGTTCCGCGAGTTCTCGTCCGACATCGGCGCGCAACGTCATCAGGTCGACGAAATGATCGGCCTGCCGGCGCAGGTCGTCGGCGATCATCGGCGGCTGCGAGGACATGGTCGAGATCACCGTCACCTTGCGGCCCCGCCGTTGCAACGCCTCGACCAGTGAGCGGAAATCGCCGTCGCCTGAAAAGATCACATAGTGGTCGACGAATTCGGTGAGCTCCAGCGCGTCGATCGCGAGCTCGATGTCCATGTTGCCCTTGATCTTGCGCCGGCCGCTCGCATCCGTGAATTCCTTGGCCGGCTTCGTAACGACCTTGTATCCGTTATAGTCGAGCCAATCGATCAGTGGACGTATGGAAGAATATTCCTGATCTTCTATGATCGCTGTATAATAATTTGCACGAAGAAGGTATCCTTTCTTCTGAAAGTATACAAGAAGCTTGCGGTAGTCTATATCGAATCCAAGGGACCGCGAGGTTGCATATAGATTAGCTCCGTCGATGAAGAGCGCAATCTTCTCCCGGGAATCAAACATGTTAAAACATCCCAAAAACGACGTGCAGACAATCCAAATCGGGCAACAGTAAATAGTTCCCAATCCCACCTGCAACTCACTTAGCGCTGTGATTGGGCTAATCAAGGGCAGGCTGTGCCTCGGCAACAAAATGTGACCGTATGTGATCTTGTGCCGCGGCCGACGCTCCGCTGGCATGCCGCCCGGGCCGCGATGCCTCAAGCTTGTAATTTAGGCTTGAAGGCGATATGCAGCGCGCCAATATTCCCGACATTCAAGCAGGAAAGGGGCATCGATGGCCCGCGTCACAGTTGAAGACTGCATCGACAAGGTCGAGAACCGTTTCGAACTCGTTCTGCTCGCCGGCCACCGCGCCCGCCAGATCAGCCAGGGCGCCCCGATCACGGTCGATCGCGATAACGACAAGAACCCCGTGGTCGCGCTGCGCGAAATCGCAGACGAGACGCTGTCCCCGGACGATCTCAAGGAAGACCTGATCCACTCGCTGCAGAAGCATGTCGAAGTGGACGAGCCGGAGGCGGACGCCGCCGAGCTGGTTGACCGTCAGGGCGCTGCCGGCGAAGTGGTCAGCGTCGAGGAAGACGGTGACGACCAGGTCGCCTTCGACCGGATGAGCGAAGAAGAACTGCTCGCCGGTATCGAGGGGCTGGTTGCGCCGGAGAAAAACGACGACTTCTGAGCCGCTTCCGGCCCGCGGCGCTTCCGTGCCGCCACAATCGCAGCTATTTAATCCATGCGCCGCGCGAACGTGCGGCGCATGTTTCATTTTTTAGGTTTGGTCATATCCGATGATGCGTCAATACGAGCTTGTCGAGCGCGTCCAGCGCTACAAGCCCGACGTGAACGAGGCGCTGCTCAACAAGGCCTATGTCTATGCGATGCAGAAGCATGGCCATCAGCGCCGGGCATCGGGAGACCCCTATTTCTCGCATCCGCTCGAAGTCGCCGCGATCCTGACGGACATGCATCTGGACGAGTCGACCATCGCGGTCGCGCTCCTGCATGACACGATCGAGGACACGACCGCAACGCGCGCCGAGATCGACGAACTGTTCGGACCCGACATCGGCAAGCTGGTCGAGGGCCTGACAAAGCTCAAGCGCCTCGACCTCGTCTCCAAGCGCGCCGAGCAGGCGGAGAACCTGCGCAAGCTCCTCATCGCCATCTCGGAGGACGTGCGCGTTCTGCTCGTCAAGCTGGCCGACCGGCTGCACAACATGCGCACCCTCCATCACGTGCCCGAGGCGAAGCGGCTGCGCATCGCCGAAGAGACGATGGAGATTTATGCCCCGCTTGCCGGCCGCATGGGCATGCAGGACATGCGCGAGGAGCTGGAGGAGCTCGCCTTCCGCTATGTCAATCCGGAGGCCTACCGCACCGTGACGGCGCGGCTCGCGGCCTTCATGGACAAGAGCCGCGGCGTGATCCAGGGCATCGAGAAGGCCCTGTCTGACATGTTCGCTACGACCGGCCTCAAGGCCTCTGTGAAAAGCCGCCAGAAGAAGCCGTGGTCGGTCTTCCGCAAGATGGAGGCCAAGGCGCTCTCCTTCGAACAGCTGTCCGACATCATCGGCTTCCGCGTCATCGTCGAGACGGTCGACGACTGTTATCGCGCGCTCGGCGCCATCCACACGACCTGGCAGATGGTGCCGGGCCGCTTCAAGGACTACATCTCGATCCCGAAGCAGAACGACTACCGCTCGCTGCATACCACGATCGTGGGCCCGTCGCGCCAGCGCGTCGAGCTGCAGATCAGGACCCAGGAGATGGACCGCGTCGCCGAATATGGCGTGGCCGCGCACTCCATCTACAAGGACGGTCCGAAGAAGCCGAATGGCGCCGCCTACAAGGTGTCGAGCGAGACCAACGCCTATGCGTGGCTGCGCCGCACCATCGAGTCGCTCGCCGACGGCGACAATCCCGAGGACTTCCTGGAGAACACCAAGCTCGAACTGTTCCAGGACCAGGTCTTCTGCTTCACGCCCAAGGGTATGCTGATCGCTTTGCCGCGCGGTGCGACGCCGATCGACTTCGCCTATGCGGTGCACACCGACGTCGGCGACACCTGTGTCGGCGCCAAGGTCAACGGCCGGGTCATGCCCCTGATGACCGAGCTTCAGAACGGCGACGAGGTCGAGATCATCCGCTCGAAGTCGCAGGTCCCGCCCGCGGCCTGGGAAGCCGTCGTCGTCACCGGCAAGGCACGCTCGGCGATCCGCCGCGCCACCCGCACCGCCATCCGCAAGCAGTATTCGGGCCTCGGCACCCGCATCCTCGAACGCGCCTTCGAGCGCTCGGGTCGCACCTTCTCCAAGGCCGAGTTGAAGCAGGTCCTGCCGCGCCTCGCCCGTAAGGACGTCGAGGACGTGCTGGCCGCCGTCGGGCGGGGAGAGCTGTCTTCGATCGACGTGATGCGGGCGGTCAATCCCGACATCAAGGAGATCAAGTCGGCGCCGGCTCCGAAGGTGAAGGAAGAGGGCTGGTCCAAGCTGCGCAATGCGGCGGGCATGCTGTTCCAGGTGCCGGGGCTGTCGTCCCGCAAGACGGACGCCAAGGGCGACAGCCGCGCGGCGCTGCCGATCCGCGGCGTGCGCGGCGACCTGCCGGTGCGTTTCGCGCCGGAAGGGGCGGTGCCCGGTGACCGCATCGTCGGCATCCTCCAGCCCGGCACAGGCATCACCATCTATCCGATCCAGTCGCCCTCGCTCACCGCCTTCGATGACCAGCCGGAACGCTGGATCGACGTTCGCTGGGACATTTCCGAGGACAAGAAGGAGCGCTTCCCGGCCCGCATCAGCGTGACGGCGCTGAACGCGCCCGGATCGCTCGCCGAGATTGCGCAGATCATTGCGGCGAACGACGCCAACATCCATACGCTGTCCATGGTGCGGCCGGCGCCCGATTTCACCGAGATGGTCGTCGACCTTGAGGTGTGGGACCTGAAGCACCTGAACCGGCTGATCTCGCAGCTCAAGGCGAATGAGGCGGTCAGGCTGGCCAAGCGCGTGAATGGATAGAGAGGGGCTCATGACGACGGACGAGGTCATCCAGATTTTTCGCGACACGGGAGCGGTGCTCGAAGGGCACTTCATCCTGACGTCGGGCCTGCGCAGCCCGGTCTTCCTGCAGAAGGCGCGCGTTTTCATGCATGCCGACAAGACGGCGGTCCTGTGCAAGGCGCTGGCGGAGAAGATCCGCCGGGAGGTGCCCGGCACGATCGACTATGTCGTCGGCCCCGCCGTCGGCGGCATCATTCCCGCCTACGAGACGTCGCGCCATCTCGGCGTCCCGGCGATCTGGGTCGAGCGCGAGGGCGGCGAGTTTCGCCTGCGCCGCTTCGAGATCGAGAAAGGGGCACGCGTGGTGATCGTGGAGGACATCGTCACCACCGGCCTGTCGATCCGCGAGACGATCACCTGTCTGCGGGAGATCGGCGCCGAGGTGCTCGCCGCCGCCTGCATCGTCGACCGCTCGGCCGGCAAGACGAATGTCGGCGTGCCGCTCGTCTCGCTGGCGCAGTATGAAGTGCCGGCCTATCCGGCAGACCGCCTGCCGCCCGAGCTTGCCGCGATCCCGGCAGTGAAGCCCGGCAGCCGGAATCTCTGACATGATCATCGGCCTCGGCAGCGACCTGATCGACATCCGCCGCGTGCAGAAATCGCTCGACCGCTTCGGCGAGCGCTTCACGCAGCGCATCTTTACCGAGATCGAGCAGGCGAAATCGGATCGCCGCAAGGAGCGCGCGGCCTCACGCCAAGCGCTTCGCCGCCAAGGAGGCCTGTTCAAAGGCGCTCGGCACCGGTCTTTCGCGCGGCGTCTTCTGGCGCGACATGGGGGTGGTCAACCTGCCCGGAGGCAAGCCGACCATGCATCTGACCAACGGCGCGGCGAAGCGGCTGGAGGCGATGACGCCGCCCGGACACCGCGCCGTGATCCACCTGACGATTACCGACGACTTCCCGCTCGCTCAGGCGTTCGTGATCATCGAAGCCTTGCCGGCGGCCTGAGCGACCGGAGTTTCGCCGCATTTGCGTTGCCCCACGCGAGGCAAGTGGCTAAAGACGTGACCGGAAACGAGGAAGCGATGAGCGTGGCAGAGAAGACAGGCAAGAAGTCCGGCGGGCTTGGCGAAACCGTCAGCGTCATTGTCCAGGCGCTGATCCTCGCGCTCGTCATCCGCACTTTCCTGTTCCAGCCCTTTTCGATTCCATCCGGCTCGATGCGCCCCACGCTGCTCGAAGGCGACTACCTGTTCGTGACCAAGTGGGCCTACGGCTATTCGCGCCACTCGCTGCCGTTCTCGCCGAACCTCTTCTCCGGCCGCATCTTCGGCTCCGATCCCGAGCGCGGCGACGTGGCCGTGTTCAAATATCCGCCCAATCCCTCGCTCGACTACATCAAGCGTGTCATCGGCCTGCCTGGCGACCGCATCCGGATGATCGAAGGCGTGCTCAACATCAATGGCACGCCGGTGCAGCGCGTGAAGACCGGCGAGATCAACAATCCCGACATCACAGAGGAGAACCGGCCGGTCGACGTCTATCGCGAGACGCTGCCGAACGGTGTCTCCTACGACACGCTCGACCTGACGCCGAACGGCATCAGCGACAACACGCGCGAGTTCACGGTCCCGGCGGGCCATTATTTCATGATGGGCGACAACCGCGACAACTCGGCCGACAGCCGCGTCTTCGGCTTCGTGCCGGCGGAAAATCTCGTCGGTCGCGCCAACATCATCTTCTTCTCGATCTCCGACGGCTCGAGCCCGCTCGAGATCTGGAAGTGGCCGACCGACCTGCGTCCGGGCCGCCTGTTCAACTCCGTGCACTGATGGCGCTGAAGCGGCCGACGGGAGAAGATCTGGCGCGGATCGTCTGCGAACGGACCGGCCACGCCTTTGGAAATCTCGGCTTGCTCCAGACCGCGCTCACCCATTCGAGCACGGGTGGAGCCACGAACAACGAGCGCCTCGAATTCCTCGGCGACCGCGTTCTCGCGCTCGTCGTCTCGGACATGCTGTTCTCCTCGTTCCCCGACGCCAGGGAGGGCGAGCTTGCGGTCAGGCTCAACGCGCTCGTGCGCGCCGAGACCTGCGCCGATGTTGCACTCGAGATTGGGCTTGAGACGATCATCAGGGCTGACTCCGCCGTGCGCGCCGGTGTCGGCGCCAAGGCGAAGAACGTTCTGGCCGACGCCACCGAGGCCCTGATCGCCGCGATCTATCTCGACGGCGGCATCAATGCGGCCCGCGCCTTCATCCTTCGCTACTGGGAGAAGCGTTCGCGCGCGATCGAGACGCTGCCGCGCGACGCCAAGACCGAGCTGCAGGAATGGGCCGCCCAGCAGTCCGGCGCCCGACCCGCCTATTCGGTCGAGAAACGCGAAGGCCCCGACCACGCGCCGGTGTTCACGGTCGTGGTCGAGCTGCCGGGCTATTCCGGGGCGAGGGCGACCGGCCGCTCCAAGCAGGCGGCGGAACGCGCCGCCGCCGAGGCATTCCTGGCGCGCGAGGGCATCGGCGCGGCGAAGGAGACAGTGTCGTGAGCGATGTGAAGGACAGTGCGGCCAAAGGCGCGCCCGCGACCCGTTCGGGCTTCGTCGCCCTCATCGGCGCGCCGAATGCCGGCAAGTCGACGCTGGTGAACCAGCTCGTCGGCACCAAGGTGTCGATCGTCACGCACAAGGTGCAGACGACACGAGCGATCGTGCGCGGCATCGCGATCCATGGCGCGGCGCAGATCGTCTTCGTCGATACGCCGGGCATCTTCAAGCCGCGGCGCAGGCTGGACACCGCCATGGTCACGACTGCCTGGGGCGGGGCGAAGGATGCCGACATCGTGCTCGTCCTCATCGACGCCGAACGCGGCCTCAAGGGCGATGCGGCCGCGATCCTCGAACGGGTTGCCGACGTGAGGCAGCCGAAGGCGCTGATCCTCAACAAGGTGGACCGCGTCAAGCGCGAGACGCTGCTGGCGCTCACGGCCGAGTGCAACGAGCGTGCCACCTTTGAGCGTACCTTCATGGTCTCGGCGCTCACCGGCTCTGGCTGCCGCGACCTCCTCGACTGGCTCGCCGAGGCGCTGCCCGCGGGGCCGTGGTATTTTCCCGAGGACCAGATCTCCGACCTGCCGATGCGCCAGCTCGCCGCCGAGATCACTCGGGAGAAGCTGTATCTGCGACTGCATCAGGAGTTGCCTTACTCCTCCACGGTGGAAACCGAGAAGTGGGAGGAGAAGCCCGACGGGTCCGTGCGCATCGAGCAGGTGATCTTCGTCGAGCGCGACAGCCAGAAAAAGATCGTGCTCGGCGAGAAGGGCCAGACCATCAAGGCGATCGGTCAGTCCGCGCGCAAGGAGATCGCCGAGATCCTCGAACAGAAGGTGCATCTCTTCCTGTTCGTGAAGGTGCGCGAGAACTGGGGCGACGACCCCGAGCGCTACCGCGAGATGGGCCTGGAGTTTCCCGGATAGCGCCCGCTCCGGCGATCACACCGCTTTCGTGACCGGCGGCGCGCAGCGCTCGATGAGGTCGCCGATCGGTTCCGGCCTGTGCAGCAGGAAGCCCTGGCCGTAATCGACGCCCATCTCGGCCGGCATTTCCAGCGTCTCCTGCTTCTCGATCTTCTCTGCCACGACCGAATAGCCGAGGCTGCGCGCGATGCCGATGATCGCCGAGACGATCTCGCGGTCGTAGCGGCTCTCCGTCATATGCTCCACGAAGGAGCCGTTGATCTTGATGGCATCGATCGGGAAGCGGCGCAGATATTCGAAAGAGCTCATGCCGGCCCCGAAATCGTCGAGGCTGACGCGGCACTTGCGCTGCCGCGCATTGAGGATGAACTGCTCCGCCGCCTCGAAATTCGTAACGGCGGCGGTTTCGGTGATCTCGAACATGATGCTGTGGGGCGAGGTGCCCGTTTCGACCATGACGGTGTCGACAAACTCCCACAGCAGCGGATCGCTGAGTGTCTGCGCCGACAGGTTGAAGGCGAGCGTGATGCCGCTGCGGGCCGCGGCCGTGCCGTAGCGCATCAGCGTCGTCCGGAAGATCCAGCGGTCGAGCTTTGCCGCGACGCCGAAGCGCTCCGCTGCGGGAATGAACTCGCCCGGCGGGATCAGCCGCCCGTCCTTGGCGATCAGTCGCACCAGCACCTCGACATGGCCGCAGGCCTCCCAGGAATGGCCGATCGGGTGGATTTGCTGCCCGAACAGCGCGATTCGGTCGCTCTCCAGCGCATCCATCGTGTCCGAGGCCATCCGCGCCGCGTTGAGGCCCACGGTCGCCGCGCTCCCCTGCGCGGAGAACAGCGCATGGCGGTTCCTCCCCGTTGCCTTGGCGGCGTAGCAGGCGTCGTCGGCCGAGGCGAGCGCGTCCGACACGGTGACCGTGGCGTCGGCGATGAAGGCGATGCCGATGCTGGCTGCCAGCCGTCGCGCGCCAGAGCTTGGGCCGAGGTCGGCATCGCGGATCGCGGCCAGGATGTCGTCGGCAAGCTTCTCGGCGGGCGCCACGTCGCAGGCCGGCACCACCAGTGCGAATTCGTCGCCGCCGAGGCGCGCCGCGTATGCGCCGGGCGGCAGGACGGCGCGTATATCGTCTGCTATCCGCCGCAATGCCACGTCGCCGGCCGCATGTCCTGCGAAGTCGTTCAACGCCTTGAAGTAATCGAGATCGATGTAGAACACCGCAAGCGGGAATTTTCCGCCTTCGTCGCGCAGTTGCGTCAGCGCGTCATCGAAGGCCGTTCGGTTGAGCAGGCCGGTGAGGGGATCGTGCCTGGCGGCATAGGCCAGCTCCTGCTCGCGCTTATGTTCGTCGGTCACATCCCTGACAGTGCCCAGCAGGTAACCGGAGGAATTCGGTTCCGGAATATAGCGGATCAGCGACTCGACGTAGCGCACCTCGCCGTCGCGGCGGATGATGCGGTAGCGGCTGGTGACCACATGCGTGGAGCCAACCGGAACCTGATGCGCCTCTTCGGCGGCCGCCTTGTCGTCGGGATGCAGGAAGCCGAACCAGAAATCGCTCGGCACTTCGTCGCGATCGCTCGTCACGCCGAATATCCCGCGCGTGCGCTCGTCCCAGAAGCTGCGCTTGCCGTCGATATCATGGTGCCAGATGCCGGTGCCGCTCGCCTCGAGTGCAAGGCGCAGGCGCGCATTGAGCTGTTCCAGCGCCTGCTCGGCCGCCTTCTGCCGTGTAATGTCGGTCTGCACGCCGACCACGCGCGTCGGCTTGCCGTTCTTGTCCCGCTCCACCACTCCGCCGCGGTCGAGTACCCAGATCCACTTGCCCGACTTGTGCCGCAGCCTGAGCTCGGTCTCGATGATCTCGGTCAGGCCGGCAAGATGCTTCTCACCGCTCGCGAGGGCGCGATCCTTGTCGTCGGGATGGGTCAGTCTCAGCCAAAGATCGCTGACCGGAGGCAGTTCTCCCGGCTCGTAGCCGAGCATCCGCTCCCAGGTCGGCGAGTAGAAGCACTCATCGGTCTTGAGGTTCCAGTCCCACACGCCGAGCTTCGCCCGGTCGAGCGCGAGTTCCCAGAATGCTTCGTCACGGCGGCTGCTGGCCTTTTTCGCCATTCCTTCACCCGGTAACTGCCAATGCCGAAAAGATCACAATCTCAAGAACAATACCTTAATCGAAGACATGCGCTGCCGACCTTCATGCAACGCCCGCGCAGTGTCACCGGTCAGCGCCCGCGCCTTGCTTTCGTCCGCCCATCCGGCCAGACTCGGTGGATGGAGTGGCGTGACGAGGGAATCATAATCGGTGTGCGACGTCATGGCGAGACAAGCGCCATCGTCGAGGCGATGACGCGCGCGCATGGCCGCCATCTCGGCCTCGTGCGCGGCGGCCGTTCGCGCAAGATGCAGCCGATGCTGCAGCCCGGCAACCGGGTCGATCTCATCTGGCGCGCACGTCTCGACGAGCATCTTGGCACCTTCCAGGCCGAGCCGATCGAGCTCAACGCCGCGCGCCTGTTCGACGCCGCGACCGCCGTGTTCGGCCTGCAGATGCTGGCCGCGCATCTGCGTCTGCTGCCCGAGCGCGATCCGCATCCGGCGCTCTACGAGACCCTCGGCCTTGTGCTTTCCCATCTCGACGATGCCGCCTCGGCCGGCGAGCTCGCGGTCCGCTTCGAGCTTCTGGTCCTCGATGAGCTTGGCTTTGGACTCGACCTTTCAGAATGTGCGGCGACGGGAACACGCGATGATCTCGTCTATGTGTCGCCCAAGTCCGGCCGTGCCGTGTCGCGCGCGGCGGGCGAGCCCTGGCGCGACGCGATGCTGCCCCTGCCGGCCTTCCTCGACCGCCGCTCCGGCATGCGGGCGGATGCCTCCGCCTTCGAGCAGGCCTTCCGCCTGACAGGCTATTTCTTCGAGCGACACGTCTACGAGCCGCGCGGCATCGGCCAGCCCGAGGCGCGGGCGAGTTTCATTGCCGCAGTGCGCCGCGCTTTTCCGAGCAATGCAGGAGCAGCAGCCGAATGACCGCAGTCGAGCTTTTCCCCGGCTATGTCGCGCAGAGGGGGATCGGCACGATCCCGCGCGAGGATGTCGGACTCTATTCGGGCATCGAACTGCTGCAGCGTCTCATCGACGGCCATTATCCCGCCCCGCCGATCGGCGAGCGGCTGAATTTCGGCCTGACCGAGGTTTCCGAGGGCAGGGCGGTCTTCCGCGGCCTGCCGGGCGAGCGCCATCTCAATCCGCTCGGCTCCGTCCATGGTGGCTGGACCGGCACGATTATGGATTCCGCGCTGGCGTGCGCGGTCCAGACGCTGCTCGCCAGGGGCGAGGCGTATACGACGGTGGAATTCAAGGTGAACCTCACCCGGCCAATCACCAGCCGCACGGGCGAGGTCGTATGCGAGGGCAGGGTGGTGAGCAAGGGCCGCACGATCGCCGTGTCGGAGGCGACGCTGAAGGACAAGGACGGCAAGCTGCTCGCCTTCGGAACCGAGACCTGCACGATCTTTCCTGTCGCCAATCTTGCAGGTTGAGCCTCCGGGCAACACAGTCCTGATACCCCGCCTCTATGCTCCGCCGGCCAAACGGGAGGACCGCCATGTTCGACGGCTTCATAGGCACGATCGCGATCGTTGCACTGATCTACTTCGTGTTCCGGCTCTATTCGCGCGTCGGCGCGCTGGAGGCGGAGGTCGGCAAGCTGCGTGCGGTCGCCCGCCAGCAGGGACATGCGGCCGATGCGCTGCCGTCGGAGATGGCCGCCTATGCGCCGGAGCTCGCCGAGCAGGACGACGATGAACCCATCGCCGCGCGTGTCGACGACCGGCCCGCCGACGAAGACGCCGAGGAGGCTGCCGGTCCCTGGGCGCGGGCGGCGCGCGAGGCTGCCGAAACGCCTCCCGAACCCGCGGCGTCCGCCGAGGCGTCGAAGCCGGCCAAGCCCGACATCGAGACCGCGCTCGGCACCCGCTGGGCGGTCTGGGTCGGCGGCCTTGCGCTCGCCTTCGGCGCCGTCTTCCTGATCCGCTACTCGATCGAGGCCGGCATCTTCGGGCCGCGCGTGCGTCTTTCGCTCGCAGCCCTCCTCGGTATCGTGCTTGTTGGCGCCGGCGAATTCGTGCGCCGCACCGGCTTCCGCGTGCCTGTGCAGGGTGCCGCCGGAGCCTATGTGCCGGGTATTCTCACTGCCGCTGGCGCCTTCGCCCTGTTCGGCACGGTCTACGCCGCGCATGGCATCTACGGCTTCATCGGCCCGGCCGCCGCCTTCATTCTCCTCGGCGTGATCGGCGTCGGCACGATCGCCGCCGCGCTCGTCCACGGCCAGGCGTTGGCCGGCGTCGGCCTGCTCGGCTCGCTGCTGACGCCAATGCTGGTCGCATCGCAGGCGCCGAGCCCCTGGTCGCTGTTCGGCTATCTCGCCATCGTGCTCGCCGCGAACACCGCGGTGGCGCGCATCCGTTCCTGGTCGCTGTTGGCTTCCGCCGGCGTCCTGGGCGCGGGCGTCTGGTCGATGGTGTATCTGGCGGAGGCCTCGCCGGCTGATCCTGCGCCGGTGCTTTTCATCCAGCTCGTCGTGCTCGCAGCCCTCGTCTTCCTGTGGTTTCGCGGTCGTCCAACCGACGAGCCGACAAACTGGCGCGACACGCCGTCGATCGCCGCGGCCCTGTCCACCGGCCTGTCCGCCTGCGCACTGCTGGTGTTGGATGAGCTCGTCTTCGCCGGTTCCGCCCCATGGGGCGCGGTCCTCGTCGCCGCGATGATCGCGGCGGCATGGCTGCGCAGCCGCGCCGTGACCATCCTGCACGCCGCCGGTCTTGTCGCCGTCATCGCCTTCGCCCGCGTCGCGCTCGCTGCCGACTTCTCCATCTACGCCTTCGACGGCATCCTGATCTTCGACGGCGGTATGCCGTCCATGCCGCGGTCGACAGCGATGCTTGTCGGCATCCTGCTGTCCCTTCTGTTCCTCGCCCTCGGTCTCTGGACCGCGTTCCGCGCGGCCTCGGGGGACGCCCTGCGCTCAGCCTCGTGGTCGCTCTGGGCGGCGGCTGCGCCCGTTGCCATCGTCGCGGCGCTGTGGTTCGCCTTCGGCTATATCGATCGCGACTATCGCTACGCCTTTGCCATGCTGGTGCTTGCCGGCGTGCTCGCGGCCGGCGCCGAAATGATCTCGCGGCGCGAGACGCCGGCGCTTGCCGGCGGCTGGGCGGTGTCCTTCGCGCTGGCCGGTGCGTTCGCCGCGGCGGTCGTCTTCTTCCACGCCGCCTTCGGCACGCTTCTCACCACCATCCTGTGCGGCCTTCTGGCGCTTGCGCCGGCCTTCGCGACCCGCCTGCGTTCATGGCCGGCACTCGGCTGGCTCTGCGTCACGGCCGTGGCGGTGACGATCGCGCGCATCCTGCCTGATCCGACCATCGTCGGCGCGTCCCGGCTCGGCACCATGCCGGTCTTCAACGCGCTCCTGCCCGGCTACGGCCTGCCGGCGCTCGCCTTCATAGCCGCCGCCTGGCAGCTTGGCCGCACCACGGGCGGTGCGCCCCGCATCGTCGTGGAGGCCGCCGCCGCACTCTTCGCGCTGCTAACGGTCGCCATGCTGGTCCGCCATGCCATGAACGCCGGCATCATCGACGGCGCGGAGCCGCGCCTTGCCGAACAGGCGATCTACACCCTGATCGCGCTCGGTGCCGGCGCCATCCTGATCGCGCTCGACCTGCGCTCGCCAAGCCCGGTCTTCCGATACGGCTCGATGGCGGCCGGCGTGGTCTCTGTGCTTCTGATCGTCGCGCAGCACTTCGGCTTCCAGAACCCGCTCTTCACCAACGAGTCCGTCGGGCCAATCCCCTTTATCGACCTGATCCTGCTCGGCTACCTGCTGCCGGGTCTGGCGGCGGCGGCCGTCGCCGCGTTCGCGCGGAACCGCAGGCCTGCCTGGTATGTCGCCATGCTGGCGCTGCTTTCGGCGACGCTCATCTTCGCCTGGGCGACGCTGGCTTTGCGCCGGCTGTTCCACGGCGAATATCTCGGCCTCGTCAATGGCATGGATCAGGTGGAGACCTACGCCTATTCGGCGCTATGGCTCACCATCGGCGTGCTGGTGCTGGTGGTCGGCGTGCGTCTGCGCTCGCAGGTGCTACGAATCGCCTCGGCGGTGGTCATCGCGGTTGCCGTCGGCAAGGTGTTCCTGTTCGACATGTCGGAGCTGGAAGGCGTGCTGCGCGCACTCTCCTTCATCGGCCTCGGCGCGGTGCTGATAGGCATCGGCCTGTTCTACCAGCGGCTTCTGGTCCGTTCGAGAACCGCCGATGCCGCCAGCGCGGAGATCACTCCGCCGGCGCCAGCACCGGGCGATCGACCGGCCGTTCCTTGATCGGCCAGTGCACCGCGGCCGCGAACAGGCCGAGCGCGACGCCGAGCCACCACACGATGTCGTAGCTGCCGTAGATGTCGTAGAGGTAGCCGCCGAGCCAGACGCCCAGGAACGAGCCGACCTGGTGCGACAGGAAGACGATGCCGCCCAGAAGGCCGAGGTGGCGTGTCCCGAACATGATCGCCACCAGGCCGTTGGTCGGCGGCACGGTCGACAGCCAAAGGAGGCCCATCAGCACCGCGAACGTGATCACCACGAACGGCGTTTGCGGCACCAGCAGGAACCAGGTGATGAGGATCGAGCGGCCGAGATAGATCAACGACAGGAAGATCGGCTTCGAATAGCGCTGGCCGATGAAGCCCGAGGCGAGCGAGCCGATGATGTTGAAGAAGCCGATCAGCGCCAGCGAGATCACCGCATAGCGCGCTTCGATGCCGATGTCGGAAATGTAGGCCGGAAAGTGGGCGGTGATGAAGGCGACCTGGAAGCCGCAGACGAAGAAGCCGGAGACGAGCAGCAGATAGCTCTGGTGGCCGAACGCCTCCTTAAGCGCTGCCCCCATCGACTGGTCGATCTCGGCCTTGCTGGTGAGACCGGTCTGCGCATTGCCGCGAAGCGGAATGGCGAGCACCGGGACGACCAGCATCATCGCGCTCATCGCCACCAGCGAGTTAAACCAGCCATAGGCGTCGATCAGGCCCTGCGACAGCGGCGCGAACAGGAACATGCCGGCCGATCCCGCCGCCGTGCCGATGCCGAAGGCGAGGCTGCGCTTTTCCGGCGCAACGTTGCGCGCGAAGGCCGCCAGCACGATGCCGAACGAGCCGGACGCGACGCCGAGGCCGACCAGCACGCCGCCGCCGATGTGCAGCAGGGTCGGGCTATCGGCCACCGCCATCAGGATCAGGCCGCTGGCGTAGAGGATGCCCGACAGCGCCAGCACCCGCCAGGTGCCGAACTTATCGGCGATCGCGCCGAAGAACGGCGTGCCTAGTCCCCAGGCGAGATTTTGGATCGCCATGGCAAGGCCGAAGGTCGTGCGATCCCAGCCCTTGTCCGCCAGCATGGGAAGCTGGAAGAAGCCCATCGCGGAGCGCGGGCCGAACGTCAGCGCGGCGATCAGGCAGCCGCAGATGATGACGAGCCACGGCATCGAGGGAGCCGGGCGTGCTTGCGCGGTGGAAAGGGACACGGGAATCTCCTGCGGAGGCGTCTATTGTGTATATGCACGATAGCGGACTTGGCGGTCGCGTCCAATGAGTTGCGCAGACCCATCGTTCAATTCCGTTGATCGATCGCGGCGTCGGGAATAGCGGCGCTCTCTGCGGCGTTCATGCAACAGGCTGCTCTCATGCGACGCTTGTGCCGCGGGCAGTCCGGCGTATCAATGGCGCCGGCGCGCCGGAATCGGCCGGTCGCCGCGCCGGACAGGACATGGACGAGAAACGGGGTGCGATCCTTGCCGAGTTGCCGCGCCTGCGCCGCTATGCGCGCGCGCTGATGCGCGACCGCGACCTCGCGGACGATCTGGTGCAGGACTGCATCGAGAAGGCGCTGGCTCGCATCGACGGCTGGCAGAGCGGCGAAAACCCGCGGCGATGGCTGTTTACGATCATGCACAACCTCTTCGTCGACCAGATACGCAGGGTGAAGCGGCGGGGCGAGACCGTCAGCTACGAGACCGCGACCGGTCCGGCCCTGGTCACGGAACCCGCGCAGTTCGACAGCATCGCGGCGCGTGAGGTGCTGCAGGCCTTGCAGGCGATCGCGCCGGACCGCCGGTCCGCGCTGGTGCTTGTGGCCGTCGAGGGGCTGACCTATGCGGAGGCCGCCATCGTTCTCGGTATCCCCGCCGGCACGGTCATGTCGCGAATCGCAAGGGGAAGGGAAGACCTGCGCAAGGAACTGGAGGATGCCTCGCGCCGACGGACGATAAAGGTAGTCGAGCGATGACCGCGGAATTCACCGAGCGCGACATCCATCTGGCCCTGGACGGCGAACTGCCGGCCGAGCGCCTGCGCGACTTCGACGCCTGGCTGGACGCCAATCCGGACATGAAGAACAAGGCCGCCCGCTTCGACGCCGACCGTCAGCGCCTCCAGACAGCGCTTGGCTCCGTTGCCTACGAGCCGGTGCCTGCCAAGCTGACGCAGGCGATCCTCGGTGACGGCTCGGACCTGTTCGGCATGCGAAGCTGGTGGCGTGGGGCGGTCGCGGCCGGCCTCTTCGTTGCGGCCGCGGCTGGCGGATATGCGCTGGGCGTCCTCGGCGGCCCGTCGCGGATCGCCGGCCTGGCTGATCCGGTCGCCGAGCGGGCGGTCACGGCGCATCGCATCTACTCTGCCGAGAAGCTGCATGTCGTCGAGGTGGGTGCCGACCAGAAGGACCATCTCGTCGGCTGGCTCTCCAAGCGTGTCGGAACCCCGCTCACCGCGCCGGATCTTGCGCCGGAGGGCTTCAGCCTCGTCGGCGGCCGGCTCCTGCCCTCGGGCGAGAAGGTCGCGGCGCAGTTCATGTATCAGGACTATTCGGGCAACCGCATCTCGCTGTACGTGACGCAGACTGCGGGCACCAACGAAACCGGCTTCCGCCTGTTCGAGAATGCGGATGCCCGCGCCTTCTATTGGCTGGACGGCGGTTTCGGCTATGCGATCGCCGGCGCCGTTCCCGAAGCGACGATGGAGGCGGTGGCGCGGGCCGCGTACAAGCAGCTCCTTCCCGGCGCGGCGAAAGGCTAGTGGTCGGCAATGGAAACTGTCACAATTCGGCCTGAATCGCGGCGCGAAAGCGCGAGCCGTCGACAGGCGCCAAAGCGCCTGATATCGGCGTAACACCTTCTCGCAGACGAGGTCATCCTCTCCGCATGCCCGCCGCGATACGCCCGGCCCGCGCTTCCGATATCGACGCGCTCGTGCGGATCGAGAACGCCGTTTTCCCGACCGATCGAATCTCCCGCCGCTCCTTCCGACAGTTGATCGAACGCGAGACCGCCGAGACGCTGGTCGCCGAAGTCGACGGCGAGATCGCCGGCTACTGCATGGTCCTGTTCCGGCGGGGCAGCGGCGTCGCCCGGCTCTATTCCATCGCGGTCGCTGCCGAGCAGGGCGGTTCGGGCGTCGGGCGCCTGCTGCTCGACGCGGCCGAGAAGATCGCCTTCGACCACGACCGGCTCGTCCTGCGCCTCGAAGTTCGCGACGACAATGCCCGCGCCATCCGCATCTACGAGAAAGCGGGATACCGGCGCATCGGCATGGAGCCGGATTACTACGAGGACCATGCGCCCGCGCTGCGCTACGAGAAGGTGCTGCGCGGCGACGCGGGTTTTGTCACCACCGCACCGTTCTACGAGCAGACCGCCGATTTCACCTGCGGCCCGTCCTGCCTGATGATGGCGATGGCGCATTTCCTGCCTGGCTTCACCCCGTCGCCCGTCATGGAGGTGCGCCTGTGGCGTGAGGCGACCACCGTCTTCATGATGTCCGGCCCCGGCGGCTGCGAGCCCTTCGGCCTTGCCGTCGCCGCGCACGAGAACGGCCTCTCGGCCGAGATCATCGTCTCCTTCTACGGCGCGCTGTTCCTGCAATCGGTGCGCAGCGCCGAGAAGAAGCGCGTCATGGAACTCGCCCAGGTCGATTTCAGGAACCGGGCAGAGGACTACGGCATTCCCGTCGCAACGCGCTCCTTCACGCTGGACGATATCCGCGAAGCGATCGCGCAGGGAAAGCTGGCCGTGGTGCTGATCAGCGGGTTCGTCATGTTTGGCAAGAAGGTGCCGCACTGGGTGCTCGCGATCGGCGACGACGGCGAGCACATCGTCATCCACGACCCGTGGATCGAGGGCGCGCATGCCGAGACGACGGCGGACGCGGCCAACATCCCGATCCCCTACGACGTCTTCATGCGGATGGCCCAGTTCGGCAAGAAGCTGCGCGCCGCCGTCATTCTCGGAAAGCGATAGATGACCTGGGTTATCCTGACCGGCCGGCAGAGCGATATCGATCCCTACGCCACGCCGCACAAGATCATCACCACGCGCGACTACCTCACCCATCCCTCGCTGTTTCGCGGCGTGCGGCCGAAGGTCATCAACCTGTCCAACAATGTCGGCTACCAGAGCCGCGGCTACTACGCCTCGCTGCTCGCCGGCTCGCGTGGGCATAAGGTGATCCCGACGGTCGAGACGATGATCGACCTGTCGGAGAAGAAGCTCTACGAGCACGCGCTTCCGGAGCTCGAAGTGGCGCTCAACCGCTGCCGCAAGGACATCGGCGGCGAGTTCCCCTCGCGCGTCGCCGTCTTCTTTGGCATCGGCCCCTCAAAGGCATGGAACGCGTTCGCAAGGCTGCTGTTCGACTGGTTCCGGGCGCCTGCGCTCGAAGTGTCGATCAAGGACGGCGGCGAATGGGCCTCGATCCGCAAGATCGGCTTCCTGCCGCTCGCGCGCATGAACGACGAGGAAGAGAAGGCTTTCCTCGAAAGCCTTGAGGGCTACACCAGCCGCGAATGGCGCGATTCGAAGGAGCGGACCCCGGCCCGCTACACCTTCGCGACGCTGATCAACCCGCAGGAGGAGCTTTCCCCGTCGTCGATCTCGTCGCTGAAATACTGGGCGCGCATCGCCGAGAAGATGGGTGTGGAGGTCGAGCCGATCACGAGGAAGGACCTGGCCAAGCTTGCCAATTACGACGCGCTGTTCATCCGAGAGACGACGTCGATCTCGAACCACACCTATCGCTTCGCCCGCCGCGCCCAGCAGGAGGGCATGCCGGTCATCGACGACCCGCTGTCGATGATCCGCTGCACCAACAAGGTCTACCTGAACGAGCTGATGACCTTCAACAAGGTGCCGGTGCCTCCGACGGTAACCATCGCCGGCGTCGCCGACCTGGAACCCGCCGCCCATGCGCTCGGCTTCCCGCTGGTGCTGAAGATCCCCGACAGCGCTTTTTCGCGCGGGGTCAAGAAGGCCTCCAACCTGGAGGAGCTGAAGGCGCTGGCGACGGCGTGGCTGGAAGATTCCGACCTGATCATCGCGCAGAAATACATCCCCACTCAGTTCGACTGGCGCGTCGGCGTGCTCGGCGGCGAGCCCCTCTTCGCCGTGCAGTATCTGATGGCCAAGAAGCACTGGCAGATCGTCAACCACGACCGCGGCGGAAAGCCCGACCAGGGCGGCGTCAAGGCCTTCACGCTCAAGGAAACCCCCAAGATCGTCATCGACACGGCGGTCAAGGCCGCCCGCTGCATCGGCGATGGCCTCTACGGCGTAGACCTGAAGGAGACTGCAGACGGCGTCTATGTCATCGAGGTCAACGACAATCCCGACCTCGACCACGGCTACGAGGATTCAGGCGAGAAGGACGAAGTCTGGGTGAAGCTCACCCAGTGGTTCCTCGACCGGCTGGAGCGGACGGGACGGTAGCCGCTACGCCTTGACCAGCGCCTGGTAGCGCTTCAGGAACTCGCGCTCCACCGCCTTCGCAGGCTTCGGCGCGAGGTCGAGCTTTTCCGGCGAGATCCAGCGTGGCCGGCCGAAATACTGCGCCGCCTCGGCAGTCGTGAAGCCGGCCAGCTCCGTCGCCTCGAAATAGGCGGCCACATGGTCGGCGCGCTTGATGTCCTTCTTCAGCGCCTCGGACAATTTCGCCGGCAGGCCGAAGCGCAGGTGGATCGCCGCCTGCAGCCGCGCCTCTACCTCCTTGTAGCCACCGCCGACCACCGCCTTGAACGGCGAGATCATGTCGCCGATGACATATTCCGGCGCGTCGTGCAGCAGGGCGGCGAGCCGCTGCGCAAGCGTCGCGTCCGGCCGGATCGCATGGAAGATCGCCTCGACGACCAGCGAATGCTGGCCGACCGAAAAGGCGTGGTCGCCGCGCGTCTGGCCGTTCCAGCGCGCCACGCGCGCCAGCCCATGCGCGACGTCACCGATCTCGACGTCGAGCGGAGAAGGGTCGAGCAGGTCGAGCCGGCGGCCCGACAGCATGCGTTGCCAGGCACGCGCAGGAGCGCCGGGACGATCCGCCATCAGTCCGCTCCGGCGTCCGCATCCTGCGGGAAGGTGAAGCGCGCATGCGGCGGGATCGCAAGCGCCACCGCCGTTTCGTCGGCCAGGATCGGCACGCCTGCGTCGACGGCGTCCTTCACCCTGTCGATCCTGACGATCGCCAGTCCCCGCTCGCCCGCGACGGTGCCGAGCGTGCCGATCGCCCGTCCGTTGGCGGTGATTTCGGTGCCAGGCGCTGGCAGCGGCCCGTCGCCATGCGCCACCAGCACGCGCCGTCGCGCGGTGCCGCGATGCTGCATGCGCGAGACGACCTCCTGGCCGACATAGCAGCCCTTCCTGAAGCCGACACCGCCGTTCTGGTCGAGCAGCACATCGTGCGGGAAAACGTCGGAGAGCTGATAGTCACTCCCGCTCTCCGCCACGCCGTTTTCGATCCGCAGCAGGTGCCAGTCTTCGGGCACGTCCGAGCCCGCCGCACCGCCATGGCGCCGCCAGACTATCGGCTCGACGAAGCGCAGGTCGCGGAAGGCTTGCGTTGAATCATTTCCTGAAGCGCCTGAATCACCACCCCACTCGATCGTGACAAACGTTTGATCGAGCTTGGAAATCTCCGCCTTCGCCCGCAGCCGGTAGAGCATCAGGCGCCGCGACAGCTCGTCCGCGACATCCGCCCGGCAGTCGATCAGGAAGGTGTCGGCCCCGTCACGCGCGATCAGGAAGTCGAACAGGATCTTGCCCTGCGGCGTCAGCAGCGCGCACGGCTTGATCGCACCTTCAGGCAGGTCCGACAGGTCCGCCGTCACGATGTTCTGCAGGAAATGTTCGGCGTCTGGTCCCGACACTCGGATCAGCGCGCGGTCGGCGAGGGATACGCTCGGCATCGTGAATCCCGTCTTGCATTGGCAGGGGCCATTACGTAAGCCGCGTCGATCTCTCCGGCAAGGGCGCCGGCCGGGGGCAACTGCCAGGGAAACGCCATGTCAGCGACTTTCGACCTGATCCTCAAGGGCGGCACGGTCGTCAACCACGACGGCGAGGGCGTGCGCGACGTCGGCATCGCCGCCGGCCGCATCCATGCGCTGGGCGATCTTTCGCGCGCCAGCGCCGGCGAGACGATCAATTGCACCGGCCTGCATGTCCTGCCGGGCGTGGTCGACAGCCAGGTGCATTTCCGCGAGCCCGGCCTGGAGCACAAGGAAGACCTGGAGACCGGTTCGCGCGCGGCCGTGCTTGGCGGCGTCACGGCCGTCTTCGAGATGCCCAACACCAAGCCGCTGACGACCAGCGAGGCAGCACTTGCCGACAAGGTCGCCCGCGCCACCGGCCGCATGCATTGCGACTTCGCCTTCTGGGTGGGCGGCACGCGCGACAACGCGAAGGACGTGGCCGAACTGGAGCGGCTCCCGGGTGCCGCCGGCATAAAGGTCTTCATGGGCTCGTCTACCGGCGATCTGCTGGTCGAGGACGACGACGGCGTTTATTCGATCCTGAAGAACACCCGCCGCCGCGCCGCCTTCCACTCCGAGGACGAGTTCCGCCTGCGCGAGCGTCTCGGCGAGCGCGTTCCCGGCGACCCGGCCTCCCATCCCGTCTGGCGCGACGAGATCGCGGCCCTGCAGTGCACGCAGCGCCTCGTCGCGGTCGCCCGCCGTGCCCGCGCCCGCATCCATGTCCTGCACATCTCGACGGCGGAGGAGATCGAGTTCCTCGAGCATCATAAGGATGTCGCCACCTGCGAGGCGACACCGCACCACCTGACGCTGACGGCCGACGATTATGCCCGCCTCGGCACGCTCCTCCAGATGAACCCGCCGGTGCGCTCGGCTCGCCACCGCGACGGCGTCTGGCGCGGTATCTCGGACGGCATCGTCGACGTGCTCGGCTCCGACCATGCGCCGCACACGCTGGAGGAGAAGAAGAAGCCCTATCCGGACTCGCCCTCCGGCATGACGGGCGTCCAGACGCTCGTTCCGGTGATGCTCGACCACGTCAATGCCGGCCGCCTGACCTTGCAGCGCTTCGTCGACCTCTCCAGCCACGGCCCGAACCGCATCTTCGGCATGGCGCGCAAGGGCCGCATCGCCGCCGGCTACGATGCGGACTTCACCATCGTCGACATGAAGCGCCGAGAAACGATCAGCAACGAACAGCAGGGCTCGAAAGCCGGCTGGACCCCGCATCACGGCCGCGAGGTCACCGGCTGGCCCGTCGGCACCATCGTGCGCGGCATGCGCGTGATGTGGGACGGCGACGTCGTGACGGCCGGGCGGGGCAGGGCGGTGGAGTTTGCGGAGGCGGGAGTAGGGCAGTAGGCAGTAGGCAGTAGGCAGTAGGCAGTAGGCAGTAGGCAGTAGGGATTGCCTTCCTAGCTTGCTTCGATCTTGCGGATCAGGGCTCGCAGCATCTTGCCTAACTGGTCGCATTCGAGCAGCAGACGATCCGCCTCATCTTTCGAGCTGAAATCGAGACGAACCGAAAGAAGAAGATGGGTCTCGAACTCTTTCAGCGAGCCCTGCGCAATGCGAAGGAACTGTTGGTAAGAGCCCTTGCTGTCGCGGCCATATCCTTCGGCAATGTTGGCGGCAATTGAAGTCGCTGCGCGGCGAATTTGATTTGTCAGACCGTACTGCTCGGATTTGGGCCAATCTTTGGTGAGGCTATAGGCTTCGACTGACAGGTCCATGGCGCGCTGCCAGACAAGAAGATCTCTGTACGAATCGATTTTCGCCGAGTCCACTTCCCTACTGCCTACTGCCTACTGCCTACTGCCTACTGCCTACTGCCTACTGCCTACTGCCTAATCCCCCGCCACAAAAAACATCCACCGCCCCTCCGGCGTGATGCCGACGCGGTAGAAGATATAGGCGCCGTAGTTCTTCATGTCCTCGTAGTCGCCGGCGGTGACGATGCGGAACAGCTCCACCCGCTGCGGCGGCGTCAGCTTCTCGATCGGGACGGCGAAGAAATACGGCCAGACATAGAGCTCTTCCGGCTTGCCGGCGTCGATATGGACGAAGCCCGCCTCCAGCACCTCCTCAAGGATGGCGAGGATCTCGTGGCCTTCGCCGTCGCCCGACTGCTGCTTGAGGAATTCGATCAGGTCGCCCTCCACGCCGCCGAAGGACAGTGTGGTTGCCCCGTCGCCCATGCCGAGCAGCGGCCGCAGCTTCTCGATGTCGCCGCTCTTGGTCGCCTCGAGGATCAGTTCGCGCATCCGCCGCGTCGGCCCCGGCAGCCGCGACAGGTCGTAGATGATCTCCGGCACGACGGCGTCGGGATCGACATGCGGCCGCGCCGGATCGGCCGTCTCTTCCTCCGACGGCTCGGTTTCCGCCGGCTCGCCGTCGGCGGGCGGCGCGCTCTCAGACGGTGTGGCGTCCTGCGGCGGGGTTGCGGGGTTCGGTGTCGGCGCCTCGCCGGACCTGTCCGGCGTCAGGTCTGGCAGCGGCGTGGGGTCGGTGACCTCGGGCGGCGCCGTCTCGTCCGGCTTGATCTCGCTCAGCGCGAAGGCCTGCCCGGCGCAAAGAAGCGTAGAGGCGACCAATGCCGCCCGCAAAGCGATCGTGGTCGCGCGAACTGTTCGCGAAGCGTGAGCCATATCGTCCTGCCTGCCTGCTCGGGTCGATGAAAGCGCCGGAGCGCCGCGACGTCAATGGCGGCAGATGCCCGGGGTGAATTCGCCGGCGATGATTCTCTCCCGCATGCGATCGACAAGCGCCACGGCGGCGTCCTCGCCGCAGGTCCGCAGCAACTCGGTGAAGGCGGTGGAAAGGGCGACTTCGGCGATCAGTTCCGGCTCGATCCCGGCGGACAGGCCATCCGCCCAGGCTTCCGTCTGGCTCTCCAGCGCCGTAAGACGCTTTTCCTCGCGCATCAGCGCGTCGAGCTCGCCTAAACCTTGACCCATCGACTCAATCCACTCGTTGTCGAAGCCAGTGTGCCTGATTCACCGGCCGGCAACCATCCTTAACGCACGATTAAAACTTTTAGCACATTTGAATCCACACGCACCCCCGCCTTTGCACGAAAGTAAGCGCAAGGTTAATTGCCGAACCTGGCCGCGATATCGCGCGACAGTTCCTCGCCTTCCTTCATGTAGCGCGAGATCGCCGTATAGGCGGATTCCGTGCAGGTGGAGTAGCCGGCGGCGAAGGAGCGGTAGCCGTTGTTGAAGCTCGACACGTAGCGGGCGCGCAGCGCCGGCTCCGGGTTCTCCGTCCGCAGCAGCGTCTCCATCTCCTCACGCCACTGGTTCGAGGTCTCGCCGCACAGGTTGCGCAGATAGTGCAGCGAGCCGAGGATCTCGGAGAGCCGCAGCAGCCGGCTCTCGAAGGGCGCCTCGGCCGCGCGCGCCGACACCGGTGCGGCCAGCACCGCCGACAGGAGTGCAACCGAAAGAAGAGCCCCACGCGTCATGCGTCCCTTCTGGCCAAAGATTTGGGCTGCCGCAAGGCGGCGTATCATGGGGAAAGCAGCCTTTGCGCGACTGCGAGCACGGACGGGATGACTGGCAGGCAGGCCATGTCGGCGAGCGTGAACCAGCCGGCGGTCTCCGCGTCGTCCCCGGCGACCGGCTCGCCGCCCGCATAGACGCCGCGGAACACGTTGAGCTCGAACGTCGAGCCCGAGCCCTCGCGCTCGATCAGCAGCGTCTCGACCGGTTCGACCGCCTCCGCTCCCAGCCCAGTCTCCTCGAACAGCTCGCGCCGCACGGCCGCCTCCAGGCTCTCGCCATCCTCCACGCGCCCGCCCGGAAACGCATAGAGCCCCTTCGCCGGCGCCCGCCCGCGCCTGACCAGCAGCACGCGGTCGCGGTCGACCAGTGCGATCGAGACGGCGGGGAGGGGAGCGTGGGACACAGTCATGCTGCGAACCTAGGCGCGTCGGGATGGATGGGCAATGCGCCCGATACTTGACGGAGCGCGCCGCCATCGTCACATCTCGCCTCATGTGCGGACGTTTCACATTGACCGCGACGCCCGCGGAGCTGGAGGCGCTGCTGGCGCTCCTCGATCTCGAGGATTTCCCGCCCCGCTACAATATCGCGCCGACCCAGCCCATCCTGATGGTCATCGCCGGCCCGCGCAACGAGCCCGGCTCCAACCTGCCGGACCGCCGCGCGCTCCTGGTACGCTGGGGCCTGATCCCGGGCTGGGCGAAGGATCCGAAGGACATGCCGCTCTTGATCAACGCCCGGTCGGAGACCCGCGGCCGAGAAGGCCTCCTTCCGCGCCGCCATGCGGCATCGCCGCACGCTGGTCCCGGCCACGGGCTTCTATGAGTGGAAGCGCGACGGCTCGAAGAAGAGCCAGCCTTATTTCATCCGCCCGCGCGGTGGCGGCATCGTGATGTTCGGCGGCCTGATGGAGACATGGTCGGAGCCCGGCGGCTCGGAGATCGACACCGGCGCGATCCTGACCACGGCGGCCAACGGCACCATCGCCGCGATCCACGACCGCATGCCGGTCGTCATCCGGCCGGAGGATTTTGCGCGCTGGCTCGACTGCCGTTTCAGCGAGCCGCGTGACGTGGCGGACCTGCTCAGGCCTGTCTCGCCCGACTATTTCGAGGCGATCCCGATCTCGGACAAGGTCAACAAGGTCGCCAATACCGGCCCGGAGATCCAGGATCCGGCGACGGTCGGCGAGCAGCCCGCGCCGGCGGCGAAGGCGCCGCCAAAGGACGAGCGTCAGATCGAGCTGTTCTGACGCCCGTCAGCTCGCGCGCTTCAGCACGAACTGGTTTTTCAGGTTCTTCTTCCGGGCGCACAGCAGCGCGGCCATGATCGCGGCCGGACCGATGGCGCGGTAGTGGCTGACGAGTGCCGCATATTGCTGTCGGGCGCGTTCGGCTTCGCTGATCGTACGGGTCATTTTCTTCCCTCTGGTCCCGTTGTTTCGACGTGCAGGCAGCCGGATGACGTTCGATTGGGACCGAATTCTGTCCCGGGAGGGGCATTTCCCGGATGGCGGCCTTTTACCGATTCATGGTTGATCGTTTGTCAACGCAGTGATGTCGAAACGACACACCTCATACAGGTGCAATCGCCTCGCCGGTTGCTCCTGTCTCGCCCCGCTCTGTATCCACACCGTGTCGCGCGGGTCCGGCATCGTCTCCTCTTGACGCAACGCCCGCCCGCGCCGCATAAAGCGCGCGATGAAAACGATCTTCGCCATTTGCGGGATTTGCATTATCGGCTAGCGCTTTCGCTGGTCCGGTCGTTTTCGCCTTCTCTCAAAAGACAGCAAACGCCCCGGCCAGCAGGCCCGCGCATTCGCGCGCATGATTGGGTGGATGGATGTCTGAGGGGTTCAAGGGCCTGAGGCTCTACAACACGCTGACGCGGACGAAGGAGGACTTCGTCCCGATCGATGCGGCGCGCGTGCGCATGTATGTCTGCGGCCCGACGGTCTACGACTACGCCCATATCGGCAATGCGCGGCCGGCGATCGTTTTCGACGTGCTCTACCGGCTGCTGCGCCATCTCTACGGCGCGGACCATGTCACCTATGTCCGCAACATCACCGACGTGGACGACAAGATCAACGCGCGTGCGCTGCGCGACTATGGCGCCGAGATCGAGGCCGGAAAGCTATCGCTCAACGAGGCGATCCGCAAGGTCACCGAGCCGACCTACGAGCAGTACCAGAAGGACGTCACCGCGCTCGGCTGCCTGCCCCCCACCTTCCAGCCGCGCGCGACCGAATTCATGCTGCCCCGCGCCGACGGCAAGTCCGACATGGCTACGCTGATTCAATCCCTCATCGATCGCGGCCATGCCTATGTTTCCAATGGCGAAGTCCTGTTCGACGTGGCTTCGATGGCCGACTACGGCCAGCTCTCCAAGCGCCCGCTCGATGAACAGCAGGCCGGCGCGCGCATCGCCGTCGATGCGCACAAGAAGAACCCGGCCGATTTCGTGCTCTGGAAGGAGAGCTCAGTCGACGAGCCCGGATGGGAAGCGTCGTTTCGCGTCTCGGACGACAACCGTCGCGCCCTGGACCTGCCCTCGAACATGGTCGCCATCCGTGGCCGGCCCGGCTGGCACATCGAATGCTCGGCCATGTCGGCCGCCTATCTCGGCGAGGTGTTCGACATCCATGGCGGCGGCCTCGACCTGATCTTCCCTCACCACGAAAACGAGATCGCCCAGTCCCGCTGCGCCCACGGCACCGAGGTGATGGCCAACTACTGGCTCCACAACGGCTTCCTCCAGGTTGAGGGGAAGAAGATGTCGAAGTCGGACGGCAATTTCGTCACCATCCACGAACTGCTGGAGACGGAGAAATTCGGCGGCCGGACGTGGCCGGGTGAGGTGCTGCGGCTGGCGATGCTGATGACGCACTATCGCGAGCCGATTGATTTCAGCGTGCGCAAGCTTGAGGAGGCGGAGAACACGCTGCGGAAATGGAAACGCGCCGCCGATCTCGCCGACCTCGCGGCAGCGACCGTTCCGGCGGCCGTAATCGATCCGCTCGCCGACGACCTGGGCAGTTATCAGGCCTTCCAGGCGCTCAGCGAGCTCGCTTCCTCCGCCTCGTCTGAGATCGCAGCCGCCGCCTCGCTCAAGACTGCGCTGGCATTCCTCGGCTTCGACACCGGCGGCACCGACGTCGACACCGCCGCCGTGCAACAAACCGTCACCCGCCGCCTCGCCTTCATCGCTCAGAAGAACTGGGCCGAAGCCGACCGCATCCGCGACGAGCTTCTGGCGCAAGGCATTCAGCTCAAGGACGGCAAGGACCCGACGACCGGCGAGCGCATCACGACATGGGAGGTGAAGCGGTGAGGACGGAGCGCGAGACGTCTGCGGGACAGCGCCCCCCCTCTGTCCTGCCGGACATCTCCCCCACAAGGGGGGAGATTGGCAGCTCCACTGTGGTCGCACTTCCTCGGATCTTGGCGATTGGCGAAAGCCGACGTGACGGCCAATCTCCCCCCTCGTGGGGGAGATGTCCGGCAGGACGGAGGGGGGCGCCGTAGAACTCCCACCTTCGGCCACACCGCATGTGGAATGGCGGAGGCCTGACCATGCCGCACACGCCGCTGCCTCCGAACAATCGGGACCGCGCCAAGGCCATGCGCCGGAAGATGACCCAGGCGGAGCTGAAGCTGTGGAACGAAGCGCGCGCCCATCGGCTGGGAGGCCTGTCGCTGCGGCGACAATACGGCATCGGCGACTACATCGTCGACTTCGCCTGTCCCGCCAATAGGCTGGTCATCGAACTGGACGGCAGCCAGCACGGCGAAGAGGAGGTTGCGGAGCGCGACGCGCGGCGGACTGCGTTTCTGGAGGCCAGCGGCTGGACCATCCTCCGCTTCTGGAATGACGACGTGCTGCGCGACATCGAGGGCGTGTGCCAGCACATCGTCACCGCGGCGGGCCTCGCCGCGGGGGATGCTGCGCGCTACGCTCGCCCGTCTGCAGCCACCCCGGAGGAGCATCACCCATGATCGACCACACCGGCATACCCATCTCCGACCCCGACAAGGCAAAAACCTTCTACGACGCGGCGATGGGCGCCATCGGCGCAAAGGTCCTTATGACCGTGCCGAAGGAGTTCACCGGCGGCAAATGGGTCGCCGGCTATGGCCGCACGAAGCCTGATTTCTGGCTGACCGAGTCCGACGCGATCGGCCCCGGCCGCCACTATGCCTTCACGGCCGCCTCCCGCGCCGAGGTCGACGCCTTCTACACGGCGGCGCTTGCCGCCGGCGGCCGCGACAACGGCGCGCCGGGCATCCGTGCCCATTACCATCCCGACTATTACGGCGCCTTCGTCTTCGATCCCGACGGCAACAATGTCGAAGCCGTCTGCCACAGGCCGGAGTGAGACATGAGCCTCGACAACCGGCCGATCTATTCCGGCGGCTGCCAGTGCGGCGCGGTGCGCTTTCGCGTCGAGGGCGCGCTTGGCGATGCGTCCGTCTGCCATTGCCGCATGTGCCAGAAGGCGTCCGGCAATTTCTACCTGCCGCTGGTCTCGGTGCGGCATGCGAAGCTCGAATGGACGCGCGGCGAACGCAAGCGCTTCCAATCCTCAAACTATGCGTGGCGCGGCTTCTGCGGCGACTGCGGCACGCCGCTCACCTATGAGGCGCCGGACGGGGTGGCGCTTGCGATCGCCGCCTTCGACGACCCGTCGACCATCCGCCCCATCATCCAGTGGGGCGTCGAGGCGAAGCTGCCCTATGTCGACGAGGTGCCTGATCTGCCCGGGGAGGAGACGATGGCGGACATCGCCGACGCGCCCTTCCTCGCCGATCTCGTCTCCTACCAGCATCCAGACTACGATACGGACCAGTGGCCAGCGGAGGATAAGTCATGACGGAAACCATCAGGACAGGCGGCTGCCAGTGCGGCGCGGTGCGCTTCCGCATCCGCGGCGCGCTGGGGCGCCCCTCGATCTGCCATTGCCGCATGTGCCAGAAGGCGTTCGGCTCCTTCTTCGGCCCGCTGGTGACGGCGCCGAAGGACGGCGTCGAATGGACGCGCAACGAGCCGGCCTATTTCCAGTCGTCGGTCAACATCTCGCGCGGCTTCTGCCAGCGCTGCGGCACGCCGCTCACCTATCGCCACCCGGAGGGCCTGGAGATCGCCATCGGCGCCTTCGACGACCGCTCGGACCTGAAGCCGCTGATCCAGGTCCACACCGGCTCGGCCATTCCCTGGGTCACCGAGATCTTCGACGCGCCGAAGCGCTCGGCCGACGGCGACTCCGCGAACCGCGAGGAAGGGATGATCTCCTTCCAGCACCCCGACCATGACACCGACAACTGGCCGGTCGAGGGGCTGCGCCTGTGAACGGGATACCGCAAGTCCTTTCCCGCACGGGGAGGGGGAAGGCAAGGCAATGACCCGCGAACGCCTCTACCTGTTCGACACGACGCTGCGCGACGGCCAGCAGACGCCGGGCATCGACTTCTCCGTCGAGGACAAGGTCGCGATTGCCAGGATGCTTGACGAGTTCGGCATGGCCTATGTCGAGGGCGGCTATCCCGGCGCGAACCCGACCGACACGGCCTTCTTCGAGAAGAGCCGGACGCATCACGCGTCCTTTGTCGCCTTCGGCATGACCAAGCGCGCCGGCGTCTCGGCCTCCAACGATCCGGGGCTGGCGGCCCTCTTGCAGGCGAAGTCCGATGCGATCTGCTTCGTCGCCAAGAGCTGGGACTATCACGTCCGCGTCGCGCTCGGCTGCACCAACGAGGAGAACCTTGAATCGATCGCGGAGTCGGTAAAGGCCGCCGTCTCCGCCGGCCGCGAGGCGATGATCGACTGCGAGCACTTCTTCGACGGCTTCAAGGCCAACCCGGACTATGCGCTGGCCTGCGCGAAGGCTGCCTTCGAGGCCGGCGCCCGCTGGGTGGTGCTGTGCGACACCAATGGCGGCACGCAGCCGTCGGAGGTGCGCGAGATCGTCGGCAAAGTCATCGCGGCCGGTATCCCGGGCCGCAACCTCGGCATCCATGCCCATGACGACACCGGCCAGGCGGTGGCGAACTCGCTGGCCGCCGTCGAAGCCGGCGCGCGCCAGATCCAGGGCACCCTGAACGGCATAGGCGAGCGCTGCGGCAACGCCAACCTCGTCACCCTGATCCCGACGCTGATGCTCAAGCCCGCTTATGCGCAGCGCTTCGACACCGGCATCCCGGCCGCGTCCCTTGCAGGCATCTCGCGCCTGTCGCGCAATTTCGACGAGTTGCTCAACCGCGCGCCCGAGCCGCAGGCCCCCTATGTCGGCTCCTCGGCCTTCGCCACCAAGGCCGGCATCCACGCCTCTGCGCTGGTGAAGGAGCCGGCGACCTACGAACACGTGCCGCCGGAAAGCGTGGGAAACCGCCGCCGCGTCATGGTCTCCGACCAGGGCGGCAAGTCGAACTTCATCGCCGAGCTCAAGCGCCGCGGCATCGAGGTGGGTAAATCCGACCGCCGCCTCGACACGCTGATTTCATTGGTCAAGGAACGCGAGGCGATGGGTTATGCCTATGAGGGCGCCGACGCCTCGTTCGAATTGCTGGCGCGTCGCACGCTCGGCTCGGTGCCGGAGTTCTTCCGCGTCGAAAGCTTCCGCTGCATGGTCGAGCGCCGCTACGACGCCAAGGGCAGCATCAAGACCGTCTCGGAAGCCATTGTGAAGATTCAGATCGACGGCGAAGAGCGCATGTCGGTCGCCGAGGGCCACGGCCCGGTCAACGCGCTTGACATCGCGCTGCGCAAGGATCTCGGCCGCTTCCAGAACGAGATCGCCGACATGACGCTGGTCGACTTCAAGGTGCGTATCCTCAACGGCGGCACCGAGGCCATCACGCGCGTCCTGATCGAAAGCCACGATTCCACCGGCGCCCGCTGGTGGACGGTCGGCGTCTCCGACAACATCATCGACGCCTCTTTCCAGGCGCTGATGGATTCGATCGTCTACAAGCTGATGAAGAACCGGGAAATGGCGGGGCTCGTGGCGGCGGAGTAGGATGAAATGGATCGGCAAGAACTTTATAAGGAGATGTATCGCGCCGAGTTGGAGAGAAAGGATCGGCTCATAGAGGGGCTTTCGGCAAGGCTTACAGTGATTTTCGCTTCAGTAGTCGCGTGGTGGTATTTGCTTGAGAAAATCAAAAATATAGATGATCCAAGCGAGGGTATGATTGCATTTCTTATGCTGTGCTCTCTTATAATTATGATATTTTCAATTTGGTTTTCGGTAAAATGCGTCTATAATTATACATATGGGTACATTCAATCACCGAAAACGCTCGAAATATACTATCAGCAACTCAAGAGTCATTACTCTGCATTCGAGGGACAACCCGAGGATGCCGATGACGAATTTGAAAAATATATCTGTAGGGAATACATAGCCCATTCAACCCGCAATGGGCAGAACAATGATCTGAGATCTCACTATCTCCACCTTGCAACCGGCGCGATAGTGCTTAATCTGTTTCCGATATCGATGGCATATCTTATCATTGTAATCACTCAGCTAGGATTTGTGCAATGAGCGACAAGGACAAGGCTCCGCCTCCTCCCCCACCGCCGCCGCCACCTGAGAGACTTATAAAAGACGGCAACAAGCCGGGTACTGCCTAAGGACTAGTCACGAGACCTAGACAATGGCCGATCACCGCGCTGCGCAAGGATTTCGGCCGCTTCCAGGGCGAGATCGCCGACATGACGCTGGTCGACTTCAAGGTGCGCATCCTGAAAGGCGGCACCGAGGCCATCACGCGCGTCCTGGTCGAAAGCCACGATTACACCGGTGCCCCGCTGGTGGACGGTCGGCGTCTCCGACAACATCATCGACGCCTCCTTCCAGGCGCTGATGGATTCGATCGTCTACAAGCTGATGAAGAACCGGGAAATGGCGGGGCTGGTGGCGGCGGAGTGAAAGTGGGAAGATTTGTCCATCGCGTGTCGCAATGATGAGGGTTGAACGATGGGCTCCATGATCTCTTGGATCGCGTTCAAGGACATGTCTGTCACCGAAGCCGCGGTTGCCTTTGGGCTAACCCTGAGCGGGCAATCCGGCGAAGTTTTTGATTACGACGTGAGCGCCACGCGTTCGGGGGACTGGTCGATCGTCGTCTTCAACGACATCAACCTTGACCTTGCCGCTGAAACGGAACTTGCCCGACTATCCCGTCGCGGCGACATCTTGGTGGTCCACGTCAACGAGACTACGATGATGCAGACCAGCGAGCAGTGGCGCAACGGCCGGCAGGTCTGGAGCGTTTGGCATGATGCCCAGATCGACCCCAGGCATCTTGAGGAGGAGGGTAATCTGCCGCCCGCCTATGACGGCATCGAGCGCAGGAGGATGGCCGAACAAGACGAGGAGGATGCTGGGGATGCGTCGGTCGACTTCGTCTCGGAAATTCCGCTCGATTTGGCCGAAGATGTGACCAGGTTCCGGTATGACAGGTCGGATTCCGAGTTCTTCGAACTGGTGCCTGGCGGTGACAGCCTGCCGAAGAAGACCAGCTTTTTCGGAAGCCTAAAGAGCATGTTCAGATAGGGCGTGATTTTCCGTAGCGCATCTTGTCCTAACTGATATGCGGGTATATACCCGCACCATGTCCGGCGACACTTGCCACTGCATGATCCTGCGCAAGGCGGCGCGGCGCGTCTCGGCGCGCTACGACGAGGCGTTGGCGCCGTTGGGCGTCAACATCGCGCAGTTCAGCCTGCTGCGGCACATCAGGCGGATGGCGCCGGTGTCGCTGACGGATCTTGCAGCGCGGGTCGAACTCGACCGCTCGACGGTGGGGCGCAACGCCAAGGTGCTGCAGCGGATGGGGCTCGTCGCGAGTGCAGCCGGCGAGGACCAGCGCGAAGCCGTGCTCTCGGTCACCGAGGCCGGCAGGACGGTCCTGCGCGACGGCGCGCCGCTGTGGGATGGCGTGCAGGACGACATCGAGGCGCGGTTGGGGGAGGGGAAGCTCGAACAGCTGCATCACTTGCTCGCCGCCCTCTGACCGAAGCGGCAGGCGCGCCCGACAGATGGTTTTATAGGTATATACCCGCAAATCCGCCGACCCGGCGAACGGAAAGGAACCGCTCACATGTTCTCCGCAAGCCTGGCCCGCTGGATGGCCGCGCGCGATCTGCACTATGGCTGGGTCGTCGCCGCGACCACCTTCCTCACCATGCTGGCGACCGCCGGTGCAATGGGCTCGGCCGGCGTGATGATCCAGCCGCTGCACCAGGAGTTCGGCTGGGACATTGCCGACATCTCCTCGGCGATGGCGGTGCGCCTGGTCCTGTTCGGCCTGTTCGGTCCCTTCGCGGCCGCCTTCATGAACCATTTCGGCGTGCGCCAGGTCGTCGCGACCGCGCTCGCGCTGATCGTCTTCGGCATTGTCGCCTCCTTCTTCATGACCGAGGTCTGGCAGTTGCTCCTGCTGTGGGGCGTCGTGCTGGGCATCGGGACAGGCATGACGGCGCTGGTGCTTGGCGCCACGGTCGCCGCGCGCTGGTTCACGCAGCGCCGCGGCCTCGTCGTCGGCCTGCTGACCGCCAGCAACGCCACCGGCCAGCTCGTCTTCCTGCCGCTGCTTGCAGCCCTGACCGAAGCCTATGGCTGGCGCACCGCGCTCGCCTTCACGGTGGCGGTCATCGCGCTCGCAATGGTTCTGGTCCTCGCCCTCATGCGCGACTATCCCGCCGATGTCGGCCTGCCGGCCTATGGCGACACCGCGGTGTCGGCTCCGCCGCGGCAGGACCACAGCCTGCTCGCCACGCTCGCCTCGCCGCTTTTGGTCCTGCGCGAGGCGACGGCCAGCCCGGTGTTCTGGGTCCTCTTCGGCACGTTCTTCGTCTGCGGCCTGTCGACCAACGGCCTGATCCAGACCCACTGGATCTCGATCTGCGGCGACTTCGGCATGGCGGCGGTGACGGCCGCCGGCACACTCGCCGTCATCGGCGTCTTCGACTTCGTCGGCACCATCTTCGCCGGCTGGCTGTCCGACCGCTACGACAACCGCTTCCTCCTGTTCTGGTTCTACGGCCTGCGCGGCCTGTCGCTCATCTACCTCTCCATGTCGGGCTTCAGCGCGCTCGAACTGTCGATCTTCGCCGTGTTCTATGGGTTGGACTGGGTCGCGACCGTGCCGCCGACGGTCAAGCTGGCAGCGGAGAACTTCGGCCGCGAAAAGGCCGGCCTCGTCTTCGGCTGGGTCTTTGCCGGCCACCAGCTCGGCGCCGCGACCGCGGCCTTCGGCGCCGGCTATCTCCGCAGCGACTTCGACACATACATGCCCGCGCTCCAGATCGCCGGCCTCATGTGCCTGCTGGCCTCCGTCTCGGTTCTGCTGCTGAGACGTCCGGGAACCGCGGCACCCCTCCCGCAGGCGGGCTGAGCCTCGGGCGCATGCTCCCATATCGCCCCTTGCCCGCCGGCAAGGGGCGATCGGCTTGATCCATCAACGGCTTTCACCTGATCCATCAGCGCTTTGAAATGGCGTGATGCTTCGCAAATGTGCATAAGCCCATGCCATGACCACGGTGACCGACACAGGCGCAGGCGCGCCGCCCGCTGAGCCGGCCCCGTCCGGCGACACGCTGAAAGGCTTCTTCTTCGCGCTGACGGCCTATCTTCTGTGGGGCTTTCTGCCGCTCTTCATGAAGCTCGTGGCGCATCTGCCGACCCTAGAGGTGCTGGCGCACCGCGTCATTTGGTCGGTGCCTATAGCGCTCCTGCTCCTTGTCTGGCTCGGCCGCACCTCCGACATCAGCCGCGCGCTGCGCTCGCCGCGCACCATGATGCAGGCCGCGGTGGCCGCCGCCTTCATCTCGTGCAACTGGGGCATCTATGTCTGGGCGATCTCGGTCGACCGCGTGCTCGAGACCGCGCTCGGCTACTACATCAATCCGCTCCTGACGGTGCTCGTCGGCGCGCTTTTGCTCGGCGAGCGCATGAGCAGGGCGCAGATGGTGGCGATCGGCTTCGCCGTCGCAGCCGTCGCGGTGCTCACCTGGGACGCTGGAGGCCTGCCCTGGGTTTCGCTGGCGCTGGCCGGCACCTGGGCGGCCTACGCCTTCTTCAAGCGCACGCTGCCGGTCGGCCCGGCGCAGGGCTTCCTTCTCGAAGTGCTGATCCTGCTCGTCCCGGCGCTTGCCGTCGCGGCGTGGTTCCAGGCGACGGGGCGGGGGCACTTCTTCGAGCCGGGCGGCTACGAGGCCGTTCTCTTCGTCGGCTGCGGCGTCGTCACCGCGGTTCCGCTGATCATTTATGCCACGGGCGCGAAGCTGCTCACGCTGTCCACCATCGGCATCATGCAGCACATCGCCCCCACGCTCATCTTCCTCATGGCGGTGTTCGTCTTCCACGAGCCTTTCAGCCAGGTGAAGCTCTTTGCCTTCGCGCTGATCTGGATCGCGCTGGCGATGTATACCTGGTCGTTCCTGAGCAGGCGCGGGGCGGCTCGCTGACCCTCAGCCGGGCCCGCCCAGGCGGCGCACGCCCATGAACACCGCGCCGGCGACCGCCACCGCGATCGCAGTCACCAGCCAGAACCCGGCCGACCCGCCTGCAAGCGGAATGCCTTCGACGTTCATGCCGAACAGGCCGGAGATGATCGTCATCGGCATCAGCACGGCGGTCAGCACCGACAGCAGGTAGAGCAGCCGGTTCGACTGCGCGGTCAGCTTCGCCAGCAACTCGTCCTGCAGCAGGCGGGCGCGGGCCTGGATCTGTTCGCAATCGTGGTGCAGCGCGGTGGCCCTGGCCGCCAGCCGCGCCGACATCGCCGCCGCCGGCGAGGGCAGGTCGGCCTCATGCGCATGGTTGAGGTCGCGGAACAGCGTCGTCACCGTGGCGACCTGCCGGTGCAGCAGCACCGCGTCGCGCCGTGTGGCGGTGAGCGCCTCGCGCTCGCCGTGCCAGCTATCGGTGACGATGCGGTCCTCGATCGTGTCCAGCGCCTCGGCGAGCTTGCGGATCTCGGCGTCGAGGTGTGACAATGTCTGCGACACCACCGCCTCGACAAGCTCATAGGGCGAGCGGAACCGCTTGCCGCGCTCGACGGCCGTCCGCGCTGCCTCGACGGAGCGCAGCGGCTGCCGACGTCCGCTCACCAGCGCCGTCTCTGAGACCGCGAAGCGCAGCCGTCCGACCTCGCGCCCGGCGCTGTAGTGCTCGTGGCGCAGGTCCGGCAGCTCGCCGTGCAGCCAGCCGTCCTCGAAGTCGATGTGGCAGCTCGCCTGGCCCGCCAGGAGCGTGGCGCGGGCGGCGTCAGGTAAGCGCGGGTCGCATTCGATCGCGCGCCGGGCGCGCGCATCGGTCAGCGAATAGCTGCGCCAGCTCCACTCGGTCGGTCCGCCCCCGCTCGACAACGCCCCCTCGGCATCGAAATCGAAGGCGAAGACGAGGCCGTCCTCATCGTTCGGGCTGAACGGGGCGCGACCTTGCGCGGCTGCGGAATCGGGCATTCCGCAGCTCAATCACAGATTTACAACCGTTCGATGACAGCCTCGTCGCCCGCCGCGCGGCCCGGCTCTGCGGCGTCCAGGATCGCCGGCACGATCCCGTCGGCCGTGTCCACGACCAGCGGCTGGACCAGATGCCCGGTGTGGACGAAGCCTTCGGCGCGCATGTGGTCGATCAGCGTCAGCATCGGGTTCCAGAAGCCGCCGATATTGCCGTAGACGATCGGCTTGCGGTGCCGGCCGAGTTGCGCCCAGGTCATGATCTCGACGATCTCCTCCACCGTGCCGATGCCGCCCGGCAACGCCACGAATGCGTCGGATTCCTCGAACATCCTGTGTTTGCGCTGGTGCATGTCCTCGGTGATGACGAGTTCGTCGAGCCGTTCCAGCGCGCTCTCGGTGGCTTCCTTGTTCATCAGGAAGCGCGGGATGATGCCCATGACCTTGCCGCCGGCTTCGCGCGTGCCGGAGGCTACCGCGCCCATGATGCCCTTGGTCCCGCCGCCATAGACGAGGCGCAGACCGTGCGATGCGATGGAGCGGCCGAGCGTGCGGCCGGCTTCGAGATAGGTCTCGCCCCGGCCGGGCGAGGAACCGCAATAGACGCAGATGGATCGAATCGTGCTCATGATGACGATAGCCGCCACGACAGGCCGCCAAGGTCAAGGCTCGGCGTTGTCGCTGGCTGCCTTCGGACGACCGGGAAATGCCGCGTTTTCCTTGTCGCAGGTGCGAAAACAGTCTAGACCCGGCGCAATTGGCTAAGGAAATCGCGGGAAGATGCTGTCGACACCGTTGAAGGCATTGCTGGGCGTGTTGGGGTCCGTCGTCGTGGTCGGCGGAGGCGCCTATCTGGGCGGTGCATTCGACCGCTTCATCGCTGCGCCGCCGGCGCAGCTTGCCGCGCTGCCGCCCCCGACCGCGACCGACGGCAAGCCCGGGCAGCCAGCGTCGGTCACGACACCTACCGAGGCCAGGCCGCAGGCGCAGGACAAGCCCGCCGCCACCGTGCCGGGCAACCCCGAGCCGGCGAAGGCCGGCATCGTTCCGCCGAGCTTCGACATCCTGCGCGTCGAGCCGGACGGCTCGATCGTCATCGCCGGCAAGGCGCCGGGCGGATCGAAGGTCGAGATTCTTGCCGGCTCCAAGGTGATCGGCCAGGCCGCCGCCGGTCCGGAAGGCGATTTCGCTGTCGTGGTCGACAATCCGCTGGCTCCCGGCAGCTACCAGCTCGTGCTGCGCGCCACCGACGACGCCAATGGCACCGCCATGTCGACGGAGACCGCGATCGTGTCGATCCCGCAGAAGCCGGATGGCCAGGTGCTCGCTTTGGTGGAGCAGCCCGGCCAGCCGAGCAAGCTGATCACCGTTCCCGAGCCGATGGTGGCGAAGCCCGCCGAGCCGGCCGCTCCCGCACCGGCCAAGCCTGACCAGCCCGCGGCACCTCAGGCGAACCAGAGCGCCGTGCCGGCACCGGCCGCGCCGCCTGCCGAGGCCAAGCCCGCGCCTGCCGAAGTCGCGGTGGCCAAGCCCGAGCCGACGCAACCCGCGCCGAACGACCTGCATGTCGAGGTCAAGGCGATCGAGATCGAAGGCAACAAGGTGTTCGTCGCCGGCGTCGCGACGCCGAAGAAGCCGGTGCGCGCCTATGCCAACGAGCTGATGCTGGGCGAAACCCGCTCGTCGGAATCGGGCGAGTTCCTGATTGAGACGCTGCGCGACCTGCCGGTCGGCGACTACATTGTTCGCGCCGACCTCCTGGCGGACGATGGCCAGAAGGTGCTGATGCGCGCCCAGGTCCCGTTCCGCCGCGAAGCCGGTGAATCGGTCGCCGCGGTCGCGCCGGAGCCCAAGCCGGCTGCCGAAGCGTCTCAGCCGGCATCGCCCGCCGCTGCGACGGACGCTCCGTCAGCGCCTGCGGCCGAAGCAAAGCCCACCGCCGAGCCGGCCGCGAAGCCAGAGCAGCAGGCCTCTGCGCAGCCGCCTTCGGTGACCGCCGAGCCGTTGCAGTCGGTCGACGGCGCCGTCATCATCCGCCGCGGCGACACGCTGTGGCGCATTTCGCGCCGGGTCTACGGCCGTGGCGTGCGCTACTCCACGATCTACCTCGCCAATCAGAACCAGATCGCCGATCCGGACCGTATCTGGCCGGGCCAGGTCTTTGCCGTGCCGGTCAAGACGGACGAGGGCGAGACCGCCGACATGGAGGCGGTCGCCAACCAGAAGGCCAGTCCCGAGGACATCGGCAAGTCCAGCGCCGTTCGCTGAAATCGGGGAATCGTGCGTTTGGGCAGTTGCGTTGAGATCGTTCATCGTCTATCGCCGATGAACGATGAATCTGATCGAACTCCAATCGTCCAAAGCGGCTGCCTTGCCGTGCTCTCTCGACGAGATGGCGCGCCGGCTGGCGGCCTTGGCGCATCCGGCGCGCCTGCGCATCCTGCGCCACCTCTCCGGTCGTGGCGCCTGCTGCTGCAAGGAAGTGGTCGAGCAGCTCGATCTGGCGCAGTCGACCGTCTCCCAGCACCTTAAGGTTCTGGTCGACGCCGGCCTCGTCCGCTTCTCCCCGGAGCGCCAGCGCTCCCGATACACCGTGAACGTCGAGGAAGTGGCGCGCCTGTCACGGGCGCTGTCGGGCTACCTTGATGACTGCAGCGCGACCAACTGCTGCGACTGAAGACAACAAGAAGACCAGGAAACGCACCGTGGCCACCAAGACCGTCTCCGCCGATTCCGGCTCGCTCTGGAAAACACTGCTCAATCTCTGGCCCTATATGTGGCCGGAGGGACGCATGGACCTCAAGTTGCGCGTGCTGTGGGCGACGCTGTTCCTGGTCGTCGCGAAGATCGTCCTGATCCTCGTGCCCTATTTCTTCAAATGGTCGACCGACGCGCTTGCCAGGGACGGCGGGCCGATGCCGGACCTGCCGGCCTTCCTGCTCGCGCCGGTAATGCTCGTCATCGCCTACAACGTGGTGCGCATCGCCCAGTGGGGCTTCAACCAGCTGCGCGACGCGCTGTTCGCCCGGGTAGGCCAGCATGCCGTCCGGCAGCTCGCCTACAAGACCTTCGTCCACCTCCACCGCCTGTCCCTGCGCTTCCATCTCGAGCGCCGAACCGGCGGCCTGTCCCGCGTCATCGAGCGCGGCACCAAGGGCATCGAGACGATCGTGCGCTTCACGATCCTCAACACGCTGCCGACGATCCTCGAATTCGCCATGACCGCCGTCATCTTCGCGGTCGCGTACGGCGTCATCTATGTCGTCATCGTTGCCGTCACGGTGGTGGCCTACACCTGGTTCACCGTCTGGGCGTCCGACTGGCGCATCGCCATCCGCCGCGAGATGAACGACAGCGACACGGACGCCAACACCAAGGCGATCGATTCGCTGCTGAACTTCGAGACGGTGAAGTATTTCAACAACGAGCAGATGGAGGCCGCGCGCTTCGACCGCTCGATGGCGCGTTACGAGGACGCGGCGACCAAGACCTGGACCTCGCTCGGCTGGCTGAACTTCGGCCAGGGCGTCATCTTCGGCATCGGCATGACGGCCTGCATGGTGCTTTCCGCGCTCGAGGTGCAGGCCGGCACCCAGACCATCGGCGACTTCGTCTTCATCAACGCCATGCTGATGCAGCTCTCTGTGCCGCTCAACTTCATCGGCTTCATCTACCGCGAGATCCGCCAGGGACTCACCGACATCGAACAGATGTTCGACCTGCTCGACGTGAAGGAGGAAGTGACCGACCGGCCGGACGCGAAGCCGCTCGCGGTCCAAGCCGGCGCCATCCGCTTCGAGGACGTGCATTTCTCCTACGACTCAAACCGGCCGATCCTCAAGGGCGTCTCCTTCGAGGTTCCGGCCGGCAAGACGGTGGCCATCGTCGGCCCGTCCGGCGCGGGCAAGTCGACAATCTCGCGGCTGCTCTTCCGCTTCTACGACATCCAGCAGGGCCGTGTCACGATCGACGGTCAGGACATCCGCGACGTCACGCAGGAGAGCCTGCGGGCGCAGATCGGCATGGTTCCGCAGGACACGGTGCTGTTCAACGACACCATCCTTTACAACATCCGCTACGGCCGCATGAGCGCCCCCGAGGAGGAGGTGAAGCGGGCGGCCGAACTGGCGCAGATCTCGAAATTCATCGAGACGCTGCCGGACGGCTACCGCTCGATGGTAGGCGAGCGCGGCCTCAAGCTCTCGGGCGGCGAGAAGCAGCGCGTGGCGATCGCCCGCACCATCCTCAAGGCGCCGCCGATCCTGATGCTGGACGAGGCCACCTCGGCGCTCGACACGCAGACCGAGCAGGAGATCCAGGACGCGCTCGACCTCGTGAGCCGCGGCCGCACCACGCTCGTCATCGCCCACCGGCTCTCTACCGTCATCTCCGCCGATGAAATCATCGTGCTGCGCGACGGCCGCATCGCCGAGCGCGGCACGCATCGCGACCTGCTCGCCAAAGGCGGCCTCTACGCGACGATGTGGGACCGCCAGCGCGAGGCGACGGAGGCCGAGGAACGCCTGCGCCGGGCGCGCGAGACCGACGACGACGGCGTGATCGTCCGTCGCCGCACGGCCGAGGTCGCGCAGAGCTGACGAGCCGCCTTCAGGCAACCGCCGCGCGCGCCGTGCGTTGCGACAGGGATGGGATTGGTCTAATCAGTCGCCCTGTCCAACCGGGAGCGGGCTATCGCGATGAGCCTTGTCGACAGCATCAAGAGCGCCATGGTGCCCGTGCACCGGGAAGGCTACCCCTTCATCGCAGGCTTCGGCATCGCGACGCTCGTGCTCGGCCTGGTCTGGCAGCCGCTGTTCTGGATCGGGCTGATCCTCACCGGCTGGTGCGCCTATTTCTTCCGCGATCCGCAGCGCGTCACGCCGGTCGACGATTCGCTGGTCGTCAGCCCCGCCGACGGCATCGTGTCCGCGGTCGGCCCGGCGATCCCGCCGCGCGAACTGGGGCTCGGCGGCGACGAGATGCTGCGCATCTCGGTCTTCATGAACGTCTTCTCCTGCCATGTGAACCGCTCGCCGGTGCGCGGCCGCATCACCCGCATCGAGCACCGGCCCGGCAGGTTTCTCAACGCCGAGCTCGACAAGGCGAGCGAGGAGAACGAGCGCAACGGCCTCGTCATCGACGCGCCGCACGGAACGGTCGGCGTGGTGCAGATCGCCGGCCTTGTCGCCCGCCGCATCGTCTGCTGGGCCGACGAGGGCTCGCCGATCACGGTCGGCGAACGCTTCGGCCTGATCCGCTTCGGCTCGCGCGTCGACGTCTATCTTCCCACCGGCGTCAGGCCGCGCGTCGCTGTCGGCCAGACCTCGGTCGCCGGCGAGACCGTGATCGCCGATTTCAGCGGCGAAGCGGGCTTCCCGCTGGTGCGGGTGTCGTAGTCGCATGATGGAGACACCGTTTCCTCCGTTCGATCCGCATGGCGCGCCGACCCGTCATGGCGCGAAGATCCGCGACATTCCGCTCAGGATGATGCTGCCCAACCTGATCACGGTCCTGGCGATCTGCGCCGGCCTCTCCGGCATCAGGCTCGCCTTCGAGGGCCGCTTCGAGATCGCTGTTATCATGGTGCTGTTCGCCGCCTTCCTCGATGGCATCGACGGGCGCGTCGCGCGGATGCTGAAGGCGACGTCCAAGTTCGGCGAGCAGATGGATTCGCTGGCCGACATCGTCAATTTCGGCGCCGCCCCCGCGCTCGTCCTTTACGCCTACCTTCTCGACCGCGCCGGGCCGATCGGCTGGACAGCAGCCCTTCTCTTCGCCATCGCCTGTGGGCTCCGGCTCGCTCGTTTCAACGTCCAGATCGCCGATCCCGACCGCCCCGCCTGGATGGCGGACTATTTCACCGGCGTTCCTGCCCCGGCCGGCGCGGTGCTGGTCATGCTGCCGGTCTATCTCGGCTTCCTCGGTTTCGAGGCCAATCTCTTCGTCGCCTATCTGTCCTGTGCCTACACCGTGATCGTGGCGGTGCTGCTCGTCTCCACCCTGCCTGTCTTCTCCGGCAAGAGCTCCGGCTCCAGGGTCCGCGGCGATGTCGTCTTCCCGCTGATTCTCGTCGCGGTGTTCTACGTGCTGATGCTGTCGAGCTTCACCTGGGAGACGATGGCGGCGACGGCCGTCGCCTATCTGTTGTTCCTGCCGTTCAGCGTGAAGCTCTATGCGCGGCGGCTCCAGAAGGAGAGGCGCGCGGCGGACATCGCCAAGTCCGGCAAGGCGCCGGCTGAGGAAGCCTAGGCGGTCTTCTCGATCCCGAGGCTCTCCATCGCGATCCGGCGCGCGGTGACGTAGTCGACCTTGCCTGAGCCGAGCAGCGGGATCGCATCGACCGTGATGATCGTGTCCGGCACGATGAGTTCGGCGACACCCGAAGCCTTGCCGAAGGCGCGCAATTCCGATTTCTCGGCCGCGGTATTGGTCGTCAATAGCACGACCTTCTCGCCGCGCTTGCGGTCGGGCACGGCGACGGCCGCATGCCGTTCCTCCGGCCACAGCTGCTGCACCAGAAGTTCCACGGCCCCAAGGGACACCATCTCGCCGGCGATCTTGGCGAAGCGGCGGGCGCGACCGCGGATCGAGAGATAGCCCTCGCGGTCGAAGGCGACGACGTCGCCGGTGTCGTGCCAGCCGTCCGGGGGAGGGGTGACGTTCTCCGCTCCGCGCGTCGAGATATAGCCGCGCATCACGTTCGGCCCTGAGATCCACAGCCGGCCGCCGTCCTCGATGCCGTCCACCGGCTCGATCCGGCTGCGTATGCCGGGCAGCAGGCGCCCGACGCTGCCCTGCCGCGAGTGGGTCCGCGTGTTCAGCGCCACCACCGGCGAGGCCTCGGTCAGGCCGTAGCCCTCGACGATGTCGGCTCCGAACCGTTCGCGCCAGATCCGGCGCGTCTCGGCCTGCAGCGGCTCCGCGCCCGCAACCACCAGCCGCAGGCTGGCGAAGTCGCCGTCGTCCGCGGTCCTCGCATAGGCCGAGAGGAACGTATCCGTCGCAAAGGTGATGGTCGGCCTCACCTTCGCCGCCGTCTCCGGGATCTGCTTGAAATGCAGCGGCGACGGATAGAGGTAGAGCCGCACGCCGTAGACGAGCGGCAGGATCGTCCCGCCGGTCAGCCCGTAGGAATGGAAGGCCGGCAGCACGTTCAGCAGCGTGTCGGCGGGCGTAAAGACGATGCGCGCCTCGATCTGCGCCGTGTTGGAAAGCAGGTTCTCGTGCGTGAGCACCACGCCCTTCGGGCGGCTGTCGGAGCCGGAGGTGAACAGGATGACACCGGGCGCGGAAGACTTCACCGGCGTGACCGGCCAGCGCCACAGCAGGGCTGCCGACGCCTTCTCGAATGCGGTGACCGAAGGCCGCACGTCCTCCAGCCAGAGGAAACGAGCCCCGGCCTCCTCGATCGCGGCGACGATGTCGGCGAGCTGCGCCTTGTCGACGAAGGCGCGCGAGGACACCACGATGCGGACCGCGCCGGCACGGATCGCCGCGGTCACGTTCGCAGGCCCTGCCGTGTAGTTGATCATCGTCGCAACGCAGCCGGCCGACTGCAGGCCGACGAAGGAGGTGACGAGGCCCACCGAGTTCGGCAGCATCAGTCCGACCGCCTCGCCGCCGCTGCTGACCGCGGCGAATCGGGCGCCGAGAACCCGCGCCGCGATCAGCATGTCGCGATAGCTGAGCGGTCCGGAAAGGCCGTCTTCGACGATGATGCGCTCGGGACCGTAGAGCCTCGCCGCGCCCGAAACCGCCGCGAACAGGCTGCGCGGCACGCTTGCCGCGACACGCGCCTCCGCAACCCGGTCGAACAATGCGTTGGACGAGGTGGTCGGCGCGCGGCCGGGCCGGACGATGGAACTGTCGAGCGAGATCGGCTCGAGGGCGGCGATGGTAAGCTTTGGCAGCCAGCGGCGCGGCGCCTCCGCTTCCGGCGCGAGCGACATCGGCAGGTGCCGGCTTCCGCCGATATGGATCGCGACGATGTCCGCCCCCGCCGTCACGGCGATTCGCGCCACGGCGCGGAACAGCCGGAACGACTTGAGGTCGGGCTCGACCGTCTGCGGGAAATAGACCGCCAGCCGCCCCTTGCCCCTCAGATGCCGCACCAGACGCCGGCTGACGAAGACGTGCGAGGCGTTGAACGGGATGGTGCGGGCGAGCGTGCGGAACGGCTCCAGCCATGTTGAGGCGGCAGATTCCTCGTCCAGGATATGCAGCGTGTCATCGGGCAGCAGTGCCAGCATCAGTGCCGGATCGAGCCGCGACTGGTGGCTGATGGCATAGATCACCGGCGCATCGGCCTGGCGGGCGATTCGAATCCGACCGTCCGATATGCGGAAGGCGAGCTTCAGCGGCAGGTAGAGCACGGCCTGCTGGAAGGTCACGCCGAGGCGGTATCCCTGCCAGAGCGCCGTGAGGACGTAGACAACAATCAGTGCGGCGACGATCATTCCGGTCAGGATCATGCCGTTCTCCGAGCACCAAGCTGGCCGCGGCGAGCCGATGCCGCACGTGAGGGGATAGGGTAACGCGATGGGGCCGGGCGTCAATCCGCCTATCCGGGGGGAGCCGGCTGCGTCTACTTGCCGACGACGCTATCTCCCGCCAAAATGTCTGTGGTCCCCTTGCTGCATTGCAAAAAACGTTGATCATTCAGCCGTAGCGGAAGCGTGTCGGATACGCTACGCCAACCGAGCTGCCGCAGATGGTCCAGAGCTGACACAGTGCAACTGTGTCTCGCGCAAGACGTTTTCGGCGATCCTAGGGACATCTGCATTGACCACCGACCAGATCATCGCGCTCGCCGTCGTCACATTGATGATGGGTGCCTTCGTCTGGGGCAGGTTTCGCTACGATCTCGTGGCAGCCTGCGCGTTGCTCGCCGCGGTCGCGGTGGGTATCGTTCCCTACGAAGCTGCCTTTTCCGGCTTCAGCGACGATATCGTCATCATCGTCGGCTCCGCCCTGCTGGTCAGCGCGGCTGTCGCGCGCTCGGGAATCATGGAAGCGGTCATCCAGCGATTCGCGCCTGATCTTGCCGGTGTGCGCAGCCAATTGATCTTGCTGGTTGCCGTGGTGACGCTGCTCTCCGCATTCGTGAAGAATATCGGCGCGCTGGCGATCATGATGCCGATCGCCTTCCAGTTCGCAAAACGTTCGTCGGTCTCGCCCTCCGTCTTCCTGATGCCGATGGCGTTCGGTTCGCTCCTCGGCGGACTGATGACGCTCGTGGGCACATCTCCCAACATCATCGTCTCGCGCATGCGTGCCGAGATCAGCGGCGAGGGGTTCGGAATGTTCGACTTCACGCCGGTCGGCGCCGCGCTGTCGCTGGTCGGGCTGGCGTTTCTGGCCCTGTTTTACTGGCTGCTGCCGTCCCGCACGCGCGCGACCGCGGCTTTGCACGATGCGATCGACATCAAGAACTACATCTCCGAGGCCCGCGTGGCCGCCGATTCCGCGGTCCTGGGCAAGACGGTCGCCGACCTCGTCAAGCTCTCCGGGGGCAATGCGATGGTGACGTCGATCATCCGCAGCCGTGGTCAACGCACCACTCCGCTTCCGGACGCGATCCTCAAGGATGGCGACATCCTGCTGCTGGAGGGCGACCCGGAGGCGCTCGACCGGCTCACGACGAGAGGCAGGCTCAAGCTCAGCGGCGACCGACGCGAAATGCGTAACAGAGGCATGGCTGAGATCGGCGCGGTCGAGGCCGTGATCACCGAAAGTTCGTTTCTCGTCGGCCTGTCCGCACAGCGGCTGGAACTTCACGACCGCTTTGGTGTCAACCTGCTGGCCTTGAGCCGCATGGGCGAACGCATCACCGAGAGGGTCGGCGAAACGACGCTCCGCGTCGGCGATGTCATCGTTCTGCAGGGCGACCGCGAACGCCTTCCTGAGATCTTGCGCGAACTCGGCTGCCTTCCGCTGGCCGAACGCCCGATCAAGCTCGGCAGCGTAAGGCGGGGGCTGGTGCCGCTTCTCATCCTGCTCGCCGCCATGAGCGCGACCGCGCTTTCGATCGTGCCGGTGCCCGTCGCCTTCTTCGGCGCAGCCGTTGCGATGGTGCTGTTCAGGACCATCCCGGTGCGCGACGTCTACAGCGCGATCGACGGCCCGATCCTGGTCATGTTGGCTGCGCTGATCCCGGTGTCGGATACCCTTCGTTCCACCGGGGTCACAGACCTCGCAGCGGCCGGACTGGCCGACATTGCGCAGACTCTTCCGGCTTGGGGTGCGCTAGGCCTCATCCTGGTCGCTGCGATGGCGGTGACGCCGTTCCTCAACAATGCCGCGACGGTGCTGGTCATGGCACCGATCGCCGCGGGCTTCGCCAGCGGCCTCGGCTACCGGCCCGATGCGTTTCTCATGGCGGTGGCCATTGGCGCGGGATGCGATTTCCTCACCCCGATCGGCCACCAGTGCAACACGCTGGTCATGGGGCCGGGTGGCTACAAATTCTCCGATTATCCGCGGCTCGGCCTGCCGCTTTCCGTGCTTGTCGTCCTGGTCGCAGTGCCTTTGCTGCTGATGGTCTGGCCTGTAAATTGAACTTCCCCTTGCGGTCATTTTCGGCTTGTCCGATAAGCGCACCGCAGGAAGCATGGAGATTGAAATGACCATCCGCCGTATCGAAGCCGGGCCGCGCATGAGCCAGGCCGTTGTCCATGGAAACACGGTCTATCTCGCAGGCCAGGTCGGCACCCCCGGCAAGAGCGTGGCCGAGCAGACGGCCGAGGTTCTGGCGAGCATCGACCGGCTTCTGGCGCTCGCGGGCACGGACAAGTCGAAGCTTTTGACCGCACAGATCTGGCTCGACGACATGCGCGACTTCGCCGAGATGAACGGCGTATGGGACGCCTGGGTCGACAAGGCCAACGCACCGGCGCGCGCAACAGGCGGCGCCCCGCTCGCGACCTCTGGTCACCGCGTCGAAATCATCGTCTCCGCGGCCGTCTAGGAGAGGGAAGGGCGGCTTCGCGCCGCCCTCCGTTCACGCCGCCATATATTGCGGCGCCGACTTCAGGTAGCGCGCATAGGCGTCGGCATTGGGCGGCGACAGGTTCTCGGCCAGCGGATTGAGCTTGCGCTCCTTCGCGCCGATGTCGTCCAGGATCTCGTCGAAATGCTTGAAATGGTAGGGCGCGACGCAGAGCCCGCCATAGACGCCGGCCGCCGGCCGTTCCTTGCGCTTCCAGTTCAGCATCATCTCGATATTGTCGTTCATCTCGGCAGGCGTCGGCTGCTTGGCCAGCTGCCCGTCGGCGTAGCGGACCAGCCAGTTGGCGGCGAGTTCTGCGCAGAGCACGGTGCAGAACGACGAATTGAAGCCGACGAATCCCATGTCGGGCAGGTCCGGATTGGCGATGATGCGATAGAGGCGGTATTGCCCATCCGGCTCCACCAGCTTCCTGCGATACTCCTCGGGCAGGAACGGCACGCCGAGCTTCCAGCCGACCGCGAGCACAGCGATGTCGACACCGACCCGCTCGCCGCCCGAGAGAGCGACGGTCTTGCCCTCGTAGTGATCGAACGTGCCCTGAATCGCCTTAATCCGCCCGTCCGCCACCATGTCGTAGAGGCCGGGGGTGACGATCGGCACCGAACAGTTGATGCCGGTCTCGATCGGAGTCTTGGGCTTCAGGCCGGTCTTCTTCAGCTTGAGCTGCATCGACAGCAGGCTTTCCAGCGCCCGCCAGTTCGCCCAGACGACGGGCCGGGCGATCGCATGGTTGATCCGCGCCATCGCGGTCTGGCCCCAGCCGGGGAACATCTTCTCCTGCGCGCGGATGTAGAGGATGCGCTTGAAGTTGATCAGGCCGCCGATGAAGTAGGGGATGCGCCACACGGCTTCGCGATAGACGATCGTCACCTGCGACGCGCCCGACTTCACCGCGTTGACGGCAATGTCGGTCGCCGACTTCGAGAAGCCCAGCACGACGACGCGCTTGCCCCTCACTATCGACGGGTCGGTGTAGTCGGACGAGTGCATCACCTGCCCCCCGGCGGCGGTAAAGCCGTCCTGGCCCGGATGGGAGAGCATGTTCTTGTCGCTGAACTGGCCGGTGCACACCGCGACGAAATCGTAGCTTTCCGCCGTCTCCGGCTGCCCCTTCGGCGCAAGCGTCAGGGCCCAGCCCGGCTTGCCGTCTTCGCGGCGCGCCATACCGGTGACGGAGGTGTCGAACCGGATCAGGCGGGTGATGCCGTTCTCCCTGGCGTAGTCCGCGAGATAGGCATGCACCTGCGGGCCTTTCGGCCATTCGGGATAGGCCTCCGGCATCGGCTTCGACGTATAGCGGTAGAGCTCTTTCGGGCTCTGCGTCTGCACGTCGGGATAGGAACGCGAGGGCTCCCAGACGCCGCCGAGATCATGGCTGCGCTCGATGACCGTCACATTATGACCGCGTTCCCGAAACGCCTTCGCAGCGGCAAGCCCGCTCACGCCCGCGCCGATGACGCAGACCGTCTTCTTCTCGACCATGTTGGTTGCTCCTTAGGCGGCAGGCATGGCTCCGCCGGGCGCAGCCGATTGCTGCGCTCCCGGGGCCGTCGCGCGGCCGCAGTCGGTGGGGGTTAGCTCAGGTGTTGGCCTCGGGCGGCAGGAAGTCGACCTCATGCGCGGCCGAGACTTTCACCACCTCGTCCGTGTCCGTCATATTGTCGAGCTTCTTGAACAGGTCCTCCAGCATGCCGGCGGGCGAGACCCAGAACAGCGCGCGCGTCGGCTTGTCGGACTTGTTGAAATAGCCGTGCGGAATGCCGCGGGGCATGCGCACCAGGTCGCCGGCCTTCGCCTTCACCCACTGTCCGTCGAGCTTCAGGTCGAGCTCGCCTTCCTGCACGAGGATGAATTCGTCCTGCGTCGGATGGATGTGCACCGGCACGAACTGGCCGGGGTCGCTGTTGGTCTCGAAGGCGAAAGTGCTGTCGCAGACGGCCTTCGGGAAATAGACCTGGCCAAGGATGTTCCACGTCGTCCCGGCAAAGCCGGAGCCGTTCGCGGTGATGCCTTTGTCGAGTTGCTTGGTCATGTACGGATCCCATTGTGTTTGACACGAGGCGTTCTGGCGACGCCTTCCATGTTCCGCGGCGACAATGCCACGGCCGCCGGGCCGCCTCTATCCGCGATGCGCACCGACTATCCGGAAAACGAATCCGATTTGCCGCTGCGGCCGAAGGCCGCGAAATCCGTTTGGAAACCGGCAAAGCGATGCTAACGTAACGGCATGCACGCTGAAGCCGGTTCTCCGCCTGCGGTTCCGTTGTCTAGCCACGTCCTGTTCCAGTCGGATGATCTCGACTGCGCCAGGGAACGGGTTGCGCAGAAGTTCTGCCGCCATCGCCTCGACATCATCGGCGACAAGCGGTTCTTCCGCGCGGCACATCATCATTTGCCCGGCGACATGATCTCGCTGAACTACATCAGCTACGGCGCTGACGTGCTGATCGATCCAGGCGAACTCACCGATTTCTATCTGATCCAGATGCCGGTCGCCGGCTCGGCGACGATCCGCAACGGCCACAAGGAGTTCCTGACCGACCGCTCGACGGCGTCGATCCTCAACGCCGACCTCGCCACGCGCATGCGCTGGTGGCAGGGCTGCGCGCAGATCCTGATCCAGATCCGCAAGGCGCCGTTCCTCGATTTCGCCGAGCGCGTGCTCGACCGCGAACTGCCGGGCCCGGTGATCTTCGACCCGCTGGTCGATTTCTCCCGGCCCCAGATGCAGTCGTGGCGAGGCTTTGCGAACGGCCTGTTCTATTCGGCGGAAGCGCTGGCCAACGCGCCGCACGGCGCGGAAATCCAGATGGCCTTCAACGAGCAGCGGCTGATGGAGATCTTCCTGCGCGAACAGCCGAACAACATGTCGCTGTTCATGGACGGCGGGGCGAAGGGGCCGTCGCCCAGGCACCTGCGCCGCGCCGACGAATATATCCGCGAGCATGCCGGACTGCCGATCTCGCTGCTCGACATCGCGGATGCGGCGGGCGTCAATGCGCGCACGCTTCAGATCGCCTACAAATCGGCCTATGGCGTGTCGCCGATGCAGGCTCTGCAAAGGGAGCGGCTGAAACGCGTGCGCTTCGAACTGCTGGCGAGCGGCGGCCGGGCCAATATCACCGAGACGGCGATGAAATGGGGCTTTGCCCATCTCGGCCGCTTCTCAGGCGACTACCGGCGCGCCTTCGGCGAGCTGCCGCGCGAGACGGCGCGGCGCGCGGCGGACTAGGTCTTATTCCTCGGCCGGCGCCGCAGGCGCATCGTCGCCATAGTTTTCGCCTTCCATGAAGGAGGACGCGGTCGGGATGCACTGCAGCGACCAGCCCGTCTCCACGGGCGTCTTCTTGTATTCCTCGATCGCCGCGACGCATTCGTCCCGCGTCTCGAACGCGCTCGGCATCACCGCCATGCCGCCGCCCGGGCCGGCGACGACCAGATACCAGATATAGACGGCTGCGGCAGACATGTCGGGTCTCCGAATCTTGATGATACCGCCGTAGGCTGCGCTTCAAAAGCGGCGCAAGCCGGGCGGAGTAAAGCCTATTCCGGCTGCCGGTAATCCGTCCAGCCGCCCTTGCGGACGTTCCAGATGCGGCCGGTGTCGGTCAGCGACGAGGCTGCCAGGCCCAGGATGCTCGCGGCGACGTCGGCCGGGACGGGCAGAGTGTCCGGGTTCTCTCCCGGCATCGCCTGCGCCCGCATCGCAGTGCGGGTCGCGCCCGGATCGACGATGTTGACCCTGAGCGCCATGTTCTTCGTCTCGTCGGCCCAGGAGCGGGCCAGCGCTTCGACGGCGGCCTTGGAGGCTGCGTAGGGCGCCCAGAAGGCGCGGGCGGAATGCGCCGCGCCCGACGAGATCACGATCGCCCGGCCTGCATCCGAAAGCCGCAGCAGCGGGTCGACCGAGCGGATCAGCCGCCATGTGCCGGTGACGTTGACCGCCATCACCTTGTCGAACACCTTTGCCTCGACATGGCCGATCGGCGCGATCACGCCGAGCACGCCGGCGTTCGCCACCAGAATGTCGAGCTTGCCCCAGCGCTGGTGGATCGAGCCGCCGAGACGGTCGATGCCGGCCATGTCGGTCAGGTCGAGCGGCACCAGGGTCGCGGACCCGCCGGCCGCCTTGATCTCGTCGTCCAGCTCCTCCAGCCCGCCGACGGTGCGCGCAACGGCAATCACATGCGCTCCGGCGGCGGCCATCTGCTTCGCCAGATGATAGCCGATGCCGCGCGACGCGCCGGTGACGAGCGCGACGCGCCCGGAAAGGTCGGGTGTTTCGGTCATGTCGTCTTCCGTCAGGCCCGTGTGGCTAGAACCGAGAGTGTGCGGACATTGTCCGCGCCTTCATGGTCCATCAGGCGGGTCGGATATTGCGTCGTGAAGCAGGCGTCGCAGAACTGCGGCTGGTCGTTGTCGCGCGCGGCCTCGCCGACGGCGCGATAGAGCCCGTCGATCGACAGGAAGCCGAGCGAATCGACGCGGATGAAGTCGGCCATCTCCTTGACCGACATGCGCGACGCGAGAAGCTTCGAGGTCTCGGGCGTGTCGACGCCGTAGAAACAGGAGGCGCGGGTGGGCGGCGAGGCGATGCGCATGTGCACTTCCCTGGCGCCCGCGTCGCGCACCATCTGCACGATCTTCTGCGAGGTCGTGCCGCGCACGATCGAATCGTCGACGAGCACCACGCGCTTGCCCTCGATCATCGAGCGGTTGGCATTGTGCTTCAGCTTCACGCCCATGTGGCGGATCGAATCGCCCGGCTGGATGAAGGTGCGGCCGACATAGTGGTTGCGGATGATGCCGAGCTCGAAGGGCAGTTTGGCTTCCTGCGAGAAGCCGATGGCCGCCGGTGTGCCGGAATCTGGCACCGGCACGATGATGTCGGCATCGACCGGGCTTTCCTTGGCCAGTTCCATGCCGATGCGCTTGCGCACGTCATAGACGTTGCGGCCCTCGACCGACGAGTCCGGCCGCGAGAAGTAGACATACTCGAAGATGCAGAACCGCGATTTCTGCGGCTCGAACGGGAACAGGCTCTCGATGCCCTTCGAAGTGATGACCACCATCTCGCCGGGCTTCAGATCACGGACGAACCGCGCGCCGATGATATCCAGCGCGCAGGTCTCTGAGGCGAGGATCCAGGCGCCGTCGAGGTCGCCCAGCACCAGCGGCCGGATGCCGAGCGGGTCGCGGCAGCCGATCATCTTCTTCGACGACAGCGCGACCAGCGAGAACGCACCCTCGATCTGGCGCACCGCGTCGATGAAGCGCGCATTGAGGTCGCGCTCCTTGCTCATCGCCACGAGATGCAGGATCGTCTCGGTGTCCGAGGTGGACGAGAAGATCGCGCCCTGCTTCTGCAGCGTGCGCTGCACGGTCATCGCATTGGTCAGGTTGCCGTTGTGCGCAACCGCGAAGCCGCCGTCGGCGAGCTCGGCGAAAAAGGGCTGGATGTTGCGCACGCCCGCACCGCCGGTGGTGGCATAGCGCGTATGGCCGATGGCGCGGCTGCCCTTGAGGCTGTCGATCACCGCCTGCTTGGTGAAGGTGTCGCCGATCAGGCCGACATGGCGCTCGACATGGAACTGGCTGCCGTCGAAGGAGACAATGCCCGCCGCCTCCTGGCCGCGGTGCTGCAGCGCATGCAGGCCGAGCGTGACGATCGCGGCCGCGTCCTGGCGTCCGAAGATGCCGAAGACCCCGCACTCGTCGTGGAAGCCGTCGCCGTCCGACGAAAAAGGCGTGTCATGCACGTCAGCCATATGTCGTGCTCCCTAAAGGTAAGAACCGCGGCAGGCCGCGGTTCCGTGGTCAGTTGCTCGTTTCGCCTTCCGGCTCCGGTTCCGCCGGCGTATCGGCCGCCGGTGCGTTCTCGTCTGCCGCGGGCGCGTCGTTCGACCCGATCGGCAGTTTGCCGAGGATCGATTTGTCCGGATCGTCCGGCAAAAGCGCCTGCAGCCGCTGCCCGATCGTCTCCAGCAGCGGCCGCGACTTGGCGTTGGCGATCCATGAGGGCTGGTTCGTACCCGACGAGCCAGTTGAAGAACAACAGGCCGACGGCCACCACCAGGATGCCGCGCGCGGCGCCATAGAGGAAGCCGAGCGTGCGATCGAGCGCGCCAACACGGCTGTCGATGATGAAATCGGCGATCTTCATTGTGATCACGGTCACCACGATCAGCGCGATGAAGAACACGATCGCCGCAGAGACGGCGAGTGCGAGCTGCTTCTGGTCCACATAGGGTGTCACATAAGGCAGCACCATGGGGTAGAAGAAAAATGCCGCAGCCGCAGCCGCTACCCAGGAGGCGATCGACAGGACCTCGCGCGACAGCCCGCGCACCATCGCCAGCATCGCCGAGACGAGGGTGAAGCCGACGAGAATTCCGTCCAGCAATGTGATCGGCATCGTGTCTCCCGTTCCGTGTCAGTCGTCGTCGCTGCGGCGCTTCGATCCGGCAATCCGGGCAACGAGATCGGCAAGGTGCTCCGGCTGGGTCGAACGGATGGACAGCGCAGTCGGCAGCTCGCCCGACGAAGCGGGCATCACCGCCTGCCGGAATCCGAGCTTTTCCGCTTCTTTGAGACGCTGCGCCGCGTGCGCCACTGGCCTGATGGCTCCCGATAGGCTGATTTCGCCGAAATAGACGCAATCCGCCGGAAGGGCAAGGCCGGTCAGGGACGAAACCAGCGCGGCGGCGACCGCGAGATCGGCAGCCGGCTCCGAAATCCTGTAGCCGCCCGCAACGTTGAGATAGACGTCGTGCGTGGCGAAGCGCACGCCGCAATGCGCCTCGAGCACTGCCAGTACCATCGACAGCCGCGCGCTGTCCCAGCCGACCAGGGAGCGCCGCGGCGTGCCGAGCGGCGAGGGGGCCACCAGCGCCTGGATCTCCACCAGAACCGGCCTGGTGCCTTCCATGCCGGCGAAAACGGCGGCACCGGGCGCCTTTCCGCTGCGCTCGCCGAGGAACAATTCGGACGGGTTCGCCACGTCGCGCAGGCCTTTGTCCGACATCTCGAACACGCCGATCTCGTCGGTCGGGCCGAAGCGGTTCTTGATTGTGCGCAGGATGCGGTAGTGGTGGCCGCCTTCGCCCTCGAAGTAGAGCACGGCGTCGACCATGTGCTCGACGACGCGGGGGCCCGCGATCTGGCCTTCCTTGGTGACATGGCCGACGAGCACGATGGCAGCACCCGTCGACTTGGCGTAGCGGATCATCGCCTGCGCCGAGGCGCGCACCTGCGTCACCGTGCCCGGGGCCGATTCGGCAAGGTCCGTCCACAGCGTCTGGATCGAATCGAGGATCACCATGTCTGGCCGCTTGCCGTCGGCAAGCGTGGCGAGAATGTCCTCGACATTGGTCTCCGCAGCGAGCTCCACCGTCGAATCGGCCACGGTGAGGCGCTGGGCGCGCAGCCTGATCTGCGCCACCGCTTCTTCGCCGGAGACGTAGACGACACGGTGCCCGCGCCGCGCCAGCGCCGCGGCCGCCTGAGTCAGCAGTGTCGACTTCCCGATGCCCGGATCGCCACCGACCAGAAGCGCGGAACCGCGCACGAAGCCGCCGCCGGTCACGCGATCCAGCTCGCCGATACCGGAAATGATGCGCGGCGCATCCTCGATGTCGCCGGACAGGCTGGTCAGCGCCACCGCGCGCCCCTTGCGCGCGCTCTTCAGCGTCTGCGGGCCGGAGCCGATGCCGCCGGCCGTGCCTTCCTCGACCAGCGTGTTCCACTCGCCGCAGGCATCGCACTTGCCCGCCCAGCGCTGGTGCACGGCGCCGCAGTTCTGGCAGATGAATTGGGTCCGCGCGCGGGCCATCAGCTTCCCGAAACGTATCGCCGGTGATAGCGCCGCCCCAGCGACGTCAGCAGCTCGTAGGAGATGGTGCCGGCCGCCTCGGCCGCCTCGTCGATCGGCAGGTTCGGCCCGAACAGTTCGATGAAGTCGCCCTTCGCCACCATGTCCGGCCCGAGATCGGTGACGTCGAACATCGTCAGGTCCATCGTCACGCGTCCGAGGATCGGCACGCGCCGGCCCTGGATGAAGCCGTGGCCACCAGGCCGCCCGGTATCGCGCAGCGGGATGCCCGCGGCCGAGGAAGAGCGCGGATAGCCGTCGGCGTAGCCGATCGCCGCGATCGCGATGGTCGTGTCGCGAGCCAGCGTCTGGCTCGCGCCGTAACCGACCGTTTCGCCCGCTTGCGCATAGCGCACCTGAACGATCCGCGCCTCCGCCGTCACGACAGGGCGCATCGGACTTGGAGAGCCCGACACCAGCGCGCCGCCATAGACGGCGATGCCCGGCCGCGTCAGGGAAAAGTGATACTCGGCGCCGAGAAGCACGCCGGGCGAATTGGCCAGGCTTGATTCGATGCCTGGAAAAGCCGCCGCAACCGCTTGGAAAGATTCGAGCTGTCGCCGGTTGAGCGGGTGTGCGGGCTGGTCGGCGCAGGCGAGGTGGCTCATCACCAGGATGGGTTCCACCGCCCGCGTCAGGCTGTTCTCCTCGGCGAAGGACAGCGCCTCCGGCACGGTCAGGCCGAGCCTGTTCATGCCGGTGTCGACATGGATCGCGCAGGGTAGCCGTTCGCCGCTGACGCCCGAGATCACTTCCCAGAGGCGCAGGTCCGCCGGCGAGTTCAACACCGGTATGAGGCGATTCTCGATGTAGAGGCTGCCGGATTCCTCCGAAAACAGCCCGTTGAGCACGTAGATGGTCGCATCGGGCGCCACGGCGCGCACGGCGGCTCCTTCTTCCGGCAGGGCGACGAAGTAGCGCGCGCAGCCGGCCTCGGCCAGCGCCGGCACCACGCGGTCAATGCCGAGGCCGTAGGCGTCGCCCTTGACGACGCCGGCAGTCAGGGCTGGCTCGCAGATCTTCGCCAGCGCGGCATAGTTCGCCTTGAGCGCGTCGAGGTGGATCGTCAGGCTCCCACCGGCGAAGCGGATGTCGGAACCGGCTGCGTGATGGCTTTCCGACACCACGCCTACTCGAACCGCTCGGGCAGGTGATGCTCTTCGGCCAGGTCCGAGAAGCGGGTGAACTCGCCGTGGAAGGCGAGCGACACGGTGCCCGTCGGTCCGTGGCGCTGCTTGGCGATGATGACCTCGGCCTTGCCGCGCGCCTCGTTCATCTCATTCTCCCACTTCACATAGTCCTCGGTGCCGAACTTCGGCTCCTTGTTCTTGAGGTAGTATTCCTCGCGATACACGAAAATGACCACGTCCGCGTCCTGCTCGATGGAGCCGGATTCGCGCAGGTCCGAAAGCTGCGGGCGCTTGTCATCGCGGCTTTCCACCTGGCGGGAAAGCTGCGAGAGCGCGATGATCGGCACGCCGAGCTCCTTGGCCAGCGCCTTGAGGCCCGTGGTGATTTCGGTGATCTCCTGCACGCGATTCTGTGATGCCTTGGCGCTCGAGCCCTGCATCAGCTGGATATAGTCGATCACGATGACGTCGAGGCCGCGCTGCCGCTTCAGTCGCCGGGCGCGCGCGGCGAGCTGCGCGATCGATATGCCGCCTGTCTGGTCGATATAGAGCGGGATCTTCTGCAGGGTCTGCGTGCAGGCGACCAGCTTTTCGAAGTCCGCTTCCGTCAGGTCGCCGCGCCGGATCTTGGAGGAGGGGACTTCCGCCTGCTCGGAGATGATGCGGGTGGCGAGCTGCTCGGACGACATTTCGAGCGAGAAGAAACCGATGACTCCGCCGTTCGCCGCCTTGAACGAGCCGTCGGCCTGCTGCGCCGGCACATAGGCCTCGGCGATGTTGAACGCGATGTTGGTCGCCAGCGACGTCTTGCCCATGCCGGGACGCCCTGCGAGGACGATCAGGTCGGAGGCCTGCAGGCCGCCCATGCGGTTGTCGAGGTCGCGCAGGCCGGTCGCGATGCCGGACAGGTGTCCGTCGCGCTGATAGGCCGCCGCCGCCATGTCGATCGCCGTGCGCACCGCATCGCCGAAGCTCTCGAAGCCGCCGTCGTAGCGCCCGGTCTCGGCGAGCTCGAACAGGCGCCGCTCGGCATCCTCGATCTGTTCCGACGGCGACATGTCGACGGGCGCGTCATAGGCGATGTTGACCATGTCCTCGCCGACCGTGATCAGCGCGCGCCGCGTCGCCAGGTCGTAGATCGCCCGGCCGTAGTCCGCCGCGTTGATGACCGTCACCGCCTCGGCCGCGATGCGCGCGAGATAGTGCGGGCACGGTCAGGTCGCCGATCTTGCCGTCGGTGGGAAGGAAGGTCTTGATCGTCACCGGGCTGGCCATCTTGCCCATCCGGATCAGCTCGCCGGCCACCTCGAAGATCTTGCGGTGCAGCGGCTCGTAGAAATGCGACGGCTTCAGGAAGTCGGAGACGCGGTAATAGGCGTCGTTGTTAACCAGGATCGCGCCCAGCAGCGCCTGCTCGGCCTCGATATTATTCGGCGCCTCGCGGTAGAGCGGCGTCTCCGCGGGGGCGTTCTTGCGCAGTGCTTCAGCCATGATGTCCCGTCACTTCCTCGGGATTGAGCTAACAGCACGACGCGCTCGCCGGGGCGACTTTCCTTCGGAACTGCCCACGATTCACAGGCGTCGCGAAAGTGGGCGGATTTCCTGTTGACGCGAATCAAGCACTCAAGATAGCGCCTCCGTCTCCGGAACAAAACAGGAATATGGCTGAAACCGGCACGATGGAGTCCAAAAATCCGGCGCAATCTCCATGCCTTAACCTGATCGCAAGCCGGGTCGGACAGCTTGGCGGCATCAGTTGAAGGAGCCAGCCTTGAGCATCGAATTCGCCGACACCAGGGAATCGCTCTACCAGGCGCTGACGCGGGCGATCGATTCCATCGAGGGGTCGACCATCACTCTGCGCAAGCTGCTGGCCCTCGTCGGCGAGCACGGGCTTCTCTTCCTCTGCGCGCTGCTGACGATCCCCTTCCTGATCCCAGTCTCGATTCCCGGCGTGAGCACGGTCTTCGGCGCGGCGATCATTCTGGTCTCGATCGGCATCACCACGAACCGGATGCCGTGGCTGCCGGACAGGATCATGGACAAGGAGATGGATGCCGTAAAACTCTCCGGCATCCTGCGGCGCGGCGCCGAAGTCGTCGCCAAGGTCGAGACCTACATCCGTCCGCGCGCGCAGGGGATCACCGGCAGCGGCATCGCGAGCCGCATCAACGGTCTCGCTTTGATCTTCGCCGGCGTGCTCCTGATGGCGCCGCTCGGCCTTGTGCCATTCTCCAACACGCTGCCGGCCTTCGCGATCCTGCTGCTCGCGGTCGGCATGTCGCAACGCGACGGCCTCGTCGTGCTCGCCGGCTACGCGATGATCGTCGCCACGCTCATCTATTTCGGCGTGCTCGCCTGGCTCGCCTTTGCAGCCGGGCAGGGCCTGGCCGGCTTCTTCGGCGGCTGATCAGCCGTCTTCGCGCTGCCGGTTGCGCCGCCTGGGCGATGGCTCGTCGCGGTCTTCGCCGCGCAGTTCGTCTTCCGCCTCGGCAATGTAGTCGCGCGTGATCGGCAGCACCGCGTTCGATTTCGTCAGCTGGATCTGGAACACCACGAGGTCCTGCCACCGGAACGAGGCTTCGGACGCCGCGAGGTAGAACTCCCACATCCGGCAGAAGCGCTCGTCATAGAGCGCCTTGGCTTTGTCGCGGTTGGCGAGGAAACGCTCGCGCCAGGCCTTGAGCGTCTCGGCATAGTGCAACCGCAGCACTTCGACATCCGTCACCGCGAGCCCCGACCGCTCGATCGCCGGCAGTATCTCCGACAGTGCGGGGATGTAGCCGCCGGGGAAGATGTATTTGCGGATAAACGCGTTCGTCGCCACCGGCCGGCCGCTGCGCCCGATCGTGTGCATCAGCATCACGCCGTCCGGCTTCAGCAGCGAGGCCGCCTTGTCGAAGTAGGTCTGGAAGTGGTTCACGCCGACATGCTCGAACATGCCGACCGACACGATGCGGTCGAACCGCTCCTGCAGGTCGCGATAGTCGCGCAGCTCGAAATGGACGTGGTTCTCGAGGTGTTCGGACTGGGCGCGCTGGGTGGCGACGGCGTGCTGTTCGGTGGACAGCGTCACGCCCAGCACGCTCGCGTCGAAATGCCGGGCGAGATAGAGGCCGAGCCCGCCCCAGCCCGAGCCGATGTCGAGCACGCTCAGCTGCGGGCTCATCCGCAGCTTGGCCGCGAGATGCCGCTTCTTGGCCTCCTGTGCCTCCTCGAGCGTCATGTCGGGCCGCTCGTAATAAGCGCAGGAATACTGCATGTCCGTGTCGAGGAAGAGCCGGTAGAGCTCGCCGGACAGATCGTAGTGGCTGTGGACGTTGGCGCGGGATCGCGCGGCATTGTTCAGTTGGTGCACGCGGCGCAGGCCGTAGCGGATGCCCTCGATCGCGCGCGCCCACACCGCCTCGACGCCGGCTGGTCCCATGTTCTGGAACGCGATGCGCACCAGTTCGAAGACGTCGCCCTCGACGATGTCGATCTCGCCGTCCATATAGGCTTCGGGCAGCGCCAGCGTCGGGTCCAGCGCCATGGCGATTTCGGCGTGGCGCGTGTGGATCACCACATGCACATGCTGGCCGCTGCCATCCCCGAAATGAACCGATTTTCCCTTGGGCCCCGTGACGGTGAGGTTCCCCGTCCGGACCAGCCCGCTGACCACACTCTGCAGGAGTCTGTTCATCATGCAATTCCCGATACTAAGGTAGGCTTAATATAGCGGGGCTTGCAAATTCGGCAATTGTTCCAGTCGCTGGAACGATAAGGCCCAGGCGTTGCCGCCCGGGCCTCTCATGCTCAGCCGATCGTGTCGGATCAGGCTTCTTCGTCTTCTTCCGCGTTCGGATCGAAGAAGGCGTCCGGACGGGCGTTCTCGTTGATGTCGTCGCCGTAGATCGCCTCGGCGGTCGTCAGCGTTTCGCCCTTGGCCTGGCGTTCGGCCTCGTCGGCGGAGCGGGCGATGTTGAGCGTGATCGTGACCTCGACCTCCGGGTGGAGCGCGATCGCGACGTTGCGCAGGCCGATCTCCTTGATCGGCTGGTTGAGCTCGACCTGGTTGCGCGAGACGGTGAAGCCCTCGGCGGTCAGCAGGTCGGCGATGTCGCGGGTCGAGACCGAACCGTAGAGCTGGCCGGTCTCGCCGGCGGAGCGCACGGCCACGAACGACTTGCCGTCGAGCTGGTCGGCGATCTTCTGGGCTTCGGACTTGCGCTCGAGGTTGCGGGCTTCGAGCTGGGCGCGCTGGCCTTCGAACTTCTTCTTGTTGGCCTCGTTGGCGCGCAGCGCCTTGCCCTGCGGCAGGAGGAAATTGCGGGCAAATCCGTCCTTGACCTTGACGGTCTCGCCCATCTGGCCGAGGCGGGAAATGCGTTCGAGGAGAATGACTTCCATGGTCTTGTCCTTTCAGAACCGCAAGCGGTTGATTCAGAATCTGAAAGGCAGGGAGCAAGTGGGACGCATGGGCGTCCGTGTCGCTGTCCTGCCGGTTGGCAGTTAGGGCATCGCCCAACCCGGGATTTGGGATCGCGCCCTGCCGTGCCCGTCACGGGAGGGGGAGGCGGGCGGAAGAACCGCCCGCTTCGAGATCAGCGCACTACGTACGGCAGGAGCGCGAGGAAGCGGGCACGCTTGATCGCCTGGGCGAGTTCGCGCTGCTTCTTCTGGCTGACGGCCGTGATGCGGGACGGAACGATCTTGCCGCGCTCGGAAATGTAGCGCTGCAGGAGACGCACGTCCTTATAGTCGATGCGCGGCGCATTGGCGCCCGAGAACGGGCAGGTCTTGCGACGGCGGTGGAAGGGGCGCCGCTGCGGGGCGGAAACGGTCTCGGCCATTATTCTGCTGCTCCTTCGAAGTTGTCGCGCGGACGGCGCGGACCACGGTCACCACCATCACGGTCGCCGCCGAAGCTGCGCGGCGGACGGTCGCCGCGTTCGCGGTCGCCGAAGCGGGACGGACGGTCGCCACGATCACCGCGGTCGTCGCGGTCGCGCTTCTGCAGCATCGCGGACTGGCCTTCCTCGTGCTTGTCGACCTTGATGGTCATGAAGCGGAGGACGTCTTCCGACAGGCCCATCTGACGCTCCATCTCCTTGACGGCGGCTGCCGGCGCGGTGATGTCCATCAGCGTGTAATACGCCTTGCGGTTCTTGTTGACGCGGTAGGTAAGGGACTTCAGTCCCCAGTTCTCGACCCGGCCCACCGAACCACCACCCGCGGAGATGACGCCCTTGTACTGTTCGACAAGTGCATCGACCTGCTGCGGCGAGAGGTCCTGCCGGGCAAGGAACACGTGCTCGTAAAGTGCCATTCGTTCTTTGCCTTTCTTCGTTTCCCTGTCGGTCCCGGCGGCAAAAGCCTCTGCAACTTCTCTTTGACCCTCAGGGCGATCGCCGTTTGGGGAAGAAAGGAGCATGACGAGACGGTCGAGAGCGGAGACACGGGAGGCGGAAGGACTTTTCCTTCACGACGGAGGCGTCAAGCCTCCGGCCCTCCGTTCAGCCCCCAGCTGGGACCGGCAGATTGCGCGCGCTTATACAGGGTTTCGGGTGAATGGCAAGCCGTAGGGCCCTGCGATGAGCGGTCCGACCGGCGAACGCTTCGGGAAGAAGCGCTTGGCGCCGAACCTGTCGCCAAACAGCACGTCGTACTGCAGCAGGCGCATGTCCGAGATCAGCGGTTCGATCCTCTCGCTGCGCGACCAGTCGCGCACGTCCTTGCCCTGCGGGTCGATCAGGATGTGCCGGTCGACCACGCTGTAGCGCTCGTGCAGTTCGCCGAGCACGCCGGTGTAGTAGGGATGCTCAATGCCTGCCTGCCGCAGCACCAGCAGCGGCATGAAGGAGGGGCTCACCGTCCCGATATCCTTGGCCACGCCCTTGCGGTTCGACCAGACGACCAGCGGCGTCTCGCGCACCCGCTTCATCTCGTCCGCAGAACCGTTCCGCGGAGCGACATTGTCTTTCAGGAAGCCGGTGTTCACATAGGCAGGCCCGAGCGGCGGCAGATGGTCGCCGAAATAGGCGATCACGGTCGGGCGGTCGCGCTGTTCAGCCCACTCGATCAGCCGGCGGAACGACTTGTCCGCATCGTGCATGCCTTCGGAGAAGGTGGCGATGGAACCGCGGGTCCAGTCGTCCTTGCCGCCCGAGACGCGAATGGACTCCTCCGGATAGCGTCCCGGCTCGTATGGACCGTGGCTCTGCAGCGTCACCGCGAACAGGAACAGCGGATCGGCCGCCTGATCGGCACGCGCGATGATCTGGTCGACGAGAGCCGCGTCGGAGACCAGCGTGCCGCGCTTCTCCATCGCGGGCAGGTTCTCGACCGAGCGGAAATCCTCGAAGCCGAACGCCTTGTAGACCTGGGCGCGGTTCCAGAACCACCCTTCGAACGGGTGCATCGCCTGCGTTTCATAGCCCTCGCTGGCGAGGAACGAGGCGAGCGTCGGCGCGCTGTTGCGCACATATTGCTGGGTACGGGATGCTGCCATAAGGCAGAAAGGCGTTCGAAAAACCCGTCAGCGCCTCGAATTCCACATTGGCGGTCATGCCGCCGAACTCCGGCGAGAAGGTATGGCCGGACAGGTGCTCGCGGGTGAAGGCGAGCGGATCGGGCGTCAGCGTTACGCCGGGCAGGCGGGTCGGGTCCCAGAACGATTCGCTCATCACCATGATGATGTCGGGGCGTTCCCGCGGCATCGAGATCGGCTGCAGTTCCGGCATGCCGATCTTCTGGATGGCCTCCTCCGAATAGCCCTTGGGCGCTGCGACCTTCGCCATTGGCACGTTGAGCGCGAAGGCGAGCGTGAAGCCGTTGTGCTGGTAGTTGGCCTTCTGGTCCCACATCATCGGGCTGATGCGCAGCCGATCGCGGGTCCAGGAGAAGGTGGAGTAGTCGAGGATCGATGCGTAGAGCGCCACCAGCGGCACGGCGACCGCGAGGCGCACGATCCGGGCCGACATCAGGATCGTCCGGCCGCGCCGGCGCCATCCGATCCAGGCGACCGGCACGAGGGCTGCGAGGGCGAGGAGCCCCAGCGCCATCAGGATCGCCGTTCCGATACGTTCGCGCACGAGCAGCGGCAGGAGTTCGAGGATCTGCCGGCTGTAGAGGAAATCGGTCGGATAAAGCGGGTCGCCAAGATAATAGGACTTCTGCAGACCGGTCGCCGCCAGGCCGAGCACCACCGGTGCCAGCACCAGCACGCCCATATGAAGCCGGCCGAGCAGGGCGTCCAGTGCGAGCAGCAGCAGGGTGAACAATGCCACCGTCGCCCAGGCCGGACGGTAGGGTTCGAAGAAGAAGAGAAAAGCTTCCCCGATCGATCCGCGCGCCACTGATTCGACCGCCAGCGTCAGCAGCGTGGCGATCAGTACGGTGGTGGCGACGTTGCGGGCGGTTCCGAGGCAGTGCGCGGCGCGGCGCGAGAGATGGCCCCGGCGGCGGTGTTCGGACGCGAGAACCGTCCCATCGGCAGATGCATACTCAGACAATTCGCTATCCTCGGCCCGACTGTGGCGCCAAACGACACCTTGCGGTTGTCATGCAACTGTCACAAAAGGAAGGCGTTCCACAGCCGGCGCAATAAAGAATTGTTGCAACGCGTCATTTTCGGCTGCGGATGCGCGGCAGCGCCGGGCTTGACTCCGCGCACCGCGCTGCGCCACACGGGCGTCGAGACGAAACCGGAGAAATCCATGTCGATCGCGTTCACATTTCCGGGCCAGGGCAGCCAGGCCGTCGGAATGGGCAAGGATCTGGCCGACGCGTTTCCCGAGGCGCGCGAGGTCTTCCGCGAGGTCGACGACGCGCTGGGCGAGAAGCTCTCTTCTCTTATGTGGGAAGGGCCGGAGGAAACGCTGACGCTGACGGCCAACGCGCAGCCGGCGCTGATGGCCGTCTCGATGGCCGCGATCCGTGTTCTCGAAGCCCGCGGCGTCACCGTGCTTGATCACGTCGCCTATGTCGCCGGCCATTCGCTCGGCGAATATTCCGCGCTCTGCGCTGCCGGCATGCTGTCGCTCTCCGACACGGCCAGGCTGCTGCGCATCCGTGGCAATGCCATGCAGGCGGCGGTTCCGGTGGGAGAGGGGGCTATGGCGGCGATCATCGGGCTGGAGCCCGTCGACGTCGAGGCGGCCTGCGCCGAGGCCGGCAAGGGCTCGGTCTGTCAGATCGCCAACGACAATGGCGGCGGCCAGCTCGTCATCTCCGGTGCCAAGGCCGCCGTCGAGCAGGCGGCGAAACTGTGCACCGAGAAGGGCGCCAAGCGGGCGCTGATGCTCTCTGTCTCCGCTCCCTTCCATTCCGCCCTGATGGCGCCGGCCGCTGACGCCATGCGCGAGGCGCTTGCCAAGGTCGCGAAAAACCCGCCGGTCGTGCCGGTGATCTCCAACGTCGTCGTCCAGCCGCTGACCGATGCCGAAGAGATCGCGCGCCGCCTCGTGGAGCAGGTCACCGGCCGCGTCCGCTGGCGCGAAACGGTCGAGTGGTTCGCCGCCAACAATATTTCCACGCTGTACGAGATCGGCTCCGGCAAGGTGCTTTCGGGCCTCGCCCGTCGCATCAACCGTGACATCGCGACCGCCAATGTCGGCACGCCCGCCGATATCGAGGCGGCCGTCGCGCAGCTCGCTTAGGCATTCAACCTCCGGCGTCTGCCGGATGGCCAACCGATGGGAGTTACCCCATGTTCGATCTGTCCGGGCGCAAGGCGCTGGTGACCGGCGCAACCGGCGGCCTCGGCGAGGCGATCGCCCGTGCGCTGCATGCGCAGGGCGCGACCGTGGGCATCCACGGGACGCGCCAGGAAAAGCTGGAGGCGCTGGCGGCCGATCTCGGCGACCGGGTCAAGCTCTTCCCGGCCGACCTCGGCAACCGCGAAGAGGTGAAGCAGCTCGGCCAGAAGGCAGAGGCTGAGCTCGGCGGCGTCGACATCCTCGTCAACAATGCCGGCATCACCCGCGACGGGCTGTTCGTGCGCATGTCGGATGACGACTGGGACAAGGTGCTCGAGGTCAATCTCGGCTCGGTCTTCCGGCTGACGCGCGAACTCACGCATCCGATGATGCGCCGCCGCTATGGCCGTATCGTCAACATCACCTCCGTCGTCGGCGTCACCGGCAATCCCGGCCAGGCCAACTATTGCGCCTCGAAGGCGGGCATGATTGGCTTCACCAAGTCGCTGGCGCAGGAGATCGCCAGCCGCAACATCACGGTGAATTGCGTCGCGCCCGGCTTCATCGAATCCGCGATGACCGAGAAGCTCAACGAGAAGCAGAAAGAGGCGATCCTCGGCTCCGTACCGGTGAAGCGCATGGGCGTTGGAGCCGACATCGCGGCCGCCGTGCTCTATCTCGCCTCTTCGGAAGCCGCCTACGTCACCGGCCAGACGCTGCACGTCAATGGCGGCATGGCGATGATTTGAGCACGTTGGAAATGCCGCTTTTCGCCTTGGACGCGGTGGTTTTTTCGTGTAATTCCGCGCTCGACCCCATCGGCGAAGCATGTTTCGACGCTGCAGGTGCCGTCTCCGGAGGCCTCGGGCTCCGTGGTGGACGGTAAGTCTTTTCAGCTTGATTAGCGGCAATCCGGTCGCTAACGAGGTTCAAACAAACGTGAATACGAGGGATGCCCCAATGAGCGACACCGCAGAACGCGTGAAGAAGATCGTCGTCGAGCATCTCGGCGTCGATGCCGAGAAGGTCACCGAAGGCGCGAGCTTCATCGACGATCTGGGCGCTGACAGCCTGGATACGGTCGAACTGGTCATGGCGTTCGAGGAAGAGTTCGGCGTCGAGATCCCGGACGACGCGGCCGAGACCATCCTCACGGTCGGCGACGCTGTGAAGTATATCGAAAAGGCCTCGGCCTGAGTTCGGCTCGGGCGCGCTTCGGCGCGCCCTTTCGGGCCGCATCAGATTCCTTGAGACAAGAGAGACCTGAATGAGGCGCGTCGTCGTTACCGGCATGGGTCTGCTGTCACCCTATGGGGTCGGCGTCGAACATGGCTGGCAACAGCTTCTCTCCGGCAAGAGTGCGGCCCGCACGATCGACAAGTTCGACGTCTCGGACCTGCCCTGCAAGATCGCCTGCAGCATTCCCCGCGGCGACGGCAGCGACAATACCTTCAATCCCGATCAGTTCCTCGAGCCCAAGGAACAGCGCAAGATCGGCGATTTCATCATCTATGGCATCGCCGCCGCCGACGAGGCGCTGAAGGATGCCGGCTGGTCGCCGCAGACGGCGGAAGACCAGAACGCCACCGGCGTTATGATCGGCTGCGGCATCGGCGGCATCGAGGGAATCTCCGAGCAGACGCTGGTGCTGGAGCAGCGCGGCCCGCGCCGCGTCACGCCGTTCTTCATTCCCGGCAACATCATCAACCTCGTCTCCGGCCAGGTCTCGATCCGCCACAAGCTCAAGGGGCCGAACCATGCCGTGGTCACCGCCTGCTCGACGGGCGCGCATGCGATCGGCGACGCCGCGCGCCTCGTCATGCTCGGCGACGCCGACGTCATGGTCGCGGGCGGCACCGAATCGCCGATCACCCGCCTTTCGATCGCCGGCTTCTCCGCCTGCCGTGCGCTGTCGACCGGATGGAACGACACGCCCGAGAAGGCCTCGCGTCCCTACGACCGCGACCGTGACGGCTTCGTCATGGGCGAGGGCGCCGGCATCGTCGTGCTCGAGGAACTGGAGCATGCCAAGGCGCGCGGCGCCAAGATCTACGCCGAATGGACCGGCTACGGCATGTCGGGCGACGCCTACCACATCACCGCCCCGGCGGAGGACGGCGACGGCGCGTTCCGCTCGATGAGCGCTGCGCTGAAGCGCGCGAAGATTTCCGCCGCCGACATCGACTACATCAATGCTCACGGCACCTCCACGATGGCCGACACGATCGAGCTCGGCGCGGTCGAGCGCCTGCTCGGCAATGCCGCCTCGCGGGTGTCGATGTCGTCGACGAAGTCGTCGATCGGCCACCTTCTCGGCGCGGCCGGTTCGGCCGAGGCGATCTTCTCGATCCTGGCGATTCGCGACAACGTCGCGCCTGCGACGATCAACCTGGACAATCCGTCCGCCGAGACGCCGATCGACCTCGTTCCGAACACGCCGCGCAAGCGCGAGATCAACACCGTCCTGTCGAACTCCTTCGGCTTCGGCGGAACCAACGCATCGCTGATATTCCAGCGTTATGCGGGTTGAGCCGGACTGCTCCCAAGGTCCGGCCGGCGACCTGCTTGTTGCGTCAATTTCGCCATATTCGACATTAGTGTCGAGGCCCTGTTGCACCTGACCAAGAGCGCGGAACGATGAGCACAAACCCATCGGATACCGGCAGCTTCGGCACTCGCCCCGATGCTCCGAACCCGATCGTCCCAAAGTCTGCGAGCGAGGCGCTGCGCCCGACGCCCGGCACCCCGCCACCGCGGCGCTCGCGCCGGGCGCGCAGCCAGTTCGTCATCTTCATGAACTTCGTCATGTCGGCGATCGTCCTGGTCACAATCGGCGCCGGCGCCGCGGTCTGGTACGGCAAATACGTCTTCGAGGGACCCGGCCCGTCGACCAAAAACGACACTGTCCTCATCAAGCCAAACACCGGCGTCAACGACATCGCCCTTCTGCTGGAGCGCAACAGGCTGATCAGCGACGCCAACATCTTCCGCCTCGGTGTGCGCGCCTACGGCAATGATTCGGCGCTCAAGGCCGGCGAATACGAGGTGAAGGCCGGCGCCTCCATGCGCGACATCATGGAACTCCTGAAGAGCGGCAAGTCGCTGCTCTACTCGCTGACCCTGCCGGAAGGGCTGACGGTCGAGCAGGCCTTCTCGCGGATCGCGACCAACGAGGCGCTGACCGGCGAAATGCCGGACGAGATGCCGCCAGAAGGGGCGCTGATCGCCGACACCCAGCGCGTCACCCGCGGCACCACGCGCAAGGAAGTCATCGCCAAGATGATCGAGGAGCAGAAGGAGCTGGTCGAAAGCATCTGGGCCCGCCGCGCCCCCGACCTGCCGCTGAAGGACATCAACGAGTTCGTCACGCTGGCCTCGATCGTCGAGAAGGAGACGGGCATCGCCGACGAGCGCTCGCGCGTGGCGGCGGTCTTCATCAACCGCCTCAACAAGGGCATGCGGCTGCAGTCCGATCCGACGATCGTCTACGGCATCTACGGCGGCAAGGGCAAACCGGCGGACAAGCCGATCACGCGCTCCGACATCGACAAGCCGACGCCCTACAACACCTACGCCATCAACGGCCTGCCGCCGGGACCGATCGCCAATCCGGGCCGCGCGGCGCTGGAAGCCGTGGCCAACCCCTCCAAGACGGACGACCTCTACTTCGTGGCGGATGGCACGGGCGGCCACGTCTTCGCCGCGACGCTGGACGAGCACAACGAGAACGTCGCCCGCTGGCGGCAGGTCGAGAAGAAGCAGGCCGAGGAGGCCGCCAAGGCTGCCGCCGAGGCTGCCAAGGCGGGTGCGGTCGGAACGACCGGCTCGACCGGCACGAGCCAGTGACGGCGGCCGCCGGCCGGCGGCATCGATGACGTTGGGGGACCACATGGCGCTTCAGAGCATGACCGGCTTCGCGCGGGCGGGCGCAAGCCTCGCCGGCACCACGATCGCCTGGGAGGCGCGCTCGGTGAACGGCAAGGGGCTCGACGTGCGCCTGCGCCTGCCGCCCGGCTTCGACCGGCTCGAAATGCCGGCTCGTCAGGCTGCGCAGAAGCGGTTCTCGCGCGGCAATGTCCAGGCCACGCTCACCCTGACGCGCGTCGGCATTACGGCACAGCCGGTTGTCAACGAGGAGTTCCTCAAGGACGTCGCCTCGCTCGCCAAGCGCCTGGAAAGCCAGTTCGGCTGTGCGCCGCCCACGGCCGACGGTCTGCTGGCGCTCCGCGGCGTGCTCGAGATCCCCGAGGCCGCGGTGTCCGAGGAGGAGACGGCGCGGACCGATGCGGAGATCCTGTCGGTGCTCGACCGCGCCCTCGACGGGCTCGTCGCTGCGCGCGAACATGAAGGCGTAGCACTCAGGCAGCTTCTGCTCGGCCATCTCGACACGATCGAGCAGCTGACGCTGCGCGCCGAGGCCGATGGTTCGCGCGAGCCGGCTGCGATCCGCGAGCGCATTGCCCAGCAGGTCAGGCTGCTGATCGACGCCGCTCCCTCGCTCGACGAGCAGCGCCTGCACACCGAGGCCGCGTTCCTCGCGACCAAGGCCGACATACGCGAGGAGATCGACCGGCTGAAGACGCATGTCGCCTCCGGCCGCGCACTGCTGGATTCGGGCACGGCCGCAGGCCGCAAGCTCGATTTCCTGGCGCAGGAATTCAATCGCGAATCGAACACGCTTTGCTCTAAATCGAACGCCGCGTCGGTGACGGCGATCGGCCTTGAACTGAAGGCGGTCGTCGACCAGTTCCGCGAGCAGGTCCAGAATCTGGAGTAGGACATGACCGGCGAGAGAGCCTCATCCGGCATCAGGCGTCGCGGCCTGATGCTCGTCCTGTCTTCCCCTTCGGGGGCGGGCAAGTCGACGATCGCGCGCAATCTTCTGGAGAACGATCCGGGGTTGGAACTGTCGGTCAGCGTCACCACCCGCCCGCGCCGGCCCAGCGAGATAGACGGCGTGCATTACCACTTCATCTCGCAGCGGGATTTCGACCGGCTGCGCGACACCGACGCGCTGCTCGAATGGGCCGAGGTGCACGGCAATTGCTACGGCACACCGCGCGAGCCGGCCGAGGCCGCCATGGCCGATGGCCGCGACATGCTGTTCGACATCGACTGGCAGGGGGCGGAGCAGCTGGATGAGAAGATGCGCGCCGACATCGTCTCGATCTTCATCCTGCCGCCCTCGATGGGCGAGCTGAAGACGCGGCTGCGCCGGCGCGCCGAAGACACCGACGCGGTGATCGAGAAGCGCCTGGCCAATGCCCGCGTCGAGATCGAGCACTGGCGCGCCTACGACTACGTCGTCGTCAACGACGATCTCAACCGCGCCTATTCGGAGGTCAGGTCGATCGTCACGGCCGAGCGCCTGCGCCGCGACCGCCGGCCGGGCCTGTTCGACTTCGTGACGAAGCTGCTGGACGAGAAGGCCGGCTGAACCGGCTATCCGAGTGCGTTCGCCAGCCTGACGAATTCCTCCACGCTCAGCGTCTCCGCCCGCCGCGTCCCGTCGATGCGGGCCTCGGCCAGCAGCGCCTCGCCGCCGACCGCCTTCAGGCTCTGCCGCAGCATCTTGCGCCGTTGGCCGAACGCGGCCTGCGTGACCCGCTCGAGCTTGCGCAGTTCCGCGGGCAGGGGCGCTTGCTTCGGCACCAGATGAACCACCGACGAAGTGACCTTGGGCGGCGGCCAGAAGGCCTGCGGTGAGATGTCGAAGGCGATCCGCGAATCCGCCCGCCAGCCGGCCAGCACGCCGAGCCGGCCATAGGCGTCGTCGCCGGCCTTGGCCACGACGCGCTCCGCCACTTCCTTCTGGAACATCAGCGTCAGCGATCGATAGAAGGGCGGCCAGGCGACAACTGTCAGCCATTTCACCAGCAGCTCCGTGCCGATGTTGTAGGGCAGGTTGGCGACGATGCGCACGTCGTCCACGCCTTCGACGAGGCCGGCATAGTCGATGTCGAGCGCATCACCGGAAATGACCTCCAGCCGCCCGGGATAGGCGTCGGCGATCTCGGCCAGCGCCGGCAGGCAGCGCTCGTCGCGCTCGATGGCGATCACCTTTGCCGCCTTGTGCATCAGCAGCGCCCGCGTCAGCCCGCCGGGCCCGGGCCCGATCTCGATGACCGTCGCGCCTGACAGGTCGCCCGCCGCGCGGGCCACCTTGCCGGTCAGGTTGAGGTCGAGCAGGAAGTTCTGGCCGAGCGACTTCTTCGCCGCCAGCCCATGCCGCTCGATCACCTCTCGCAGCGGCGGCAGGCCGTCGATGGCGCTCATATGGTGCGCGCCTGGTTGTCGGCGAGCATGCGCGCGAGCTTCAGCGCCGCAATCAGGCTGTCGGGCCGCGCCGTACCCGTCCCGGCAATGTCGAAGGCGGTTCCGTGGTCGGGCGAGGTGCGGATGAAGGGCAGGCCGAGCGTAACGTTCACCGCCTCGTCGAAGGCAAGCATCTTGGCCGGGATCAGCGCCTGGTCGTGATACATGCACAGCGCCGCGTCATAGCCGGCGCGGGCGCGCGGATGGAACATCGTGTCGGCGGGTGCGGGGCCGAATGCGTCGATGCCCTCGTGCCGCAATTGCTCGACCGCCGGCAGGATGATCTCCTCGTCCTCGGTGCCGATCGTTCCGCCTTCGCCTGCATGCGGGTTGAGTCCCAGCACGGCCAGTCGCGGCCTAGCGATGCCGAACCGGTCGCGCAGGTCGCGATGGACGATGCGCGCATTCGTCAGGATTCCTTGCGCGGTGAGCGCGGCGGGAACGTCGGCGATCGGGATATGGATGGTGACCGGAACGGTTCGCAGGTCCGGTCCCGCCAGCATCATCACCGCCGTCTCATCCCGGCCAGTCGCCTCGCTGGCGAGATAGGCCAGATATTCCGTGTGGCCGGGATGTTGGAAGCCAGCCTCGTAAAGCGTCTTCTTGGCGATCGGCAGCGTCACCACCGCGTCTGCCTCGCCGTCGAGCACATATCCGGTCGCCCGGTCGATCGCCTCGATGATGCCGGCGGCGTTGCCGACGGTCGACGCGCCGGGCGTGTCGATGAAGCGGCTCTCGAGCGGAAGGACGGGCAGGGCCTCGTCGAACAGCGATCCGGCCGTCCCGATCTTCGTTTTCGCGATCGGTATCTGGATGCCGAGTCGCCTGGCGCGGGCCGCGAGGTGGTCCGGGTCGGCCAGCAGTGCGAAGGGGGGGATATGCGCGTCGCGGCGCAGCAGCCATGCGGCAATGATGATATCCGGCCCGATCCCGGACGGATCGCCGATGCTCACTGCCAGCATGGAGGCGGACGCCTTATCGCTGAACGATGCGCGCGGTCTTGCGCAGCTCGTCGACGTATTTCTTGCTGAGTTCCTCGGCCTTCTCGTCGAGCTTGCCGTCGGTCTGCAGCATCATCTGTGCGGCGCGGTCGTCGTTCACCTCGCGCGACGAGCAGATGCCGATGAACTCGACGCCGGCCGGCGTCTCGCGCACCGGCGTGGCGGTTCCCGGCTTCGCGGCCTTGATCTGGGTCGCCCAGTCCGGCGGCAGTTCCGGCTCGAGGATGCGCGGGATGTCCTGAATGCTGACGTCGATCAGCCCCTTGGCGAACTGGCGCGTCGTCTCGCAGCCGTTGAAGCGCTGGCGCATTGCGTCGGCCTCGCGCTTGCGCTTGCCGAGGATCGCACCGCGCTCCTTCTGCGGCACGACGAAGGTTATCTTCTGGAGCATGTATTCCGTCGCCGACGGCTTCTTGCCGCCCAGCTCGAACACTTTGCGCACCATCTGCTGCTCTGTCATCATTTCGGTCGAGCGGTAGCGCGAGCCGAGCAGCTGGCTCCAGCCCATCTGGATACGGATGAATTCCTTCATGTGCTCGCGGCCGACCCCGGCCTGGCCGAGAATCTGGTCGAGCTGCGCCGGCTTCAGCTTGTTCGACGTCGCGAACCGGTTGTAGCTCTCGTCCACCGCCTGCTTGGAGATGCGGATGTTCCGGCGCGCCATCTCGTCGGACTTCAACGCCTGCTCGACCATGTCCTGCGCGGCCTTATCGGCGCCGCCCTTCTGGCGGAACAGCTTGTTCAGGGCGACCCGACGCTGGATGTCGTAGCTGGTGACGGCGGTGTTGTTGACGATATATTTGATCTCGCTCGCAACGGCGGGCGAGGCCGAAAACACGGCAGCTCCGCTCAATGCGGCAAGAACGACTGCGACAGTCGCGAATCTGGCGCGCTTCATAGCTGGATTCATCACTCCGTCCCGAACTTCGCGGTTTTCCTTAGGATACTCGCGTAAAATGCCGGATTACTGCGGCCAAACCGTGGCACGGCCGCCCGTTACTGGTCGAGCGCGTTGCTGCTCGATCCGAAATCGCCGATCGTCCGGAAGGCGATATTGAAGCCGACCGAAAGGGACTCTTTCTGATCCGTCGGTCGAACCTGCGTGAACGTCATCGAATAGGTGAAGCACTCGTCGTCGTACTGGAAGCCGATCGAGTTGCGCACCAGCCTGCTCTGCACGAAATCATGCGTCCCGGAGGCGAAGGCCGACCAGTTCTCGTTGAAGTCGAACTTGCCGGAAACGGTAAGTTCCTGCCGGTCCTCGGTGAAGCCGTAGAGCGGCTGCTTCTGGATATAGGCAAATCGCGTCGAGGTGGTCAGCCGGCCAACCGTGAAGCCCGTCTTGAGCTCCGCACGGCGTGTCTCGAAGGTCTGCTCGTCGAAGCGTCCGCTGGCGGACACCGAGAATCCCGTCGGGCTGGTCACGCCGAACAGCGCGACGAAATCGGACGAGTCCGTCTCCAGGCCGGAATAGGCGCCGACATTGACGAGGTCGGGCGACGCGAACGAGTTGTCGCCGGCGAGGTGGTAGGACTGACCGAAGATGCCGGTGGCACCCCAGCCGCTCCAGAACGAGCCGGTGTAGCGGACGCCGAGATTGGCCCGCGTTCCGCCCTCGACACGGTCGTAGCCGGAGAACTTGTCGCGTTCGAACAGCGTCGCGGCATCGAACACGAAGCTCTGCGCGTCTTCGTTCGGAATATCGAGCGTGCGGCCGTAGGCCTCGTTCGGGCGCACGAAAATCTGCGCCATCGGTTCGAAGACGTGGCTCGAATTGGCGCCGGCGAACAGCCACGGCCAGCGGAATTCCAGGCCGGCGGTCGCCATCGGACGGAAGTAGGAGGAGCGGATGTCCGCCTCGACGCCGGAATAGGCCAGCGCGGGATCGTGGCTATAGGCGAGGCCGTTCAGGTCGCCCGCCATCGCGTTGACGGCGGCGACCGAGGCCGCGCTCGGATTGGAATAGATGCCGTCGCCGCGCACATGCAGCAGCGGCGTGACAATGAAGCCGTTCCCGGTGACGATCTCGCGCTTCCACTCGGCTTCCGCGGTGACGCGGCCGGTTTCGCCTTCGATGCCGCTGACTCGGTAGACATCTCCAACAGAGACCCCTGGCGGGTCGTTGCGACCGTCGGCCACTGCGATGTCCTGACGACTGCGCGAAATTCCGGTCATGTTCATGTCGAAACGTATTTGGCCGCCGGCGACGTTCTCGACCGTCTTGGTGTAGTCGAGCGACGGCAGCACCCAAGGCTGCTTCGGATCGCGCGCTGAAGGATTCTCGGCTCCCGTAGAGAGATTGTCGAGATGCGTTTCCTGCACGTCGAACTTCATCAGACGCAGGTCGAAATAGTTCCGGTCGTTCAGGCCCGTGAGGTAGGCTTCGTTGCGCCGCACGATCTTGTCGTAGCCTTCGATCTCATAGGTGCGGCTGAAATTCTTGTCCGACTGCACCATGACGTCCCAGCCGAAGGTCCAGCGCGGATTGATTTTGAATTGACCCTTTGTGCCGATCATTCCACGGTTGGTGGCGGAGCTATCGACATTTTCTATCGGGCGGCCCAAACGGTCATAAAGACGAAATGCGTCCGGGCTCTGCTGGTGGATGCCCGCGATGCGGACTTCGTACTGGCCGTTGTTGAACTGCTGCCGCCACTGGACGTCGCCCAGGAAACCCTGACGGCCGTAATAGGTGCCCTTGAAGAGGGCGTCGTAGGTCGGCGACAGCGCGAGGTAGTAGGGAACGGTCAGGCTGGCGCCGAGCTCGCTCTCATAACCGATGCCGGGGATCAGGAAGCCGCTCTTACGCTTCACCGTCGGGTCCGGGATCGTGAAATAGGGAACATAGGCGATCGGAAGGCCGAACAGCTCGAACTTGGCGCGCTCGAAACGCACCGTCTTGGCCTCGCCGTTCCAGATGATCCGCTGCGCCTTCACCCGCCAGATCGGCGGCTTGTTGGGTTTTTCCTCGCACGGTTCGCAGGCGGTATAGACGCCGTTGTTAAAGGTGGTGAGGATGCCATTGCGGCGCTCCGCACTCTCCGCGGCGAAATAGGTCTTGTCCGCCGTCTCCACCCTGAGCGCATTGACGAAGCCGTCGCGGAAGTCCTCCGTGATGTCGACCTCGTCGGAATAGATCTTGGTTCCCTGCCGGTCGACCAGCTCGACATTGCCGCTGGCGATGACGCGACCGGTCTTGCGGTCGTAGGTCACACGCTGCGCCACGATTCGGTTGCCGCTGTACTCGATCTGCACCGATCCGGCCGCCGTCACGCGCTGCTGGTCGTTGTCGTAGATCAGCGTGTCGGCTTCCAGCAGCATCTGCTCATTGCCGCTGGGCTGCGGAACGAGGCTCTCGGCGGTCTGCGACAACGCCAAATTTGCAGGAATGACGGCGAGCGAAAGCACACAGGCTATCGCCGTCGCGCCGGACAGGCGCGCCGCGCGGGCCAGAATGCTCCCGCTACCCCTCTTCACCCCCACTAGCCGTCCTCCTTATGCAGCAGGAACGTCACGCCGAAAAATCCCGCGACGACAACTGGAAACCACGCAGCGACCACAGGCAGAACGAATCCCGAACTGCCGAATGCCTTCACGAGAACCGACGCAACATAAAGCAGAAAGCCGGCCGCGACGCCACCCAGAATCATAGGCGCGGACTGGCCGAGCCGGGCGAAGCGCATCGACACCGTGGCCGCGATCAGTGTCATCGCGACCAGCAGGAACGGCATCGCCAGAAGTGAATGATATTGCATGGCAAACGGGTTCGCGCTCAGGCCGAAAGACCGCGCCGAATCGATCTTGGCGTCGAGCTCGAAAAGCGGGATCGTTTCCGGCCTCGCGAACTGCTCCTCGACGAAATCCGGCTTCAGATCGGTCTTGATCGCCATGCGCGGCCGTTCAATGCGCCTGCCATTTGCATCGATGCGCTGAACGCCGGTCAACACCCAGGCGCCGGTGGTCAGTGCAGCGCGTTTGGCGTCGATCCTGTCGACGATCGAGCCGTCCTTGTCGAAGCGGATGAAGGTGGCTTGTGCAAGAAATCTTCCGCGCTGCGCCGACTTCTTCGCGCCGATGATCGTGACGCCCTCCTCGGTCCGCTGGCGCAGCCAGGGCAGGCCGAGCCCTCCGGGCGCGCTGCGCGCCCTGCCGCTGAACGAGGCCTCGATCTCCTCGGAATAGGATAGCGCGGCGGCCGACAGGCTGTTGAGCGCGGTGATGGTGACCGCCCCGATGAGGAAGCTCGCCAGGCAGAGCGGCGCGAGGAACTGCCAGGCCGAAATCCCGGCCGAGCGCGCGATCACCAGCTCGTATTTGCGGTTGAGCGACATCAGCGTCGCCATCGCCGCGAACAGGATGATGAACGGGATCGCCGTCTGGATGATCATCGGGATGCGCAGGGCCGAGACCATCATGCCGGCGCCCATCGAATATTCGGGCAGCGAGCCGGCGCGGCGCGAGAATTCGGTGAAGTCGACCAGGAAGGAGATGACGACGACGCCGATGAAGAACTGCGCCACGATCACGAGATAGCGGCGGAAGAAATAGGTGAAGAGCGTGCGGCCGATCATGCGCCGCCCCCCGCCCGCTGGCGGTAGCCCGCCATCCGCAACTGCAGCGCCAGCCTCTGCCGCTCGCTCCACGCCAGCAGCGCGCTGCCCCGTCTGTCCAGCCAGGCCGGTATCCTGAGCTGGCGTCCCGAAGCAAGCAGGATCAAGAAGATCGCGATGGTCCCGAGCGGCAGCGCATAGGTCAGCACCATCATGGTATGGCTGTTGCCCGAGGCGTTCATGAAGAAGAAGCCGAGGCCGCGCATGCAGAGCGCAAGGGTCGCCGCGGCCGCCAGGCTCCACAGCCTCTCCTGCCGGTTTGAGCGCGCGCCGCCGGCGAAATAGGTCGCGATCAGGCCGAACGCCACGGGAAAGAGCCATTCCGACAGGCGCCGGTGGAGTTCGGACCGAAGCTGCTCCGGCCGTTGCTTGGCGAAGAAGTCGTTCGGATCCGGATTGAGAAGGAATGAGATCGGCTGGTCCTTGGGGCGCAGCGCGGGCGTGCTGTCGGCAGAGCTGAACTGCGAGAAGTCGATCGCATAGGAGGCAAACTGGATGATCGACACGTCTCCCGTGGCGACCGTGCGTCGCTGGATCTCGCCCTCGCTCATCACCAGCAGTTCGCGCTCGCCCTGCGGCAGGATCACGCCGCGCTTGGCGTAGTAGATCAGCTCCGTCTTGTCGTCGCGGGCGTCCGCGATGAAGATGCCGCCGAAGGCGCCGCCGGGATGCTGTTCGGCGATCTGAATGTAGAGCCCGTCGTCCAGCCGCTTGAAAGACCCGGACTGTACGGCGAGCCGGACGAGGTCTGCACCTGCCTCGCTGACGATCGTGCGGATCTGTCGGTTCGTCCATGGTTCGACGAACAGCGCGATGCCGAGTGTCGCGAGCGTCAGGATCATGCCGAGAATGAGGATCGGCTTCGCGGTGAGCTTGTGCGACCCGCCGGCGCCCTCGATCACCGCGAGCTCGGAATCGGCGTTCATCGCCGACAGGGTCTGCGAGGCGCCGATCAGCAGTGCGAAGGGAGCGACGACCACTGCCATCGCCGGCACGAGCATGACCGCCAGGTGCAGGAAGGTGCTGATCGCCTGCCCAGAATCGGTCAGCACGTTCACATAGATCAGAACCTGCGTGATCATCACGACGACGGTCGTAGCCGCCAGCGTGATGAACGTCAGCCGGGCCGCGCGACGGAATATGTAGCGCTCGATCAGGTTCATCGTCTTGAGCGGGCCGTCCTTGCGCCTGGGGCGTGGTTGTTGACAGCGCGCGCGCTGATGTTGGGGAGCATACGCATCCGATATGGGGATGAAACGCCAGATTGGCTAAAAATGGGCGAAAAAACGCGGTTAACTTCGCGTAAACTGTTAACCGTTGACCAGAAAAGGAAATTATATCAGCTTGTTAACTGCCTATCTGCCCTGCTGAGCGATGCGCTTTTTGCTGTGCGAGCATCCGAATCCCGGTGGCCAGCAGCGTGAAGATCAGCAGCGAAAGCAGCGCACCGAGGATGACGTCGGACAGATAGTGTCCGCCGAAGGCGACGCGCAGCAGCGAAGTTCCGGTCGCGACCGTGAAGGCGGCGGCAAGCGCCCAGTTGCGGTAGGCCCTCGGGGTCAGCGTCGCCAGCGCCACCAGCCAGAACGAACTCGCGGCCTCGCCGGACACGAAGGAGCAGTTGGTCGCGCAATAGTCGGTGATATGGCCCGCCGGAACGAACGGGTAGGGGCCGCCGAAGAGGTCGGTCATGTAAGGCCTCGGCCGGCCCCAGTGCTCCTTGAGCACCAGGTTGACCAGCAATCCCGCGCCGATGACCATGGATGCCACCGCCGCGAGGCCCGCCCGGTCGAAGGGATGCGCCAGCGACCGCCGCGCCACGACGCGCCAGGTGATCGCGAGCAGCAGAAGCACGGCGAGCGTCACAGGCGTCACCTGCAGAAGCTGGCGGATCGGTCCGAATACCGGCGACGAGGACAGCGGGAACGTGCCGCAGATCTTGCCGGTCGCAACGCAGACGCGTTCCTTGAAGAACAGTTCGGAGACGGCGATGTCGATCCAGGGAAAGACGTTGAAGAACAGCAGCGTCCCGGCAATCAGCGCGATGAGGACGATCGCTGGCCGCCGGCCGGCACAGGGCCAGAGATAGTCGTCCTCGAGGAAGGGCGTCAAAGGTCCGTGCTCCGGGTCCGGGCATTGCGCATCGCGCCGCCCGGAGATCGTCTAGCAATAACGGCGGCGCGAAGGAAGCGCCAAAGAATAAAGAGATGTTGCGGCGCAGGCGCGCACCGACGCGCCGAACGTCGCGGATGCAGAGACGATCCGCGGTTTTGCCGCTATTCTGCGCGCGACTCGCATCCGGAGACATCATGACACTCGCTCTCGACATCGGCTTTTCCACCTCCTCGAAGGGAGCGGCCGACCTGCACGTCTTCCTCGCCGCGGCCGGGGAGGGCGGGTCGGTCGACGTGGCGGGCGATGCCGGGCCGCTCCTGGAGAAGGCGATCAAGGCTGGCGCGTTCTCGGCCAAGATGCTTTCCACGCTCGACATCATCGTGCCGGCGGGCATGGAGGTCGACCGTGTCCTCCTTGTCGGTGTCGGCGATCCAAAGGCGATCACCACCGACGGCTGGCTGAAGGTCGGTGGCGCGATCGCGTCCAACCTCAAGAAGGCGGCAAAGGTGTTTGTCCACGCCGACCTGGCCGGCTTCGATGGCGACGCATCCGCGATCGCCGACGTGGCGCTCGGCACGCTGCTGCGCACCTACCGCTTCGACCGTTACAAGACGAAGAAGGACGAGGGCGACGAGCAGCCGAAGCGGACCAAGGTCACGATCGTCACGCGCCGCGCCACCGCGGCGAAGGCCGCCTTCGCCGGCTCCGAGGCGGTCGCCTCCGGCGTGACGCTCGCCCGCGACCTCGTCAACGAGCCGGCGAACGTGCTCGGCCCGGTCGAGATGGCCGCGCAATGCAAGGAATTGGAGGCGCTCGGCGTCAAGGTCGAGATCCTGGCCGAGAAGGAGATGAAGAAGCTCGGCATGGGCGCTCTGCTCGGCGTGGCGCAGGGCAGCCCGCGCGGCGCCCGGCTGGTGGTGATGCAGTGGAACGGCGGCAAGGCCAAGGACAGGCCGGTCGCCTTCATCGGCAAGGGCGTCTCGTTCGACACAGGCGGCAATTCGATGAAGCCGGCCGCCGGCATGGAGGACATGAAGGGTGACATGGGCGGGGCCGCCGCTGTCATCGGCGCCATGCACGTGCTCGCCAGGCGCAAGGCGAAGGCCAATGTCGTCGGCATTGTCGGCCTGGTCGAGAACTCGGTCGACGGCAATGCCCAACGCCCCGGCGACATCGTCACCTCGATGTCGGGCCAGACGATCGAGGTGCTGAACACCGATGCCGAAGGCCGGCTCGTGCTCTGCGACGCGCTTTGGGTACTGCAACGACCGCTTCGCGCCGAAGTTCATGGTCAACCTCGCCACGCTGACTGGCGCGATCATGGTGGCGCTCGGCCAGTATCACGCCGGCCTGTTCTCGAACGACGACGAACTCGCGGGCCAGCTCACCGAGGCAGGCCTGGCGACCGCCGAGAAGCTCTGGCGCATGCCGATGGGGCCGGAATACGACAAGCTGCTGGAATCGAAGAATGCCGACATGAAGAACATCGGCGGCCGCTTCGGCGGCGCGATCACGGCGGCGCAGTTCCTCCGCCGCTTCGTCAAGGACACGCCCTGGGCGCATCTCGATATCGCCGGCACAGCGATGAACGCGCCGCCCAGCGAATATTCGATCTCCTGGGGCTCCGGCTTCGGCGTCCGGCTGCTGGACCGGCTGGTGAAGGACAACTACGAAGGCTGATGGCCGACGTCCTGTTCTACCACCTGACCGAATCGACGCTGGAAGAGGCGCTGCCGCCGCTGCTCGAGAAAAGCCTCGAGCGCGGCTGGCGGGTCGTGGTGCAGGCGGGCAGCGTCGAACGCCGCGACGCGCTCGACGCGCATTTGTGGACCTTCCGCGACGACAGCTTTCTCGGCCACGGGCTGGACAGCGATCCCAGCGCCGCCGACCAGCCGATCCTGCTCACCGTCTCGACCGGCAACGGCAATGCGGCGTCGGTGCGATTCGTCGTCGATGGTGCCGAGCCGCCGCCGCTCGACGGCTACGAGCGCGGCGTCTTCATCTTCGACGGCCACGACCAGGCGCAGCTGGAACTCGCGCGCGACCAGTGGAAGCGGATGAAGGCGGCGGGCCACGCCGTCACTTACTGGCAGCAGACAGACGGCCGGCGCTGGGAGCGCAAGGCCTGAGCGGCCTTTCCGAAAATCGCTCCGGCAAGTCGGATGACGGTGCCGGGGTAGCCATAGGCGACGAGCGAAGTTGGGTCCGTGCGCACCGGAAACGCCGTCATATGGCCGCCGGAGGCGAATCTCCAGACAGTATCCGGGTGGCTCAGGCCGGGCGGCGTTCGCCTCCGTCGCCCTGCAGCCTGCTCGCCTTGCGCGGTCGGCGCGGCGGCTGGGCTTGTGCCTCGCGCTTGGCTTTGGCCTCGGTCCGGCTCGTCCACCAGGCGGCGATCATGTAGCCGGCAAGCGCCAGAAGTATCCGTCTCATCGTCGTCTCCTTCGTTGCGATGTCCCGACAATTCGCCAGCGCGCGACGGGTTCCATGGAGGGGACGGCAGCGGGATCTGTCGTCTCGACAGGGCGGGCCCGCCATGCGACAGGAAGGCCGTCACGGTCGAACCCTCGCATGCGTATCCTCTTTCTTCTCCTGTTCCTCGCCGGCCTCGCCGTCGGCATCGGCTATCCCTTCGTTGTCTCCAACGTCTCGGGCCGCGAGATCGGGCGCTATCCCGCCTATGAGCGGCGCAGCGGCTACACGGTCGTCGAGGCGGACCTGTCCGCCGCCGATGCGCCGGTGCGGGTGCTGGTCGACATGTCCTCGCTCGGCAGCCTGACGCTTGACGGCGCGACGACCGCGCTCACGCTGACGGCGACCGTCGGCGGCCGGACCGTGCTCGCCACGACGCTGAAATTCGCCCACCAGCAGCCGCGCAGCGACAATCCGCAGGCCGGCGGCATGATCTACCGCGACGATGCCGGCCTGATCGACCCGGTCGAGAGCGGCCGCTACCGCTTCGTCCTCGGTCCCGGCGACGCCGAGCGGATCGAGATGCGCTCGGCCGAGATCATCCTCAGGGCAGGGGCCTCCGACATGGACCCCCGCGCCGTCCCCATCGGCTACACGCTGATGGCAATTGGCTTCGTCGGCTTCTTCGTGTCGCTCCAGCGGCGGAAGAAGACACCCGAAGCACCGCCGCCACCGAAATGGGGGCGGTAGGGGAATAGGGGATTTGGGCAGTAGGGATCGGGGCAGTCGGCGCCCCTACCATGCTGCATGGTCCTTGCCGGGGCGAGCCACCTGTCTCGCTCGCCCTGTGTGACGCCCCCTGCGGCCCGTCTTCCCGGGCGCCGGAGGCGACCCGGGATCCATTCCTCTCTCCGGTTACGCGCTGAAAACATCCCACGGTCGCAAGAAGAGGGTAGCGCCAACCCGCCAAGGTCAATCGATCCCGGCTGACCTCCGGTCGCCGGGATGACGATCACGGGAGGGGCGAGCGCTGTCTTGAGAGGAGCCGGAGAGATCAGTTCTGGCACATGACCGATGGATCGATTTCCGCTCCTTCCCTCGCCAACCTCTTGCCCGGCTTCGAGATTCTCACAACCGCCAACTTTTTCCATCCCCACCCCTCCAGACATGCACCACACTGGCTGCGATGAAAGGAGCCGGCGATGGGCTGGAGGGCGAAGGCGGGGAGGGAACAGGCGTTGAAGGCGAGGATCGTCATGCGCCTGTTCTCGATCGCCGACATGGCCGAACAGGCCGCCGGCCGCTCGTTCTGGGTCCGCTGGTGCGTGCTGTGGGCCGCCTGGCAGGCGAATACGCTGCTCCGGGCCTATGTCGAGGGCACGCTCCGGAGCTCCGCACGCGGACCCTGGACCCCCGTCCCGATGCCGGCCGGTTTCGGCGCCGATCCCGCCGATGCGGAGGATCTCGCCGATTCACTCAGGGCATTCGGGCTCTACATGCAGGCGGTGGCGGCGCAGCTGCGCCGTCTGTCGTTCCTGCACCGGGGGCAGGCCTCCGATGAGGCCGGCAACGAGGGCAACACGATCCACGGCCTCGACGCGTTCATCGAGAGATTGGGGAAAGCCGTGCTCTCGCCGGTCGAGTATCACGACACGTCCTGAAGTGCGCCTGTCGTGCCGCTTATCGCAGTGTCACCGCAGATAAGATCGGCCTTCCCATGCACGGGGAGGACAATCGCGCGCGTCGCCTCAGATCTCCTCGAAATTCCCCGAGCGGCCCTTGCCGGAGGCGAAGCGGGCGGCACCCGCATTGCCTTCAGAGCGGAAGGCTGCAGCACTCTCCCACTCGCGCACCAGCGCATCGGCGGGGTCGAGCGACCATTGGGCGATCGCGGAGGCCCGGTCGGCGCGCATGCAGGCCTGCGGGAATTTCGTCAGCTCGCGCGCGAGGTCGAGCGCCGTGTCGAGTGCCGCGCCGTCGGCGCAGACTCGGGTTGCCAGCCCGATGGCGAGCGATTCGGCGGCGTCGACCTTGCGGCCCGTGAGGATCAGGTCCATCGCCCGTCCATGGCCGACGATCCGCGGCAGCCGCACCGTGCCGCCGTCGATCAGCGGCACGCCCCACCGGCGGCAGTAGACGCCCATATAGGCGCTCTCTTCCAGCACCCTGAGGTCGCACCACAGTGCCAGCTCCATCCCACCGGCAACGGCGGGGCCGGAGATCGCGGCGATGACGGGCTTGGTGAGCGCGAGCCGGGTCGGACCCATCGGCCCCTTGCGCGGTCGGTCGTTGCGGCCGTCGAACTCGCCGTCGAGATCGTGCTCGGCGAACCACGTCTCGTCCATGCCGCCGGCGGCGCGCTTCAGGTCGAAGCCGGCACAGAAGGCGCCGGGAATGCCGGTCAGCACCGCGACCTTCTGGCTCGCGTCGCGGTCGAAGGCGGTGAACGCCTGGAACAGCGCATCCGCCATCTCGGGATCGACGGCGTTGCGCGCCTCCGGACGGTTGATCCGCACGACCGTGACGTCGTCGTTGAGCGTGACCTCGATCGTCATTCGGCTATGCCCTCCTCATACTCGGCGGACAGCGCCAGCCAGCGCTCTTCCTGGGCGGCGAGCTGGTGCGACAGGTCGGACCGCTCCTTGCCGAGCTGCGTCGCGGCCTTCGGATCCTTCTCGTAAAGGGCGGGATTGGCAAGTTGTTCCTCGATCGCGTCGATGCGCTTGCGCAGACGGTCCATCAGCGCTTCCGTCGCCCTGATCTCCTTGGCCAGCGGCTCCAGTGCCGCGCGCCGCTGCGCCGCCTCGCGCCGGCGGTCGGCCTTCGACGCCTTGTCCGCCTCGCGCTTCTCGCGCCGGTCGACCGCGACGCCGGTGACGATCTGGCGGTAGTCGTCCATGTCGCCGTCGAAGGGCGCGACCGTGCCGTCCCTGACCAGCCACAGCCGGTCGGCCGTCGCCTCGATCAGGTGGCGGTCGTGCGAGATCAGGATCACCGCGCCGTCGAACTCGTTGAGTGCATGAACGAGCTGCTCGCGCGAATCGATGTCGAGATGGTTGGTCGGCTCGTCGAGGATGAACAGGTTCGGCCCGTCGAACGAGGCAAGCCCCATCAGCAGCCGCGCCTTCTCGCCTCCGGAGAGGTCCTTGGCTGGTGTCTGCATCTTTTCCGTCGACAGGCCCATCTGGGCGACGCGCGCGCGCACCTTCGCCTCCGGAGCCTCCGGCATCAGCCGGCGCACATGCTCGATCGCGTTCTCCTCCGGGCGCAGGTCGTCGAGCTGGTGCTGGGCAAACATCGACACCTTGAGCTGCGGCGCGATCGTGATGCCGCCGCTCTCCTTGTCGAGTCGCCCGGCGAGGAACTTCGCGAAGGTCGACTTGCCGTTGCCGTTGGCGCCCAGCAGCGCGATGCGGTCGTCATGGTCGATGCGCAGCGTCAGGTTCTTCAGGATCGGCTTGCCGGGCTGGTAGCCGACCGTCGCCGACTGGATGGCGATGATCGGCGAGGCGGCCTCGCGCGCGGGATTGGGAAACGAGAACGGCCGCACGCTGTCGTTCATGACCGCGGCGATCGGCTTCATCCGCTCCAGCGCCTTGATGCGCGACTGCGCTTGGCGGGCCTTGGACGCCTTGGCGCGGAAGCGCTCGACGAAGGCCTCCATGTGCTTGCGCGCCGCCTCCTGCTTAACGCGCGCCTTTTCCTGATGCTCCAGCGCCTCCTCGCGCTGCCGCTCGAACTGGTCATAGCCGCCGCGCCAGTAGGTGAGCTTCTGCTGGTCGAGATGGACGATCGAGTTGACCGCGCGGTTCAAGAGGTCGCGGTCGTGGCTGATCAGGAGAACGGTGTGCGGATATTTCCCGACATAGTTCTCCAGCCACAGCGTGCCTTCGAGGTCGAGATAGTTGGTGGGCTCGTCCAGCAGCAGCAGGTCCGGCTCGGAGAAGAGCACGGCCGCAAGCGCGACGCGCATGCGCCAGCCGCCGGAGAAGGACGAGGCGGGCCGCTTCTGCGCGTCCTCGTCGAAGCCGAGGCCGGCAAGAATAGTGGCTGCGCGGGATTCGGCCGTATGCGCATCGATATCGGCAAGCCGCATATGGATCTCGCCGATACGGTTCGGGTCGGTCGCGGTCTCGGCCTCGACGAGCAGCGCGGCGCGCTCCTTGTCGGCGGCAAGCACGATCTCGATCAGGGAGTCCTCTGTGCCGGGAGCCTCCTGCGCGACCTGGCCGATGCGCAGGCCCTTCGGCAGCGAGATCGAACCGGTCTCCATGGGAAGCTCGCCGGTGATCGCCTTGAACAGCGTGGTCTTGCCGGTGCCGTTGCGCCCGACCAGGCCCGCCTTCGCGCCCGCCGGCAGGCTGAGCGAGGCGTGGTCGAGGAGAAGCCGCCCGGCGATCCGGAGCGAAAGGTCGTTGATCGTAAGCATGGTTCGAGCGTTTTGCACGCTGCGCGCGGCTTCGCAAGGCGGCCGAACCGGGCTTCCGGCGGGCCGCCGAAAGTGCGTTTAGAGACTTCGGAGCTTCGCGCTTGCCGCGGTCGAAGGTTTTTTCCGCGGGTGGGGTGCATTCTGGCGCAAAGCTGTTAACATGCGCGACGCAGAAATCGCCGGATCGTGATTTCATCCGACCGGTGCGCTCGCATCCCGAAATTCCAGACCGAGGTTAGGATATCCATTGCAGGTACTCGTTCGCGAAAACAATGTCGACCAGGCTCTCCGTGTCCTGAAGAAGAAGATGCAGCGTGAAGGCATCTTCCGCGAGATGAAGGCGCGTCAGGCATATGAGAAGCCGTCGGAGAAGCGCGCGCGAGAGAAGGCCGAGGCCGTCCGTCGGTCCCGCAAGGCCGCCCGCAAGCAGATGCAGCGCGAGGGCCTGCTGCCAGCGCCGAAGAAGAAGGTCATCGAGCGCAAGGGCCCGGATCGCGGCCCGCGCCCGGCCTGAGTATACGATAGATCAAGACGTGCGGGCGGCTATGCGAATTGCCGCCCGTTTTCTGTTCGCTGGAAGTAGATCAGGTCGAGCGTCAGCGACGGTTTGCCGAGGCTGGTCAGGATCGTGTGCGCCTGGCCGCGATGATGGGTTTGGTGGTTGAAAATGTGCGCAAGCGCCGGCGCCAGCCGCTGTGACACCGTGCGCATGTCCGTGACGGTCATGTACGTAAAACGGCCGGTCAGCGCCTTTTCGGTCAGGCCTTCGACATAGTTGGCGATCCTCTGGTCCTCCGCCTCGCGCGCGGCGCGCAGCTTGGCGACGTCGGAGAAGAGGATAGTGTCGAGCGTTGCAGGTGCCTGCCCTTCGCCGGTGAAGCGCTTCATCCAGATGCGGTCAGCGACGAGTATATGGTTGAGCGTCGCCATCATCGACCTGAAGAAGGCGCCGGTGTCGCGATTTAATTCGTCTTCCGACAATTCGAGAGCCGCGTCGTAAAGCTGCCCGTTCGCCCAGCTGTTGTAGGCGGCGAACATGCGAAAATGCTGCTTCACGTCTTTCCCTTTCGAGTGATCTTGATCAGACTGGCTCTTAACCCCCTCCAGTGAAGACGCCAATGACCATTCTCCTCTACGAACTCGTGGGCGCCGATCCCTCGCGCCCGTTCAGCCCGCATGTTTGGAAGATCGCGCTGGCGCTGGCCCACAAGGGTCTCGCTTTCGAGACCGTGCCGGTGCCGTTCACAGATGTGCCGAAGATCGAGGGCGGGTTCTCCAAGACCGTGCCCGTGATCCGCGACGGCGGGACGTTGAAGAAGGAATCCTTCGACATCGCGGTCTATCTCGAGGAGACCTATCCGGATCGGCCGAGCCTGTTCAAGGGCGAGGGCGGCAAGGCGGCGGCGCGCTTCGTCGAGCGCTGGTCGCTGGCGGTGGTCCGTCCCTATCTTGGGGGTGCCGCGCTGATGGATATCTACGGGCGCCTCGCTCCGGCGGATCAGGCCTATTTCCGTCCGTCGCGCGAGGCGCGGTTCGGCGGCCGGTCTATGGAGGAGGTATCGGGAGAGCGGGAGGCCGGACTTCATGTCTGGCGCGCCGGACTGGAGCCGCTGCGCGACATGCTCTCGTATCAGCCGTTCATCGGTGGCGACGGGCCGCTCTATGCCGACTACATCGTCGCCGGTTTCCTGCAGTGGGTGAGAGTTGTATCGCCCTTCCGCTTCCTCGACCCGGCCGATCCGGTGGCCGCCTGGTTCGAGCGCTGCCTCGACCTGCATGGCGGCCTGATGCGCAGAGTGCCGGCGGCGGCGTGACGCGGCCGCGCCCCTTGGCAATCGCCGGGGCGGCGTGTATGGAGCGCCACCCATCCGAAAACATATCTGACAAGGACGAAAAATGGCCGTCGAACGCACGTTTTCCATGATCAAGCCGGACGCCACCAAGCGCAATCTGACGGGCGCGATCACCAAGATGCTCGAGGATGCCGGCCTGCGCGTCGTCGCCTCCAAGCGCGTGTGGATGAGCCGCCGCGAGGCCGAGGGCTTCTATGCCGTGCACAAGGAGCGCCCCTTCTTCGGCGAACTGGTCGACTTCATGTCGTCCGGCCCGACGGTGGTGCAGGTGCTCGAAGGCGAGAACGCGATCGCCAAGAACCGTGAAGTGATGGGCGCGACCAACCCGGCCAACGCCGCCGAGGGCACCATCCGCAAGGTGCACGCTCTGTCGATCGGCGAGAACTCGGTCCACGGCTCCGACGCGCCGGAGACCGCGAAGGAAGAGATCGCCTACTGGTTCTCGGGCACCGAGATCGTCGGCTGATTTCAGCCGGCCGCGCAGTTTCGAAAGCCGGGCCTCGCGCCCGGCTTTTTCATGCGCGCCGCCTTAATAACTCGGCCGTTGGCGCAAGCGACGGCGCGGTCCTTGCGCGGGCGAGGAAGTCGTCGGCCGACAGCGGCGGCGCGTAGAGATAGCCCTGGAACATCCGGCAGCCGAAGGCGCGCAGCAGCATTTCCTGCTGTACCGTCTCGACATGCTCCGCCACCGCCGCCAGCCCCAGCGTGTCGGCCATGGCCAGGATGGTGCGCACCAGTGCCCGGTCGCTCTCCCTCGTCTCGATGTCGGCCACGAAGGAGCCATCGATCTTGACCTCGTCGAACGGCATCTGCCGCAGATAGGCGAGCGAGGAGTAGCCGGTGCCGAAATCGTCGAGCGAGAATCGGATGCCGAGCCGGCGCAGCTCATGCATCCGTTCCGCTGTGGCCCTCTGGTTCTCGGCCATCACCTGCTCGGTAAATTCGAGCATCAGGCGCGAGGCGTCGACCGCGTGTTCCTCGATCAGACCCCGGACATGCTGCACGAAGTCCGGGCTGCTGAAGGATTTGGGTGACACGTTGACCGAAAGGCGCAGATGCGCCGTCTCGGGATCAGCCTGCCAGGTGGCGAGCGTCCGCACGCCCTTGGCGAGCACCATACGCCCGAGGTCGTTGATCAGTCCCGATTTCTCGGCGAGCGGGATGAAGCGGTCCGGCCCGACGGGACCGAATTCCGGGTGGTTCCAGCGCAGCAACGCCTCGGCGGAGACCACCCTGCCGAACTGGTCGACCTGCGGCTGGAAATGCAGGTGCAGGCGGTCCTCCGCAAGCGCGGTGCGCAGATCGGCGACGAGGCGGAACTCTTCGTTCTCGTCTGCGGTGGCAGACGGGTCGAACATCGCCATTGCGTTGCGGCCGGACGCTTTGGCTCTGTACATCGCGATGTCGGCGCGCTTCAGCACCTCGTCGACGCGCGGCTCGTGGCCGTCGAAGACGACGATGCCGACGCTTGCGGAGGCGTGATGCTCGACCGCGCCGATCAGGTGCGGCCGCGCGAGTTCGCGCAGCACGGCCTGGGCGGTGCGGTTGGCGCGCGCGGAGGCATCCGCGTCGGTCGCGCCCGCATCCTCGATGCAGACGACGAATTCGTCGCCACCGATGCGGGCCACGAGATCGCCCGGCTCGACACAGGCCGAGAGCCTGCCTGCGACCTGCACGAGATAGGCGTCGCCGATGTCGTGGCCCTCGCTGTCGTTGAGCGTCTTGAAGTTGTCGAGGTCGATGAAGAGCAGCGCGCCGCGTCGCGCCACATGGCGCGTCCGCTCCAGCGTCTCGCCGAGCCTATCGAGCAGGGCACGGCGGTTCGGCAGGTGCGTGAGCGGGTCGAAATAGGCGAGTTCCTTGATCTCGAGTTCCTGCCGTTTGCGCAGTGAAATGTCCGAGGCGTAACCGTGCCAGACGATGGCGCCGCCAACCCTTTCGGGCGCCGCCGAGGCACGCAGCCATTTCTCGACGCCGTCGGGCGTGCGGATGCGGAACTCGTGGTCCCAGTATTTGAACGCCCGGTGGCATTCCCTGAGCGAATGATAGTAGGCGTCGAGGTCTTCGGGAACGATGAGCCTGGTGAACGTCTCGGGGTCCTGCGCCTGGGGGGCGTTGGGGATGCCGGTCAGCCTGTGGAAGCCTTCGCTGTAGTACAGGACGCGGAACGAGCCGTCCGCCTCTCTGCTATACTGGAACAGGCCGCCGGGGATCTGCGTGATCAGCTTCTTGTAGTGTTCCTCAAGCTTGAGGCGCTTAATCGTCTCGGTGATCTCGCGAACCGATCCCTCGTAGAACAGGGGCTTGCCGGTTCGGTTGTGGCGCACGATTCGGGCCGATTCCGAGATCCAGATGCGCTCGCGCGTCTTGTGCCGGTAAATCTCGGAGACGAAGTCCTCGACATGGCCCTGCGAGTGCAGGATACGGCGGAATTCGTCGCGGCGGCCAGGTTCGACATACCATTCTCCACCGATGTCGTGGACGCTGGCCAGCATCTCGGCCTCGCTCGAATAGCCGTTGAGCTTCACCAGTGCCTTGTTGGCGGAGAGCTGTCGGCCGTCGATCGACGAACGATAGATGCCCTCGGAAAGGTGCTCGATGAGGTCGCGGCTGTTCTGGTGTTCGTAGGAGGCCTCGATCCAGCGGCGGCGGTAGGAGAGGGTGGTCGAGACGAGAACGCCAATGACCAGCGGGATGGACATGACTAGCAAGCCTGTCCCCGCTCCCAGCCAGAAAAGGTTCGCCAACGCGTCCAGCATCGCCCCTGAGGATTATCCGAGTAGGGAGAGCTTACGTCAGGGCATTTCCCAAAGCTCTAACTGACGTGAAAAACAGCAGGCACGGTTAATGCGGAATTTATATGCAGGCAAACAATGTGCATATGCCGCCAGGTCGAGGAGTGCAGCGCTTTCCACTTAGGGACTACCGCTGAAATAGCACGGCCGAATTCCCGCGATCTGTCCTTTTCATAGGATTTTACCCGGGAATTCGCGATGCTGGGCGATCAGGCCGTCAGGACCAGCGGCCGAGCGCTTCCTCGTCCGATTCCTTGGCGTCGACCCACCCGCCCTCGGTGCCGTCGGCGAGATGTTCCTTCTTCCAGAAGGGCGCGCGCGACTTGAGGAAATCCATCAGGAAGGAGGCGGCGTCGAAGGCGGCCTGGCGGTGGGCGGAGGCGGCGACCACCAGAACGATGTTCCCGCCCGGCGCGATGCGGCCGACGCGATGGATCGCCGCGAGCGCGGTCACCGGCCACCGCGCGGCGGCCTCCTCGGCGATCCGCCGGATTTCCGCCTCGGCCATGCCGGGATAGTGTTCGAGTTCGAGCGCGGCGAGCGCCCCGTCCTCGCTGCGGCAGAGTCCGCTGAAGGTGACGACGGCGCCCGAGTCGCCCAGGCCGGCCAACAGCGCCGAGACCTCGGCGGAGAGATCGAAATCCTCCTTCTGGATCCTGATCTCGATTCGGGCCGCCATGGCTAGCCGCCGGTCATCGGGGGGAACAGGGCAACCTCGCGCGCGCCGGCGACCGGCTCGTCGTGGCGCGAATGCTCCTGGTTGATCGCGACGCGGATCGCTTCAGGATGGCGCAATGCCTCCTCATAGCCTTCGCCGCGTTCGCGCAGCCACAGGAGAAGGTCGCGCACCGTCTTTACCTCGGCGGGAAGCTCGACCTCTTCTTCCGGAAGGCCGATACGTTCTCTGACCCAGGCGAAGTAGATGAGCTTCACGGCTGCCTCACTCATCCACCACGTGCTTCAGCCCGGCGCGGAAATAGTCGTAACCGGTGTAAAGCGTCACGATCGCCGACACCCAGAGAAGGGTGATGCCGACCTGCGTCGTGTAGGGGAAGATCTTGTCGCCTGCGGGACCGGCCAGCAGGAAGGCGATGGCCACCATCTGGATAGCCGTCTTCCACTTGGCGAGCCGGGTGACGGGCAGGCTGACCTTCAGTTCGGCGAGATATTCGCGCAGGCCCGAGACCAGGATCTCGCGGCACAGGATGACGATGGCCGCCCACAGCGACCAGCCGTGGATTGTCTCGACGGGATCGGCGGCAAGCAGCATGAGGCACGTGGAGACCAGGAGCTTGTCGGCGATCGGGTCGAGCATGCGGCCGATGTTCGACGTCTGTTTCCAGATGCGCGCGAGATAGCCGTCGAGATAGTCGGTGACGCTCGCCAGCACGAAGAGGAACAGGGCCAACCAGCGAGCGAAGTCGCTCGATCTCGAGTCGTCCCTCCAGATAGAAGCAGACGACGATCAGCGGCACCGCGAGGATGCGCCCGTAAGTCAGCAGATTCGGAATATTGTACGCCTTGCTAGCCATCCGCCGTCTTTTCGCTTCTCATCTCTGACTGTCAACAGATGCGGCCTCTTCCGGTCAACCGCAAGGGCCGGTTCCGCCGGCGCGCCGAACTATCGGTTGCGCCAGAGCCGATTCGCCCCTCCCGGCTCACTAATGGGATGAATCAGCCATTGTCGTGGAAGTGGTCGTAAATCTGTTTCGCGAGCGATTCCGACACACCCTCGACCGCCCTCAGATCGGCAAGTGCCGCGCGGCTTACGGCCTTGGCGGTGCCGAAGTGATGCAGCAGCGCGCGCTTGCGCGTTGGGCCGATGCCGGCGATCTCGTCGAGCGGGTTGCGCGTCATCTCCTTCTTGCGGCGCGCGCGGTGCGAGCCGATCGCAAAGCGATGCGCCTCGTCGCGCAGCCGCTGGATGAAGTAAAGCATCGGATCGCGCGGCGGCAGCATGAACGGGTCTCGTCCCCTGGCGAAGAAGCGCTCGCGCCCGGCGTCGCGATCAACGCCCTTGGCGACGCCCACCGCCGCCACTTTGTCGGAAATGCCGAGTTCGTCGAGGATCGCACGCACCGCCGACATCTGGCCCTGGCCACCGTCGATCAGGATCAGGTCCGGCCATGCAGGCATGGCATCGTCGTGCTCGGTCGGCGGCGTAGGTTCCTCGCCATGCTCTTTCACCAGCCGCGAGAAGCGCCGCTCCATCACCTCACGCATCATGCCGAAATCGTCGCCGGGCGTGATCGTCTCTGAGCGGATGTTGAACTTGCGGTACTGGTTCTTTGCGAAGCCCTCCGGCCCGGCGACGATCATCGCACCGACCGCATTGGTGCCCATGATGTGCGAGTTGTCGTAGACCTCTATGCGCCGCGGCGTATTGGCGAGGCCGAAGGTCTTGGCGAGGCCTTCGCAGCAGTGCGGCCTGGGTAGAGGTCTCGGCCAGCCGGCGGCCGAGCGCCTCGCGGGCGTTCTGGATGGCATGCGCCACAAGGTCCTTCTTCTCGCCGCGCGACGGCACGGAGATCGTCACCTTGCGGCCGGCCCGCGTGGCAAGCGCCTCGGCCAGGAGGTCCTGGTCCTCGACCGCGTGCGAGAGCAGAATCAGGCGCGGGCAGGGCTTGTCGTCGTAGAACTGTGCCAGGAACGCCCCCAGCACCTCGGCCGGCTCAAGCGCCGGATCGGCCTTGGGAAAATAGGCGCGGTTGCCCCAATTCTGGCCGGTGCGGAAGAAGAACACCTCGATGCAGCTCTGGCCGCCGTCCTGGTGAATGGCGAAGACGTCGGCCTCCTCGACAGATTGCGGGTTGATGCCCTGGTGTGACTGGACGTGCGAGAGAGCGGCGAGGCGGTCGCGGTAGATCGCGGCACGCTCGAAGTCGAGCTGCGCGGAGGCGTCCTGCATGGCGGCCGAGATTTCGCCCTTCACCTTCTGGCTGCGGCCGGAGAGGAAATCCGTCGCTTCCGAGACCAGCTCGGCATAGCCTTCGGCGGAGATTTCGCCGGTGCACGGACCGGAGCAGCGCTTGATCTGGTAGAGCAGGCACGGGCGCGTGCGGGTCTCAAACATGGAATCGGTGCAGCTTCTGAGCAGGAAGGCGCGCTGCAGCGCGTTGATGGTGCGGCCGACCGCTCCAGCAGAGGCGAAGGGGCCGAAATAGTCGCCCTTGCGCGAGCGCGCGCCGCGATGCTTGAAGATGCCCGGTGCCAGCCCGTCATTGGTGATCAGGATGTAGGGGAACGACTTGTCGTCCCGCATCAACACATTGAAGCGCGGCCGCAACCGCTTGATCAGATCCGCTTCGAGCAGAAGCGCTTCGATCTCGGTGCGGGTGACGACGAACTCCATCGACGCCGTCTCGCGCACCATCCGGCCGATGCGGTTGGTGTGGAAGCGACCCTGCGCGTAGTTGGTGACGCGCTTCTTGAGGCTGCGCGCCTTGCCGACGTAGAGCACGTCGCCGGCCTCGTTCATCATTCGGTAGACTCCGGGCGAATTGGGCAGGCGCTTCACCAGCGCCTGGATCAACTCCGCGCCGGCGAGACCTTCCGTATCGCGGCCGCCGCGGTCCCACAGCGCCGCCATCTCCGGCGCGGCGACATCCTCGACGATGGCGGCATCGTCGTCCTCCTGCTCGTCAGCGGCGAACAGGGCGACCTCATCGTCCGCGTCGGGCGCGGTCGGGTCTTCGATCTGGGCTTTGCGGGGACTCATTCCCTCATGCCTGTCACATCCGGCGTTTCCCACGCAAGATGCTGACCGCCGTCGATGGCGATCATTTGGCCGGTTACTGACATCGTCTCGAACAGGTAGCGCACCGTTGCGCCGAATTCGGGCAGCCTAGGCCCACGCTCGAGCAGCAGGCCGGCGATCTGCCGTTCGAAATCGCCGGGCTGCTGGCGGATGTTTGGCAGCGTCGGGCCCGGGCCGATGGCGTTGACGCGAATGCGTGGGGCGAGCGCCTGCGCCATGGTGCGCGTCGCGTCCCACAGCGCCGACTTCGACAGCGTATAGGAGAAGAACTGCGGATTCGGTCGCCAGACGCGTTCGTCGATGATGTTGACCACCAGCCCGGCCGTGTCGGGCGGCAGCGACTCAGCGAACCGTCGCGCCAGAAGCACCGGAGCCTTCACGTGCACGGCGAAATGCGCGTCCCACAGCTCCCAGCCGAAATTGCCGATCTCGTCGGGCTCGAAGATGGAGGCGCTGTTGACGAGGAGGCCCAGCGGGCCGACCTGCGCCGTGGCGCGGGCAACGAGGTCGTCGGCCTGGTCGGCCTTGGTGAGGTCGGCCGTGACCACGGCCGCCCTGCCGCCGTCACCAACAATATCAGCGGCGAGCGCCTCAGCCTCCGTGCGCGAGCGATTGCAGTGGATTGCCACGGCGAAGCCGTTCCTCGCCAGATCGCGGACGATCGCAGCGCCGATCCTGCGCGCGCCTCCGGTGACCAGCGCGACTCTTGGTTGATGAATCATGTAGGACGGTCCCCCGGGGCTACTTTTCGGAAATATATGGGGCGAAACGGAGGCCGCCAGTGCGGCCGCCGCCGGTTGCAGCCAATCCCTGACGCAGAAGGAGACAGCCGGATGGCGTTGCGTAAGCCGGCTCGATGATCTGGAAAATTAACCTAAAAATTTCAGTATCTTGCTAGGTGTTGTCCTAGCCGCGCGGCAGAGCGCATTCGGGGCCGGACGGCCTTCGGAATGACGCGTGTTGCCTTCGTGCAACGCCTTTTTCTCGCCGCACCGTCGCCCGCCAATGACCCGATTGGCGGTGCGGTCGCGCCGCATTTGGCTCCCATCTTCCGGCTCAGACCGAAGGGCGCTCCGTCTCCTCCCGATGGAACGTCGACCCTCGGCCAGCGTTTCGAGTTCCTGAGGCTAAGGAGACACCAATGAAAGCCAATCTCAAATTCGCCCGCCCGCTCGCCGCGGCAGCGGCTCTCGCCATCCTCGCATCGGCTCCGGCTTTCGCCGCCGACGCGATCATGGAGCAGGCTCCCGAGCCGGCGCCGGTCGACATCGTCCCGTCGGCTTCGACGGGTTGGGCCGGCCCCTACGCCGGTGTGCAGGCCGGTTACACCTTCGGCCGCGCCGACCTTCCGGGTGTGGGCCGTCATGACCATGACGGCTTCAACGGTGGCGCGTTCGCCGGTATACAGGGCCAGAACGGCAGCATCGTCTATGGCGTCGAGGGTGACGTCGGTTACAGCGGAGCCAAGGGCTCGAACGCCGGCATCGAAACCAAGTCCGGGGTAGAGGGCTCGCTGCGCGCCCGTCTCGGCTATGCCGTCAACGACCGTGTGCTGCTCTATGGCACCGGCGGCGGTGCTGCTGAAAACCTGAAGGCCAGCGACGCTTTCGGCTCCGACCGCAAGACGATGCTCGGCTATACGGTCGGCGCGGGTGCCGACGTGAAGGTCACCGAGCAGGTGTTCGTCCGTGGCGAGTATCGCTTCACGGACTACGGCAAGGAGACGTTCAATCTCGGTGGCGCCGCACAGGAGATCGATACCCACTCCAATAAGGTTCAGCTCGGTCTCGGCGTGAAGTTCTGAGACCAGCGCGTAGCCGCGTAACAGCAAAGGCCGGGGAGGCGACTCCCCGGCCTTTCTGTTTGATATATAGGGCCACTGCTAGCTCGGGATGTAGGCTGCGAGTTCGGGAAACTTTTCGTCGAACTTCTTCGCCCAGCGGACCAGCTTCGAGCGGCCTTTTTCCCACTGGCCGGCGAAACGCAGCGCGAGGTAGCCGATGAGGGCGCGCAGCGCGATGTGGCCAGCGGTGATCTTGGCCGGGATTTTCGGCGTGTTCGCGACCAGATGATCGAGCGAGCGCTCGACCTTCGACCACTGCCGTTCGAGCCAGGGCTGGTGAATCCTCTCTTCCGGGCGGAAGCGGCGCTCATAGACATGGGCGAGCAGGCAGTCGGCGATGCCGTCGGCGAGCGCTTCGAGCCGCTCGGCTTCCAGCCGTTTCGCGGCGTTGCGCGGAAACAGCGTATTGCCGGAGAGCCGGTTGAGGTATTGCGTGATGACACGGCTGTCGAACACTGCCTCGCCATCGTCGGTGATGAGCACCGGGATCTTGCCGAGCGGATTGGCGTCGATGAGCAGAGCCGGATCGGCATTCGTGTCGACCGTCACCGCCTCGCAGACGATGCCCGCATAAGCGGCCGCCATCCGGACCTTGGCGCTGTAGGGAGAGGCGGAGGAGTAGAGGATGCGCGGCATCTGTGTTCCCGGGTGAGGTTGAGGGCGGCGCGACACTATCCAGCCCCGGGCCGTCGCGGAAGCCCCGCCGCGCGCTGGTTCAGCCACCCCGGACAGGTGGCATCACGGCCTTGTCGAGACGGCAGTGGCGGCGGTCGATCTCGGGGCAGGCGCGGAACTCAAGGCCCTTGGTAAAGCAGATCCGGACCTCGCGCAGGTAGCGCCGATCGCAGGTGACGGCGACGCCGTCCGGCTTCAAACGGTCGTTGGCGGACAGGAACGACGCCTCGACCTCGTCGGGTCGGATGGTGCGGTAGGCGGAGAGCCGCTCGAACTCCTTCGGGATCTCAATCCGCGCGCGGGCAGCGCGCACGACGTCGAAATAGTCGCGCTGCGACAGGCCGGCGCAGGAGCCGTGCTTTCGCCACTGGTGACGGATCAGTCCGGCGGACGGCATCAGCGGCAGCATGCCGGAGACGATGCCGGGGGCGACGTCGCTCTCGCCCACCGGGCAGTCGGCCGGGTATCCGCGCTCGAACTGCGGCCACAGACCGTGGACAACGAAAGCATAGGGCCGGCCCGACGCACATTGCTGGCGGTTGGCGTCCGCGCCCTCTGCCTCGCAATAGCTCGGTGACCACGACAGCGACAGGACGTAGAAATCGAAGCCTTTTCCGGATTTTACGGGCGTCTGCGGATTCGATGCCGGAGCTGTCGGTGCAGGGCGGGCAATTGGCGTGTTCGGGGCGCTCGTAGGTTCTTCGCTGCAGGCAGCGAGAAGCACCGACAGGAGCAGGGCGGGAAGACCCGTCCGGCGAAGCGGAAGCAGGATCGTTACCTCAGCACCCGGCAGCGGCCGTTATAGACGTTCCAGCGATCGAAGCCCGAGACGCAGAATTCGACATTGTCGCCGATCGAAGCGAAGCCCATGCCTTCCTCGATGAGATACCAGATCGAGCGGGACTTGCCGTCGGACAGCTCCACGGTGGCGCCACAGTAGCGCCGCCCGATCGGCCATTGTTCCGAAGTCTGATTGTAGCGGTGCTGGTGAATGTCGTGGAACGCGACGATGCCGACATCGGGCAGGTTCGGCACATGCGTCACCTGATGCCGGAAGCGATGCGAGATCTTGCCGAGAAAACGCTGATCGGCGCACACACCCGGATCCGCGTAGTCGCGCACCATGTCCGCAGCCCTGGCCGTGCCGGATAGCGAGGCCAGTGCCACGACCATCGAGAGAAGCAATCCGAATCGCGCCATGGTACCCGCACTCCGCCTGTTTATCAGCGTCGGACACTCCTGCAACTTGCCTTCGCCGTCAACCGGGCTCGGCCTCTCCGGCAAGCCAATCGACCGACCAGGCGGCGCCGTCGTCCTGTGCCAGCACGTCGGCAAGCACGGGCAGAAGCAGCCTGAGCTCGTCCTCGATTAGATAGGGCGGATTGACGATGACCATGCCGGTGCCGTCGAGCCGAGGGTAATGGAGAGGCGCGCGGATGGTCAGCGTCGCGTCGAGGATGCGCGGGATTCCAAGCGTGGCGAGTTCTCCGCGGAAGCGCTGCACCTCCTGGCGGTCTTTCACCGGATACCAGAAGGCGTAGATCCCGCCCGGCCAGCGCCGGTGCGCCGTCCGCAGGCCGTCGAGGATACGGCCGAACTCGTCGTCGATCTCGAAGGGGGGTCGACCAGCACGAGGCCGCGCTTCTCCTTCGGGGGCACATGCGCGCCGAGCGCCAGCCAGCCATCGAGCTCGATGACGCGCGTGGCGAAATCGCCCGCGAAACGATTTTTCAGTTCGAAGGCCGCGTCGGGATGAAGCTCGATCGCCGTCAGCCTGTCCCGGCCGCGCAGCAGGCGGCGGACGAGCACCGGCGATCCCGGATAGACCGTGATTCCTCCGCCGGGATTGAGGTCGGCAATGCAGTCGAGATAGGGCCCAAGGAGGCCGCGGACGGCCGCTGGGAGATCACCCTGTCGCTCGACCAGCCTGCCGATGCCCGCCCGCCATTCGCCGGTCTTCTGCGCCCGTTCGGCCGTCAGATCGTAGAGGCCGCTGCCGGCATGCGTGTCGATGACGCGGAACGGCTTGTCCTTGCGCTTCAGATATTCGACGATGCGCACGACCAGCGCATGCTTGACCACATCCGCGAAATTGCCGGCATGATAGGCATGGTCGTAGTTCATGGATGTTCGGCCCGGAGCATGGAGGGGCCTCTACACCCGCCTTCGAAAAACCGCTAGGGAAGGGCCATGAACACGCACGCCACGTTCGGCCAAACGGCCACATCGAAGACGGGCATCGCCCATTCCGTCTGTCCGCACGATTGCCCCTCGGCCTGTGCGCTCGACGTCGAGATCGTCGGGCCGAACCGGATCGGCCGCGTGCACGGCGCGAAGGACAACACCTACACGGCAGGCGTGATCTGCGCCAAGGTCGCGCGCTATGCCGACAGGATCCACCATCCCGACCGGCTGATGAAGCCGCTGATCCGCGCCGGTGCCAAAGGCGATGGCGTATGGAGAGAGGCATCGTGGGACGCCGCGCTCGACCTGGTGGCGGAAGAACTCCTAAAGGCGGAGGCGAAGCACGGCAGCGAGACAGTTTGGCCTTATTTCTATGCCGGCACGATGGGCCATGTGCAGCGCGACGGCATCGACCGGTTGCGCAACGCCAAGAAATATTCGGGCTTCTTCGATTCGATCTGCACCAACCTCGCCTGGACCGGCTACACGATGGGGACGGGCCGATTGGCAGGCGCGGACCCGCGCGAAATCGCCAAGTCCGACTGCGTCGTGATCTGGGGCACCAACGCGGTCGTCACGCAGGTCAACGTGATGACGCACGCGGTAAAGGCCCGCAAGGAGCGCGGCGCCAAGATCGTCGCGATCGACATCTACGAGAATGCGACCGTGAAGCAGGCCGACATGGGGCTGGTTCTGAGGCCGGGAACGGACGGCGCACTTGCCTGCGCGGTGATGCACGTGCTGTTCCGCGACAACCTCGCCGACCGGGCCTATCTCGAAAAATACTCGGATGACCCCAAGGGTCTGGAAGAGCATCTGCGGACCCGGACACCCGAATGGGCAGCGACGATCACGGGACTGTCGGTGGAGGAGATCGAGGCCTTCGCAAAGCTCGTCGGCACGACGAAGCGCACCTTCTTCCGACTCGGCTATGGCTTCGCGCGCCAGCGCAACGGCGCGGCGAACATGCATGCCGCGCTGTCGGTCTCCGTGGTCGCTGGCCACTGGCAGTACGAGGGCGGCGGTGCGTTCCACTCCAACTCCGGCATCTTCAAGTTCGACAAGACGGTGCTGGAGGGACTGAAGTTCATCGACCCGAAGATCCGGCATCTCGATCACTCGCGCATCGGCCCGATCCTGGTCGGCGAGCCGGACGCGCTGTTCGGCGGCCCGCCGGTGACGGCCTTGCTGATCCAGAACACCAACCCCGTCAATGTCGCCCCGGAGCAACGCAAAGTGGTGCGGGGCTTCCTGCGCGATGACCTGTTCACCTGCGTGCACGAGCAGTTCATGACCGACACGGCGAAGCTCGCCGATGTCGTGCTGCCGGCGACGATGTTCCTGGAGCACGACGACATCTATACCGGCGGCGGCAACCAGCACATCACGCTGGGACCGAAGGCGATCGAGCCGCCGGAGACGGTGCGCACCAATCATTTCGTCATCGAGGAACTGGCGAAACGCCTCGGCGTGTCGCACATGCCGGGATTCGGCCTGACCGAGCGCGAGCATATCGACATCATCCTGGGCAAGCGCGGGCTGGGCGGATTCGACGCACTCAAGGAGGCACGTTGGGCCGACATGCAGCCGCCCTTCGAGCGCGCGCACTTTCTCGACGGCTTCGGCCATCGCGACGGCAAGTTCCATTTCCGCCCGGACTGGACGACCTATGCCGCGCCGAACAAGCCGCCGAAATCGATGGGCGTGTTCGGTGACGTGGCGCGGCTGCCGGTGTTTCCCGACCACGTCGACCTGATCGAGGTTGCGGACGAGACGCATCCGTTCCGACTGGCGACCTCGCCGGCGCGCAACTTCCTCAACTCGACCTTCGCCGAAACGCCAGTGTCGCGTCAGAAGGAAGGGCGCCCGGAACTGTTACTCAACCCCGAGGACGCCGAGGCGCTCGGTATCGCGGAAGGCAGCCGGGTCGAAGTGGGCAATGCGCGCGGCGAAGTCGTCCTGCACGCGAAGCTGTTCGACGGGATCAAGCGTGGCGTCGTCATCGCGGAAGGCATCTGGCCGAACTCGGCGCATGAGCGCGGCGAAGGGATCAACGTGCTCACCGGCGCGGACGCCGGCCCGCCTTACGGCGGAGCTGCGTTCCACGACAACAAGGTGTGGGTGCGGGCGTTGTAGCAGGGCGGGAAGGTCGCGTGAGCGGACGATGCGGCGATCAGCACGGATCCGCATATATGGTTGGTGGATCAAACAGTTCGAGCTCGACGGGCGCGCAGACTAAGCACGACTTCCAGCCGTTCGGTATCGGGTGCGTAATACTGCTTCCGCCTACGGCGTGAACCGCGCCAGGCTCTCGATGTCGGGCGTCTTCGGGCGCGGGGCGGGGGCGGAAACGAGGCGGCCGGCGCCCGTCTCCTCGCTGAACTCGGCGAAGACCGTGCGGCCGCCTTCCATCCTGGCCTTGCCCTCTGCGACGAGCGCGAGGCCGAGCGGATAGATGTGGTGCTCGGCGGCGAGCACGCGGGCGCCGAGCATCTCGGCATCGTCCGAGGCGAGCACAGGCACGGCCGCCTGTGCGATAATCGGGCCGTCGTCCATTTCAGGCGTCACGAAATGCACCGTGCAGCCGTGGATTCGCATGCCGGCCTTCAAGGCCTGCTCATGTGTGTCGAGGCCCTTGAACAACGGCAGGAGGGCAGGGTGGATGTTGATCATCCGTCCGCTCCATTTCGTCACGAAGCCGCTGGTCAGCAGGCGCAGATAGCCGGCGAGGCAGACGATTTCGGCTTTCATGCCGGCGAGTGCCTTGTCGAGCGCTGCGTCGTGATCTTCGCGCGAGATGCCCTTGGACGGGATGACCGAGGTCGACACGCCCTTGGCGGCGGCGATCGCGAGGCCCTTAGCGTCGGGGCGGTTCGAGATCACGCCGACGATCTCGGCCGGGAAGTCGGGCGAGGCGGCCGCGTTGATCAGCGCGGCCATGTTGGAGCCGCGGCCGGAGATCAGGATGGCGACGCGCTTCTTCGTCATTACAGCGCAATCCTCCCGCGATAAATGACCGGGTCGTCGCGCCGGGGCACGATACGGCCGATCGGCGTGACCGTCTCGCCCTCGCTCTGCAGCACGGCGGCGACCTGCGCGGCCTGGCCGGCGGCGACCACGATCACCATGCCGATGCCGCAGTTGAACGTGCGCATCATTTCGTTGGCCTCGACGCCGCCGGTCTTCGACAGCCAGTCGAACACGGGCTGTACGTCGATCGCGCCGAGGTCGAGTTCGGCCGCCCAGTCCTTCGGGAGCACCCGCGGGATGTTGTCCGGATAGCCGCCGCCGGTGATGTGGGCCAGCGCCTTGATGCCGTGCGTGCCGCGGATCGCGGCGAGGATCGGCTTCACATAGATTCGTGTGGGCTCCAGCAACGCCTCGCCAAGGCTGCGGGAAGGATCGAACGGCGCCGGATCAGTCCATTTAAGACCCGAGAGCGCGACGATCCTGCGCACCAGCGAAAAGCCGTTGGAATGAACGCCGGAGGAGGCGAGGCCGAGCAGCACATCGCCTTCCATGATGTCATCGGTGGGCAAGAGCGCGCCACGCTCGGCTGCCCCCACGGCGAAACCGGCGAGGTCGTAGTCGTCGCCGTGATACATGCCGGGCATCTCGGCGGTCTCGCCGCCGATCAGTGCGCAGCCGGCCATGCGGCAGCCATCGGCGATGCCCGAGACGATCGCAGCACCCTGGTCGGGGTCGAGCTTGCCGGTGGCGAAATAGTCGAGGAAGAACAGCGGCTCCGCGCCCTGTACGACGAGATCGTTGACGCACATGGCGACGAGGTCGATGCCGATCGTGTCGTGCTTGCCCGCCTCGATCGCGATGCGGAGCTTGGTGCCCACTCCGTCATTGGCGGCGACGAGGATAGGGTCGGTGAAGCCGGCCGCCTTGAGGTCGAACAGGCCGCCGAAGCCGCCGATCTCCCCGTCGGCACCGACACGGCGCGTCGAGCGCACGATCGGCTTGATCTTTTCGACCATTGCATTGCCAGCATCGATGTCCACGCCGGCCTGCGCATAGGTGAGGCTGTTCCTGCCCGCGGTCATGGGGTCTCCCGTCGACTTCCGAAGCGGCTATTCGCATGAACCCCGCCGTGTCGCAAGCAGCGTGCCGGACCCGTCCTGGGGAAAGCGCGACCCGACCCCGCCGACGCGACGCCTTGCGGCCGGCGACGCGACGGGCCATTTATCGGGTAGGCGGGCGATGGAGGAGGCTCGACGCATTGACGATCCCGAACATCATCACGATCCTGCGGCTCTTCCTGGTGCCGGCCGTCATCTGGGCGCTCATAGACCGGCAGGTCGGCTGGGCGCTCGGCCTGTTCGTGCTCGCCGGCGTTTCGGACGGGGTCGATGGTTTCATTGCGCGGCATTTCAACCAGCGCTCCAAGCTCGGCGCCTATCTCGACCCGGTAGCGGACAAATTGCTCCTGGTCTCGGTCTTCGTGGTGCTCGGCTACATGGGCGAACTGCCACTGTGGCTGGTGATTGCGGCGGTATCGCGGGATGGGCTGATCATCTCGGCCGTGATGCTGTCGACGGTGATGGGGCATCCTGTCGAAGTGAAGCCGCTCTACGTGTCGAAGGCGAACACCGCGGTGCAGATTCTGCTCGCCGCGCTGGTGCTCGCCGATCTCGCCTTCAGCCTCGGGCTGGGCATCGTGCGCGACGGCTTCGTGATCCTGTCCGGCCTCTTGACCGTGGCTTCCGCGGCGGCCTATCTCGTCGCTTGGCTCACGCATATGGGTGGTTATGCCGAAACGGATAAAACAGGCTGAACACCCGGCTGCGGACGCGGATTCGACGCCGCAGATGCCGGCTGCGGCGCAGCTCGTGGTGAACGAGGAGATCGCGGACGCGGTGCTGGCAGGCGCGTTCCGCCGTCAGGTCGCCTTCTGGGCCGGCGCCTTCGTGTTGCTGGTCGTCTTCCTCTATATGTTCTCCTCGATCCTGCTGCCTTTTGCGGCCGGAATGGTGCTGGCCTATTTTCTGGATCCTGTCGCGGACCGGCTGGAGGCCTGGTTCGGATCGCGGTTGGTGGCGGCGATCGTCATTCTGCTCGGCTTCATCATTGCGCTCGTGCTGGCACTGATGGTGATCGTGCCGATCCTGGCCACGCAGGGCGCGGACCTGATCGCCAGGATGCCGGAATATCTGGCGCGGCTCCAGGCGCTGATCACCAGCATCGACCCGGAATGGCTGAAGGAGCGCTTCGGGGTCGACGCGGGCAACCTGCGCAGTGCGCTGTCCTCACTTGTCTCCCAAGGCGCGGGCTTCGTCACCACGATCTTCGAATCGATCCTGAGTTCAGGCCTGGCCCTGGTGAACGTCGCCGGCCTGGTGGTCATCACCCCGGTCGTCGCCTTTTACATGCTGGTCGACTGGGATCGTATGGTCGCCACGGTGGACGGTTGGGTGCCACGCGACCATGTCGCGACTGTTCGTGCCATCGCCAACGACATCAACGCTTCGACCGCCGGCTTCGTGCGCGGGCAGGGCACGCTCTGCCTGGTCCTGGGCATCATGTATGCCGTGGGGCTGACCATCGCCGGGCTGAACTTCGGCCTGCTGATCGGCCTGTTCGCCGGGTTGATCTCTTTCATCCCCTACGTTGGTTCGCTCGTCGGGCTGGTCCTGGCGGTCGGCGTCGCTCTGGTGCAGTTCTGGCCGGACTGGGTCATGGTCGCGGCGGTGGCCGGCGTCTTCTTCCTCGGCCAGTTCATCGAAGGCAACATCCTGCAGCCGAAGCTGGTGGGCGACAGCGTCGGGCTGCATCCGGTATGGCTCATGTTCGCCCTGCTCGCCTTCGGCTCGCTGTTCGGCTTCGTCGGCCTGCTGATCGCGGTACCGGCGGCGGCCGCCGTCGCCGTCCTCGTTCGCTTCGCGCTCGGCCGCTACCTCGAGTCCCCGCTCTACCGGGGTCACGGGCCGGACGCGCCGCTGGCCTGAGGCGACGTAGATGCAGGACCAGCGCCCCCCCGCACAGATTCCGCTCGACCTCACGAGCGGCCCCGGCCTGTCCCGCGACGAACTCGTCGTTACAGGCGCGAACGCTGCGGCGACGGCGCTGGTCGACCGCTGGCCGGACTGGCCGACGCCCGTTGTGGTGTTGGCAGGGCCCGCGGGAGCCGGAAAGTCGCATCTCGCCGCGATCTGGTCGGAGACCGCGCAGGCGCACTCTGCCGAACCTGGCCGGATCGATCCCGATGTCATTTCCTTCGCCGCCTCCGGCGGCGCGGTGCTGATTGATGGTGTCGAGGGGGATGTCGACGAGACCGGTCTCTTCCATCTGATCAACGCCGCGCGGGAGGGGGAGGGCACGTTCTCCTGACCTCGCGCCGGTTTCCCGCCGCTTGGGGCGTTCGCCTGCCGGACCTTGCATCGCGGCTGAAAGCGGCGACGATCGTCGAGATCGAGGAGCCGGACGACCTGCTGCTGACGGCAGTGGTGACCAAACTGTTCGCCGACCGACAGGTGCAGGTCGAGCCGCATGTCGTGACCTATATCGTCAACCGCATCGAGCGGTCGCTCTCGACCGCCATGGGCGTGGTGGAGCGGCTCGACCAAGCCGCCCTTTCGCGCAAGACCCGGATCACGCGGGCTCTGGCGGCCGACATCATCGGTGCCGCCGACAGCGGGCAGGAAAAGCTGGATTTATGATCCCGGAACGAAAGCGAGCCGCCTCCAAGCATGGCATCGCGCATCGGCTCGAGCGTTCAGGCGGAAACGTTCTCCAACGGCACGTGAGGGCGACGATCCACGCCGTCGCCAGCCCTAGAGCTCGGGTTCCGGCGGCGGAGACCCGTCTTCAGGTGGTGGCATCTCTTGGGGAGGAGGTGGCACGTTCTGCGCGGGATCGATCACCTGGCCGCCGAGCCCGGCGGCGCCTTGGCCGCCTTCGCCCGTCTCCATCCAGGTGACGCCTCCGTTCGGCTGCATCGAGTTCATGCTGGGGTCCAACGGCGCTGATCCTTCTGGACTGCGTTCGGAAAGTACGAGCTTCGCCGGCCTGCCACCTTCATAGACGATGAGAAAGCCGTTCGCGGGCAGGATGGCCGCCAGGACGTCGCCAAGGTCGCCGCGAAAGCGGCCGTTCACGAGCTGGTCGTCACCGACCTGGCCGGTAACCTTGAAGCCGAAGCGCTGCGCCATCGCCGCCATGACCTCGCCCCGCTGCACCTCGGAGATCGTGACAGTCATGGCCTTGGGGTCGCCATTGATCGCCATCTCGGCCGAGGCATTCCGGCTGCCTGCAAGGAGCAGCGCCGCTGCGGCAAGCAGAGCGGCGCACGCCGCGTGGGCTTTCCACCCAGGTTCAGCGATTTGGCTGTCGCGCGCAAACATATCTCGTTCCCGGCACGCGACAGCTCTGGACCCGACCTTTGTCAGCATGATGGCATGCCGCTCGGCGGCTGGTCGGAGTGGCAGGATTCGAACCTGCGACCCCCTGATCCCAAATCAGGTGCGCTACCAGGCTGCGCTACACTCCGGACGGCCACTCCCGTAGTCGATCGCGCCCGCGAGGGCAAGGGCATCTGCTCTTGACGGGACGACGGCTCTGCGCGATGCAGCAGCGTTACGTGACGACGAGGCGCTCATGTCTGCGAGAATCTACAGCCCCGCGAAAACCGCGATGCAATCCGGCAAGGCCAAGACCGGCTATTGGGTGCTGGACTTCGATCCTGAACAGCCGCGCAAGATCGACCCTTTGATGGGCTACACCACGTCCGGCGACATGAAGAGCCAGATCCGGCTGACTTTCGAGACGAAGGAAGAAGCGATCGCCTATGCCGAGAAGCACGGCATCGACTACCGCGTACAGGAACCGAAGGACGCCAAGCGCCGGCAGATTTCCTATTCCGACAATTTCCGCTATGACCGCAAGGTGCCGTGGACGCACTAACGCTCGCACATTGCCCGGTCCCGTAGCTCAGCTGGATAGAGCACCGGCCTTCTAAGCCGATGGTCGCAGGTTCGAATCCTGCCGGGATCGCCATTTCTCCAGCAGTTCGAAACGACGATGCCTCGGATGTACCGCAGGCGTTCCGCAAGTTCTGCGGCTTAGACGAATCTCTCTTTACCGGTTCGTTTCAGGATCGCGAAGATCCTAAGCTTTCTGATCAGGCCGGTGGCGGAAAGCAAGATTTCCGCCGATGTGTCGTGCCGCTCAGGCGGTCGCTGCCGCCGCGAGGCCGCGGGAAAGGTCGGCCTTGAGATCCTCGACGTCTTCGAGGCCGATTTGCAGGCGTATGACCGGGCCTTCGTAGGGGCCTTTGGCGATGATCCTGTCACCAAGGAAGACCGGAACGGCGAGGCTTTCGTAGCCGCCCCAAGAATAGCCGAGCCCAAAAACCTTCAGAGCGTCGAGGAAGGCATGCGCCTGCTTCTCGCCGCCGCCCGCGAGAACGACCGAGAAGATACCGCTCGAACCAGAGAAATCGCGCTTCCAGAGCGCATGGCCCGGAAAGCTCTCGAGCGCGGGGTGCAACACACGCGCGACGCCGTCCCGCCCCTCGAGCCACCGGGCGATCTCGAGCGCGCTGTGCTGGTGATGCGCAAGCCGGACGCCCATCGTGCGCAGGCCGCGTAGCACCTGGTAGACGTCGTCAGGGCCGGGGCAGCAACCAAGCGTGTTGAAGGCCTCCGAAAGCTTCGGCCAGCAAGCCGTGTTCGCCGACACGGTTCCGAGCAGCACGTCGGAATGGCCGGCGGGATATTTTGTGGCGGCGTGGATTGAGATGTCGACACCATGGTCTAGTGGGCGCAGATAGAGCGGGGTCGCCCAAGTGTTGTCCATCATCACGAGGGCACCGCCCGCATGCGCGGCCTTGGCTATGGCTGGGATGTCCTGGATCTCGAACGTGTTCGAGCCGGGGGATTCGGTGAAGACGACCTTTGTGTTCGGCCTCATAAGGGCCGAGAGACCGGCTCCAACCAGCGGGTCGTAATATTCAACCTCGACGCCGAGGCGCTTGAGCATCGTATCGGCGAAATGCCGGGTCGGCCGGTAGACGGAATCAGTGATGAGCACGTGGTCGCCGGCCGCGACAAAGCCCAGCAGCGGCACGGTCACCGCCGCGAGGCCTGACGGCACGACGATCGTGCCGGCGGAGCCTTCGAGCTGGTCGATTGCCGTCGCGAGCGCGTCCGTTGTCGGGGTGCCCCGGGTGCCGTAGGTGTATTTCTGGCCGCGTGTCGCCATCGTGCGGGCGTCTGGAAACAGGACCGTGGAAGCGTGGACCACCGGCGGGTTGACGAAACCGTGGAAGTCGCGCGGGTCGTTGCCGATATGCGCCAGCGTCGTGTTGACGCCGAATCCGTCGATCTTGCCTGCCATGTCCGTGTGGTTCCCGATGTGAAACCCGCTGCATATAAGCTGCGCATCGCGAGCGCAATTAGATGGCAATGTGGCGCGCGGACGATCAGGCGGCAGCGCGTAGCTGCGGAAAAGGCAGAAGTCTCAAGGCATCTTCGATGAAAAAGTCTTGCGGAACATGCGCTCTGTCATAGGAGACTTGACCTCGCTGGAATAATCGCCTTCGATAAACTCCGTGAACGGGAAGGTGCGGGAAACGGACAGAAAATGGCGTTTCCGAAAGCGTGGGGAACGCAGCGCATCCTATCCATGGGAAGGCGTACGGGGCGGCACAGCCCTGCACCTATAACAAACAAGGGGTTCAGCATGATGACTAGCAAGATTCTCCTGGGACTCGCCGGCGCGGCTGTCTTCGCGCTGTCGGCAGCCGGTGCATCCGCCGCCACGCTCGATGACGTGAAGGCCCGCGGTGTGCTGAAATGCGGCGTCAACACCGGCCTCGCCGGCTTTGCCGCGCCGAACGACAAGGGCGAGTATTCCGGCTTCGACGTCGACTACTGCAAGGCGATCGCCGCGGCGATCTTCAACGATACCTCTAAAGTCGAATATACCGGGACGAGCGCCAAGGACCGTTTCGAAGTGCTGGCGAACGGCACCGTCGACATACTGGTGCGCAACACCACCTGGACGCTGAGCCGCGACACCTCGCTGAAGTTCAACTTCGCGGGCGTCAACTACTATGACGGCCAGGGCTTCATGATCAACACGAAGAAGGTGCCAGGGGTGAACTCGGCGCTGCAGCTCTCGGGCGCCGCGGTCTGCGTGCAGACAGGCACGACGACGGAGCTGAACCTCGCCGACTACTTCCGCGCCAACAAGATGGAATACAATCCGGTCGTCTTCGAGAAGCTCGAAGAGGTCAACGCGGCGGCGATTCCGGCCGTTGCGACGTCTACACGACCGACCAGTCCGGCCTCTACGCGATCCGCCTGCAGCTGAGCGCCCCCGGCGACCACATGGTGCTGCCCGAGATCATCTCGAAGGAGCCGCTTGGCCCGCTGGTGCGCCAAGGCGACGACCAATGGTTCGACCTCGTGAAGTGGGTCTCGAACGCGCTGGTTATCGCGGAAGAGCTCGGCATCACCCAGGCAAACGTCGAGGAGATGAAGGGCTCTGACAATCCCGAAATCAAGCGCGTGCTGGGCATGGAAGCCAACGCCAAGTTCGGCGCCGATCTCGGCCTCGGTGAGGACTGGGTGGTCAACATCGTCAAGGGCGTGGGCAATTACGGCGAGATTTTCGAGAAGAACATCGGCACTGAGAGCCCGCTCAAGATCCAGCGCGGCCTGAACGCTCTCTGGTCGAAGGGCGGCCTCCAGTACGCACCGCCCATCCGCTGACCTTCTGGCAGGCAGACCGGGGACGGCATCCGCCGCCCCCGGAACGTCGCAACAGGAGGCCGGTATGGCGAACGAACAGGTATTGCGCAGCGATGGTGCGCCACGGGTACCGTTAATCTACAATCCCGTCGTCCGCGGGATAGCCTTCCAGATCCTCGCCTTCGTCGCGCTGTTCGCGCTGATCGTGTGGATCGTCAACAACACGCAGGAAAACCTGCGCCGCATCGGCCGCACCATCTCGTTCGATTTCCTCAACGAGCGCGCCGGTTTCGATATCGGTCAGTCGCTCATCGCCTATACGGCGGATTCGAGCTATTCGACCGCGCTTGTCGTTGGCTTCCTGAACACGATCCTCATCGCCCTGGTGGGCATAGTCACCGCGACGCTGGTCGGCTTTCTGATCGGCATCGGCCGCCTGTCGCGCAACTGGCTGATCCGCAGCCTGTGCACGGTCTATGTCGAGGTATTCCGCAACATACCGCCGCTGCTCGTCATCTTCTTCTGGTATCTCGGCGTTCTGGCAATCCTGCCGCAGCCGCGCGACGCGTTTAACCTGCCGTTCGGTGCGCTGCTTTCCAATCGCGGCCTCACCATCCCCACGGTCGTTTGGGGACAGGGGGCATGGCTTGTCGGTGTTGCCTTCCTGGTCGCGATCGCGATGTGTTTTTTCGTCGCCAACCGCGCGAAGGCGCGGCAGATGGCGACCGGCCAACGCTTCCCGGTATTCTGGACCTCTGTTGGACTGCTGATCGGTCTGCCGCTGATCGCGCTCGCCGCGGCAGGCTTTCCGATCTCCTTCGACGTGCCGGTGCAGGGTGCCTTTCAGGCACGCGGCGGCATGATGATCGGGCCGGAATTTCTCGCGCTCTATCTGTCGCTGTCGCTCTATACCGCTTCGTTCATCGCCGAGATCGTGCGTGCGGGCATCAAGGGTGTCGGACGCGGCCAGACGGAGGCGGCGCATGCGCTCGGCCTGCGGCCCGGCACAACGACCCGGCTCGTCGTCATCCCGCAGGCGATGCGCATCATCGTTCCGCCGCTGACCAGCCAGTATCTCAACCTGACGAAGAACTCGTCGCTGGCGATCGCCGTCGGCTATCCGGACCTCGTCTCGGTCGGCGGAACGATCCTGAACAAGAGCGGCAATTCGATCCAGATCGTGGCGATCTGGATGGTGGTCTATCTCACCATCAGCCTTGCCATGTCGTTCTTCATGAACTGGTTCAATGCCCGCGTGCGGCTGGTCGAGCGCTGAGGAGGCCGTCATGCAGGAAAACCAGATCGCCTATGTGCGTCAGGACATGGAACTGCCCCAGGCCGCTCCCGCCGGCCAGAAGGGCATCGTTCACTGGGCACGCACCAACCTGTTCGCCACGCCCAGCGACACCGTGCTGACGCTGATTGCGCTCGCGGTTCTCGCCTGGTTCATGCCACCAGTGATTCGCTGGCTGTTCATCGACGCCCAGTGGACGGGCGACAACCGGAGCTTCTGCGCCACGGTCTCGCAGGGCGGCATCCAGCCTGACGGCTGGTCGGGCGCCTGCTGGAACTTCGTGGTGAACAAGTTCGGGCAGTTCATGTTCAACACCTACCCGATCGACGAACGCTGGCGGCCGACCCTGTGCGCCGTGCTGCTGGTGGCGCTTTTGGTGCCGTTCCTGATGCCGCGCGCGCCCTACAAGACCGCCAACGCCATCGCCCTCTTCGTCGTGCTGCCGATCATCGGATACATCCTTTTGCCCGGCGGCTGGTTCGGCCTGCGCTACGTGCCGACCCGCGAATGGGGCGGGTTCATGGTAACGATCATCCTGTCCTATGTTGGCATCGTGGTGTCGCTGCCGGTGGGCGTGCTGCTCGCGCTCGGTCGACGGTCCACCCTGCCGGTCATCAAGGCATTTTGCGTCGTCTTTATCGAGGTGGTGCGCGGCGTCCCGCTGATCACGGTTCTGTTCATGGCCACGAAGATGCTGCCGCTCTTCATGCCGAACAACGCCAAGATCGACGACTTTCTGTGCGTGCTGATCGGCGTGGCGGTCTTCGCATCCGCCTACATGGCCGAGGTGATCCGCGGCGGCCTGCAGGCGATCCCGAAGGGCCAGTTCGAGGGCGCGGATTCGCTCGGGCTGTCCTATCCGCAGAAGATGCGGCTCATCATCCTGCCGCAGGCGCTGAAGCTGGTGATCCCGGGCATCGTCAACACCTTCATCGGCCTCTTCAAGGACACCAGCCTGGTCTACATCGTCAACATGTTCGACCTGTTGGGCGCGGTGCGCCGCAACTTCTCCGATGCAAACTGGATCACGCCGCAGACGCCGCTCACGGGCCTCATCTTTGCGGGCTTCGTGTTCTGGATCTTCTGCTTCGGCATGTCGCGCTATTCGATCTACATGGAACGCCGGCTCGACACCGGCTACAGAAGATAGGGGAACCACCATGGCCACCGAGAACGCCGTTTCGGCAGAAGAACTCGAGGTCGACCGCTCCAAGATGCAGGTCTCCTCGACGGAAGTCGCCGTCGAGATCGTCGGCATGCACAAGTGGTATGGCGACTTCCACGTGCTCAAGGACATCAACCTCAAGGTCATGCGCGGCGAGCGCATCGTCATCTGCGGTCCGTCCGGCTCAGGCAAGTCGACCCTCATCCGCTGCATCAACCGGCTGGAGGAGCACCAGAAGGGCAAGATCGTCGTCGACGGCAAGGAACTGACCAACGACCTGAAGAAGATCGACGAGGTCCGGCGCGAGGTCGGGATGGTGTTCCAGCACTTCAACCTGTTTCCACACCTGACCATCCTGGAGAACTGCACCCTGGCGCCTATCTGGGTCCGCAAAATCCCAAAAAAGCAGGCCGAGGAGACGGCCATGCATTTCCTGCGCCGCGTGAAGATCCCCGAGCAGGCGAACAAGTATCCGGGACAGTTGTCGGGCGGCCAGCAACAGCGCGTAGCAATCGCCCGTTCACTCTGTATGAACCCGCGCATCATGCTGTTTGATGAGCCGACCTCGGCGCTCGATCCGGAAATGATCAAGGAAGTGCTGGAGACGATGGTTGGCCTCGCCGAAGAAGGGATGACAATGCTGTGCGTGACCCACGAAATGGGCTTCGCGCGCAAGGTCGCCAACCGTGTGATCTTCATGGACCAGGGCCAGATCGTCGAGCAGAACACACCGGCCGAGTTCTTCGACCATCCGCGCCACGAGCGGACGAAGCTGTTCCTCAGCCAGATCCTGCATTGACGCAGACAGATGTGGCGACGCGTCTTCGTCGCTCTATTGGTGGTATTGATCGTTGCGCCGCTTGCCGGTGCAATGGTGCCGCGGCCGCTGCTGCCGCAGGCATCCGCCGGCAGCGATAATTCTCGCCGCATCCTTGTCCTCTCGAATCCGATCCATACGGACATCGCGCTGCCGACGCACCCGGACGTGCTGGAACGGCTCGGATTTCTCGGCTCTTCCGGACTTCCAATCTACGACCCGGCGGCTGAATGGCTTGTCGTTGGATGGGGCGGTCGATCCTTCTATCTCGAGACTCCGACCTGGTCCGACCTGAAGCCGCTTCCGGTGTTGCGCGCGCTGACGGCGGACAGTTCAGCAATGCACGTCGCAGTCGCCGGCGCGATAAATCAGACCGCTGACGGCGTACTGGCGATCGACCTCAGCGAAGCCGAGTTCGCCGCCATGCTGAGCGCCATGCTGGAAGGGTTCGCAAAGGACGCCAGCGGCGAGCCGATCCTGATCGCGGGGCGCTCCTATGGCCCGTTCGATCGCTTCTACGAGGGGGTGGGCGCGTTCAACGCGGTTGTCGGGTGCAATACATGGACAAGCGCAGTGTTAAGGAGGGCCGGGCTCAGGACCGGCTTCTGGAATCCGCTGCCTCAGAGTCTCGTCTGGTCGCTTCGCGCTTTCAACGAACTGCCTTGACCAGGTGGCGCCTCCACCAGCGCCTTGTCCGCGTCCCAACCATAGAGCCAGTCAAGGTCAGCGGCGAGCTTCGCGGCAGGCAGAAGGCCGAGCACGAGGTCGCGGCCGAAGCCGATTGGGCCGCCGGCATGCCAGGCGAAGGCGTTGAATGCGCCGCGTCGGGCAACCGCGGCGACGCGCGGGCGGCGGATTTCCTCGTAGCGTCGCAGCGCGGCACCGATGTGGTCGGGCTCATCGGCGACCGTCGCAGCAAGCACATAGGCATCCTCGATCGCGGCGGCGGCACCCTGGGCGGCAAAAGGCGTCATCGCATGCGCCGCGTCGCCGATCAGCACCGCGCCGCCGGGATTGACCCAGGGAGAGTTCGGATCGACCGTGTGGATCGGCCAGACCGTCCAGGATGCGATCGCTTCCAGGAAGGCTATGAGCGACCCGGCAGCGCCATGCAAAGCCTGCATGAGAGGGCGGCCGTCGCTCGACCGCGACCATGAGATGTCGGGGCTCGCGCCGCGGGTGAAGGCGGCGAGATTGATCGCACTGCCGCCGCGGACCGGATAGGCAATCAAATGCGCGCGCGGATGCAGGAAGGCGCTGACGCTGTCGCGCCGAAGGTGCTCCGCCAACATGGCGACAGCGTCGCCGTCGGCGCGGATCGTCGCGCGCCACGCGATCCTGCCCGAAAAGGCGCTTGCGCCGACACCGCCAACAAGGCGGCGCAGGCCAGACCAGACGCCATCCGCCGCGACGAGCAGAAGCGCATCGACCTCCCGCAGGCCGCCCGCCTGCTCGACGGCGACCGTGACGCCGCGCGCATGGATCGCGGTGTCGACGACGGTGGAGCCCGTGGCGATCTCGATGTCCGGCATGTGCGAAGCGACCGCGTGGAGCGCGGCGTGGAGATCGGCCCGGTGGAGCACGAGATAGGGACTTTTCCAGCGCGCCGTCGCCCTTTCGCCGAGCGGGACACGCGCGATCTCGCGCAGATCCGCCGCGCGACGCAAGATGACAGCTTCCGGCCGGATGGAGGCGCCGCGCAGCCGGTCCAGCACGCCGAAGCGGGAGAGGATGCGTGTGGCGTTCGGGGAAAGCTGCAGCCCGGCGCCGACCTCCTGCAACTCGGCGGCGCGCTCGAAAAGCCTTACCGAAAATCCCCTGGACGCGAAGGCGATCGCCGCAGTCAGGCCGGCGATGCCGCCGCCTGCGATGACGACCTGCCGCGAGCGCGGCGTCGCGCCGGGGGCCATTGCCGTGGGATCAGGCCGCGCGCGGCACGTAGAGGCAGCCGGCCGGGCTGGTCTCGGTCTCTTTCAGCGTCGGATCGAGCCGGTAGAGTGTCGAGCAGTAGGGGCAGACCTTTTCGATGTCGTCGCCCATGTCGAGAAAGACATGCGGATGATCGAAGGGAGGATTGGCGCCGACGCACATGAACTCGGTGACGCCGATTGCGATCGTCGGGTATCCGGCGTCATTCTGGAAATGAGGGATGCCGTGGCCAGCCATCGCGATCTCCGTTCGGTTATTGAAGCCTTTGGCGCAACTCTTTGCGCTTTGCAAGGCGCGTGCAATCAAAGTGTCGCAAATGCCTGTCAGGAAAGAACAAAGCCGTCTACTGTGTGGGCGGCGCTGGAGAGGCACGCGTCTAGGGCAGGATGATGAACGAGATCACCGCGGTTTCACACGAATTCACCATCGCGCCGGAGGTGGCCGCGGCGACGGATGCCGGAGATCCCGACCGCTACGTCAATCGCGAATTCTCCTGGCTCCAGTTCAATCGCCGCGTGCTGGAGGAATCGCAGAACACCAGCCACCCGCTGCTGGAGCGAGTGCGCTTCCTGTCGATCTCGGCCGCCAACCTGGACGAGTTCTTCATGGTGCGCGTGGCTGGTCTGGCGGGACAGGTCCGCGAGGGGATCACGACCAAGAGCGCGGACGGACGCACGCCCGAGCAGCAGCTCGAGCAGCTCCTGCGCGAGGTGAGCCGCCTGCAGCACGACCAGCAGGTGAGCCTCTCACTGCTCTTCGGCCTGCTCGAAAACGCCCGCATCGAGGTGGTCCGCGGCGAAAACCTCAACAAGGAAGAGCGCGCCTGGCTGGAAGCGCATTTCCTGGAGACGATCTTCCCGGTGCTGACGCCGCTGTCGATCGATCCGGCGCATCCGTTCCCGTTCATCCCGAATCTCGGCTTCTCCATCGCGCTGCAGTTGAAGCACAAGCGCGAGCCGGAGACGATGATCGCGCTCCTGCGCCTGCCGACGGCGCTGCGCCGCTTCATCCGACTGCCGGACCATCGCGACTGCGTCCGCTTCGTGCGGCTGGAGGACGCGGTGTCGATGTTCATCGGCCAGCTCTTCCCGGGCTACGAGGTGCAGGGGTCCGGCACGTTCCGCCTCATCCGCGATTCCGATATCGAGATCGAGGAAGAGGCCGAGGACCTCGTCCGCTTCTTCGAGAGCGCGCTGAAGCGGCGGCGCCGCGGTTCGGTGATCCGCATCGAGTTCGACCACGAGATGCCGGAGCCCCTGCGCGATTTCGTCTCGACGGAACTCGGCGTGCCGGCCAATCGAGTCTCGATCATCGATGGGCTGCTGGCGGTCAACCAGATCTCGGAGATCGTGTCCGTCGCCCGCGACGATTTGAAGTTCAAGCCGTACAATCCTCGCTTCCCCGAGCGTATCCGCGAACATGGCGGTGATTGCTTCGCAGCGATCCGCGAGAAGGACATCGTCGTCCACCATCCGCACGAGTCGTTCGACGTGGTGGTGCAGTTCCTGCGCCAGGCAGCGTTCGATCCTGAGGTCGTCGCGATCAAGCAGACGCTCTACCGCACCTCGAACGACAGCCCGATCGTGCGCGCGCTGATCGACGCCGCCGAGGCGGGCAAGTCGGTGACGGCGCTGGTGGAGCTCAAGGCGCGCTTCGACGAGGAGGCCAACATCCGCTGGGCGCGCGACCTGGAGCGCGCGGGCGTGCAGGTCGTGTTCGGCTTCATGGAGCTGAAGACCCATGCCAAGATGTCGCTTGTGGTGCGCCGCGAGGACAACAAGCTGCGCAGCTATGTGCATCTCGGCACGGGCAACTACCACCCGATCACGGCGCGTATCTACACCGACCTGTCCTATTTCACCGTCGATCCGGTGATCGCGCGCGACGTGGCGCAGCTTTTCAACTTCATCACCGGCTATGCCGAGCCCGCCGAAGAGATGACGATCGCGGTCTCGCCCTTCACGCTGCGCAAGCGCATCCTCAAGCACATCGCCGACGAGATCGCGCATGCCAAGGCGGGCCGTCCGGCGCAGATCTGGATGAAGATGAACTCGCTGGTCGACCCGCAGGTGATCGACGCGCTGTACGAGGCGAGCCAGGCAGGCGTCGACATCGACCTGATCGTGCGCGGCATCTGCTGCCTGCGCCCGCAGGTGCCGGGCCTGTCGGACAACATCCGCGCCAAATCGATCATCGGCCGCTTCCTGGAGCACAGCCGAATCTACTGTTTCGGCAATGGCAAGGGCCTGCCGTCCAACGAGGCGATCATCTATATCGGCTCGGCCGACATGATGCCGCGCAACCTCGACCGGCGCGTCGAGCTGATCGTGCCGCTGACCAACCAGACTGTGCATGAACAGGTGCTTGGCCAGATCATGCTCGGAAACATCATGGACAACCAGCAAAGTTTCGAAGTATTGGCTGACGGCACCTCCCGGCGGGTCTTGCTTGAGGAGGGCGAGGAACCCTTCAACGCGCAGGAATATTTCATGACGAATCCGAGCCTGTCCGGCCGAGGTGACGCCCTGAAATCGCACGCTCCGAAGCGGATCGCGCAGCACAAGCGTCGCTCGAAGACGAAAGTGTCCGCGCCCGCATGATAGGCGCTTCCCAGGGGCGGTTGCAGGACCGCCGCCCGGTGTCGATCATCGACATTGGTTCGAACTCAATCCGCCTCGTCATCTATGAGGGGATCGCGCGCTCGCCGACGGTCCTTTTCAATGAAAAGATGCTCGCCGGCCTCGGCCGGGGGATCGTGTCGACTGGACGCCTTGATCCGGACGCGATGCTGCGTGCGATGGAGGAGTTCCGCCGGTTCCGGGCACTCTCCGAGCAGGCTGGTGCCGAGCAGCTCTACGTCATAGCCACCGCGGCCGCGCGCGAGGCGGTCAACGGGCCCGAATTCATCGAGCGCGCCGAAGACATCCTCGGCGTCGACATCCGGGTGCTGACCGGCAAGGAAGAGGCTTATTACTCTGCGCTTGGCGTGATTTCCGGCTTCCACCACGCTGACGGCATCGCCGGCGACCTCGGTGGCGGCAGCCTCGAAGTGGTCGACGTGAAGGGCGAGGAGATCGGCGGTGGGATCACCCTGCCGCTCGGCGGCCTGCGGCTCGACGACATGTCGAAGGGCTCGATCGAAGCGGCCACCAAGATCATCCGCAACGAGCTGAAGAAGGCGGAGGTGCTGAAGAGCGGGGAGGGACGCACCTTCTACTGCGTCGGCGGCACCTGGCGAAACCTGGCGCGGTTGCATATGGCGGCGACAAACTATCCGCTCTCGGTGATGCACCATTACGAGATGAGCGTCGAGGGCTCGATCAACTTCCTCAAACAGGTCGCGCGCGGCGAGATCGAAAAGATGAAGGGCATCGAGCGGGTCTCCAAGAGCCGCCGCGCCCTGCTCGCCTACGGCGCGGTGGTGCTGCAAGAGATCATCCGGGTGATGAAGCCCGGCCGGATCGTCGTCTCGGCGCTCGGAGTGCGCGAGGGCTTCCTCTATTCGCTGCTCTCTCCGACCGAGCAGAGGGCCGACCCGCTGATCTCGGCGTCAGAAGAGCTTGCCCTGCTGCGGGCGCGCTCGGTGACGCATGCGCACGAACTCGCCGAATGGACCAACCATTCCTTCGCCGCCTTCGGCATCGACGAGACCGAAGACGAGGCGCGCTATCGCCGCGCGGCCTGCCTGCTCGCCGACATCGGCTGGCGCGCACATCCCGAATATCGCGGCGTGCAATCGCTCAACATCATCGCGCACGCTTCCTTCATCGGCGTCGACCATCCGGGCCGCGTCTTCATCGCGCTGACCAATCTCTACCGCCACGAGGGGCTGATCGACGACGGTGCCGCACCCGAGATCATCCAGCTCGCTCCGCCGCGCTATGTCGAGCGGGCGCGTTTCCTTGGTGCCATGCTGCGCGTCGTCTATCTGCTCTCGGCCTCGATGCCGGGCATCATCCCGCGGTTGCGCTGGGAAAAAGGCGAGGACGGTTCGCTGACGCTGGTGGTGCCGAAGTCGCATGCCGACCTGATCGGGGAGCGGCCGATCGGCCGGCTGGCGCAGCTCGGCCGCATCACGAACAGGAGCCTGCGGATGGTCGCGGACGGCTAAGCGTCAGGCGCCGATCTCGAAGACGTTGATGCGCCGGTTCTGGAAGCGGATGCCGAGCTCGCCGCGGATCAGCCGCAGCGCCTTCTCGCCGAACACCTCGCGCCGCCAGCCGGTCAATGCCTCGACCTCTGCCTTCTCGCCCTCGGCGGCGATGCGGTCGATGTCGTCACCGCTGGCAATGATCTTTGGCGCCACCCCTTCCTTCTCGGCGATGATGCGTAGCAGAACCTTGAGGATTTCGGCCGCCGCATTGGCGCCCTCGCTCGGCTGCGCCTGACGGGGAACCTTGGGGAGGTCCTCCTTCGGGATCGCAAGCGCCGCATTGACGGCGGCGAGCAGGGCTGCCGCGCTCGACGAGCGCTCCCAGCCCTTGGGCGTAGTGCGCAGCCGTCCGAGAGCGGTGGCGTCGCGCGGTTGCTGCTGGGCGATCTCGTAAATCGCATCGTCCTTGAGCACGCGCCCGCGCGGCACGTTGCGCTCGCGCGCCTCGCGTTCGCGCCAGGCGGCAACGTGCTGCAGCACCGCCAACTCGATCGGCTTTCGCACGCGCATCTTGAGCCGCGTCCAGGCGTTTTCCGGATGCAGGTCGTAGGTGTCGCGAGAGGTCAGCACGTCCATCTCTTCCTTCACCCAGTTAGAGCGCTGACGCGCGTCCAGCCGGCCCTGCAGGTCGAGATAGACGTCGCGCAGCCAGGTGACGTCGGCCAGCGCATATTCAAGCTGTTTGTCGGACAGCGGCCGGTGGCGCCAGTCGGTGAAGCGCGAGGACTTGTCGAGCTGCGTGCCGGTGATGCGTTGCACGAGCTGGTCGTAGGAGACGCTGTCGCCGAAGCCGCAGACCATGGCAGCGATCTGTGTATCGAAGACCGGGTGCGGGATCAGGTCGCCGAGGTGGAAGATGATTTCTATGTCCTGGCGCGCTGCATGGAAGACCTTCAGCACCTTCTCGTCCGCCATCAGCTCGAAGAACGGCTTGAGGTCGATTCCGGGCGCCAGCGGGTCGATCAGCGCTGTGGTGTCCGGCGAGGCGATCTGGATGAGGCAGAGTTCCGGCCAGAAGGTGGTCTCGCGAATGAATTCGGTGTCGACGGTGACGAACTCGGACTTCGCCAGCTGCGCGATGGCGGTTTCGAGGTCGTTCTGCTTGGTGATGAGATGCATGGACAGGCTCTGGAAGGAAGGTGCCCCGTCCTTTCAGCCCGGGGCCGTTTCGTCAAGCATGGCGGTCAGTCCTCGTCCCTTTTGCGCCGCTGCGGCCGGCCGGCGAGGCGCGCAAAGATGGTCGAGGTGCGCAGCAGAGCGATGAAGCGGCCGCGACGCTCGGCCGGCACGCCGGACCTGGCCTGCATGCGGTAGAGCACGATGAAGATGAAGACCAGATAGACCGAGGCGTTGAACATGAAGAGGGCGTTCGGTCCGAAACTCTCCATCGTCCAGGAAGCGGCGACCGGACCGCCGATGGCGCCGACGGAGTAGAACAGCATCAGCGCCGCGTTGAGCATGACATATTCCGACGGGCCAGCGCGGTCGTTGGCATGGGCGGCGCAGAGCGAGAACATCGGCATTGCGAACGAACCGAAGACGAAGACGTAGACGAAATTAGCCAGCGGCGTCGTGCCGGCAAGGAAGGCCAGCGCCAGCGCCGCGATCATCGCGCCCGCAGAGGTGGTCAGGATAACCGACCGGCGGTCCCAGCGGTCGGAAAGATAGCCGAGCGGATATTGCACCAGCGCGCCGCCGATGATGCCGGCGCTGACGAAGGTGACGACGTCTGCCACCGACATGCCGATCTGCTCGGCATAGACCGGCGACAGCGTGCGGAAGGAACTGTTGGTCACGCCCACCGCAATGCAGCCGATCGCGGCGAGCGGCGAGATTGCCCAAGATCGCTTGAGATCGAGCTTCACGTTTTCAGGCGGCTTGGGGTTGGAGCGGTCGCCGAGGCAGACGGGCACAAGCGACAGGGTCGTCATGATCGACATCAGCGCGAAGATCGCGAAGCCCTCGATGCCGATTATGGGAATCAAGAACTGCGCGCCGGTGACCGAGCCGATATCGACGACCCGATAGATCGCCAGCACCCGGGCGCGGTTCTCGTTCGACACGCCGGCATGCAGCCAGGCCTCCATCACCGTAAACAGCCCGGCGAAGGCGAAGCCGTTGACGAAACGCACGCCAGCCCAGACGAACGGGTTGATGAACAGGATGAGGACCAGCGCGCCGACCGACGCGATTGCCGCCAGCGTGGCGAACGACCGCACATGGCCGATCTCCTTCATCATCGGCGTGATCGTGAAACAGCCGATGAGGAAGCCGGCGAAATAGGTGGTGCCGATAAAGCCGATCGTGGCCGGCGAAAAGCCCTCTTGCGCGCCACGCAGCGCGATCAGCGTGCCTTGCAGCCCGTTGCCGCCGAGCAAGATGCCGGCTGCGAGCAGAAGCGGGATAAGGGGCCGGATGGAGGACAAGGCGACTCGCGGTGACGTAACGTCCCTCTATATGTCCAGTAACATCGGCAGGCCATGCTCAGCCACGGCCGGGACATGGTCCAGAAGCGTCGTCGCAGCCGCTACTTCAGTTGGGTGCGAGAGAGTTGTTGCACAGCATCGAGCGCAAGGCCCGGTTCGGCGAACCAATTGCGCCCGGCGAGATAGTCGCGTGTGCGTTCGTTGAGGCCGCCCTTGGTTTCGTGCTCTCCGGCAAGCTCGGCCAGCGTCTTCGGCGAACGCAGCGCCGTCTCTGAGAGGCCGGAGAAGATGGAGCGGGTATAGAGATTGGCAGCTTCCGGCGCGACGCCGCGGCCTTCAAGCCATCCCGCCAGCGCGACCTGGAGGTCGAGGAACGAAGACATGAAGCCGCTGACGCCGCCCATGGCGACGAGCTCGGCTTCCGACGCCGGCAGGACAACATCCCCCATCCCGTCGATCAGGTCGAGGACGTCAGGCACGCGCGGATAATGGATCACTGGTCCTTTGCGCATGGCGATGGCCGGCAGCGGCAGCACCCGGCAAACGGTGGCGGTGGGCGCGATCGCTTCGAGTTCCGGAACTGACAGACCGGTCACGAAGGAGCAGAGGATTTGGCCGGGACGGAATTCTATCCCGCGCAGGGCCTTTTCGACCTGCGCTGGGCGCATCGCCAGGAAGACGATGTCGCTGTCGCGCGACACCTCCGCATTCGAGGCCGCACGGCTGACCGTCTCGAAGCGCGCTGCAAGCGCTTCGGACAGGTGCTCGGATCTAGGCGAGACCAGGATCGAGTTGCGACGACCACCGGCAACCAATCCTTCGATAAAGGCTGCGGTGATCGCGCCCGTCCCGATAAAACCGAGCGTCTTCATGCGCGGGCCTCCGCGCCAGTCAGTTTGGAGAGGGGGCGGCGGCAACGTTCGATCTTCGACAAGATGTTATGACGCTTGGCAAGAACGATGCCTTTGAAAACCCGGGCAAGCGCCATTCTCCACTCTCTCTATTGTCTGTCGATTGCCGTGCTGAAGTCCCGGCGTGGCCTATCACATAGGGCAGGGCATGCCCAGTTTATCCCTTGCTCATTGCTGCTGCTTCGCAGGCGCGCGAGACCCCGCGCTGTGAGGTGGGACCTGCGGCTCATACCACGTGGCGGGGATATTTGCTCATCGGCCGGCTCCGACCTTCGCCCGCTGGTCTCTTTCGCAGTGGCTGCGGCCCCGCTCCCTGAAGCGGCTTCGGCTTGACAAAACGCCCCTTTGATGCGCTTTTCCCGCGACTTTTCGGGCCGCTTCGGCGGGGCCGCGCCTCACTCCCTGGACTGGATTTTCGCCATGCATCGCTACCGCAGCCACACCTGCGCCGCCCTCCGCAAGTCGGATGTCGGCGGCACTGTCCGCCTTTCGGGCTGGGTGCATCGCGTGCGCGATCATGGTGGGCTGCTGTTCATCGACCTGCGTGACCATTACGGCATGACGCAGATCGTCGCCGACCCGGATTCGCCAGCCTTCAAGACTGCCGAGACCGTGCGCGGCGAATGGGTGATCCGTGTCGACGGCGAGGTGAAGGCACGCGCCGACGAGGTGGTGAACAAGAACCTGCCGACCGGCGAGATCGAGGTGTTCGCACGCGAGATCGAGGTCTTGTCGGCCGCGAAGGAATTGCCGCTGCCGGTGTTCGGCGAGCCGGACTATCCGGAGGACATTCGTCTCAAGTATCGCTTCCTCGACCTGCGCCGCGATACGCTGCACCGGAACATCGTTCAGCGCACGAAGATCATCGCCGAGATGCGCAAGCGCATGGGCGAGGCGGGTTTCACCGAATATTCGACGCCTATCCTCACTGCCTCGTCGCCGGAAGGCGCGCGCGACTTCCTCGTGCCGAGCCGCATCCATCCCGGCACCTTCTATGCGCTGCCGCAGGCGCCGCAGCAGTACAAGCAGCTGATCATGATGAGCGGCTTCGACCGCTATTTCCAGATCGCGCCCTGCTTCCGCGACGAGGATCCGCGCGCCGACCGCCTGCCGGGCGAGTTCTACCAGCTCGACCTGGAGATGAGCTTCGTCACGCAGGAAGACGTGTTCGAGACGATGGAGCCGGTGATGCGCGGGGTCTTCGAGACGTTCGCCGACGGCAAGCCGGTGACGCAGAAATTCCGCCGCATCGCCTATGACGACGCGATCCGCACCTATGGCACCGACAAGCCGGACCTGCGCAATCCGATCGAGATGCAGGATGTATCCGACCACTTCCGCGGCTCGGGCTTCAAGGTCTTCGCCGGCATCCTCGCCAATGACGCGAAGGCGCAGGTGTGGGCGATCCCGGCCAAGACGGGCGGCTCGCGCGCGTTTGCCGACCGCATGAACTCCTGGGCGCAGGGCGAAGGCCAGCCCGGCCTTGGCTATATCTTCTGGCGCATGGAAGGCGAAAAGCTGGAAGGCGCCGGGCCGATCGCGAAGAATATCGGCGAAGAGCGGACCGAGGCACTGCGCCAGCAGCTCGGCCTCGACGCCGGCGATGCGGTGTTCTTTGCCGCTGGCGATCCTGCGAAGTTTTACAAGTTCGCGGGTGATGCGCGCACGCGTGTCGGCGAGGAGCTCAACCTTGTCGACCGCGAGCGCTTCGAACTGTGCTGGATCGTCGATTTCCCGTTCTTCGAGTGGAACGAGGACGAGAAGAAGATCGACTTCGCCCACAACCCGTTCTCGATGCCGCAGGGCGGCATCGATGCGCTGAACGGGCAGGAGCCTCTCGGCATCAAGGCGTTCCAGTACGACATGGTTTGCAACGGTTTCGAGATCGCGTCGGGAGGCATCCGCAACCATCTGCCGGAGACGATGGTCAAGGCGTTCGAGATGGTCGGCCTCACGCGTGAAACGGTCGAGGAGCGCTTTGGCGGCCTCTACCGTGCCTTCCAATACGGCGCGCCGCCGCATGGCGGCATGGCGGCCGGCGTCGATCGCGTAGTCATGCTTCTCGTGGGCGCGAAGAACCTGCGCGAGATCACCATGTTCCCGATGAACCAGCAGGCTTACGACCTGCTGATGAACGCGCCGTCTGAAGTGTCGTCGGGCCAGCTCAACGAGCTAGGCCTCAGGGTAATGCCGAAGAAGAAGGACTGAGGGGCAGCCGGCCGACCACTCTGGAGCGCCGGCCGGGGCCCCGACGGCCTCAGAACGAGAGGGTCGCGGCACCCGCCTTGATTTCGGCGTGCATGACGCTGGCGCCGGCGATGATGACGCCGTCGATCAGATCGGACTGCTCGTATCCCCGAGACTTCACGCAGGGAGGACAGGCCCAGATCACGCCGCCGCGCGCGAGGAAGTCCTTGATAAGCGTTGCCAATGGATCGAGCGGCGGGACGTGCGTCATCGTCGCGCCGTTCCTGCGGACGAGGTCGATCGCGGAACTCGTCAGGAAGATGAAGACCTTCAGGCCCGCGGTGATGCCACCGTTGGCGATGGTGAAGGCCACCGAGGACAGCTCGGAATCGATGCCTCGGGTGACTAGCACCACGAGTTTGTCGGTCGTATCAGCCATGTTAATCTCCTTGCTTGAGAGCTGTGGACCGATCCTCGAACAAAGATGGCGGTGCGTCTTTGGCCGGAACGCCGAAAGCCTTGGCCGAAATCCCGAACGCGCCGGCAGGCGTGGGCGATCTTTTGTCCGAAGCGCTGCGCCGTGTGCGGATCACCGGCTCGATGCAGCATCTGCTTCATGCCGGAAGGCAATTGGGAGACCGACGCGACGCCGGCCTCCTACAAGCCGGCTGACTCGATCGGCTTCCATATCATGGCCAGGGGATCGTGCTGGTTGGAGTTCGAGGGCCGCGAGTCGATCCTTGAAGAAGGAGACATCGCTGCGTTTCCGTTCGGTACGCCGCATCGTCTGGGCGTCGGGACGGGTGGGCGGCTGATCGACCCGGGCGCCGACCTGCCGCCCAAGCCGTGGCGCGAGATTCCGATGCTGCGCTATCGCGAGCGCGGGGAGCCGGTGCGCATCCTGTGCGGCTACATACAGTGCGAAGCTGCCAACTTCGCACCGTTCCGCCAGGCGCTGCCGAAATACATCCATGTCCGCACCATTGGCTCGCAGGACGGAGACTGGCTGGCAGGAGCCATCGTGCAGATCGTTGCCGAGGTTGACAAACCACAGCGCGGCGGCACGTCCATGCTGGAGCGGTTGACGGAGGTTGCGTTCATGGAGGTGCTGCGCCGCCAATTTCTGCGTGACGACGGTGTGGAGACGGGCTGGCTGGCGGCGGTGCGCGATCCGATTCTGGGTCGCTGCCTCACTCTGCTCCATGGCGATCCGCGGCGGGATTGGACCGCCGAAACGCTGGCACGCGAGGCAGGCCTCTCGCGTAGCGCGCTTGCTGGCCGCTTCGCGGCCGTGCTCGGAACGTCGCCGATCCGTTATCTTCGCGACTGGCGCCTCTATCTGGCAAGCATCGACCTGAAGCTGATGGGCAAGCCGGTCGGCCTAGTCGCCCATGAGGCTGGATATGGCGCGGAGGCGGCCTTCAACCGCGCTTTTGCCCGGCGCTTCGGCATTCCGCCGGCCGAATGGCGCCGCGGCGCGGTGAAGTAAGGCTGATCGTCAGGCCGTGGCTTCCGACAGTTTGCCGGCGGGTTCGGCCTTCGCTTTGCCGCTCAGGTCGCGCCGGATCGGGTCGGTGAGCAGCCTGAGCCCGTTCAGCACCACGAGCACGGTGCCGCCCTCATGGCCGATGACAGCGATCGGCAGCGGCAGTTCAAAGAACAGCACGCCGGTAACGAGCACTGCCATCGCGCCCATGGCGAAGGTCAGGTTCTGGCGGATGAGCGCGCGCGGTACGGCGGGCGAGCCGATGGGCGTCGGCCAACCGCTCCATGTCCTCGGCAAGCAGCGCCACGTCGGCGGCCTGCAGAGCCACGTCCGAGCCGGCGGCGCCCATGGCGATGCCGACATCGGCGCGGGCAAGGGCAGCCGCATCGTTGACGCCGTCGCCGACGAACGCGATCTTGGCGGAGGCTGCGAGTTGCGCGACCTCATTCACCTTGTGCTCCGGCAGCATCTCCGCATGGATCTCCTCCGGCCTGAAGCCGAGTTCCCTGCCGATCCGGAGCGCGACCGGACGCCGGTCGCCGGTCATCATCACGATGGCACGGACACCATCCCGGCGCAGCATATCCACGGCCGCGCGCGAGCTGTCGCGCACCTCGTCGGCAACGGTGACGGCCCCGAGCGTGGTCGATCCGCGCCCGGCATAAATCACCGTCTGCGTGCCGTCGGCGAGCGCCTTCAGGGCAGGGTGGTCGATACCCGCTCCCATGCGCTCTGCCATCCGGAGGTTGCCGGCCCAAAGCTGCGTTCCATCGTGGCGGCCGACGATACCAGCGCTTGGAAGGGTCGTGACATCAGCGACGGGGAGCGGATCGAGGCCCCTTTCCGCCAGCTCGCTGCGCAAGGCCGCGGCGATGTGATGTTCGGACTGCGCTTCCAGCCCGCCCAGGAGGCGCAGGAAATCGTTGTTCGAACCATCCAGCGCGACCACGCCGGTGACGGCGGCGCGGCCCGTGGTCAGTGTGCCGGTCTTGTCGAAGGCGAAGGTGTCGACGGCGGCGAGTGTCTCCAGCGTAGCGCCGCCCTTGAACAGCACGCCGCCGCGCGCGGCCGCCGAAAGGGCGGAGAGAATCGCGGCGGGGACCGAGATGACGATCGCGCAGGGGCTTGCTGCAACCAGCAGCGTCGCAGCACGGTAGAGTGCGTCGTAGCGGCCGTAGCCCAGCCAGAGGAACGCGACGAAGGCGAGGATGGAACCGACCAGCACGGCCACTGTGTAGCGCTGGCCGAACCACGCGCTGAACCGCTCGGAGGGCGCCTTGGCCGCTTGCGCTTCCGTTACCAGCGCGATCATGCGCGCGACCGTGCTGTCGGCGACCGCCTTCGCCACGGTGACGTCGAGCACGCCGTCGAGATTGACCGTCGCCTCGAACACCTGCGCGCCGACCTGCTTGGCCACCGGCATGGATTCGCCGGTGATGTTGGATTCGTCGAGCGCGCCGCGACCCGCCAGGATGATGCCGTCAGCCGGGACCCGAGCGCCGGGGCGCAGCACGACCACGTCGCCGATAGTCAGTGCGGCCGACGGGATCTCCTCCACGGTGCCGTCCGGGCGCTTGCGCAGCGCCGTCTCCGGACGCAGCGCCATCAGCGCCTCGATCGCACGCCGGGCGCGGCCCAGCGCTCGTTCCTCCAGGGTCGAGGAAATGCTGAACAACGTCAGAAGCACGGCACCTTCGAGCGTAGCACCGACGACCGCCGCGGCGACGGCCGCGACGACCATCAGAAGGTCGATGTCGAGGACGCGCTCGCCGACCAGCTCGACCAGCGCACGCCACGCAGTCGGAATGCCGCCGGCTGCGAAGGCGAGGGCGGATCCTGCCAGAAGGAGCATCTCGCCGGTTTCGCCAGCAATGAGCCACTCGCCCGCCATGGCGACCAGAAGCCCGAGAACCGTCAGAGCCGTCAGCCAGACCGAAAGATCCTTGAGAATCGGACTCTGCACGTCGCCTGCTTCCTCGGTTGGCATGTCGGAACCGCGACAGTAGGCAGTCCGGCGCGCACAAGCCAGCCTGCTCGGACGCGACAGCGGGCCGCGCCCGGGGATGATGCTGGCGCGATCGCCGCGAAGGGCGTAATCGGGGCAGGGGAGGCCCGACCGTGCTTGCAATATTCAGTGCCGACACGACGATCGCGAGGCTGGCGCTTGCACTGGCAATCGGTCTGCTCGTCGGGCTGGAGCGCGGCTGGCGTGAGCGCGAAGAGCCCGCCGGGAGCCGCACGGCCGGTATCCGCACCTATGGCGCAACTGGGCTGCTGGGTGGGGCCATGGCCGCGCTCGCTTCGGCGCTGTCCGCGCCATCGATTCTCGTTGCAGGATTCATCGGCTTCGGAGCGATCTTCGGCTGGTTCAAATACAAGGAGGGCCAGCACGATCATGATTTCAGCGTAACCGGCGTCGTAGCGGCGCTGCTCGTCTTCGCGCTCGGCGCGCTCGCTGTGGTCGGGGACTATCGTGTCGCGGCGGCGGGCGGCGCGATCCTCGCCGGGTTGCTGGCAAGTCGAGAGACGCTGCACGGCGCACTGAAGAAGCTCACCTGGCTGGAACTGCGCTCGGCGATCGTGCTCGCGGTGATGACCGCCGTCGTCCTGCCGCTGTTGCCTGACCGCACCGTTGACCCTTGGGGCGGGTTCAATCCCTGGGAGGTCTGGTTCTTCACCGTGCTGACGGCGGCGATCTCCTTTATGGGCTACGTCGCCGTGCGCCTGCTCGGATCGGCGCGCGGCCTGCTCGTGAGCGGCCTCGCCGGAGCCGTCGTGTCCTCGACAGCCGTCACCGTCGCAATGGCGCGGACGGCGAGGAGCGCGGCAAGTGTCAGGCCGCTCGTCGGTGCATGCTGCCTCGCGGCTATGATCTCGATCTTGCGGGTGAGCGGCATCGTGGCGATCATCGAGCCTCGCGTGCTGCCGGCGATGATGCCGGAGGCCGTTGCCGCCGCCGTCTGCTTCGCGGCCTTCGGCCTCGTTTTCCTATTCCGCGGCAATGGCGACGCGGCTTCGGCGGAGACGCCCAAGAACCCGTTTGATCTGACGGCACTATTGCTGTTTGCGCTGCTGTTCGCCGTGGTCTCAACCGCGAGCGCCGCCGTCGTCGGACAGTTCGGCTCGAGCAGCCTCATCGCGACGTCGGCGCTGTCGGGAACGTTCGACGTCGACGTGTCGGTGTTGAGCGCGTTGCGGCTTTTCGACCAGGGGATCACGTCCGCCACAATCGGCCAGGCGGTGTTGGCGGCGCTCGCGGCCAATGCGATGGGCAGGCTGGGTCTTGCGATCGCTGCCGGACCGGCTTCCTTCTGGCTTCCCTATCTGGTCGCCACTCTCGTGGTGGCGGCAGTCGGCTTCGCGGTCTATCTCGCACCGATCGACAGGTTGCTGCCGATCCCGTCCTGACAGGCAGCAGGATCAGGCGTCGCTGGCCGAAGCATCCAGCCGGTCGCGCAGGTCGAGCAGTTCGGCACGCAGGCGGTCCGCCGTTTCGCGGGTGAGGCCCGTGCCTGTCGCGACGCTGAGCGGGACCGACATCGCTTTCTCGCGCAACGCACGCCCCTCGGGCGTGAGCATGATCTGCACCTGCCGCTCGTCGTCTTCATCGCGCCGGCGCCTCACCAGTCCGCGCGCCTCGAGCCGCTTGATGAGCGGCGTGATCGTGCCGGAATCAAGGAAGAGGCGGCTACCGAGCGTGTTGACGGTGATGTCGTCGCCCTCCCACAGCACGATCAGCACGAGATATTGCGGATAGGTAAGGCCGAGCGCGTCGAGCCTGGGCTTGTAGAAGCGCGTGAAGGCATGGCCGGTCGCGTAGATGGCGAAGCACAGCATGGAATCGAGCCGGATCGGTTCGGTGCTCATGGAAAACTCCCTCACGTCGTCGTGAAGCATATAGCGCAAAAATAGATTGTGCACAATTTAATTGTGCGATATCGATAGGCGGTCACCAAGGAGAAAGACAATGATCAAGCAAGCCCTCTACACCGCCCATGCGAGCACCACCGGCGGCCGCACCGGAACCAGCGCGACCGACGATGGCCGCCTTTCCATCACGCTCGACACGCCAAAGGCGCTGGGCGGAAATGACGGTCCGGGCACAAATCCCGAACAGCTTTTCGCGGCCGGATACTCGGCCTGCTTCCTCGGCGCGCTGAAGGCGGTCGGACGTGGCGAGAAGGTGAAGATTCCGGACGATACGACCATCGACGCATCCGTAAGCATCGGCGAGCGGACCGAGGGCCCTGGCTACGGCATCGCTGTCGCCATGACGGTCACGCTGCCGGGCTTCGAGCACGACAAGGCTGTCGAACTGGTCGCGAAGGCACACCAGGTCTGCCCCTATTCCAACGCGACGCGCGGCAATATCGAGGTCGAGTTTACGGTGGCGTAGCGGCCGAAGGGGGACGATGAGATGGCATAACCACGCCGCTCGTCGCCGTCGTCCCCCTCACCGCCGCGCCTCGTTCGGCGCCTCTCCCCTCTGGAGGAGGGGGTCGAGCGCCGACGCAGTTCTTCTCCCCTTGGGGAGAAGGTGGCCGCGAAGCAGCCGGATAAGGGATCTTTCGCGGATGCGCTGCTCGGGCGGACCGACGTCTACTCTTCCTCGGCGTCCTCGTTGGCGGTGACGGTGATGCCGAGCTCGTCAGGAATGTTCTGCGGCGCCGACATCGCGCTCATTCCGACTGACATGAACGGAACCGGCTGCGCGGGTTCGGCGCTGATTTCGATGCTCTTCGGATCCTGGATGAACTTAGCCACCTCGCCTGCCACCTGCTTGGCGAATTCCGGCTTCACATACTGACCGATAGCGGCCGGAATCATTGCCTCCGCCATCTTGGCAAGATCTGTCCTTTTCATCTTCTGCATGCCGCCAGCGAGATCGAGCGCGCGACCTGCGAGCGTGTTGTCATCGTAGCGGATCGAAGCGCCGCCGAAGGAGAGCTGCTGCATCAGGCCCATCGCCGCCATGCCGGCGGAGGCCTTCTGCTCCTCGGTTGCGTTGGCGAGGTTCTTCTGCATCTCGCGGGCGGCCTTGAGGAAGTCTTCGGTGTAGCCGGAGACGTCGATCGTGAAACCGACCGTGCCGGCATTGTCGACCGTGAAATCCATCTGTTCAAGCGACATGTTGCCATCGTCAAGCGTCCAGGATCCCGCCATCTCGAACGTGCCCTTGGGCTGGGTGAGGCCGAGCGCCGTGAGCATGGCCAGCGTCTGAGGGTCGCCTGTGCCGCTTAGATCGGCGCTGAATGCGTCGGCCGTGCCGGTGAATTCGTAGGATCTGCCGTCGTCGGCACGCTCCAGCGAGTAGTTCAGGCCCGACATGGTGAAGAGCTGCTTGCCGTCCTTTTCGACCTTGACCGTGTCGACGTCGAGCGAATCGAAAAAGCCGGACTGGCTGACGATGTCGGTCGATGTGGGCGACGGCAGCACCGCCCCCGAGATCGACAGACCGTCGAGCGTAACCGTGGCGCCTTCGCTGACAGTCGAATAGGTCGGCATGGACAGTGTCTCGACAACGTAGTCGCCATTGTCGGCTTCCTCGACGCCTTCGAAGGTAATGTCGCCGAGATTGGCCGGCGGGATCTCGGCATTGCCCTTCACGGTCGCGCCGCGCATCACGATCGCGCCGCCCATCTCCTCGACCGACGACCATGACAGTGTCGCGCCCTGGCCAGCGACCAATTCCTTGAAGCGGTTGGCGACGTCCTGCGGCTCGACGGCGTGCGCGGCCGAAAGTGCCGTAAGGGAAACCGAGGAAGCTAGAAGGAAAGTGGCAAACGACCGGGCAAGCATGGAAAACCTCCGTGATGGCTCGCAGACAGGATGGTCGAGCCGGATAGGGACGCGGGACAGTTGCGGCGGAGCGGGTCGAAATTGTGGCGCGCCGCTCCCGCAGCAGGCCCTGACGAATCGGAAACTCATAATCGCACCGCCCCGTCTTTGTCGAGAGCGGGTCTTGAAGCGAATCAGCGGCTCACTTAGTCCGAAACCATGGGAAAAAGCGTGAATCCGCCCGGATCCGACGGCGGCGACGACAATATAGAGAGCGTTGACCTGAAGAAGGCGCTGGAAGAGCGCTATCTCGCCTATGCGCTCTCCACGATCATGCATCGCGCCCTGCCGGACGTGCGCGACGGGCTGAAGCCGGTGCACCGACGCATCATGCATGCGATGCGGCTCTTGAGGCTGGAGCCCGGCCAGCGCTTCTCGAAGTCTGCAGCGATTGTCGGCGACGTGATGGGTAAGTTCCATCCGCACGGCGACCAGTCGATCTACGACGCGCTGGTGCGTCTCGCGCAGGATTTCGCCGTCCGCTATCCCTTGGTCGACGGGCAGGGCAATTTCGGAAATATCGACGGCGATAGCGCCGCCGCCATGCGCTACACCGAAGCGCGCATGACCGAGGCCGCGACCGAGCTGCTGGAGGGCATCACCGAGGATGCAGTCGACTTCCGCCCGACCTACAACGAGGAGAATGAGGAGCCGGTCGTCCTGCCGGGCGCTTTCCCGAACCTGCTCGCCAACGGCTCGTCCGGCATTGCCGTCGGAATGGCCACCTCGATCCCGCCGCACAACGCCTACGAACTCTGCAACGCGGCACTCTTGCTGATCTCACAGCCGGACGCGTCTGTCGCCGACCTGATGTCCAAGAGCCCGGAGGATGGGCTGATCCAGGGACCGGATTTCCCGACCGGCGGCGTCATCGTCGACAACCGCGCCTCGATTCTCGACGCCTACGAGACCGGGCGCGGTGGTTTCCGTGTCCGCGCACGCTGGACGCAGGAGGACCAGGGCAGGGGAACCTGGGTGATCGTCGTCACCGAAATCCCCTATCAGGTGCAGAAGTCGAAGCTGATCGAAAAGATCGCCGACCTGCTGATCAACCGCAAGCTGCCGCTGCTGGACGACGTGCGCGACGAAAGCACGGAGGATGTCCGCGTCGTGCTGGTGCCGAAGAGCCGCACTGTCGATCCGGCGCTCCTGATGGAGTCGCTCTTCAAGCTCAGCGAGCTTGAGGTGCGCATCCCGCTGAACATGAACGTGCTGACGCGCGGCAAGGTGCCGAACGTGCTGTCGCTCAAGAGCGCGCTGCAGGAATGGCTCGAGCACCGCAAGGAGGTGCTGGTGCGCCGCTCCAGACACCGCCTCGGCGAGATCGAGCGGCGGCTCGAGATTCTGGGCGGCTATCTCATCGCCTATCTGAACATCGACGAGGTGATCCGCATCATCCGCGAGGAGGATGAGCCGAAGGCCGTGATGATGGCGCGTTGGAGCCTCACCGACGTCCAGGCCGAGGCCATCCTCAACTTGCGCCTGCGCGCCCTGCGCAAGCTGGAGGAGTTCGAGATCCGCAAGGAGTTCGACGGGCTGACGGCGGAGAAGGGGCAGATCGAGGATCTGCTCGCGTCGCCTTCGAAGCAATGGAAGGCGGTGCGCTGGCAGGTCGAGCAGACGCGCGACCGCTACTCTCCCGAGAAGAATCCGGAGCTCGGGCCGCGCCGCACCACCTTTGCCGATGCGCCGGACCATGACGTGGCCGACATCCATCAGGCGATGATCGAGAAGGAGTCGGTGACGGTGGTCGTCTCGGAGAAGGGCTGGCTGCGCGCCATGAAGGGCCATCTCGCCGACTTCTCGACGCTCGCCTTCAAGGAGGGCGACAAGCTAAAGCTCGCCTTCCATGCGCAGACGACCGACAAGGTCATCCTCTTCACCACCGGCGGCAAGTTCTACACCATCGGCGCCGACCGGTTGCCGGGCGGCAGGGGACATGGCGAACCGGTGCGCATTATCGTCGACATGGAGAACGACCAGGACATCGTCACTGCCTTCGTCCACGATCCGCAGCGCAAGCTCCTGGTGGCAAGCCATGAGGGCTACGGCTTTATGGTGCCCGAGGCTGAGGTCGTTGCCAACACCCGCAAGGGCAAGCAGGTGATGAACGTCAAGACGCCTGACGAGGCCGCGCGCCTTGTCTTCGTCGAAGGCGACCATGTCGCGATCATCGGCGAGAATCGCAAGATGCTGGTTTTCCCGCTGGAGCAGGTGCCCGAAATGGCGCGTGGCAAGGGCGTTCGCTTGCAGCGCTACAAGGATGGTGGTGTGTCCGACATGAAGACCTTCGCGCTTGCCACGGGGCTTTCCTGGCAGGATTCCGCCGACAGGACCTTCAGCCGGTCGAAGGACGAACTCGCCGAGTGGATCGGCGACCGCGCGAGCGCGGGGCGCATGGTACCGAAGGGGTTCCCAAAGACTGGGAAGTTCGGCTAGCTCCCGGTCGGATCCACCGCCACCGCCCTCAACTCCACCAGTCCGCCCGGCACGATCAGTTCCGCGACCCCGACCGCCGTCCAGGCAGGGTAGGGCTCTTTAAGGTAGTGGGCCCAGACCTTCATGAAGGCTTCCATGTGGGCCGAGATGCCGACATGGTAGGAGGTGATCTCGACGATGTCGCTTAGGTCCGCGCCGCCTTCGCGCAGGATGTTGCGCAGCGTCTCGAAGGCGACGGCGAATTGGGCTTGCGGATCGCGCACGGCCTCCAGCGTCGCGAGACCCGCGTTGCCTGTTGCTGTGGTGGAGGAAGCGCCCGCAAAGGCCTGTGATGATTCGCTTCCCAGCCATGACGGGGTTTCGCCGCCGGGGCTGACGCCGACAATGCCGCAGACATGGATGAAACCGTTGGCAGCGACCGCGGGCGCATAGCGCCACTGCTCGTAGACGCCCTTTAGAGCTTCGGGAACGATGGTGCGGCGCATGCGGGCCTCCGGCAGCGTTTCATGCATCGTCGCTGGCGGACTGTGGCGACGATTCTCAAGAAACATCTCTGCCCCATCCGTTCGCATTTCGGAACATCGCTATCGACTGCCGAAAGCCGATTGGGTGTACAGCCGGCCCAACGCCAGCATCATGCTCGCGACGTTTCTGCATGTCTCTCCGACCGGGTCGTGCTTCAAAGGTCCCGATCTCGGTCCGTGGAATGCCGCGGCTGATCGATGCGAGACGGCTGCGCATCGAGGCCTGAGAGCTTCTAGAGCGGAAGCTGCTCTGGCAGGCCTCTCCGCCGCCGCCCGTCAAGAAGTTGCCAGAGCGAGTGTAGTACCAGCGCAACGACAAGGATCGCGCCGCCGAAAAGGCTGTTTGTCGTTGGCCGTTCCGAGAAGATCAGCCAGACCCAGACGGGCGCCAACACGGTCTCCAGCAGGTAGAACATCGCAACTTCGCCGCCTGGAATATAGCGCGGCGCGGTGCCGAGGCAGAAGAAGGCGAGCGGCATCATGATGACGCCGTTGAGGATGATCCACCAAGGCGCATCGATCCGGTAGCCGCCCTCGGCGACGAAGGCGAAGGCGATGATCGCCGGGAACAGCACGCCGACCAGCGGCGTGAACCCCATCTCGCTCTCACTCGCCCGCGTAACAGTGATCGCAGAGGCGATGAAGAAGGCCGAGGACAATGCCATGAAGTCGCCGAACAGATTGCCGGTGCCGATCGAGTCCCAGACGATGATGACGACGCCGACGATCATCGCCGCCATGGCGAGCATGGTGGCCGGACGCATCCGCTCCCCGAGGCACACCCAGGCGAGAAGCGCCGAGAACATCGGATTGAAGGCGAGGATAAAGACGACATTCGCGGTCGAGGTAGAATAGACGGAGGCGATGAAGGTGATCGAGCCGAGGCCGTAGAGCGTGGCAACTGCAAGGCCCGACAAGCCTGGAACGAGCGAGGGCACCTTGGGTGTGAAGGCGCGCCAGACGAGCCAGATCGTGATCGCCGCCAGGAATGTGGCTGCGCTGCGCACGCCAAGTATCGACCAGGCCTCGCCCTCTGACAGGCGGATGAGCGGGATGTCGGAGGTGAGGGCCAGTCCGCCGACGGCGGCGAGCGCGATACCTTTTGCTTGCTCGGAATGGATCGTCACTGGGGGCTCCGGTCAGTGGCCGGAGAGGCCTCAGTCGGAAGGGGCGACGTAGCGTTCCCAGCCCTTGGGACCCAGATGCTCCTGCGGCGTGAAGCGGACCTTATAGTCCATCTTGCGCGAGCCGTTGACCCAGTAGCCGAGATAGACATGGGGCAGGCCCATGGCGCGGGTGCGGGCAATATGGTCGAGGATCATGAAGGTGCCGAGCGACCGGTCGACGAGCTCGGGATTGTAGTAGGAATAGACCATCGAAACGCCGTCGGCCATCTTGTCGGTCAGCGCGACGGCGATCAGCTCGCCGTGGCCCTTTCCGGTGATGAAGGAATCCGGGCCGCGCTTGCGGTATTCGATGATTTTTGTGTCGACATGCGTATCCTCGACCATCATCGCATAATCGAGCACGGTCATGTCGGACATGCCGCCGCGACGGTGCCGTGAGTCCAGGTAGGAGCGGAACAGGGAATACTGCTCGGTCGACGGCTCTGCGTCGTGCATGGCGCCGATCAGGTCGGAGTTGCGCTGGATCACCTTGCGCATGTTGCGGGTGAGCGTGAACTCGTTGGCGAGGATGCGCACCGAGACGCAGGCACGGCAGCTTTCGCAGGCCGGCCGGTAGGCAATGTTCTGCGACCGGCGGAAGCCGCCCTGGGTGAGCAGGTCGTTCATCTCCGGAGCCCTGTCGCCGACGAGATGCGTGAAGACCTTCCGCTCGTACTGTCCGTCGAGATAGGGGCAGGGCGACGGCGCGGTGAGGAAGAACTGCGGCGACTGTGTTTGATGCTGCGTCATGGCGATCGAAAGCAAAGCATTTGCACACAGAGTTGTGCGACAAACGCCCCGAACGCAACAGAAAAACGCGCTGCCCGGCTATCAGGGCAGCGCGCATCTCATTCGTTCGATCGCCTCAGCCTCTAAGCACCAGCGTCACGCCGCCGACGGTCTCGCCGAGCGCCGAGGTGAGCGACAGGTGCGCCGCCGTGATCATGCCGGGCTTGAGGCCGAATTCGGCGGTCTTGAAGACAAGCGTGTCGCGGGTGGCGAAGGCGCCCATGTGACGCCGCTCCCGGAACAGGTCGCGGAACTGGCGGCGATGCGCCTTGCCGGCGGCGATCAGGTTCAGTGCGTCGGCAAGCCGGCCGGTCATTTCCTTCTGCTGACCGAGGTCGGGACCCTTGCCCGAACCGAACAGCGACACGCCGCCATCGCCAGGCTTGAGGGTAAGTTCGGTCTCTCCGCCGATGCGCTCGAACGTTGCCGTCCTGGCGAGCGTCGCGGCGAACTTCTCGCCGTCGATAAACTCGTTCTCGGCGAACAGCGGCAGTCCGGCCGTGGCGATTTCGCGCAGCGTCGCGGCACGGAAACTCAGCCGTCCCTCGAAATTGGGCTGCCGCACTATGTTGAAGGAGAAGGGCGCTGCTTGCGCGACGATGTTGATATTGAGCTGCGCGACATGCCGGTCGACCACGGGACTGAGATTGGTGTCGTCGACGGGAATGTCATAAGGCAGGAAAGAGAAGGCCCGCACGATCAGGCACTTGTGTCCGGCCTGACTGGAGGAGGGCAGGAAAGGGATGCGCGTGCGTGCCACGCCCAGCCCCGAAACCCAGGTAGATGAAATGCCGAGCGGCGTGGCGTAGCGCGTGTCGAAGCCGATCGTCGGATCGGTGAGGAAATATTCGACGTTCGCCGACGGCACCGGCAGGTCGCCGCGATTGTGGATTTCGCACTCGATCTCATAGGGGCTGCCAGCGCTGATCGTGTTTGGGTCCCCGCCGCCGACGGGACGCACCTTGATCGCAGGCGAGATCCAGAACGGGATGTTCGCAGGCATCGGCCTTGCGCCGAGGTCGCCGCCGTAAGACTTGATGAGCAGGAAGGAACTCGGCTCAAAGTCCGGAGGCGGCTTTCCTTCCTCCTTGCCTCCCTTGAAGGCCTCTTCGTAGACCTTGCGGGTCTGCTCGCGCAGTTCCTTGCCGCGCGCGTCGATTTCACGGATCGCCTTCTCGGCGTCGATGATCTGGCTGTTCATGTCGTTCCGCCTTTGCCGACGATCTGGAGTCTTACGGTCTGATCGTGCGCGTTGGCGACGTCTCCGTCGTCCTTCGGCTGCACCACGATGCGATCCGGCGTGTTGTCCTCGTCCCAGGGCTGCTTCCAGGCGAGGTAGCCGTAGCCGCGGTCGGAATCGAGGTTGAAGTCCGGTATCCGGCCGCCCCGCAGCCAGCGGGAATAGAGATCCTCGGTCAGCGTCAGTGCATTGCCGAGCGGCGCATCGTTCTTCTCGTGCACACCGCCCGAGATCAGCTTCTGCATGACCTCCTCATGATGCGCGGGATCGTGCTGGTAAGCCTCCAGCAGGTCGTCGATGACGCTGGGGTCCGTCTGCAGTGGTCCCCAGGCGTACCAGTCGCTGTGCTTGCCAAGATAAGTGTCGGGCGCGACGGGTGCAGGGTTGCGTTCACCGTGCGATGCGGCGCCGTCGGCCGATTGCAGCTTGAGCGGGTAGGTGAGGTGGATCTCGGGCGTCGCGAAAGTGGCGCTCTCATGCCAGCGTAGCAGTGGCATGTCGGCCTTGAGCGTCGCGGCGCTGCGGAAGGTCGAATCCTGGATCGACGGATCCTTGAACTGGTTGAACACCGGCTCGTTGATGCTCTCAGTCAGCGGCAGCGCCAGTCCGTTCAGGGCGACGCCCAGACGGAAATACTGGTAGGCGGCGTAGACCTGCTCATAGACGAGGCTAATCAGGTATTTGATGCCCGCGCCGGTGATGACGGTGAGCATACCGAGGATGAAGTCGACCAGCGCGAGAGCTGCGGCCACGGCGGCGATGAGCAGCGCGGCAAGGAAGGCAAGGATGCCGAGTATGCCGCCTGAGCCGGCTGTGTCCGCCGCGTCGGACAGGTAGTCGGCGATGCCCTCGGCGTTCTCCATCGCCTGCTCGTAGACATCGGCCACTTCACCGGAAAACGAGTAGGGTTTCGGCGCCGGTATGGTGCCGCTTTCCGTCGTCATCCGCCAGAACTTACCAGAGGCGGAACGAGACCTTTACATCGTCGGCGGTGAGGGCCCCGCCGAAATCCGGCCCGCCGGGTGCGCTTTCGTCGACCGCATGGGTCGAGTTGATCGTGCTGGCGATGAATTCGGCGAGCTCATCCGGGATCACGCCGTCGGGCGGCGGCAGCGGGTTTTCGGCGCCGACCGGCGTGACTATCCCGGCATATTTGAAGTTGTAGAGCGCATGGATCTGCGACCGGCCGAGATCCTTCAGCGCCGAGTTGGTGTAGAGGTGGTAGTTAAAGACGTCCTGGAAATTCTCCGCGACGCGGTGGCGCTGGCCGTGCGAGCGGTAAGGGCCGCCGCTGTTGAGATTGACATAGGCATGACCGACCGTGTCGGCGGCGACGTGCGTGAGGTGCCCGATCGCATAGAGATGCAGCGGAGAATCGAGCGCGCTCGAATTGAGCAGGGCCTGCGCATATTGCCCTGTCTTGCGGTAGTGCAAGGCATCGAAGTACCACCATTCCTCACCGTCGAAATCACCCCACTGGCCGGTCAGAATGTTCTTCGTCCGCACGCCGTCGCGATAGGGATGGCTCAACTGATTGAACGGGTTGATGAGGTCGGTGATGTAGGTCTTCGCAGCTTCCTGAAGCGAGGCCTTCAACCCTTCCAGGATCTGCTTCATTTCGCCGATCGTGCCCTCCAGCCAGGAGAGCGTGGCGGACGACTGGATCACCTGGTCCTTCGCGTCGCCGAGCGCATCGATGACCGCGATGACTTCGTCGGGCACCAGGCCGAGCAGGTCTTTCTTCACGCCGTCGATGAAATCCGAGAGGGCCAGCACCTTGTTGACGATGAAGTCGAGCGCTGGCGGCCAGTCGCGGGTGTTGAAGAAGAAGAAGTCCGGCCCTTGCGCGCCCAGGAACAGGTAGGCCTGGTTGAGCGGGTTGGCGAGCAGCGTCTGAAGCTTCTCGTAGTCCTCGTCGGAGAGTTCCCCAAGACCGCGCTTCTGCTCGATGAGGGCCTTAAGGCGCTCGGCGATCATATGGTGCATCGCCGTTCCCGGCATGAATGACCTCCTCGGGCACCGTATCCGGCGCCGGTATTACCGCCCCAAGGGGGAAGGTAACGTGGAAGGCCTGTCGGGAACGTGACGCAGTTAACACTGCGGCGGAATCAGACGTCGTCGCGAACCACGACGGTTCCAAGCAGCAGGTCGTGCACCGTACGCTTGCGGTCGAGGAAGAGCGTCGCCAGCAGGATCAGCGGCGACAGGATCGCATTGCCAGCCCAGAACAGAACCGTATGGACGATCGCGAGCAGGCCGTCGATAGGGCGGCCGTCGAGCCGTTCAAGATGGACGCCCATCATCCGCATGCCCACGGTCGCCTGGTTGCGCCCGCCGAGCGTCATCGCCACGTAGCCGAGTGCCACCAACGGCCCGAGGATACCGAAGAGCATCCAGCCGAGACCGAGGGTAAGGACACCGAAGAGGGCAACGACGATCGCCACGGGAATCATCAGAAGTCCGATCAGGATGTAGTCGATGACGAAGGCGAGCACGCGCTTGGTGCGCACGCCATCATAGGCTCGGACATCGTCCAGCCTGCTGCCGATAATCTCGCCGTCGAGAATGCGGGTGCTCATCGTCTTCCTTCTCTCGCGCGGCATGGTTGCCGCGTGAGTGACAGGTGGGAAATGTCACGCAGGATTCAAGGTTTGCGTGCGATCCTGCTTGAGTCGGTTCGGCGAACCTGTCTAACTTGTGCACTGCAGCAATCGACTCTCGCTCCGGGGACGGCGATGGATCAATTCGACATGCTGGTCATCGGCAGCGGCCCGTCGGGACGGCGCGCGGCCGTGCAGGCGGCCAAGCTCGGCAAATCCGTCCTTGTGGTGGACAAGGGAAGGCGGCTCGGCGGCGTGTCGGTGCACACCGGCACGATCCCCTCCAAGACCATCCGCGAGACGGTGATGAACCTCTCCGGCTTCCGCGAGCGCGGCTTTTACGGCCGCGGCTACCGCGTGAAGCAGGACATCTCGGTGCACGATATCGTCGACCGGCTGCACAAGACGCTGGACCACGAGGTCGAGGTGCTGCAGCACCAGTTCATGCGCAACATGGTGCGCAGTCTGGCCGCCACCGCCCGCTTCCTCGATCCGCGCCGCGTCGAACTGACCACCGACAAGGAAGAGCGCAGCGAGGTTGGCTTCGATTATGCCCTGATCGCCGTGGGGACAAAACCGTACCGGCCGGAGAGCGTGCCCTTCGATCGCAAGCGCATCTTCGACAGCGACGAAATCCTGGAGCTCGAACGCCTGCCGCGCAGCCTGACCGTGATCGGGGGAGGGGTGATCGGCGTCGAATATGCCACCATCTTCTCCGCGCTCGACGTGCCGGTGACGCTGGTCGAGCCGCGCAATTCGATCCTCGACTTTGTCGATCGCGAGATCGTCGACGACTTCATCCATCAAATGCGCGACCGCGGCATGACGGTGCGGCTGGGAAGCGCGGTGAAGGACATCGTGTCCAAGCCCGACTGCGCCGAGGTCACGCTCGCCGACGGGCGCGTGGTGCGGTCCGAGATCCTGCTCTACGCCGCCGGGCGGACCGGCAACGTCGCGAGCCTCGGCCTGGACACGATCGGCATCGAGCCGGACAATCGCGGCCGGCTGAAGGTCGACGCGCATACGCTGCAGACCGCGATCCCGCACATTTACGCCGCCGGCGACGTGATCGGCTTCCCGAGCCTGGCGTCTACCTCGATGGAGCAGGGCCGTGTCGCGGCCTGCCATGCCTTCGGCCTGCCGCTGCCGCCCGCGCCCGAGGCGTTTCCCTACGGCATCTACGCGGTGCCGGAAATCTCGACGGTCGGACTGTCGGAAGAAGAGGTGCGCGCTTCGGGTATCGCTTACGAATGCGGTGTCGCCCGCTTCCGCGAGACCTCGCGCGGCCATATCATGGGCGTCAATTCCGGCTTCCTGAAGCTGATCTTCGCGATCGGGAACCGCCGCCTGCTCGGCGCCCACATCGTCGGCGAGGGTGCAACGGAACTGATCCACATCGGCCAGGCGGTAATCAACCTCAAGGGCACGGTCGATTTCTTCGTCGAAAACACGTTCAACTATCCGACGCTGGCCGAGGCGTATAAGATCGCCGGCCTCGACGCCTGGAACCGGATGGGACGGGGCTAGCCCCGAATGCAGCATGAAACGCATCGTCTTCACCGGCGGGTCCGGCAAGGCCGGCCGCCATGTCGTGCCTTGGCTCAAGGCCCGGGGATATGACATTCTCAACGTCGACCTGAAGCTGCTCGACAGTCCGGGCGTGACGACGATCGAGGCGGATCTGACAGACAGCGGACAGGTTTTCAACGCGCTGTCGATGCATTTCGACTTCAAGGGGCTTGAGACTGGCAAAGGTCCGGCGCCGCTAGATGCGGTCGTCCACTTCGCCGCGGTCCCGCGCATCCTGCTCAAGCCCGACAACGAGACCTTCAGGGCGAACGTGACGAGCACCTACAACGTCATCGAGGCGGCGATGAAGCTCCGCATCCGCAAGGTGATCATCGCGTCCAGCGAGACGACCTACGGCGTCTGCTTCGCCGAGGGCGACAAGGACTATCACGCGTTTCCTCTTGAAGAGGACTATGACGTCGATCCGATGGATTCGTACGGCCTGTCGAAGGTGGTCAACGAGAAGACCGCACGCGCCTTTGCCATGCGCTTTTCCGCCGACGTCTATGCGCTTAGGATCGGCAACGTGATCGAGCCACACGAATACGGCATGTTCCGCGACTTCCTGAAGGAGCCGCTGTCGCGCAAGCGCAATGCCTGGAGCTATATAGACGCGCGCGATCTCGGCCAGATCGTGCATCTGTGCCTTCAGCAAGACGGGCTCGGTTATCAGGTCTTCAACGCGGTCAACGACACGATCACAGCCGAGGAGCCGACCGAGGCGTTCCTGAATCGCTGGTGCCCCGGAACGCCGATCACGCGGCCGATGGGTGAGCGCGAGGCGCCGATCTCCAACCGCAAGGCGCGCGAGGTGCTGGGTTTCCGCGAGGAGCACGACTGGCGGAACTACATCTGACTGGGTGCCGGATCGCGGTGAAACCCGTTCGCTTCCCAGGCGTTTCCAGCGGGCGGGGCCGACGGAGGACGCAAACATGCTCAGGGACAAGTCATCAAGTGCGATCGTCGCGGTTCGCGATATCGCGCCGGCCAAGACCTTCTATCGCGACGTCCTCGGTCTGCAATTGGCCAGGGAAGACATGGAAGACGTTCTGGTCTTTCGCACCGGGAGAACGTCGCTGGTAGTCTACGTGTCGGACGGGGCGGGGCATGAACCGTGCGAATGCGGTCGTGTGGGACGTCGGTGACGAGATCGACGACATCACCGCCGAGCTTAAACGCAAGGGCGTGACGTTCGAGCACTATCGAGACATGCCCGGTATCACACTCGATGGCGACGTCCACGTCTCGGGCAGCATGCGCATGGTCTGGTTCAAGGATCCGGACGGCAACATCCTTCACCTGAACAATATGTAAACTCTCACCGCTTGGCGCCGAAAACGCCTGCGAGCGCAACCGCTAGCCAGCCCGCGATCATCAGCGTGCCGCCGGTCGGTGCGGCCATCGGAAACAGGCGATCGCCGAGATAGTCCCGAGCCAGAAGGTCACCGGCAAAAACGAGCAGCCCGACGAGAACGATGAGTGCCGCGGCGCGCAGCATTTTGCCGGCAGCGAGGCCGGGCAGACCGACCGCCACCAGCAGCGGCGCGTGGAAGAGCAGGAAGTTCGCGGCGGTTCCGACATTGCCGCCCCCAGCATGTGCCGCCGCAGCCGAAAGCGCGACGCCAGCCGCACCGACGAGGCCGCCGGCGAGAAGGAAGGGGTTCAAAAGCTACTCCATCGCCAGGATCATGTTGCGCACGACGGGGTAGATTTCACGTTCCCAGCGCTTGCCGGAGAAGACCCCATAGTGGCCAACATTGGCCTGCAGGTGATGGCGTTTCAAGTGCGGCCGCAGCGATCGGCAGAGGTCGTGCGCGGCCGTCGTCTGGCCGAGCGCACAAATGTCGTCGCGGCCACCCTCGACAGTCAAAAGCGCGGTGTTGCGGATGGCGGCCGGATCGACCTTGCGCCCGCGCCACGTGAAATCGCCGGTGGCGAGCTCGGCCTTGTGGAACACGCGGTCGATCGTCTCGATGTAGAATTCCTCCGTCAGGTCGAGCACGGCGAAATACTCGTCGTAGAAGGTCTTGATCTTTTCCGCCTCTGCCGTCTCGCCGGCGGCGAGGTGGTCATAGAGCTTGCGGTGGGCCGTACGGTGGCGGTCCATGTTCATTGCCATGAAGGCGGTGAGCTGCAGGAAGCCTGGATAGACCCGCCGCCCGCCGCCCTTGTGCCGCCACGGCACGGTGGAGATCACGGAATGCTGGAACCAGGCGAGCGACTTTGCCACCGCGAATTCGTTGACCTCGGTCGGGCTCTCGCGCGGGTCGATCGGACCGGCCATCAGCGTCATCGAGCGCGGGGTTGCGGGATGCCTGTCCTCCGACATGATCGAGACGGCGGCGAGCGTTTGGACGCAGGGCTGGCAGACGGCGAGTACGTGGCCGCCAGGTCCGATCGTGTCGAGGAAACGGATCAGGTAGTCGATGTAGTCGTCGACGCCAAACTTGCCGTCCGAGAGCGGCACGTCACGGGCATTCGCCCAGTCGGTGATGTAGACGTCGTGATCGCGCAGCAGCGTCTCGACGGTGTTACGCAGCAGGGTCGGGAAGTGGCCGGAGAGCGGCGCGACGACCAGCACGCGCGGCTGGGCCGTGTCGATGTCCTTGGCGAAGTGGAGGAGCTTGCCGAAGGGCAGATCGAGCGTGATTTCCTCCGTCACCGGCACGTCGCGATTGCCGACGCGCACCGTGGTGATGTCGAAATCCGGCCGCGAATGCGACAGCTCGAAGCGGGACACCATCTCCAGGCCGGCGAGGAAGCGCGACTTGAAGCTTTCGCCTGCCGCCCAAAAGCTGGGCAGCGCCGACCGGCGCATCATCCGCGCCCATGTCCTGAATGGCGCGACCAGGTCGTCCTGGAACTGATAGGCATGGTAGAGCAAGGGCGTGTTTCTCCCGACGATGCCGCAGCGCAAAAAAGCTAGTGCAATTTGTGCTGCGTTGCGAGAGGATTGTTGCAGCATGAACGGATGCGGAAGACGGGTGGCATGACGCGGGCGACACTGACGATTTCCTCGAAGAACTATTCGTCCTGGTCGCTGCGTGGCTGGTTGCTGTGCAAGATGTCTGGGATCGATTTCGAGGAGAAGCTGGTCGAGATCACCGACGACCAGCGACAGGAACTGCTGCTGCTGAGCCCCTCGGTGCTCGTACCGCGCCTGACCGACGGCGAGGTGACTGTCTGGGACACGCTGGCGATCGCGGAATACCTGAACGAAACGAAGCCGAAGGCCGGGCTCCTGCCCAAGGATAAGGTGGCGCGCGCGCATTGTCGCTCGGTGTCGGGCGAGATGCATTCCGGCTTCTACAACCTGCGTTCGGCCTTGCCGATGAACCTCAAGGCCAGGCACGAGACGTTCAAGATATTCTCCGGCGCCAGGCCGGACGTCGAACGCATCCGTTCAATCTGGAAGGAGTGCCTCGACACCTATGGCGGGCCGTTTTTGTTTGGCGAGAAGCCGACCGTGGCGGACGCAATGTATGCGCCCGTTTGCACCCGCTTCCGTACCTATGCGGTCGAGTTGGAACCAGCGCTGCAGAATTATTGCGAAACGGTGTTCGCCTGGGCACTCATGAAGGAATGGACCGAGGGCGCGCTAGCCGAGCCCGACGAGATCATCGAGCTCGAGGTCGAGTTCTGAACTTCAACCCTTGAGCAGCGCCGCCACCTGCGGCGCGAAATAGGTGAGGATGCCGTCACAGCCGGCGCGCTTGAATGCCAGCAGCGATTCCAGCATCGCCCGCTCCCCGTCGATCCAGCCGTTTGCCGCGGCCGCGCGGATCATCGAATATTCGCCGGACACTTGGTAAGCGAAGGTCGGCACGCGGAACTCGTCCTTCAGCCGGCGGATGATGTCGAGATAGGGCAGGCCGGGCTTGACCATCAGCATGTCGGCACCCTCGGCGAGGTCCTGCTCCGCCTCGCGGACGGCCTCGTCCGAATTGGCATGGTCGATGTAGTAGGTCTTCTTGTCGCCCTTGAGCAGGCCGGCGGTGCCGACAGCCTCGCGATAGGGGCCGTAAAAGGCGGAGGCGAATTTCGTTGCATAAGACATGATGGCGACGTCCTGGAAGCCGTTGGCATCCAGCGCCTCGCGGATCGCGCCGATGCGGCCGTCCATCATGTCGGAAGGCGCGATGATGTCGGCGCCGGCAACGGCCTGGCCGACGGCGGCGGCGGCGACCTGCGCCACTGTCTCGTCGTTGACGATGATGCCCTCGCGCAGGATGCCGTCATGCCCGTGGCTGGTGAACGGGTCGAGCGCGGCGTCGGTGATGACGCCGATCTCCGGCACCGCCGCCTTGATGGCGCGGGTCGCCTTATTGATGATGTTGTCGGGGTCGAGGATGTGCGAGCCGGTTTGGTCGCGCAGCGACATCTCGACATTGGGGAACGTGGCGATGGCGGGGATGCCGAGCCTCGCAGCACCCTCCGCTTCCTTAACAGCGAGGTCGAGGGACATGCGGTATACGCCGGGCATCGCCGCGATCTCCTCGCGGCGGTTGTTACCTTCGATGACGAAGATCGGCCAGATCAGGTCGTCGACCGTCAGGCGATTCTCCTGCACCAGCCGGCGCGACCAGTCGGCCTTGCGCATGCGCCGCATGCGGCGCGAGCCGGTGATCTCGTCCACGCTGCGGTGACCGGGGGAGAGTGTCCTGGTGTGCGTGTTCATCGCGCGCCCCTTTCTGGTGTCGCGTCTCTAGCATGCCCCGTGCGTCGGCATCAAACCGACATCATGGCACACCGTGGCCGGACAGTATCTGCGCCGCGCCCCGCAGGGCCACACGGAACGCCTCGTCAAAACTCACCCCGGTGGCGGACCAGTCTTGCACCCCCTTTTCGTTCAGCATCCGGAAACTGGCGATCCAGCCCAGCGACTCGTCGCTCCATCGCAGCGTGATCGCCAGCGGCACATCGCCCGCGGCAGCCCCCCGCAGCGCCTCCAACTGTTTGGGGGAGGGTAGTTCGCCGCCGACTTCGGGCCGGGCTGCCGCACGGGGCAATGAGACGTCGAGCGCCAGAGGGCTTGCTGCGAGTTCGAGCGAGTCGCGCATATATGGGGTTTCAGGACCGTCGGATGTCAGGACGAAGGCATTGTCGCCGCGCACCACATGCACGAAGGCGGCGATGCGCGGCCGCGGCAACGGCCAGGGATTGGAACCGAGCTGCGCCAGAAGATCGTCGACATGCTTCGGATCGAAGATGCAGGTCAGATCGTGCGGGCGAGCATAGGTACCTTGCTCATCGTGGATCGGTACGCCTTCCAGCCGATCCCGGTAGCGGAACGAGGCGACATGCCCTTGAGCCTGCTCGATGATTGCGCTCATCGCCGCATTGTGCAGCAGCCGCTGGTCGCCGGAAACGCGCACCAGCATTTTCGGCACGCACTCGCGCAAGCCGATGAGCCGGTTCTCCTCGCTCGTGCCGGTGACGACGACCGTGGAACTGTAGAGGTTGAGCTCCTGGGCCAGGGCCACGCCCGATGCGGCGCCGGCGAGGAACGTTGCAAGAAGCAGTCTGCGGATCACTGGAACGCCTTCTGCAAAGCCGATGCTCTTCGCGCGCCATTGACGCGCTTCGGATGACAATCCTAGACCGAGATGCGCATGCATTGAAGCTTACCGGCAAACGTGACCGACGTAGTGGACCAAAGCGGCGGCCTCATAGCCGGCGGCATCGCAAGGGAGAGAGCAGAATGGACGCAGCTTCCGAGGACGAAATCCGCTTCGAGCGGCGCGGCCGCGCCGCGATCGTCACGCTCAACCGGCCCAAGGCGCTCAACGCGGTCACGCATGGCATGGTGCTAGCGCTGGCTGCCAAGCTGCCGGAGTGGGATGCCGACCCGACGGTCGATGCGGTGGTCGTCAAGGCCGAGGGCAGGGCCTTCTCAGCCGGCGGCGATATCATGGACATCTACCAGGCCGGCAGGGCCGGCAAGCCCGCGGTGCAGTTCTTCGCCGACGAATACCGGCTTAACGCGGCGATCCACAATTTCCGCAAGCCCTATGTCGCGCTGATCGACGGCATCGTCATGGGCGGCGGCGTCGGCGTGTCCTTCCACGGCTCGCATCGCGTGCTGGGGGAAAAGGCGCAGTTCGCCATGCCCGAGGTCGGCATCGGCTTCTTCCCGGACGTCGGCGGCAGCTATCTCCTGTCACGCGTCAAAGGCGGCTACGGCCTCTATCTCGGTCTGACCGGTGCTCGCATCGGCGCAGGCGATGCGCTCCATGCCGGCCTTGCCACCCATGCCGTCGCCTCGGCGGACCTGGCTGCGGTGGAGGCGGGGATCGTCGAAACGGGCGACCCCGACCGCGCGCTGAGGGATCTGTGCATCACGCCTGAGCGCAAGCTTGACGAGGGCGATGCGGTTTCCGTCGGGCTTCATTTCTCCCTTGGCTCGCTGAACGACATGATCGAGAGCCTCACACAGGCCGCCGGCCGTGACGAGTTCGCGGCAACGACCCTCGACACGCTCTCCAAGCGATCCCCGACAAGCCTCCACGTCGCCTTCCGCCAGATCACCGATGGCGCGGCGCTGAGCATGGAGGAATGCATGAAGATGGAGTTCCGCATCCTGAACCGTATGCTTGTCGGCCATGACTTCTATGAGGGTATTCGCGCTGCGATCATCGACAAGGGAGACACGCCGAATTGGAAGCCGGCGACACTGGCGGAGATCGACCCCAAGGCGATCGACGCCTACTTTGCCCCTCTTCCCGGAGGCGAGCTGGTTATCTAGAACGTCTCCGGGAACGGAGTCGTCCACGATGCCCTCTCTCTTTGTTTCGACGCAATTCCGGCCTCAGAAGCGCTGTTCACGTTTGCCGGGATTGCTCTGATGCCCTATCGCGAAAGCCCCGCAGTGCTGCGGCCGACCGCGGTGCAGCAGGCATTCTGGTGGTTCCATCGGATCATCGCCGCGTACTGCATCATGTTCGGCACGCTCTATTGGGTGCGGCTGATCGGTTTCTATGACGGGGCGCTTTGGCGGTTCGATCTCATGCCGGTGCATTGGCAGATCGCAGCGACCGCGCTCGCGGCGCTTTATCCCTTTGCCGGCATCGGCCTGTGGATGATCACGTCGTGGGGACCGGTCATCTGGGTTCTCTGCGCCGGCACCGAGATTGTGATGTATGCCGGCTTCCCTGAGCTCTTTGGCGCGAAATACTCCGTCGTCGCCTCCCATCTTCTGGTCGCCTGCATCTATCTGGCGTTCCGGGTGATCCTGCATTTCCGGCAGCGTCGGCCTGCGACCTGAGCGCGCCTGCCGCAACGATTAAATTTTTCATAATCGGGCATCTTAACCAATTCATTTACCACAAATTAGGCTTCGTTCGGATTCGCGGCTGGTAAGCAGCGGTTAAGGCTGGCGTTTAAGTCGAATTTTATGGGTCAATGCTACGGTTGGGCCAAGGTGAGAAAACAAGAAGTCACCGGGCGACAAACGAGAGGCAAGACCATGATCAACGCGCGACCCACGCAGAAGGCCGCCCCGGTTCAGGACGACCGGAAGGACGCCATCCGCACCCTCTACATGGAATCCCTCCAGCTCGTTGAGCGGCTTCACCGCCGTCTCCTCGACGTGATCAAGGACGAGTTCGACCGTAACGGCCGTTCCGACATCAACGCGATCCAGGCGCTGCTGCTGTTCAACATCGGCAATGCCGAGCTGACCGCCGGCGAGCTGCGCTCGCGCGGCTACTATCTCGGCTCGAACGTGTCGTACAACCTGAAGAAGCTGGTCGATCTCGGCTTCATCAACCACCAGCGCTCGCGCATCGACCGCCGTTCGGTCCGCGTCAGCCTGACCCCGAAGGGAGCGGCCGTGGCGGATGTCGTCGGCAAGCTCTACGAGCGCCACGTCGGATCGATCGAGCAGGTCGGCGGCATCAATTCGGAAGAGTTCAAGCAGATGAACCGTGCCCTGCAGCGCCTCGATCGCTTCTGGAACGACACGATCGCCTATCGGATGTGATCGGACAGGACCCGGAAATCCGCCTTTGATGGGGCTTTTCCCGAAGGCGGCTGCGCGGCCAGACAGGCCGCCGCGCAACTACGTTGTTCGCCCGTGGTGCCGCTCGCTCTATTGCGAGGGCACCAACGGCGGGAGCTTAACGATATCTCTGAGCGACAGTGGCGACTGCAGAATACGGCGTGCCGCCGGATGACGCATTCCGCCGACATCTCCCGGCTTCTTCCTGTGGCTGATACTCCGGCTCTCCGGCGGTCTGCGTCCGGTGCCGAAAAGTTCACAGCTGTGAAAGTTTCTATCTCATCCGCGAAATCGTTGACTTGATCCGGCGCGGGCCGGATGCTTCCCGAAAGATTGGCTGAAGCCAGTCCTTGGGAGGATGCGTGACGCTTCGGCATCGCTGGAGGCCCGTTCGCTGAATGCGCCGGGAGCCTAGAGCGGCATGTGTCGCGCGACGGTTCGTGAGGCCCCGTCATCTCTCCCAACGACCGGCCGTTCGTTTAGGGAAGGTAATGACATGATTGACCGGAACCGGAGTGGAAATGGCGCTTCGCAGGCGAGGCGCGTGGACGTCATCGTCGTGGGTGCAGGCTTTGGCGGCATGTACGCCACCTACAAGTTCCGCGAGATGGGCAAGAACGTTGTCTCGATCGAGGCCGGCGGCGACGTGGGAGGCGTCTGGTACTGGAACCGCTATCCGGGCGCGCGCTGCGACCTGATGAGCGTCGACTACAGCTACGGCTTTTCCCCCGAGATCGAGCAGGAATGGACCTGGAGCGAGCAGTTCGCGGGCCAGCCCGAAATCCTCGCCTATGCCAACTTCGTCGCCGACAAGCTCGACCTGCGCAAGCACTACCTGTTCAACACACGCGTCGTGAGCGCGGTCTGGAACGAGGCGACCAAGGTCTGGCGCGCCACGACGGACAAAGGCGAAGTCCTGGAAGCCCCGTACTGCATCATGACGACGGGCCCGCTCTCGATCCCGAAGGATCCCGATATCCCGGGTATCGACAAGTTCAAGGGTCTGCTTCTGCGTGCGCAAACATGGCCGCACGAGCCGGTCAGCTTCGAAGGCAAGCGCGTCGGCCTGATCGGGACAGGCTCTACCGGCATCCAGGTGGTGCAGGAGGTCGGGCGCAAGGCGGGGGAACTGTTCGTCTTCCAGCGCACGCCGAGCTTTACGCTCCCGATGCGCAACCACGTCATCGACGCGGACTATGCGGCCGAGATGAAGCGCAACTATCGCGCCATGCGCGAGGCGATGCGCAACAATCCGACCGGCGGCACACGCCCGGCGACGACGCGGCCCTATTTCAGCCTGCCGCCGCAGCAGCGCCAACAGGTGATGGAACACGCCTGGATCAATGGCGGCCACACCTTCCTCGGCTCTTTCTCGGACCTGATGACCAATGAGGAGGCGAACGAGCAGGTCGCCGATTTCGTCCGCGACAAGATCGGCCAGATCGTCAAGGATCCGAAGACGGCGGAAGCGCTGAAGCCGCGCGGCTATCCGATCTTCGCCCGGCGCCCTTGCCTCGATACCGAATACTACGAGACCTACAATCTGCCGAACGTGCGTCTGGTCAACGTCAAGGAAGACCCGATCGTCGAGATCACCGAGAAGGGTATTCGCACAAAGAGCGGCGAGACCGAACTCGACATCCTGATCTTCGCCACCGGCTACGACGCGCTCACCGGCGCGCTTTTGGCCTTCGACGTCGTCGGCCGCGACGGCCGCACCCTAAAGGACAAGTGGAAGAGCGGTCCGCGTTCCTATCTCGGCTTCATGCTGGAAGGCTTCCCGAACCTGTTCGCGCCGAGCGGACCCAACGGTCCTGCCGCGCTGGCCAACCTGATCACCATCGCCGAGCACGACGTCGACTGGATAGCGGACATGATCTCCTGGATGGAGACGAACGGTGTGAGCACGGTCGAGCCGACGGTGGAGGCAGAGGAAGGCTGGATGAGGATGGTGCTGGCGATGGCTGAGAAATCTCTCATCCGCAAGGCGAACACCTGGTGGGTCGGCGCCAACGTCAAGGGAAAGCCTCAGGGCCTGACCATGTTCATCGGCGGTTTCGCCAAGTATCGCGAACTATGCGAAGCCGCCGCGCAGAACCGCAAGGCGAATTTCGTTTTCGACCGCCCGGCGGTGACGGCTGCGGCCTGACGCAGAAGTCCGCGACCGACGAGTCTCTCGGGCCGGCGCGCGCGCCGGCATTTCCGTGTTCCGTCGCGCCGGCGAATAACGCCATCGTGAGTTGGCTGGGCCACCGTAACGCCATATTTGCGTGAAATCGCAGAAGACGAAGAGGGTCTCCGTATGCATCGCCCGCGACAGGTTTCCGGGCGGACGCCTGATCGGTCGTCGTCATGGTTGGCGATATGTTAACCGCGCCGACCTAGCCTCAGGCCGATTGCCGCACGGACAGACGGGATAGCTGGAATGAAGATGAAGACGAGCCGCCGGACGTTTCTCCTGAGCGCAGGCGCACTGGCCGCCACCGCCTATGGCGCGCAGGCCCAGGACGTGATCCAGGACATCCTCAACGCCAACCGCCGCGGCTCGTGGGACGACCAGTTCGATGCCCGCGCGAGCTCCAAGGCGGCCAAGGTTTCCTCGCATCTGCCTATCTTTAGTCCCGAGACGATCGCCTATGTGGAGCAGGCCATCGGCCAGTATTCCAACATCGTGGCGCAGGGCGGCTGGCCGAATGTGCCGGCAACCAAGAAGCTCAAGCTCGGCGTGGTCGATCCAGACGTCGAGGTGTTGCGCCGCCGGCTGATGATCAGCGGCGACCTCGCCTCATCCGCAGGCATGTCGAGCTCTTTCGATTCCTACGTCGATTCCGCGCTCAAGCGCTTCCAGGCCCGCCATGGCTTGCCGGCCGACGGCGTGACCGGCAAGTATACCTATGCCGCGCTGAACGTGACGGCGCAGGTGCGCCTCGGCCAGCTCGAGACCAACCTGGTGCGCCTACGCTCCATGTCGGGCTTCCTCGGCGACCGCTATGTGATGGTGAACATCCCGGCCGCGCAGATCGAGGCTGTCGAGGGCAACCGCGTCGTCCAGCGCCACACCGCGATCGTCGGCAAGATCGACCGCCAGACGCCGATCCTCAACTCGAAGATCAATGAGGTCATCGTCAATCCGTTCTGGAACGCTCCGGAATCGATCGTGATCAAGGACATCATTCCGCACATGCGGAAGAACCCGACCTATCTCACCGACAATGCGATCCGCCTGATCGCGCCGGATGGGACCGAGGTCGATCCGGCTTCGGTCGACTGGAACACCAACGACGCGGTGAAATATCGCTTCCGCCAGGATCCGGGCAAGATCAACGCGATGGCCTCGGTAAAGATCAATTTCCCGAACCCGCATGCGGTTTACATGCACGACACGCCGCAGCAGAGCCTGTTCTCCAAGCTGATGCGCTTCGATTCGTCGGGCTGCGTGCGCGTGCAGAACGTGCGCGACCTGGTGACCTGGTTGCTGCGCGACACACCCGGCTGGAACCGGCAGCGCTTCGAAGAGACGATCCGCTCCGGCGAGAACACGCCGGTGGCGCTGACCAACCCGGTGCCGGTTTACTTCACCTACGTCACCGCCTGGTCGACCGGCGACGGCGTCGTTCACTTCCGTGACGACATCTACGCCCGCGATGGCGTGGACGAGCTGCAGCTCTCCACCGCCCTCTGAGACGTTCGAACGTGCCTGTTGAAAGGGCGGGTCCGTAGGGCCCGCCTTTTTGCATGGGGTTCTGGGCGTTGCCGACTTAGTGGCGCCATAATTGTGAACGGCAATCGGCTGTAGTTGGGATGGGCCGGGTGCGCGCCGATGCGGTTCTGGAACAGGAAGGACGCAGCAGCCGACGCCACCCATCGCCTGATGCCTTGTCTGGCGGTGGTCGCTGCCGCCATGATCGCGCCCCTGCCGGCGTGGCCGGCAAGCGCCGAGGAGCCTCTGCATCCCCCATCGCGTGCGGACGCTGGTCAACCCGCCGGACCTTCGTCGCAGCCGTCGCGCGACGCTGGCGCCTTCGCGCGGGCGAACGACCGGATCCTTCTGATGGTCAACCGGGGGGAATTCGAGGTGGCCGAGCGACGCGCAAGTCGAATGCTCGCAAGGGCCGAGACGGCCTTCGGCGCGGACGATCCGGCTATCATTCCGGGCCTGAACACTCTCGCTATGATCTACCAGCAGACCGGACGTCTTGCGGATGCCGAGCGGACCCTGAACAGGGCGCTCGGCCTCGCCCGCCGTCCCGATGCCGGTGCCGAAACCCTCGCCGATGTTCTCAACCGAATGGCCAACGTCCTTTCCGACGACGGCCGCTTGGACCAGGCCGAAAAGGCAACACGGGAAGCCATCGAGATCGGGGAGCGGATCGAGGGGTCGTCGACGCTGGCGATCTCGCTCAACAATCTGGGTCATATTCTGACCGCCCTGCGACGGTTCGATGAGGCCGACGCCGTCTATCGCCGGGCGGAGAGCCTGACTGTCGCCAATACTGCCCTCGCGGCCGCGATGCCTGCCAACCTTGCCGTCCAGATGATGGGACAAGGACGTTTCGCGGAGGCGGAACAGCTGCTGCTGCGGTCGGTTGCGTCGTGGGAAAAGATGACGGAACCTGTCGTCATTGCCTGGGCGACGGCTCTGCTCAATCTCGGCCGCCTCTATTATGAGACCGGACGCCCGGACGCAGCCTCAGCCACGTTCGGCAGGACGCTGGACGCGCTCCAGCAGAACGTTCCGGACAACCATCCCCTGCGCGCCTATGCGCTGCAGAACCTGTCGCAGATCTCTTTCGACCGGAGAGACTTTGCGGAAGCGGAGAGACTGGCGCGCGAAGCCCTCACGATTGCCGGCCAGTCGCTTCCCGCGACGAAGTTCGAGGTCGCCGACTGGGCACGAGGCACTCGCTCAAGCTACCCTTCTGCAGGGCGAATGGAACGACGCCGTGGCTGCTGCCCGACAGGCGGCCGCCATCCTTTCGGCCGACATCAACAGCGGCAAGGGCGACAAGAACGACTGGGAAGTGCTCACGATCGTCGAGATCGTCGCTTCGGAGGCGATGGTGACCGTGGATCCGGCGGGTCTGATCGCCAATGCGGTCGCAGCGCGGCGCAGCGCCTTTCTCAATCTCCAGCGGCATGCCGCTACAGATACCGGCGCCGTGGCCGTGGCTGCTGCCGCGCGCGCTGCGGTCGGCGGCACGGATCTGTCGAACCTCGTGCGCGAGAAGGATCATGCGCTGGCCCGACTTCGCGAGGTCGACGCAGCCTTCGTGCGCGCCGCCGGCGCGACGTTGGACCCTGATGCGCGCCGGGTCGCGCTCGGCGACCTACGGTCCCGGCTTGAGGCACTCCAATCCCGCCTTTCCGCGATAGACGCGCGGCTCCTCGCCAATTTTCCGCAATATTTAGAGCTCGCAGGCGGTCCGCCCGTTCCGGCCGACCGGGTCATTGGCATGCTGGCCGACGATGAAGCTACTGGTTCTGCCGGTGGTCATGCAGAACAGCCTGGTCACATTCGCCTATGACAAGGACGGCGGGGTCTATTCCTGGGGCCGCAACCCGGACGAGGCGGCGGAGCTTCCGCGCATCGCGGCGACGCTGTTGTGCCAGGCATCCCGACGCCTCAACCCGTCCTGCGCCCGCACAACGGAAACGACGTCGAGCCAGGTATCCGACGCCGCGAGGGGTGTGGTCGCATTCGGCCGAACCCAGGATACGGACGAGTTCGATCTCGGGGCGGCACACAGGGCTTATTCGCTCCTCTTCCCCGGTGATGTTCCGGAGCTGATGGCGGGGAAGAAGCTGATCATCGCCCCGTCGCCTGAACTTCTCGGCTTTCCTTGGCACTTGCTTGTCACCCAACCGCCGCCCGAGGGATGGGCCGCTCCCGGCAAGGACCGTGCCGAAGCCTATCGCGAGGCTGCCTGGCTGTTCCAAGCGCATCCTTCGATTGCCGTCGTGCCGAGCGTCGCCGCGCTCGATGCCGCGCGGCGCTCCCGCAACGAGGCGGGCCGTAGACAGCCGCGCTATCTCGGCATCGCCGATCCGGTGATTGGGGCGACCGTGGCCGAGCGCGACGCCGCACCGCTCGACTGCGCTTCGCCGGAGACAGTTGCCCTCACGCGCGGAAAGCCCGTCGCTGTCGGAGCCAGGGCGGGCGCAGAGGCGGGGATACTGGCCGATGTGGACGCCCTGCGCCGGCAGCCTCGGCTGGCCGATAGCCGTTGCGAGGTGGAGGCGACGTCGAAATCGCTCACCGGACCGTCCGACCTCCTGCTGGGCGGGGAGGCGACGGAGGCCCGCATTAAGGCAATTGCCGCGACGGGTGGTCTCAAGGCCTACGACATCCTGCATTTCGCCACACACGGCTTGGTCGGAGGCGAACTCGGCCAGGCGGAGCCGGGCCTGCTGCTGACTCCGCCCGCGGCCGCCAGCGAAGACGACGACGGCGTGCTGACGGCGCAAGAGATTGCAGCACTCGATATAGATGCAGACTGGGTAATCCTGTCGGCCTGCAATACTGCGGCTGGTTCCCGGTCGGACGCCGAGGCGCTGGCCGGCCTGGCACGCTCCTTCTTCTATGCCGGCGCCCGCAGCCTGCTGGTCTCGTCCTGGCCGGTCTATTCGCAGGCGGCGACTCGCTTCACCACGAGCATGTTTGCGCTGCTGTCGGATCAGCCGTCCCTGACGAGAGGCGAGGCTGTGACCCTGACCATGCGGAAAATGCTGGCCCAATCCCATTCGCCCGAGACGGCGCATCCTGCCTATTGGGCGCCTTTCCTGCTGGTCGGCGACGCCGGCGGCTAGCCATGTCGCAAACGGTGCGTCGGCATGCCGCCGCAAGCTGGCAGCCAGGCACGAAACGTGTTAACGCCGCGGCCTGTCTCACCAAGGCACCAGGGGATTTTCTACATGGCGACTGTCACGACCGCTTTCTTTTCCGAGCCGCTGGAAGAGCGCGATCCGGAGATCTTCGGCGCGATTCGCAACGAGCTCGGTCGCCAGCGCCACGAGATCGAACTGATCGCTTCGGAGAACATCGTCAGCCGCGCCGTGCTGGAGGCGCAGGGCTCGGTGATGACGAACAAGTATGCGGAGGGATATCCGGGCAAGCGCTACTATGGCGGCTGCCAGTTCGTGGACGTCGCCGAGGAACTCGCGATCGAGCGGGCGAAAAAGCTGTTCGGCGCGAAGTTCGCTAATGTCCAGCCGAACTCCGGCAGCCAGATGAACCAGGCCGTGTTCCTTGGCTTGCTCCAACCGGGCGACACCTTCATGGGTCTCGACCTCAATTCGGGTGGCCATCTGACGCACGGCTCGCCGGTGAACATGTCGGGCAAGTGGTTCAACGTCGTCTCGTATGGCGTGCGCCGCGACGACCATCTGATCGACCTCGACGAGGTGGCGGAGATCGCCCGCAAGGCCAAGCCGAAGCTGATCATCGGCGGCGGCACGGCCTATTCCCGCATCTGGGACTGGAAGCGCTTCCGTGACATCGCCGACGAGGTGGGCGCCTATCTGATGGTTGACATGGCGCATATTGCCGGCCTCGTCGCCGGCGGCGTCCATCCGTCGCCGATTCCGCACGCCCATGTCGTGACGACCACCACGCACAAGTCGCTGCGCGGCCCGCGCGGCGGTATGATCCTGACCAATGACGAGGACATCGCCAAGAAGATGAACTCGGCCGTCTTCCCCGGCCTGCAGGGCGGCCCGCTGATGCATGTCATCGCCGCCAAGGCCGTTGCGCTGGGCGAGGCTCTGCAGCCGGAATTCAAGACCTATGCGGCCAACGTGGTGGCCAATGCCAGGGCGCTCGCTGCGAGCCTGAAGGAAAGTGGCCTCGACATCGTGTCCGGCGGCACGGACAACCATCTCATGCTGGTGGATCTCAGGCCTAAGAACGCCACCGGCAAGCGCGCGGAGGCGGCGCTCGGCCGTGCCAACATCACCTGCAACAAGAACGGCATCCCCTTTGATCCGGAAAAGCCCTTCGTCACCTCTGGTGTGCGTCTCGGCACGCCGGCGGGCACGACGCGCGGTTTCGGCGAGGCCGAGTTCCGCGAGATCGGTGCGCTGATCACGGAGGTGCTCGACGGGCTGAAGATGGCGAATTCCGACGAAGGCAACGCCAAGGTCGAGGAGGCGGTGAAGCAGAAGGTCGTTGCGCTCACGGACCGCTTCCCGATGTATCCCTATATGGGGTGACGCAAAAATCGGCTAAGGGTCGCGCACGAGTCGCCGGTTTTCCGAGGTCCTGAATGCGCTGCCCCTATTGCCAATCGATGGACACGCAGGTGAAGGACTCCCGTCCTGCGGAGGAGGGGGCCGCCATCCGTCGCCGGCGCGTCTGCCCGGACTGCGGCGGCCGCTTCACCACCTTCGAGCGGGTGCAGCTGCGCGATCTCGTGGTGGTCAAGAAGACCGGGCGCAAGGTTCCCTTCGACCGCGACAAGCTGCAGCGGTCGATCGACATTGCGCTGCGCAAGCGCAACGTCGATCCTGATCGCATCGATCGAGCGGTGAGCGGCATCGTGCGCCAGCTCGAAAGCTCCGGCGAGACCGAGATCCCGTCGGAGGAGATCGGCAGGCTCGTCATGGAGGCGCTGAAGTCGCTCGACGATGTCGCCTATGTCCGCTTCGCTTCGGTCTACCGCAACTTCCGTGAAGCAAAGGACTTCCACGAACTGCTCGGCGAGCTGAAGGGTGACGAGAACGGATGACGGAGCGGCCCGATCCCGACGACACGCCGAAGCCCGGCGAACCAGCCGAGGCGCAGAACGATCAGGTGTCCGCGGCTGCGGACGAGCCGGCTTTACGTGCCTCGGCTGAAGACATCGTTGACGTCGCAGAGGCTCCGGGCGCATCCGACGATCCGCTTTTGGCTGAGGAGCAAGAGGGAACCGTCGACTCGGCGGAAGGAGACGGTTTTGCGATTTCTGACACCGACCGCCGTTTCATGGCCGCTGCGATCCGCATGTCGCGTCGGCATCTGGGCCTCACCTCGACAAATCCGTCGGTTGGAACCCTGATCGTCAAGGACGGCGTGATTGTCGGCCGCGGCGTTACTGCGGTTGGCGGCCGGCCTCATGCGGAGACGCAGGCGCTTGCGGAGGCCGGCGAAGCCGCGCGCGGCGCGACTGCCTATGTGACGCTGGAGCCATGCGCACATCACGGCCGCACACCGCCCTGTGCCGAGGCGCTGGTTACGGCTGGCGTGGTGCGCGTCGTCGGTGCCGCGGCTGACCCGGATGACCGTGTCTCCGGCCGCGGCTATGCCATTCTGCGTGCAGCCGGTATCGAGGTGGTCGAAGGCGTGCTGGCGGACGAGGCTGCCGACGAACTCGCCGGCTACCTTACGCGATCCTCGAAAAAACGCCCTGAAGTGACTCTCAAGCTTGCCATTTCGTCAGACGGGATGATCGGCAGGCGCGATGCTGGCCAGGTGCAGATCACCGGCGGCATCTCGCGTGCGCAGGTCCACCTGATGCGCGCCGAATCCGATGTGATTATGGTCGGGATCGGCACGGTGCTGGCCGACGATCCGGAACTGAACAGCCGCCTGCCGGGGCTTGAGGAGCGGTCGCCCGTCCGCGTGGTGCTTGATCCTTCGGCCAAGCTGCCGATGATGTCGAAGCTGGCTTTGTCTGCGCGTTCGTTGCCGCTCTATCTAGCGGTGGGGCCAGAGGCGAGCGCTGTCCGGCGCTCGTCGCTGGAGATGCTGGGCGTGCGCTTCCTCGCGACCGAGACGCATGACGGCCGCATCGCGCTGCCCGAACTGCTGGAGGATCTGTCCGGACAAGGCTTCTCTACCGTGTTCGTGGAAGGCGGGGCCGCGACGGCGCGAACCTTCCTGGAAGACGACATGGTGGATCGCATCGCACTCTTCCGCGGTCCGAATCCGATCGGCGAGGACGGTATCCGCTCGCCGGTGACGCCGGAGACGATACCGGATGGCTTCAGGCTCGTCCGCGAGGCGCGCTACGGCCTCGACCAGTATTCCGAATGGGTGAGGGACTGATGTTTACGGGTATAGTCACGGATGTCGGCCGCGTGGCCAAGGTCGAGCCGCTGCCGAAAGGGAAGCGCTTCCGCATCGAGATGAACTACGACCCGGCCTCGATCGAGATCGGCGCCTCGATCGCATGTTCCGGCCCTTGCCTGACCGTGGTCGCGCTGCCGGACACCGGCTCCAACGCCCGCTGGTTTGAGGTGGAGGCTTGGGAAGAGGCGCTGAGGCTGACCACGGCCGATGCCTGGCGGGAGGGGACGCGGCTCAACCTCGAGCGGGCGCTGAAGATCGGCGACGAACTCGGCGGGCATATCGTCTCCGGCCATGTTGACGGAATGGCTGAAATCATCGCGCGCGAGGACGAAGGCGAAGCGGTCCGCTTTCGGCTCCGCGCGCCCGCGCCTTTGGCGCGCTTCATCGCGCCGAAAGGATCGGTCTGCCTCGACGGCACATCGCTCACCGTCAACCAGGTCAATCGCGACGAGTTCGACGTGCTCCTGATCCACCATTCGCTGACCGTCACGACCTGGGGCGAGAGGAAGGTGGGCGACAGCGTCAATCTGGAGATCGACACGATGGCCCGCTACGCTGCGCGGCTCGCGGAGGCTGCGACGGAAGGGCTGTAGCTGCAGAGCCGATCGTCGAACGGGCGCGTTCTGCCGCACTGCGCCAAGTGGCGCTTGCGGACATCTCCGGTTCAGCCTAAGTCAGCCGCCAATCCGGAGATAGACATGGCAGGCATATCCGACCACGGCAAGGCGTTCGCCAAACCCGAGCGTGCTCACGTTCTCATTGTCGAGGCGAGGTTCCACGATGACCTTGCCGACGCGCTGCTCGAGGGCGCAACGTCGGCGCTGGAAGAGGCAGGCGCCACCTGGGACGTGATCACCGTTCCCGGCGCGCTCGAAATCCCTGCGGTTATTTCCATGGCGCTGGACGCGGCCGACGACGATGGCACCGATTATGACGGCTTTGTCGCGCTGGGCACCGTGATCCGCGGTGACACCTATCACTTCGACATCGTCGCCAACGAATCGAGCCGGGCGCTGATGGACCTGTCGGTCGAGGAATCGCTTGCAATCGGCAACGGCATCCTCACCACCGAGAACGAGGAGCAGGCCTGGACGCGCGCGAAGAAGAGCGAAGGCGACAAGGGCGGCTTCGCGGCGCGGGCAGCGCTCACCATGATCGCCATCCGCGAGCGGCTCGGAGCCTGACGATGAGCAGCGACGCCCGATCCCAGCCCAGCGCGCCGCGCGCCGCCAACAAGCGCGGCGCGGCGCGGCTTGCCGCCGTCCAGGCGCTCTACCAGATGGACGTTGCTGGCACCGGCCTGCTCGAGATCGCGTCGGAATATGAGGCCTTTCGTCTCGGCAAGGAGATCGACGGCCAGGTCTACCGCGAGGCGGACGCGCAATGGTTCCGCGCGATCCTCGCGGGCGTCGTGGAAAACCAGAAGGTCGTCGATCCGGTCATCCGTCAGTCGCTCACGGAGGATTGGCCGCTCTCGCGTCTCGATTCGACGCTGCGCGCCATCTTGCGCGCCGGCGCGTACGAGCTGATGCAGCGCGAGGACGTGCCGGTGGCCGTCATCGTCTCCGAATATGTCGACATCGCCAAGGCGTTCTATTCGGAGGATGAACCGAAGCTGGTCAACGCCGTTCTCGACCGCGTGGCGCGGCGGGTGCGCGGAGAAGGCAGGGGCAAGGACGCCTGACATGGCTGTGGCCGAAGCGGAAGCCCGCCGCACGGCGCTGATATACGCGACGGCGATGGCGATCGTTGGATCGGTCGCTCCGATCGCGATCTCCATGGGAGCGCTCACGGGATACTACCTGCTCGACGCGGACAAGTCGCTTGCGAGTGCCCCGGTCACGAGCTTCAATCTCGGCGTGGCCTTAGGGGCGTTGCCGGCGGCGGCGGTGCTCCGCAAGATTGGCACGCGCGGCGGTTTCATGTTCGGAACCGTCGTTACCGCGCTCGGTGGCGCGATCGCGACGGCGGCAATCTTCGCCGGCAATTTCTGGCTGTTCGCGCTTGGCCTGCTCGTGGTGGGCGGCGGTGGCGCCTTCGTCCAGCAGCTTCGTTTCGCGGCCGCCGATGACGCGCCGGCCGCTTTCAAGGCGCGTGCGATTTCCTTCGTGATGGCGGGCGGCATCGTGACAGCCATCCTCGGTCCGCAAATCGTGATCTTCACTCGAGAACTCTTTGCGCCGGTGATGTTCGCTGGCTCCTTTGCTTCGATGATCGTGCTGGCGGCGGTCGGGGCGGTCGTCCTGTCGTTCCTCCGTCCGGGAGTTCATTCCGGCCAGTCGGTGCAGGTTCATGCGGAGCCGGCGCGGCCCTTGGCGGAGATCGTGCGGCAGCCGCAATTCGCCGTGGCGTTGCTGTGCGCGGTCTCCACCTATGCGCTGATGACCTTCGTCATGACCGGCGCTCCGCTTGCGATGGTCGGCTGCGGCTTTTCGCCGGACGAGGCGACGCTCGGCATTTCCTGGCACGTCATGGCGATGTTCGCCCCAAGCTTCTTCACCGGCCGCCTGATCATGCGCTATGGTGCGGAGAAGATCGTTGCGACCGGCCTCGTGCTGCTGATCGCTTGTGGCGTTGTCGCCCTCTCGGGAATCGCGCTCTGGCAGTTCTGGACGGCACTGATCCTGCTGGGTCTCGGCTGGAACTTCGGTTTCATCGGCGCGACCGCGATGGTGACGAACGCCTACCGGCCGTCGGAGAAAGGCCGAGCGCAGGGGTTCCACGACTTCGTGCTGTTCTCGTCCGTTGCCGTCGGCTCGCTGATGTCCGGCGTCACCTACAACACCTATGGTTGGGACATGCTGAACTGGGTGATTTTCCCGGTGGCGACGCTGTGTCTGGTGGCCTTGGGGATGCTGATCCTGCGTAGGAACCGCGTCGCGGCGTGACAGGTAAAACTGCACAGCCGCTGCGTGTGGCTTTGCAGCGAAACCGGGGCAAAACCGTAACAAATCCTTGACGCTAGCGTTTCGCTACCCGCATATGCCGCAGCGGAGGACCGATTTCCGTGTAGCGGCGAAACGGTCTGGTCAAACGGCCCGGGGAGGGGTTCGCCGGGCCAAACCAAGGGAAATCGGCATGACAATGCTTTACGTCGTCATTGCCTGCGGTCTGCTTTCCGTCGTCTACGCCATCTGGGCAACGCAGTCGGTCCTCGCGGCCGACCAGGGAAATGCACGCATGCAGGAAATCGCCGGCGCCATCCGTGAGGGTGCGCAGGCCTATCTCGCACGTCAGTACACCACCATCGCCATCGTTGGCGTGGTCGTCTTCCTCCTCGCACTCTGGCTCCTCTCCTGGCAGGCCGCGATCGGCTTCCTGATCGGTGCGGTGCTGTCGGGTGCCGCCGGTTTCATCGGCATGCACGTCTCCGTCCGCGCCAACGTCCGGACGGCGCAGGCCGCTTCGAACAGCCTTGCCGCCGGTCTCGACATCGCCTTCAAGTCAGGCGCCATCACCGGCATGCTTGTGGCCGGCCTCGCACTGCTCGGCGTCTCGGTTTACTACTGGATCCTGATCGGCCCGATGGGCTACGCGCCCGCCGACCGTACGGTCATCGATTCCCTCGTGGCGCTGGGCTTCGGCGCCTCGCTGATCTCCATCTTCGCCCGTCTCGGCGGCGGCATCTTCACCAAGGGTGCGGACGTCGGCGGCGACCTCGTCGGCAAGGTCGAGGCCGGCATTCCGGAGGACGATCCGCGCAACCCCGCGACCATCGCAGACAACGTCGGCGACAATGTCGGCGACTGCGCCGGCATGGCCGCGGATCTGTTCGAGACCTACGCGGTGACCGTGGTCGCCACGATGGTCCTCGCCGCGATCTTCTTCGCCGGCAGCGCAATACTGTCCAGCGTCATGCTCTATCCGCTGGCGATCTGCGGCGCCTGCATCCTCACCTCGATCGTCGGCACCTTCTTCGTCAAGTTGGGCGCCAATGGCTCGATCATGGGCGCTCTTTACAAGGGCCTCATCGTCACCGGCGCGCTCTCGATCGTCGGCCTCGGCGCGGCAACGTCCCTGACCATCGGCTGGGGCGAGGTAGGCACGGCCAACGGCATGCCGATCACCGGCACCAACCTGTTCATCTGCGGCCTGATCGGCCTCTTGGTGACGGGGTTGATCGTCGTGATCACGGAATACTACACCGGCACCAACAAGCGCCCGGTGAACTCGATCGCCCAGGCATCGGTCACCGGTCACGGGACCAACGTCATCCAGGGCCTTGCCGTCTCGCTTGAATCGACGGCCCTGCCGGCGATCGTCATCGTCGGTGGCATCATCGCGACCTATCAGCTCGCCGGCCTGTTCGGAACGGGCATCGCGGTGACGACCATGCTCGGCCTCGCCGGCATGATCGTGGCGCTCGACGCCTTTGGACCGGTCACTGACAATGCTGGCGGCATCGCCGAAATGTCGGGTCTGCCGAAGGAAGTGCGTCAATCCACCGATGCGCTGGACGCGGTGGGCAACACGACCAAGGCGGTCACCAAAGGCTATGCGATCGGTTCCGCCGGTCTCGGCGCGCTGGTGCTGTTCGCGGCCTACAGCTACGATCTGCAGTATTTCGCGGCGAACGCCACCCAGTATCCATACTTCTCGGATATCGGCACAGTGTCGTTCGACCTGTCGAACCCGTATGTCGTGGCTGGCCTGATCTTCGGCGGCCTGATCCCTTACCTCTTCGGTGGTATCGCGATGACGGCCGTCGGGCGTGCGGCGGGCTCGATCGTCGAGGAGGTGCGCAAGCAGTTCCGCGAGAACCCGGGTATCATGCAGGGCACGACCAAGCCGAACTATGCACGCGCGGTCGACATCCTGACGCGGGCTGCGATCAAGGAAATGATCATCCCGTCGCTTCTGCCCGTGCTGGCGCCGCTGGTGGTCTATTTTGGCGTACTGCTGATCTCAGGCTCCAAGGCCTCGGCCTTCGCCGCGCTCGGAGCCTCGCTGCTTGGCGTCATCGTCAATGGCCTGTTTGTCGCCATCTCGATGACCTCCGGCGGCGGTGCCTGGGACAACGCCAAGAAATCCTTCGAGGACGGCTTCGTCGACAAGGACGGCGTCAAGCACTTGAAGGGCTCGGAGGCGCACAAGGCCTCGGTCACGGGCGACACTGTGGGCGATCCCTACAAGGACACCGCCGGCCCGGCGGTGAACCCCGCGATCAAGATCACCAACATCGTGGCGCTGCTGCTGCTCGCCGTCCTCGCGCATTGAGCAGGTAAACAGCCAAAAGAAAGAACCCCGCGGAAGCAATTCCGCGGGGTTCTTGATTCTGAGATAAGATCGGCGGCCTACCGCCGTCCATGGGCGTAATCAGCCGCCGGGATTGCCGAACAGGTTCGGCGCCTGGCCCTTCTTGCCGCCGAAGCCGGACAGGATCTGACCGAGGAAGTTCTGGTCCTTGCCGCCCGTCGGCGTGGTCCGGGAGATGAAGTCGAACACCTTTCCGTCCTGCATGCCGTAGTTGGCGATGTTTACGACGCGGTCGTCGGGACCAAAATAAACAGCGAGCACGCGCTGATCCACGACATGGGGATTCTGCCATGCCATCGAGCGATGGCGCTTCTGCGAGATGTAGTAGAACACCTCGTTGTCGAAGGTTGCGCGTGTCGAGGGTGAACCGAGCGCGAGCAGCACCTGTTCGCGGCTCGACCCGGGTGGCACAAGGTCGATCGCCTGCGGATCTATCACGTAGCCCTGGGTCAGGGTCTCGCTGCTCGACAGAGCCGAACCGGCATTGCAGCCCGACAGCCCAGCCACCGCGGCCACGGCCAGCATCACGGAGCCCAACCGGGCGGTTCCCGCCTTGATTTTCAATGCACGCAACGACATCTCCATGTCACTCTGCTCCCGCGGCGGCTTGCACGAAGCGGGAGACTCGGTAAACCAGCTTTCGGGCCGATGCAACCGAAGCTGCGCAATCGGCGGGAGTCTCCCGGCATGTTCAAGCAATTCTTCAACCCGGCGCGACGGCGAAACCGCGCCATAGCGGATGCCGTATACGTTCGAATCGTGGCGGCGGCGCGGCAGCCGGCTCCTTATTCGGACTGGGCCGTTCCCGACACGCCGCTCGGCCGCTTCGAGATGGTGGGGTTGCACATCTATCTGTTCCTGCATCGGATACGAGGCGAGGGCGAGGCAGCCGATGCGCTCGGGCAGGAGCTTGCCGATACCTTCTTCCTCGATGTCGACCAATCGCTGCGGGAACTCGGCATCGGCGACATGGGCATTCCGAAACGTATGAAGACGCTGGCGAGGATGTTCTACGGCCGCACGAAGAGCTATGACGAGGCGCTCGATGCTCGCGACCTTGGTGCGCTGACGGCAGCGCTTCGCCGCAACGTGCGACCGGACGCAACAGACTGGCCGCAGGCGGCGCAGCTCGCTGCCTATGTCGTGCAAGCGTCGGATGAGCTCGCGGCCCAGCATCTCAACGTGCTGCTTTCGGGCGAAGTGCATTTCCCGCAGGCGGGAGAAGGGGAGGGGCAATGATGGACAAGAGCCCGATTTCATATCCGATCGACGTTCGGCGCCTGCCGCAGAAGGGTTTCCCGGTCGTTATCGAGCCCAACGCGAAGGAACTGGGCGAACTTGCCCGCGCGCAAAACCTGGTTTCGGTGAGCTCGTTCCGTGCCGAGCTTCTCCTGAAAGACTGGAAGAGCGGCGGCGTGAGCGTCACCGGGCGTGTCCGTGCCTCGATCGTCCAGGAATGCGTTGTCACGCTCGAGCCGATGGAGGCGCAGATCGACGAGGAGGTCGACATCGTCTTTGTACCGGAGGGTTCGCCGCTGGCACGCGATACGATCGACGAAGGAGAGCTGGTGCTCTCGGCCGACGCGTCCGACCCGCCCGAAACCTTCGATGGCGTGACGATCGACGCCGGCGCGGTGGCCGAGGAGTTTTTCGCGCTCGGAATCGATCCCTACCCGCGCAAGCCCGGGGCGGAACTGCCGACGGCCACCTCGGCAGGCGACGACGATTCGCCGTTCGCGGCCCTTCGCTACCCGCGTTCGCAAAGTTCGAAAAGGCGGTAACGGGCTCCAAATGGAGGTTGTGTGGCGACGCAAAACCGCTATTTTCGCCGCTGGCTTGGCCTGTCCCGCATCCCGCGGATAGAAACGTCAAAAAAGAGACTAGGCGCGCGTGATCAGGATTTCGATTGATGCGATGGGGGGCGACCACGGGCCCGAAATCGTCATGCCCGGCCTGCTGCGGGTCGCTGAGCGCCGCCCCGACGTGCGTTTCCTCATCTACGGCCGCGAAGACGTGGTCTCGCCGCACTTCATCAAGCATCCGCGCCTGCGCGCGATCAGCCAGTTCGTCCATTGCGAAGTGGCAGTGCGGATGGAGGACAAGCCGAGCCAGGCGCTGCGTCACGGCCGGTGGAAATCCTCGATGTGGAAGGCGATCGAGGCGGTGAAGTCCGGCGATGCCGACGTCTGCGTCTCCGCCGGCAATACTGGCGCGCTGATGGCCATGTCGAAGTTCTGCCTGCGCACGATGGCGCAGATCGACCGTCCCGCGATCGCTGCGATCTGGCCGACGACCCGCGGCGAGAGCGTGGTGCTGGATGTCGGTGCTACGATCGGCGCAGACGCGCATCAGCTGATCGATTTCGCCATTCTGGGCTCTGCGATGGCGCGCGCCGTCTTTGGCATCGCGAAGCCGTCGGTCGGCCTGCTCAATGTCGGTGTTGAGGAGATCAAGGGCCAGGAGGACGTTCGCGAGGCGGGCTCGCTGCTGCGCGCAGCCGAACTTACTTCGATGGACTATCGCGGTTTTGTCGAAGGCGACGACCTGGGCAAAGGAACCACCGACGTGGTCGTGACCGAAGGATTCTCCGGCAACATCGCGCTCAAGACCGCGGAAGGCACGGCCAAGCAGATCTCCGGCTACCTGCGCGCGGCGATGAGCCGGACGCTGATGGCCCGGATCGGCTACCTCTTCGCCAAGGGGGCGTTTGACAGGCTGCGCGAAAAGATGGACGTCCGCAAGATCAATGGCGGCGTTTTCCTGGGCTTGAACGGCATCGTGGTGAAGAGCCACGGTGGCACCGACGACGAGGGGTTTGCCGCTGCTGTCGAACTCGGCTACGACATGGCGCGCAACGGGCTAATCGAGAAGATCCGCGCCGACCTCGATCAGTTCCATGCCCGCGCGCCGGAACTGTCGCGCCGCAAGGCCGCCGAACCCACCGAGGAAGGGCAAGACTGATGATCCGCTCGCAAGTGAAGGGGGTGGGGTCCGCCCTGCCTCGGCGCGTACTCACCAACGCCGAACTCTCGCAGATGGTGGACACGTCCGACGAGTGGATCGTGCAGCGCACCGGCATCCGCCAGCGCCATATCGCCTCGGACGACGAGACCACGGCATCGCTCGGCGAAGCCGCCGCCCGCGCCGCTCTCGCCAACGCCGGTCTCACGCCGGCCGACATCGACCTGATCGTGCTTGCCACCTCGACGCCGAACAACACCTTTCCGGCGACGTCGGTGGAGATCCAGAACCGGCTCGGCATGCACCACGGCTTCGCCTTCGACCTCCAGGCCGTGTGCAGCGGCTTCGTTTATGCCGTCTCGGTCGCCGATCTGCATATCCGCGGCGGCATGGCAAAGCGGGTCCTGGTCATCGGCGCGGAAACCTTTTCACGCATCCTCGACTGGTCGGATCGTACGACCTGCGTCCTGTTCGGCGACGGCGCCGGCGCGATCGTCTTGGAAGCGGCGGAGACGGACGGAACAAGCGCCGACACGGGCATCCTCTCCTCCGCGCTGCGCTCCGATGGCGCCCATAAGGACAAGCTCTATGTCGACGGCGGGCCATCGACCACCGGCACGGTGGGCCATCTGCGCATGGAAGGGAAGGAAGTCTTCAAGCACGCTGTCGGCATGATTACCGATGTGGTGACGTCGGCGCTCGCAACGGGCGGTGCGACGGCGGAGGAGCTGGACTGGTTTGTTCCTCATCAGGCCAATCTGCGCATTATCGACGCGTCGGCGAAGAAGATGGGCATCGCTCCATCCAAGGTTGTCGCAACCGTGAGCGAGCACGGCAACACATCTGCCGCCTCCGTTCCTCTCGCGCTTTCCGTCGCGGTCGCCGACGGCCGGATCAAGAAGGGCGATCTGGTCCTGATCGAGGCGATGGGTGGAGGCTTTACGTGGGGAGCCGTTCTGCTACGTTGGTAAGGTCGGGGTTCGGACAGATCTTGCGGCGCCGGGGGGCGCATGCCGTAGGTTCTTGACCGGGGCCGGTTGATTTTTTACGTTGCTTTATCGCTGTTTAGTCGGATTTGTTGGTTTGCAGGAAGGTCGCATGGGGGGAAACACACTTACGCGCGCCGACCTCGCTGAGGCAGTCTACCGCAAGGTGGGATTGTCTCGAACCGAATCCGCACAACTTGTCGAGATGGTGCTCGACGAGATTTGCGACGCGATCGTGCGCGGCGAGACTGTCAAACTGTCCTCCTTCGCGACCTTCCAGGTGCGCTCGAAGAACGAGAGAATCGGGCGCAACCCGAAGACCGGCGAGGAAGTGCCGATCCTTCCGCGCAAGGTCATGACCTTCAAGGCATCGAACGTCCTGAAGAGCAAGATCCTCCGGAATCACCAGCAGGCGAAGCCGAAAGGCGGAAAATAGCTGGGGGCGGTTTCGCCCGCGTCTCCACATCGCCTTGAATATCGCCGCGCAAACCGCTGGAATGTGTGACGAATCACGATTGGGGGAGGCGTAGCCGCATGGACAAGAGCCCCGACGCATTCCGCACCATCAGCGAGGTCGCCGAAGACCTCGACCTGCCTCAGCACGTGCTGCGCTTCTGGGAGACGCGATTCACCCAGATCAAGCCGATGAAGCGAGGCGGCGGCCGCCGCTATTACCGGCCGCAGGACGTGGACCTGATCAAGGGCATCCGCCACCTGCTCTACGACCAGGGCTACACGATCAAGGGCGTCCAGAAGCTGCTGCGCGAGAACGGCAACCAGTTCATTGCTGCCGTCGGCACCGGCGACATGGCTGCAGTCGCGGCGATCGCTGCGCGCAAGCAGGAGGTTGCGCAAGCGGCTACCGCGAGCACGGCCCCGCGTGGCGGCGTGGACGACGAGATGCTGGTGGGCGAGCCGAAGGTGAAGCCCAGCCGGCGTTTCTTTGGCTTGGGCAAGGCCGACGACGACGGTCCGGTGGCGCCTGGCCAGTCGCGGTTGTCGAAAGACAATCGCGCGTTGCTGCAGGAGGCGCTGTTCGATCTGCTCGAATGCAAGCGCCTGCTCGATCAGGTGCGCTGACCGACCTACCCGAAAAGAAGAGGTGAAAGGCCGGCGGCGGCGCTTATGCGCCGCCGAAGAGGGCCGTGAATGAATATTCCGGCCAGATGCCGACCGCGCCGTCGTACATCATCTTCAGCGCGACGTAGAGGATGATGATCAGGCCGACATAGGCGATCCAGCGGTGACGGTGCAGAAGCTGCGCGATGAAGGACGCAGCAAAGCCCATCAGGGCAATGGACATTGCAAGGCCGATGATGAGGACTGTCGGGTGCTCGCGCGCCGCGCCCGCGACCGCCAGCACGTTGTCGAGCGACATCGACACGTCGGCGATGACGATCTGCCACGCGGCCTGCGCGAAGGTCTTGCGCGGCGCGCCTTTGGCGATTGTGCCGTCCTCGTTGGTGTCTCGGTTGAGAAGCGCTTCCTCCGCGGCATGCTCTTCCTCGTGACTGACCGTCATCTCGCGGTACATCTTCCAGCAGACCCAGAGCAGCAGAAGTCCGCCTGCGACCAGCAGGCCCGGGCCGAGCGCGAGCAACTGGGTAGTGATCAGCGCGAAACAGATGCGCAGCACGGTAGCCGCGAGGATACCGATGAGGATCGCCTTGCTGCGCTGCTCTTTCGGCAGGCCGGCCGCGGCGAGGCCGATGACAATGGCATTGTCGCCTGCCAGGACGAGGTCGATCGCGAGGACCTGCAGAAGCGCGGTGAACCCTTCGGCGGTGAAGATTTCCATGGACGACCTTGCCGATATTTTGAGACGCCCGCGCAGGGCAAAGAAGACGCACCCGAAATGGGACGCGCATGCCGGTAATTTCAATGGTCGGAGCGGCGGGATTCGAACCCACGACCCCTTGACCCCCAGTCAAGTGCGCTACCGGGCTGCGCTACGCTCCGAACCGCGGCAAGCCCTATAGAACACGGGCTTGCGAGGCAAGGGGGTAAATCGGCCTTGGCAATGAAAGCCCAAGACTACCAGGTGTTGTTCCGCCTTGTTGATAGCGCGGCACGCCGGGATTATTCTGTGGTCGCACGTGGAGGTTCGGGCGGCGTGGACGCGCGCGGAAGGGCGAGATTCGGAGCGACGGTGCTGGCGCGCCTGGGGATCGTCTGTGGCTGCCTGCTTGCGGCGCCGGCACAGGCGGGCCTGGCACTCGACGGCGAGATAAGGGCGGACCTAGCTCGCCGCGCCGACGACATCGCCGCGGTAGTCGAGGACCTTCGGGCGATGCCCTCGCTGAAGGAGGCTGTCTCCAAGGGCCAGCGACGGCTTGCGCTGGTAATCGGCAACAACGACTACAATGAACTGACCGACCTCAACAAGGCCGAAGGGGACGCCGTTTCCCTGAAGTCGACGCTGGAGGAACTTGGCTTCTCCGTCACGCTGAAGCTGAACGTATCTGCGAGAGATTTCGACGATGCGGTGGACGATTTCGTCGACAGTCTGAAGCGGGGCGACGTCGCCTTCTTCTTTTTCGCTGGCCACGGCGTGAGCTACGAGCAACGCAACTTCTTGTTGCCGGCCGACATGCCCGCGCTCGACGCGGTCCGCGAATCGCGTCTCGAGCGATACTCAGTCGACGCGCAGGAGCTGGTTGACCGGATCTACGAGCGTGGTGTCGAGATCGCCTTCGTCGTGCTCGACGCCTGTCGCGACAATCCTTTCCCGCCTGACGCCGATACGCGAGCAGTGCGCGCCTATGGCGGCCTGGCGCGGATGACGCCGCAGAAGGGCGCCTTCGTCCTTTATTCCGCCGGCATCGGCCAGAAGGCGCTGGACCGGCTCGGGCCAGACGATACCGATCCGAACTCGGTCTTCACGCGCACGTTCAAGCCGATCCTCTCGACGCCGGGGATGCCCGCGGTCGAGATCGCCAAGCGCACGCAGGTCGAGGTGCATGCTCTCGCCGCGACCGTGCCGCACGACCAGGACCCGGCTTATTACGACCAGGTGGTCGGTCAGTTCTATCTCAAGGCACCGCGTCCCAAGCTCTACGGCCTGGTGATCGGCATCGACGATTATGGTGGACGACACAACCTGCGCGGCGCGGTCAATGATGCAAGGCATATGTCGGACGCGCTCGCCGCCGTCGGGGCTGAGAAGGTCGTCACACTCCTCGACCAGGACGCCCGCCTCAAATTCATTGACTACGTCTGGAACGATTTGCTCGAAGATGCCGATCCCGGCGACACGATTGTCTTCACCTATTCGGGGCAGGGGACGCAGGAGCCGGCGCCGGACAAGCCGAACGAGAAGGATGGACTGCGCGACTTCCTCATTCTTCCCGGACCTCAGCCGCTCGACAAATATTCCGACCTCGCCGACTTCAGCGCTGACAGGAAGCTGACCGACGACATCTTCACCGAGTGGATGGCGGCTGCTGCACGCAAGAATGTCAACGTCATCGTGCTGATCGACGGCTGTCATGCCGGTGGCATTCTCGATCGCGAATTTGCCAACGTGACGTTCTTCGGCGCCTCGCAGGAGGAGGAGTTCGCGATGGAGCAGGATTTTGAGGGCGAGCGGCAGGGGCTGGCGAGCTACGTCTTCGCGCGCGCGATCACCGGCAGTGCCGATCTGAATAGCGACAGCTACATCACGCAGCGCGAATTGTTCGCCTATGGGGACCAGAACGTGTTTCACATGTCGGCCGGCCGGCAGAACCCGCAATTCTATCCTGTGATCGAGGCAAGCAGCCCGGGTCTCGTACTGCTTCATTCCGCCAAGCAGGATGTAGCGGCCGATCTTACGGCGCACTGGCTGCCGCTGCCGAAGGCGGCCAAGGACGACGGCGGCACGCGATAGGGCGCTCAGACCGTAGTGCTTGCGCCGTATCGCCGTTCCAGTGCGATCGCGCCCCAGACCATGCCGATCAGGATGTAGAAGTGACGCCAGTGGTCGGTGTCGATGACCGAGCCGAGCGCAACATGGCCTATCAGGGTCACCCAGGCGCACAGCAGGAAAGGTTGCCACGGCCGCTCGCGAAACAGGATCCGGAAGCCTGCCGCGATCGTCCAGACGATCATGGTGAGCCAGGAGGCGAAGCCGAGCCAGCCGTAGTCCATCAGCGCCTTCAGCCAGATATTGTGCGTGTCTTCGCCATAGAGTTGGCCGAAGACGAGCGGGCCGATGCCTAAGGGATGTTCCGTCGCCAGCTGGAAGCCGATCACGTAGCGGGCGAAGCGGCCGAGACGCGCGCCGTCATACTCCTGCACCAGCTGGGCACGGGTGGTGAAGAGTTCGGCGACGGACGGGATCTGCAGCGCCACCAGGATCGCCACCACGAGCAGCGCGAAGGCGGCGACCGTCATCATCGCCAGCCGCAGCCGGAACATGCCGCTCTGGCTTCTCAGGAACAGTGTGCCCGTCACGAGGATCGCGCTGACGCCGAACAGGCCCCACGCGCCGCGCGAGAACGACAGGAAGATCGCGATGATGATGACGAGCAGCGGCGGCACGCAGCGCAGCCATTCCGACGGTCCGCCTGTAAGGATGCGGTAGAGCAGCCAGATGCCGGGCAGCGCCAGGAACGGTCCGAACACGTTCGGATCCTGGAACACGCCGGCCGCCCGCTCGTATTTCGTGAACATTTCAAAGCCAGGCAGGGCATGGAAATAGCCGAGGATGCCCGCCAGCCCGGTGATGACGGCGGACGCGACCCAGGCGCGGAACATCAGTGCATAGAGATCTGGCCGCGATTCGATAACAGCCGCGAAGAACACCGCCGTGAAGGCGAGGAACAGCGACACGGCGATGTAGAGCGGCGTGTCCTTCAGGTCTGCCATCTGCGTCATGGAGATCATGCCGCCGATGTTGAAAGCGATCAGAAGCACAAGGAGCGGTGTGATGCCCTTCGAAATACGCAGGCCGAACAGCGCCCAGACTGCAATGAGCCCGGCCATGTAGAGTTCGTAGGGGGCGGGCTCGCGGATGACGAAGCCGGCGAGGAAGACGCCGAGAGAGACCGCGCAGGAGACGATGATCGCGATCGCCTTGTCGTTGACCGCCGCGCGCGGAAGCTGGCCGGCGACCGCGTCCATCAGTAGGCGTTTTCCGTGTTGAGCAGCCGGACCGGCGTCATGAACAGGATCTTGAGATCGAACCAGAGCGACCAGTTCTCGATGTAGTAGAGGTCGTATTCGGTGCGCATCTTGATCTTCTCGTCGGTATCCATCTCGCCGCGCCAGCCATTGATCTGCGCCCAGCCGGTCACGCCGGGCTTGACGCGGTGGCGGGCGAAGTAGCCATCGACGACCTCGTTGTAGAGGAGGTTGTGTGTCTGCGCCGCGACTGCGTGCGGCCGCGGACCGACCAAGGACAGCGACCCGAAAAGCGCATTGAAGAACTGCGGCAGTTCGTCGATCGATGTCTTGCGGATAATCCGTCCGACGCGCGTGACGCGCGGATCGCCCTTGATAACAGCCTGCTTCGCGCTTGGGTCGGACCGGTCGGCATACATCGACCGGAACTTGTAGACCTCGATCACCTCGTTGTTGAAGCCGTGTCGCTTCTGCTTGAAGAGCACTGGCCCTTTGGAATCGAGCTTGATGGCGATGGCGGTCGCCA